>SIAA01000017.1 GCA_009692045.1 Phycisphaerales bacterium | reverse complement strand
CTGCTTGTGCCGAGCGTGGCGAGATCGCTCAATCTCAGCGTTGCAGCACCGCTGAGGATCGTCGCACCCGTGTAGGTGTTTGCCAGACCCGTAATCACAGTGGTGCCCGCACCAGAGATGGCCAGGTTTCCTGCGCCTGAAATCACGCCTGACATCGTCACCGTTTCGTCTGCCGCGCTGGCGATCGTCCCGCCTACGAGCAGGGAGACATCACTGCTGATCGTCGCAGTGTCTGTCACACTCAAGGTTCCGCCCGCGGCGAAGAACACAATCCCCGAACTTGCGCCAATCACCCCGTTCGAGGCGATCGACAGTGTCCCGCCCCCGGAGATGTTCGTTGCACCAGTGAAGGTGTTGATGCCCGCCAGCACGGCATTGCCGGTGCCAGCAATCGTGAGATCGTTCGCTCCGCTGATGACGCCGTTGAAAGTCGCGGTCCTGCCGCCAGCAGTGTTGAGCGAGGCGTTGGAGTCCAGCACGATGTTCTGGGCAATTGCAGTTGTCGCCGACACCGCTAGCGTGCCGCCTGCGGCACCTACGGCAAAGGTCACCGCCCCCGCCGCGTCCCCAAGATTGCTGCCGGCACTGATTGAAAGCGTGCCGCCGCCATTGATAACTGTCCCGCTCGAATAGGTGTTCGTGCCGGAGAAGATGGTCGTTCCAGCTCCCGATACTTCGAGGGCGCCTGATCCGGTGATAGCTCCGGCATAGATCGCCGAGTTCCCAGCTCCCACGCCGAGAGAGAGAGTGCTTCCCGCATCGATCGCAGTTGCGCCAGAAAAGTTGCTCTCTCCCGACAGCAGCGTCGTCCCGCCGCCCGTGATGCTGAGGCTGCCGGACCCAAGCAATCCGCCCGAATACTCGGTGGTACTGAAAGCACCCACGCTCAGCGCCAGAGTGCTTCCCGCGCCAACTGTAGTCGTACCCGTGTAGGTGTTGGTCCCGACCAGCACGGTAGTGCCCGCGCCGGAAATTGTCAGATTGCCCACGCCGGCGATAGCGCCAGTGAGCGTGCCTGTTTGCCCCGCCGCCGCGCTAACACCACCGTCGCCAGTCAAAGCGATGTCTTGCGAGACCGTAGTTGTTCCCGTGATAGCTAGGGTTCCGAACTGCCCCGCGCCGGCGCCACTGAATGTGATCCCCGTCGTCGAGCCGAGGCTTGTCGCGTCACCAATGGAGAGAGTTCCCACGCCACTCACAATCGTGCCTCCCGAATAGAGGTTGGCACCAGTTAGCACGGTCGTGCCCCCACCCGAAACAGTGAGATTGCTCGCGCCGGAAATGATGCCCGAATAGGTTGCCGTCTCGCCAACTGCGGTCGCCAATCCTCCTGCTCCCAGCAGCAGGATGTCTTGAGTTATCACAGTTGAATCTGTAACAATCAGGCTCCCGCCGCCTCCCATGAAGGTGATGCCCAAACCTGCGGCATCGCCTAGGCTCGCCGCCGAGGCAACAGAAAGCGAACCTCCGATTGATGTACCGCCGTGATAGGTATTTGTCCCCGTGAGTACCTTGGTGCCCGCGCCAGAAACAGTGAGCCCGCCTGCGCCTGTGATGTCTCCGGCAAAGATCGCGGTTTGACCCACGGCGGCTGAGAGTGCCCCGCTCGAAGTGAGCAGAATGTCCTGAACTACCGTGGTGGACGAAGTCACCGCAAGTTGTCCCCCGAGACCGCTGAACTCGATTGAGCCGGCCGAGCTGCCCAGGCTCACACTATCGCGAATGGAGAGAATCCCGCCGCCTGTCAGTTCAGTTCCGCCCGAATATGTGTTGACTCCACTGAGCGTAAGGGTTCCAGCACCGCCGACTTCGAGCCCGCCTGTTCCCGACACAATCCCACTGACGGCGAATGAAAGCCCGCCCCCAACAGAGATATTGCCGGTATTGGTGAGGAGGATGTCGCGGGCCGAAATGACCTCGCCGGTGATGGAGAGCGTTGGTGTCACCCCGGTGGTGTTATTGAATATCAAACTTTCCCCAGGCGGCCCGATCGCCGCGTCAGTAGCAGCTGTGAGCCCGGCACTATCAATCACAATCTGAGCGTGCGCAGGCAGGGCGGCGGCGAGCAGGAGTAGTCCGAACGAAGTTGCGATGGCGCCGCGAATGGTGAGAGTCACACTCAACTTCGTCATTGGCGGAGTGTACCGATAGGGATGTCGATCCGCACCCGCACACCGAGCATGGGTCGATGGCAAATCCCCTCACATTCACAAACACAATCGACTAACGGGCGGTCGCACCAACAAGCCACCACGGCTGACCGAGGTGGCAGGCGCGACCTGTGCGCTCCACATAGTCTTGATGGTATTCCTCAGCCTTCCAGAACTTCCGTGCTGGCTCGATGAGAGTGACGATGCGGGCTGGGAACGCATTCTTAGCGGTGAGTTCTGCCACATAGGCCCGCGCCGCAGTCGCCTGGGCATCGTCAGATGTGAACACGGCGCTTCGGTACTGATCGCCTTCATCCGGGCCCTGCCGGTTGAACTGAGTGGGATCATGCATCTGAAAGAATCCCTCCAGCAGTTGCCGGAATGAGATCACTGATGGATCGAATACCACGCGAACCGCCTCGGCGTGGCCACTCTTGTGAGCGCAAACCTCAGCGTAGGTTGGGCCCTCCGTGGATCCATTCATATAGCCGCTGGCAGCGTCGACGACTCCGGGCGCGATGCTGAAGGCGTGCTCGACTCCCCAGAAACATCCCCCCGCAAAGTAAGCAGTTTGCGTTTTCACGGGGGAACCCTCGGGTGGCATGGTGGCTACGGTGGCAAAAAACACCAGCGCCGCGCTGTTGAGACAGAAGCGCAATCCTGTCGGCTTGGGGCCGTCATCGAATACATGCCCTAGGTGGGCGTTACAGCGGGCGCAGTTGATTTCGTCGCGCACCATCCCATGAGTGCTGTCAACCTTGGCCCGAAGATGAGCGTCATCGAACGGTTTGAAGAAACTGGGCCAGCCGGTTCCCGAATGAAACTTGGCGTTGCTGGCAAACAGAGGCAATCCACAAACCACACAGCAGTAAGTGCCATCGGTCTTGTTGTCAACCAGGTTGCCACAGAAGGCCGCTTCGGTGCCAGCAGTTTGGGTGACGCGAAAAGCCTCGGGGGTGAGTTTCGCAGCCAGTTCCTCCACGCGCTCCTTCCCCAGTGGAGTTACATCGAATCCTGATGCCGAGTACTTGTGCCGCGAAGCGGTCTTGTTAGGCGCCGACGCAGCGGCCGCGTTGGAGCCAGAGGATGCCTTGTCTGATCCAGTTTGCATTGATGATGTCGCCAAGCCGCCGATGATTAGAGAGATGCCAACGAAACCAGCGATCGAACGCGAAAGTAGATCGACCCTTGTCACACTATGCGCTCCGATAGGTGAGCATGGGATTGTGCCCCAACTCAAACCGTCCAGTTGCCGAGGAGCACGGCGAGGTCCTCGCCGTCTGTGATGCCATCGGCGTTGATGTCGCTCGCACCTGTGCCGCCCCAGTTGGCGAAAAGCGCACCGAGATCGGCTCCGTCAATCACTCCATTGCCATCAAGGTCGGCAGGATTGGCGGGACTGCTGGGAACCGGCACAGTCACCGACACACTGACCGGATCACCAGCCGCGCCAGCTTTGAACAACCCGATACTTGCAGTGCCCGAGACCGGCTCGCGGTTGCACACGAAACTGAAGTTGAACATCGTTCCCCAGCGGATCGCGTTGGCGTTGGCATTCTGAGTAACGCTCTGCGTCTCCCAGCCCACCGCCACGGCGCTCTGGCCACTGCTCCAAGCAGTGGTGGCGAAGGGCTCACCGGAGTGATGGGTCACGCCATGGAAATACAACTCCGAGGCAATGACCGCGGGGTTCACCGGCACAGAGAACGAGCGGGCGCAGCGATCGCTGTTCTGATTGTGCACTGCATAGTCGTAGCGGTACTGACCGCCACCGAGCGAGGTGACCTTGCTTGCCACGTGGAACCGTCCATCGCCCTGAACATCGGCATTGGCAATGGTGACGCTGGGGTCGGGGATGCCAATGCCCAAGCCGTGATCCTTCCAAGCATGAATGCCGTACTTCTGCATGTAGGTGCCGCCCGTCAGGGACAGCGTGTAAGACCCTGATGAGATCGCACCCACGGTAATGCGGCGGAAGGATCCATTGTTGTTGTCGGTGCCGGCATTGCAGTCATCGATTGTGATGTAGTGGCCCTCTCCAAAGTAAAAAGCCCCCGCGTTCTGCGCGGGATCGAGATCGGCCATGAGAACCTGGATGCGGCGCCCTACGGTGGCAGGTGCTGCCGGAGCGGAGAATGGATATGGGAACACTCCCGTATTTGCATTGATCTGGGAGCGGGGCCCGAGATAGGACTGGCTTCCGTTCAAACTGGCACCATAGGGGTCGGAGCAGCCGACGCCGAGCGCATCGCATCCGTATGGGTCGGAGTTGCAGGTTCCGCAGAGTGAGCCATCAAGCGCGCAGAATCCATGCTTGACCCATGACATTCCTACCTGCTCCATACGGCCGTTCTTGAGTCGATAGATGTTCTGGGCAATCACCGGATGGTGAGCATCATCAGCACCGGTGTCGATCCACCAGGCAATCTGATCGCCGATGTTGCAGCTGGTAGTGCCCAGCGCATAGGCGGAGACGCCACTCACTGTGCCGTACTTCGCAATATCTGACACGGACCCGACGATCACATCGGGGCCGATGACGAGAGAGGAGCCGCCCCCGTCTCCTGGAAGGGCGGAGATAACTCCGGTGACAATCGCGAGGGAGGCAATGCTGAGAATGTGAATGGGCTTGCTCAAAGGTGAATCCTCCAGAGTTGAAAGTGTAACTCCGTATGCCCTCAGTCCAAGCAGGCTCTGTCAGTTCGGAGCGATTGATGGATGGAGCGGTACGAATCTCCACCCTGCCAACATGGGCTTTTGAAGTTTGCCATAGCGGTGGAGGTGTCTATAATGCTTCCTCTCGCTCTTTGACAACTGGGGCCGAACTGGGTTCGACCGGACATGTTCGTCCTGTCGTGGCGCGTCGTGGAGCATCCCGGCCACGTAAAAAGGATGCAAAACAAAAACTGCCAACACGCAGTTCGCACTCGCAGCCTAATTGGCTGCACGGTTCCCTGCCCGATGCCTGATGAGGCAGGGACCCGCAACCTATCAGGCTGGATTCTGTGGGCTGATATCCACCACGGAGTTGAGAAAACTGGCTATCTGGATTCAAAGCACGCGGTCGACGGCGGAGCTTGAATCGAGACAGAACCGACGACTACACGCGTAGAGGCGACTTGATGACTGGCCCGGCACGGGGGTTCGACTCCCCCCGGCTCCATTTTTTGCAGGGGGTTCAGCATGCGAGTGCATTCAGTGGCACTCGGCTGGCTCCCTGCTTCTCAATCGGGATCGGGGACCCTCTCGCCCGCAATGTCAATGTGGGCTCCGCCCAGAAGCGTGCCGGTGGCAAATGACAGATCAATGAGGGCGATTTCATAACCCGTGAGCGCGTCAACCTCGCGGCTCTGCGCATCGGCGAGTCGCGCGGATGCATCGAGAACATCGGTGCTGGTGCGGATCCCCTGTTCAAACTGGCGCTGCTCCGCCGCTAGAGTGCGCGCCGCTAGCGTGCTCTCAAGTCGGGCAGCCAGAATGCGCTGCCAGGCGTTTTGCACGGCATCTACCGCGTTGTAAGTCTCTTGAATGATGGCGAGTCGGCGCGCATCGCGCGTTGCCAGCCGCTGCAATCGCGTGGCGATGGCGCCGCTGATGCGCGCTCGGGCAGCTTCGTTCCCCAGAGGAACCTGGGCATTGGCGGTGATGGCGTATCCATCTGAGTTTCCCATGGCGGCGTAGGCACTCCCCAGCGAAGTGTCGTCACCCGAATAGTTGTAACTGAAGTCCAGAGTGAACAGAGGGAGCGCCGCATTTCGCCGCAGGTCAATCTGCTCGGCATCGATGGCCAGCTGCAGTTCCAGCTCCAGCATCTCCATGCGATTCACCAGGGCCAACTCGGTTAGACGGGCAGCATCCAGATTCAATCCCAGCGGATTGGGATCAGACATGGGCCGAAGCGCGGTATCGGACTGCACGGTAACAACTGGGTCGTTCATGATGCGCTTCAGCTCGCGCTGGCGCAGGCGAAGTGAGTTGTCGGCCACGATGACCTGCTCAATCGTTGAACCCAACCCGCTCTCTGCACGCACCACTTCTATCTCTGCGGCGTCTCCTGCGGCAACGCGCCTCTTGGCGCGGGCCAGCTGTTCAACCGCAAGTTCGTGCTGCTGCACCCGCACCCCCAGTTGCCTCCAGGCGCGATAGAGGCCCCAGTAGGACTTGTCGGCGTTGGCCAGAATGCGAATGGTCTCCAGCTTGGTGCGGGAGTCCACTATCTGCGAATCGATCTTGGCGATTCGGATTGACGCGGTGTTGGTTCGAATGCCGGCCCCACGCAAGAGTGGCTGACTGATGGAGAACTCCATCCCCGCCTCGAACGGTTCCTCTCCCAAGAGGTTGGACAGATTGCTGTCTGTTTCGCTGAAAAGTGTTCCGGCGCTGAGGGTGCCGCCGGTGGCGAGCGGCACATCAACCGAGAGACTCCCGGAGTTCGTGGTCGTCGGAGACCCCTCCTCCAGATCGGTGAGCACGCCATTAGAGTTGCGGGTGGCGGAGGCATTCAACACCGCCTCAAACTTGGCGAGCTCCGCGTCGAGTCTGGTTACACCCAGCGTGGGGTTGTAGCGCTGCACTTTCAAGTCCAGATTGTTCTGCAGTGTGGAGACTCGCACCGACTCAATCGACACTTCCGCCTTCTGGGGATACACAGGCGGATGCCAGCCGGACTCGATGGCGCGTTCGAGGGCCGCGTCGGGAGTGACTCGCGCCCCGGGAGCCAGGGATCCGGCATCGACGGGCTCGATGCGATCGATGCGACCTGGCTCCAACTGCGCCACGGACTCCTCGGGTGCGAACAACTCGTTCTGGCAACCGCTGACCGCGAGTGTCGCCGCCACGCCTAGGAGCGGGCGCAGAGTGATGCGTAAAACTCGGCGGTGCAGATCACTCATGTCTGAGAGCCTCTATCGGATCAAGCCGCGAAGCCTTCACGGCGGGCCACATTCCGAACACCACCCCGACTCCGGCACTGAACAGGAAACTGAGCACCACCGCCCACCATGGAACCGATGCCTCAGCTAGGGAAGCCGCGGGAATCAGAGACAGCGCCAATGCCATCGCCTCCCCAAGACCTACTCCTATGGCGCCGCCCACAAAGCAAATGGTCACCGCCTCCAGCAGGAACTGCAGCAGAATCGCCGTCGGCGTCGCGCCTACTGCCTTGCGCAGCCCGATCTCGCGTGTGCGCTCGCTCACTGATACCAGCATGATGTTCATGATGCCGATGCCGCCGACCAGCAGGCTGATCCCCACGATCCCCCCCGCAATGGCGGTGATCGCCGTCGCGAGCATGGTGAACTGCTGCACATATTGTTCTATGGCCTCAACCTGGAAAGTATCGGGCTCGCCCGCTTTCAATCCGCGCATCCGCCGAAGCACATAGGTGACCTCACTCTTGGCCTCCTCCGACACATTCGGCTCGGTGGTGATCGCGTGGTTCATGATGAAGTAGCCCGGGCTCTGCAGCTTGGCTGCTACTGAGAACGGGATGAACACCTCCGTCTCCTGGGTGCCCATGCCAAACATGCGAGATTGCAAAGTCTCAACTACTCCAACTATCAGGAATCTTCTTCCCCCGAGGGTCAGGTTCTGCCCCACGGGATCCGGCGGCAGCTCCAACTCCTCGATGGCACGATCGTTGATGAGGCAGACCTGCCGCTCGCTGTCCTCATCGACCTGACTGAACTGCCGACCGATCATCACTTGGCGATTGTCGGTTTGATGCCAGTCAGGCCAGATGCCAACCGCGGAGATGCCCTCCACCTTCTTCACGCCGAACTCCACATCGATCGCCAGCTCGGTGACGGGAGTTATCGCCTTGATATGGGGACAGCCATCGCGAATGGCTGCCGCCTCCTCCGGCTTGAGACGGATTTTCTCCCACGGGTAGAGATTCCTCGGCGCGTTATCGGGGCGATTGGGAAAGATAAAGAGCCGATTGGCGCCGATCGACTCAAACTCGTTGAGAACCTTTGACTTGAGCCCGGTTAGGGCGGCGATCACCGCCGTAACACTAGCCACACCCACGATAATGCCCAACGCCGTCAGGCCGGCGCGCATCTTGTTGGCCCATATCTGGGAGAGAGCCAGACGCATGGCTTGCGCCCAGAAATAGGCGCCGAAACTCACGATGCCCTCCCGACCCTCGAGACGATCTCCTGAAAGATTCGCCCCGCCTCGTCCCTCTCAACGGGCAAGTCGGACTGGATCATCCCATCGCGAAGTCGCACGATGCGGCGGCAGTGCGCCGCCACTTCATTCTCGTGAGTGACAATCACGATTGTCTGACCCTCGGCATGCAGGCGCAGAAATATCGCCAGAATCTCCGCCGTGGTGCGCGAGTCCAGATTGCCCGTGGGCTCATCAGCCATCAGAATCTTGGGATTATTCAAGATGGCCCTGGCGATGGCCACTCGCTGTTTCTGACCACCGCTTAACTGGTTAGGGCGGTGATCCATACGATCGGCCAAGCCGACTTTGGTCAGTGCCCCCACCGCGCGCGCGCGGCGCGCGCTCACTGTTAGCCGCGCCCGCGAATACACCAGTGGCAGCTCCACATTCTGCAGCGCCGTCTGCCTATGAAGCAACTCAAACGACTGAAACACAAAGCCGATTTTCTCGTTGCGCACCACCGCTAGTTCATCGGCATCCATGCTCTCCACGGCGCGGCCATCCAGTTCGTACTCGCCGCTGGTGGGGCGATCAAGACAACCGATGATGTTCATCAGGGTGCTCTTGCCGCTGCCCGATGCCCCCATGATCGCCAACATCTCGTTGTTCCCTACGACAAGATCAACCTCACGAAGGGCGTGAATCTCCTCGATGCCGACTCGATACACCTTAGACAGCTTGCGAACGGTAATCATTCAGAAGGGAATCCCGACGCGGGCAGCGGGTTGGCCGGCATCACCCTTCGATCCTGATGCATCAGACTCCACCGCAATTTCCGCTCCATCTCGCAGATGCTCCAAGACCTTGTATGGGCCCGTCACCACCAGATCACCCTCCTTCAATCCCTGCAACACCAAAGTCTGGGTGAGGTTGCTCGCACCCGTTTTCACCGGGGTTGCCACCGCCTTGCCGTCGACCATGAGAAACACAATGTTGACGGCGCGCCGCGCTCTATCTATCAGTGGACTGGACGCAACCGTCTCGGGCAGATCCTCCAACTTGCGATCGACGACCGCTTGTGCTGGAACAGCCAGACCATGCTCGGTCGCGGTGGCAATGTCAACATTGGCGGCGAGGCCAGCGAGAACCTGATCGCCACCCAGCTCGAGAGACACTTTCACCTCAAAGCTACCCGCCCCTGCCTGAGCGCCGAGCCCCTTTGTTCTAGCGAGAGCAACCTCGGTAACAACCCCCTTGAACACGCGATCCTTATAGGCATTGACCCGCACTTCGGCAGTCTGCCCCACCCTCACCCGCGCGATGTCAGCCTCAGCCACCTCGGCGTTCATGTTCATCTTGGTGAGGTCGGCGATCGTGAGAATCACCGTGCCGGCGTTGTTCATGGTGCCAACCATGACCAGCTCGCCCACTTCGGCATTCAGCCGCACCATGCGACCATCGATGGGAGCAATGATCGTCGCCCTCTGAAGTTCCTTTCGAGCGCGCGCGATGTCAGCCTCGCTCGCCACGATCTGGCTTCGTAGCACCGAAATGTTCTTTTCGCCCGCCGCAAGAGATGCCTCCTGCTCGGTCACTCTCGCCTCCAGGTCATCAAGCGCCTGCTTGCTGATATCACCCGTCTTGAAGAGATTGCGCTGGCGTTCTAGGTTTGCTTGGGCATTTGCCAGCGTCGTGCGGGGCCCTTGCAACCTTGCCATCTCCGATTCCAAGCGCGACTGTTCCGCATCGCGCCTAGCGACAGAGGAGTCGTACCTCGCCCGTAAGTCCTGGTCGTCCAGTCGCACCACCACCGACCCGGCCGTGATCTGGTCGCCCGATTGGAAGGGCAACTCAACGATGCGGGCTGACACCTCCGCCGACATGTCCACCTTAGTTTCGGGGTCGAGCGCCCCCGGAGCGCTAATCGTTTGCACGAGATCCGCCATCGAGACCGCTTGCACCCGCACGACTTGAGACGTTCTTGCGGTGGCGTAGAAGTACCACCCCGAAGTTAGCGTGATGCCCGCGGCCATGAGTGCCGCTACAGTCATAAGTATCTTTGCTTGCATCGACATTGGGGCGGGGAGTTTACCCCAAAAAGAAAGCCCCCCGACCTTGCGATCGGGGGGCGTGAACTCAGAGAAATGCGGATCGGCGAACCGATCCGGCCCAACTTATGGGCAAGCGGTGTTGAAGACGCTCAAGAGACCGGCAAGGTCACCACCATCGGTGGTGCCGTTACCGTCGAGATCGCCACCTGGAGAACCCCAAGCGCCGAGCATCATGGCAAGGTCGCCACCGCCGCGGATTCCATCGCCATCGAAGTCACCGTAGCAAGGCGCGGCAACTGGGGACGAAGGAACGCCGAGCAGCTGGAATGCGCAGTTGAAGAGGTCCAGTGGATCATCACCTGGCTGCACCGTGTAGCCCGCGAGGGTGTAGCGAACGAATCCAGGAGTCGGATAGTTCGCAGAACGCCACGCAAACACGCCGGTGGCATCAACCAGATTGATGCCATCGGGTGAGTAGATGAACCACGCGAAGTTGGCCGCTGTGCCAGCTGAGTTGCTTGCATAGACGGTGAAGTAGTAGTTACCCGGATCCAACTCGATTGGAGCGGCTAGATCGAACAAGTGTGACGCGTTTGCGGCACCGTCGTTGGCATCATCGAATCCAACTGGATAAGGCACTGAACCACTGGCAATCCAGAAGGAGTTCGTCGGGCCGGGGGCAACACCACCGTTGGGGGCTGGGTTGCCGGCGAGACGCTTCCAGAAGTGGTAGCTCATGAACTCGTTGGTAACGCCAGCTGGCATAAAGCCCTTGGCGAGAGCCGCGGAGATGGTCCACTTGGAGAAGCCATCCTGAGCGGCTGGCAAGACAAATGCCTGAGCGAGCCAACGCTTCGGACTCGTGGCGGAGAGGTATCCGCTGGAGAGACCGAGGTTGGTACCGGCACCAGTCGCGGTAGCGATGACATACTTCTGAACGCCAGTGCTGAACAACACACCGAGGAACTCAAAGCCGATGGTTCCCGCACCTGAAGCCGCAACACCTGTCGCCGCATCCACCACGCCACCGACTCTTACGAGCAGGTGATCGTTAACGCCCATGTCGATGATGGTGACGGCAGCACCATTTCCAACCGTTCCACAGTTGCCATTCCAGCAACCAATGCGCAGGTAGCGCAGGTCTGATGGATTGAGCAGTGAGGAATCCTGGCCTAGATAGAACACATCAATGGCGGCACCCGCGAAGGCATCGCAAACATTGACGGTCATCTGACCAGCGGCTGGCGAGGAGCTGATGAACCACACATCGTTGCCGATGTCAACTGCGCACTCCGCGGCGTAGCCGTTGGGTCCGTCGGTGGAGGCACTGATGGTGTTGAAGGCGGCTGTGCCACCGGCAGTGACGAGCTGCGCCATAATCGCGCAATCGTTGCCAGGGGCGCCAGCCACATCCGGGCATGAGTACTCAAAGAGTCCGCACTCAGACTCGGCCAGATCAACACAGATCTGATCCCACGCAGTGTCGCAGCAGGAAGCAGAGAAGTTGCAAACGACTTCGCAGCACTCTGGCCAATCGCAGCCAGTGGAGCCGTGAAGACCGGCGCAATCACCAACTGAAGCGGCGCAAGTGGGGTTGTTCAGACCAGCAAAGCTGATGCGAGCAACATAGTTAGCGCAGGCGTAGATGGGTGGGGTCAGTGCGTCGGCATCCTCAAAGGGAGTGGAGACGATGACCATATGAGTGCCTGGCCCTACGAATGCCGAACCGACATGGGGGCATCCAGGAACCTGTTGACCGTAGACGAAGTTGGCCATACAAGGATCAGAAACACCCTCGCCGTTGGCGATGAACATCACCGTGTTCGCGAGCTCGATACCGGTGGCGACATCTATCGTCGACAACTCGCAGGAAATCGTGCCGTACTCAGTCGTGTGGATTGTGAACCAGTCCAGATCACGGGAGGTGTAGTCGGCCGCACCAGCGGGAATGAAGGTACCCATGGTTCCATCAACGGCTACCGAGCCGCCAGCGGAAATGTGTCCTAAGTCCTGGAAAAGGCTCGGCGCGTAATTGCATCCGCCGTTGGCATCGCCGGCGCCACCGCAGACATCGTTGTCACTCTGGTGAAGCGAACCGGCAGGTGGGGTGGGGTCACACATCTGACCATAAGCGGATGTGCTGATCACAGCCGCTAGGGTCGTGCCCATGAATGCGCCACATATTGTGAAGCGATGATTCTGCATCTTTCTACTCCTAAAAATTGACCTTCGAAGGTATGGAAGTGCGAGGCAACGAGCCAATAACGAACTTCCGGGACACTTCAATCTAAACCATGGACTCAACTTCACAAACACAACATTGGTAGATGCTGAGACCGAACAGTTATTGGCACCAATCAACTACGATCTTGCCGAAGTGATTGCCCGACTCCAGACGACTCCAAGCTTCACTCGCATCGGCTGGTTTGTGGACCGAATCAAGTACTGGGGGCAAAAACCCGCGCAAAAAGAGGCTAGCACACGCGGAGAGTTCCCCCATGCCGCCCATCGTGGCTCCTAGGACACTCAACTGGCCCCAGAAGATTCGGGCAAGATCCGTGGTGGCGTCGGCCCCGGTAGTACAGCCGCAAGTCACAAAAGTTCCGCCTCGAGCCAGACTCTTGAGGCACGACTGGTGAACCGCCTTGCCAACAGAGTCAGCGACAATGTCAACTCCGCGCTTCTGGGTGGCTGCTCGAACCAGACGGCTGAAGTCGCCGCCATCATCAAGAATCGCATGCTCCGCACCGAGTTTGCTGGCGCGATCAAGTTTCCATTGGTGCCTGCTGGTCACGATTGTCTTGCAGGCGAAGTGCCGAGCAATGGCGAGTGCTGCTAGGGCCACTCCCCCGCCGATGCCGGGGATGAGAACCGTCTGCCCTGGCGCCATGCGCGCTCGGGTAATGAGCATGCGCCAAGCAGTAAGGTGGGTCAGCCCGAACGCCGCCGCCTGAATCGGGTCGCAGTTGCCCACCGCGATCACATTGCCGACCGGTGCTCTGAAGTACTCAGCGTGACATCCCTGACGGTGCTCACCGATCATTTCGATTTCGGTAGCAGGCGCTGCCAGTCCCGGGAGCGGCCTCGGCGTCACTTCGACTGCGGCATTCAGGAGCACCCGCACACCGAGCCACGACTTGTCTACTTCGGCCCCCACTGCGGTGATGGTTCCGACACCATCAGAGCCCGAAATGAAGGGATAGACCGTATCGATTCCCGGGAGCCCCGAGCCGACCCAGAGGTCGAGATGGTTGAGCGCACTTGCCTCGGTTCGCACCAGCACATCCGAGCCGCCGAGAGTGGGTTGGGGAATGTCATGAACCAGTTTCACATTGGGCGCGACCGGACTCCCCTTGCGTTCGATGATGATGGCTCTCATATTGCCACCTACCATACTTGCAGCCATGATTACCCGCGCGACAGCACCTGTGCTGCATAGACACTTGATAGTCCTGATGCTTGCGTTGATGGCGATTGCCCACTCCGGCATGGCTCAGTCAGCCCCGACAGCCCTCCCGCCGCAAGCCAAAGCGGTGCCACCTGCCCCGCCTGCCAAGGCGCCGCCGCCCCGAACGCCGTTCCCAATCGTGGCAGTACCTGAGCTTGCCAATCTGGGATTCATCCAGCCTCGCTCGACCGTGAAGACGGAGTTCGTACTGCACAACACTCTGGACAAGCCAGTTCGGGTAATCAAGGCGGAGCCAAGCTGCACCTGCACAACATTGGACCTCGTAGGCAAGACCATCCCCGCCCGTGGTTCCATCACCGTCCCGGTGGAGATGAAGGTTTCCGCTGCAACGGGCCTGAAGTCGGCAGGAGTGGGAATCGTGTTCGAGGGGATCGCGGGCGCAGTTGCCATCTCGATGCAGGGAGAGGTGAGTTATCCCATTCGGGGCACTAGCGTCGACTCGGCTGGCAACATAGTTCCATTCATAGATGCCCACTCCGACCCGTCGCGCACCAAGGGGACGATTATGGTGGCGTCGATAGATAAGAAACCGTTTCTGGTGAAGAGCGTGCAGGGTGCCCAGCCGGTGTATGTGGGATTCGAACCCGGCTCGGAGGCTCCTCGGGTCAAGTATGAACTCGCCTACGATTTTTCCGCAGTGCCGTGCGAGAGCATGCCTCCCTACCTGATCATCGAGACTGATCGATCTGACAGTCGCCTCATTGACATGCGAGTGAGGCACGAATGCACTCGCATTACCACCAAGGCTCACTTTGGTGAATACCGCGCCAATGCCGGTATCGTCGCCCCTGGGGGCAGCGCGGATTTCGATGTCCTCATGAAGAAGATGGGGAGTGCCCGAGTCACGGCTGTGACCTCACTGGACCCGCGGGTAACTGCGGCCCTCGTTGGCCAGACTGCCGATGGCGACGGCACACTTGCTCATGTCCGTGTCACTTGCAGACCCGATGCCAAGGGTCTGGTTTTCTTTCACATCGATTTCACAGTGCTCGCAAACGGCCAGGAAGTAAAGGACAAGTTCCTTGTCTACCTGGTGGCTGAGTAGGCCGGATTCCACACATGCTGAAGGATGAATGAACGCAGGTCAGTGGGCCGGGGAACGCGGGCGAGCGACTGATCGAAGAAGAACTGCGCGACTGCAATGGCGACTTCAATGGATGAGGCGCGGATGCGCCCAATCGGGGGATAGACGGCGTTGTTGCTGAAGTCTTGCGCGCTCACCTGCGCCGCCAGCGCCTCCGCGGCACAGAGAAACGCCTCATCGGGAATGCGCTCGGGATTGGTAGCAAGCACGGCCAGTCCCACGGCCGGGAATATGTAGACATTGTTTCCCTGAGACGCGGTCCAGGTCTTTCCCGAGTAAGTGATTGGAGGAAAGGGACTGCCACTGGAAACAATGGCGCGACCCTCGGACCAGTCGATTGCCTGCTGCGGTGTGCACTCGCTCTTGGAAACCGGATTGGCGAGTGGGAAAATGATGGGCCGTTGATTCATCGCCGCCATCGCTTCAATGACTGGCCTGTCAAATGCGCCAGGCACCGCCGCCACTCCGATGAGCGCGGTCGGGCGAAGTTGCTGAATCGCTTCCAAGAGGGTCAGAACGGGGGCGTGTTGATGCGCATATCGACTCTGGAAACTCTCAAGGCCCGTTGTTTCATGAGTCACTAGCCCGCGGGAGTTGACCAGCCAGCAGCGTTCCCTTGCCTCAGTCTCACTAAAGCCCTCGCGCCGGAGTCGGGCACAGATCAGATCGGCGATGCCAGTGCCGGCGCTGCCCGCCCCAAGAAACAGGAACTTGTGCTGTTCGAATCCACCGCCGATGACTTGAGTCGCGCCAAGGAGCCCCGCAAGTGCCACCGCTGCCGTTCCCTGCACATCATCGTTGAAGCAGCAGCACCTATCGCGATATCGCTCCAGAAGCGGCACCGCATTTCGCTTGGAGAAGTCCTCGAACTGGATACAGCAGGTGGGGAAGACTTCTTGGACCGCATCGACGAACTCATCAACAAACTCCAAGTACTCCGCTCCGCTAATACGGATGCGGCGCAGACCTAGATATAAAGGATCGGCTAGCAGTGTTTCGTTGTTGGTGCCAACATCGAGAACAATGGGTAGACACAGAGCCGGCGACACCCCGGCGCAAGCGGTGTAGAGGGCCAGTTTCCCCACAGGGATTCCCATGCCACCCGCCCCGAGATCGCCCAGCCCAAGGATGCGCTCCCCATCCGTGACGACAATGATGCGCACATCCGAGTGAGGCCAGTTCTCCAACAGCTTTCGCAGATGCCCCCGGTGACGCAGAGAGAGGTACAACCCTTTTGGTCGACGGAAGATGCCGTCGAATCGCTGACAGGCCTCACCGACGGTCGGCGTGTAGACGATGGGCATCAACTCGGGGATTTGGCTGGCCAGGAGGGAGAAGAACAGCCGCTCGTTTCGGTCTTGCAGCTCGGAGAGGTAGATGTACTTTTCCAGCGGAGTGGCGATCCGCGACATCTGCGCGCGCAGCCGGTCCATCTGCATGTCGACATCGGTCACTGCATCGGGGAGAAGTCCCTCAAGACCTAACTCCGCGCGCTCCTGACGAGTGAAGGCGGTGCCCTTGTTCAGACGCGGACTCAGCAGGTAGTCCGAAGCACTGCCATTCATTGGTGCAATGTACGCGAGCCAAGTCGCGTAATCTCCGATCGTGACAGAAACCGCTGCCGAAGTGGACTTCAAGAGCTGGCCGCTGGAGCTATCTTCAGACTTGAAGGGCGCGGCCGTGGGGTGGTGCGAGCTATGGCAAGCTCAGAATCTGATCCCACGGATACGAATCGAAGTCAGTAAACGGCAAAGCACCTCTCTGGGATTGGCCTATCGCGGACGCGACCTTGTTCGCATCAACCACTCATTGCTAGGTGGGGACCGCGAGCACCTTCTACGCGAAGTCCTCTGTCACGAACTTGCCCACATCATCGCTCACTCACTCTCGATCGCAGATCGCGAGGCTCGACCACATGGCCGGGAGTGGCGCGCCCTGATGGTCGCGGCTGGTTTCAAACCACGAGTAACGGTTCCCGCCATGGAAGCGGGACTGCCTCGCCGAGCGCAAACATATGGTCGCAGCCGCCGGGTGCGGCGCGACCGCTGGGCGTGGAGACTGGTGATTGGCGTTATCCGCCGAGTCGTTCGCGCAGCCACTGCGCCGAAATGTTCTCTCGCCTTGCGACACATGAATCATTGAGAACGCTGGCCGCGAACTTCCCATCGAGTAGCGAGATCGAGTAACTCCCGCACTCATCAGCGCATTCACTCGCCTCGGGTGGATAGGTCAGCAGCAGCACTTCGCCGTCGAATCGGTATCGCCCCACCATCGATGACTCGGCGCTCCCCTTGTCAGTCCATTTGCATAGGAACAATCCGGTGTCGGTAAATGAAAGGCTGGAGCTGCGCCCGTCGCCTTCCCGCTGCCAAGTCCCGACTAGGGCACTATCGAACTTGGGAACCTTCTGCGATTGACAGCCGCTTGCCGCTGCGAGCGAGGTGAAGAGCATGGCGGTCAGGAGAACTTGGGCGAGTTTGGGCATTCTGGGGCTCACTGGCTGGAATGGGCAGGCGATTCTGGGTGGCGAGGGCGGTGCGGGGTGAGATTCTAAATAAGTTGCAAGTCTCGTTTGCATGGGCCGTGGTGAATTTGACCATGTGATTGAGGGAGTTGCGGGCCAAGGATCGAGAGCCCGCGGAGAATTTTCGCGGCACACTCCGGTCCGGAGCGGCCGGCCGACTCGAGGGGAGTCGGTCGGCCGCAGCCTTTTTCATGGCTGCTGAGCCTGACCTGAATTAGTGCTCCCGCACCACCCGAAAGCCGCTGGCACCGTACTCCATCACTCGATCAGGAGTGGCGGCGCATCGGCTGGCACTACGCGCCCAGGACGTGCCGAGGTCCCAAGCGCCACCTCTAACAACCCGGTATGAACCATATAGAGGCCCCTGGGGATTGGCATCACCGTTCGATGAATAGCCCCCGTAGTAGTCGCCGCACCACTCCCAGACATTTCCATGCATGTCAAACATTCCCCAAGCGTTTGGAGCATATCTGCGAACCACCGAGGTGCGCCTATCGGCTGCTCGCCCATGATGGACACTCATGTCCACATTGCCAGATTGACTCGGCATCTCCTCACCACAGAAAAACGCTGTGCTCGACCCGGCTCGGCACGCATACTCCCACTCTGCCTCATGGGGCAGACGGTAGAGCCCGTCACTGGTGCTAGTAAGGCGCTTGCAGAAGTCCACTGCCTCGTACCAGCTCACGCTATCTACCGGCAGGTTGTCGCCCATGAATCGGCTGGGGTTACTCCCCATCACGCGCATCCACTGCGCCTGCGTGATTGGGGTCACCGCCATTCTGGAAATGCCAACGATCTGAACCTCGTGCTGATCCTCGTCCTCGTCCCTTCCCGCTTCCAAGTCGGGGCTCCCCATGAGGAATGACCCTGCCGGCAAATCTCGGAACTCGATCCCGAGAGCATCGGTGAAAGTGGGAGGCAGAAGTTGCACTTGGTGTTGACGCATATGTCCAGCAACCCGATCATTCATCTCCTCAACAGGACAACCTCTCGAATAAGTTGCTATCTGCGAAAGATAGCAGCAGAGTGCAGGAAAGGCGCTCACTGGGGACGCGCCCGGCCACTCTAGCAATACCTCCACAGTTGGCCGAGTTCATGAGTCACACCGCCTAGGCAGATGCCTATCTCGATCGGTTACTGCTGTCAGCGGAGCAGCTTCTCCTGCAGCCATGTCGATGTACTCATGCACACCGCAGCCCGCGGGGAGATCTCGTACCAGCTCCCGGAGCACAGTGCCCTCAAGGCGGTCGTACAACTCTCGGTCAGTGAGATGATTTGTGTGCAATAGGTAGATGTCCAGCCGTGCCAGCGCCTGCACCAATGCCAGCAGTGCCGACGAGATCTCCTCCTCCGTTACGGAACTTGCAGCAGCCAACTCGAACCCCATTTGCCTCAGTTGGGAAAGATTGGTGGTCTGAGGCGCGATTTCGAAGTCATAAACCAGCGTCCAGTACATCCTGTCGGGAATGTCACCTCTCTTGTGCGCCTCCTCCACCAAACTATCGATGGCTTCCTCACGGGCCTCGATGCTCTGCGTCCTGCACTCGGCGAGTTTCATGCGTGCTCCTCCATGCGCACGAAACTAGCTAGCCCTCGCGCTCATTCCCCGGTAGCAGCCCCTCTTTCTGAACTATTTCACCTCTCCCAGCGGGGTCCACAGACGCACCCCCGCGGCACCCCCCCGTAGCCGAACCACAAGTACCTGCGATTCGCCCGGCAGCAGACTGATGAGGTTTGGCTCCACCTCGATCCAGTCACCCAGGGGCTCCAGCCAGAGATCAAGAAGAGGAGTGACTGCCTCGATCATCCAGCGCTGTACGCCGGGGAGTTCACTCATCAAGTTCACCCGCGCGATGGCGCTGCTGCCCCTGCGCACTTCAGTGGTGCGCGGCTGATTGGCCCGATCTACTCCGCCGCACGACTCAGCAATCAACGCCACCGCAGTTCGCGGACTCGCGAGCATGCGCGTCGTGCGCAGCGAGGCGCACTCTGCCACCACGAATTCGTCACTACCGTCAGCGCCAGGGAGCACTTCCCCGATGTGAGCGATCGTGGCGCAGCCGCGAGGAGGAACTCGAAACGGCACCGTCACTGCACCGCGCACCGACCCATCACAGGTGATCCGCGACAAGGTGGCGGAGGCGATCCACTCATCACCGGTGTCGTTGATGGCTTCAAGACAGAGGCTGCCTGAATGGGCGTGTTCGGCTTCACCTCCATTGCGCATGCAGAGACCGAGGGCTCGGGGGGCGCACGCCTCTCTCATCGCGTACCACATCGGCTTGCGGCGCTGGGTGCTATCGAGAGCCCCGAACCCAAGCCCAGCCCAAGAATCATTCCACTGCCACACCAGGGCCCCGCTCGACTCGGGCGCGTTGGCTCGCAACCACACGATGTAGCGCCGCACCGCGCGCGCCTGTAACCATTGAGTCTGCCAGACGCGCTCGGCAAAACTGCCGGCATCAGGAAACTCTGCCCCGAGAACAGGATCGATGAGTCGCGCATCGCCGCCAGTCCCCTTCTGCCTCGACTGCATCTCTGGTGAGTGAGACTGGAGGTGTTTCTCGCCCACGGCTTCACGGAGGGTTTGCAGGTTCGGGTACGCCTGCCTTCCGAACTCGCTCACAAAACGCGGCGGTGCACCTCCCTCGGCTCCAACCGGATGCTCCCACGCATGGCAGTCTCCGCGATCAGGATCATTGGGAAACAGTTCGAGTGTCCCGCTATATGGGCTGTCGTTCCAGTAGGGGCGCGCCGGATCGAGCTCGCTGACAACGGCCGGAAGCATCTCCATCCAATACTTCTTTCCCCATGACTGCCCAGGCGTGAGTCTCGATCCGAACCCCCAACTGTGCCACGCCCAAATATTTTCGTTGCCCCCACACCACAGCACAATGCTGGGATGACGACAGAGTCGTGCGACTTGGTACCTAGCCTCTTTTTCAATCTCCTTTGGGAAATGCTCCTGCTCTGAATAGGTCGCGCAGGCAAACATGAAGTCCTGCCAGACCATCACCCCCAGCTCATCACAAGTGTCGTAGAAGGCGCGAGATTCGTAAACCCCTCCGCCCCACACTCGCAGCATGTTTACACCGACTTCAGCTGCTGACTCGAGAGAGTGCCGCACCACTGCTGCATCGCCGTAGCCCGCGAACAGTCCCGAGGGAACCCAGTTCGCGCCGCGACAAAACACTCTCTCCCCGTTCACCTCGAGGGCAAAGCCAGCTCCGCGGGCATCCGGAGTCTGATTCAGTTTCACTGTGCGGATCCCCACTCTCCCACGCCACGAATCGCCGTGGCGACCCTCGACTTCGAGTTGCACAGTGAGCCTATACAGCGGTTGCAAGCCCATGCCGCGTGGCCACCATAGTTGCGGGTTGCTTACCGAGAGCCTCAGACAGTGGGAAGCGCGCCGACCTGGTGGCGCGAGATGACTCGACGACGCAACCAACACACCATCCGCTGACTCCAAGCGGGCGGTGATGGTCATCGCCTCCTCGCCTGCATGACCAACATCCACATGAACCTCAATGATCGCGTGCGCTCGATCGCATTCTGTCACATGGGGACGGACCGACTCGATCCGGGAAGATTTTCCCCACTGGATCGACACCTCTCCCAATCCGCAAGTGGCGACGCGCGGGGCCCAATCCCATCCGAAGTTGCAGGCGGCCTTGCGCAAGAAGACATAGGGAGTCCAGTCGCCATTCACAGGTCGTGCTCCCAACCTGCTCGAAAGTGACTCCACCTCTGCGACCGGTGCGCGACAGTGAACTTCAATCGGGATGCCCAACTTGGCCTGAAGCAAAGCGCGCGCGCGCACCGACTGGGGGACGGCAAATCGATGCGGGTAAAACTGATTGCACACACTTCCCACTTCGATGCCGCCTATGAACACTGTTGCCGCGGTGTCGATAGACGCAAACACCAGCTCCAACCACTCGGTCTCAAGCATCTGCTTCGTCAGTTGCACGCTGGCGCGGTAGACCCATCCAGTTCGTCCCACCCACAGTTGCCCCGCTTCGCCACCAGCGGCGTTGGGATCACGAATCTCTCCCGCCTGCATCAGAGTTTGATGAACACACGAAGGCAGAGTTGCTGGCAGCGGACCAACTAGGCCGTCGGCTGACTGCACGGTCCACGGCGCCACCAACACTAGGGGGAACCCTTCGGCTCATGCGTCACTGAGCCGTCATCTGTCGCATCATCTCTATAGGCTCTGAGTCTCTGGAACAATCGCCACAGATCGCGGAAGCCGCCAATGGTCCACCACACCCATACTCCTACACTCACCCAGAGAATGCCCCAGGTCCACACCTGCCAGTAGTCGGCCCACGCCAGATCGCTGACCGGATCATTCTGGGACTGACGCCACCACAGATAGGGTGTCACCGCTAACAGAACGATGGTCCAGAAGAGAGGCCACGCCACGGTGACGGCAGCGATGATCCGATCACTTCCCTTGAACTCACGATCGAATCCCAAGTGCTCCAGCCAGGAGCGGCGCCCCTCGGGTTCAGCAGTATCACGCGCGGCAGCCTTGCGGTGCAGCAACTTGTCGAGGTCGAAGTCGGTGCGAGGTCCAAGCACGCTGACGAGGAAGTAGGTGACGAGCGATGCCGCCATCGCCACGAAACTAATGGTCATTCCCGTCATGTTCCCCCGCAGCCACAAGCAATGCTCGCGGACAAAGTTGAATGCACCGCTCTCCATCGAGTCCAGAACTCGATTGGGGAGATTCATCATGGTGATGCCCCACACGCTGATGGTGATTCCCACTGCCATCGTCGCCCACGCCGCCTGCAAACTGCCACGGCGCCAGTACAGCCCACCGATGATCGCCGCTCCCGCTCCGCCCACGAATATTCCCGCGGTGAGCGCTCCAAACATAGCGATGTACTCGCCCAACTCAAACCACAGGCTGAAGCAGAAGGCGAACACCGCTACGAAGAAAATGGAAATCTTCAGAAGCAGCAAGTGCTGCCGAGGTGGCAGCGGCTTACCTCGCAGCGGCAGAATCACATCTTGCACAAAGATGCTGCCCCACGAGTGCAGATAGGTTTCGTCAGTACTGACTGCTGCGCCCAGCATGGCCGCCACCAGCAAGCCGAGCAGACCCGCAGGCAACATCACCGCCAGTGCTAGCGGCGTGCGCATCTCTGCTGCCAGAGCCTCGTTGCCACCGGCAGTCTGAGCAATGGCCTGATGCACCGCCTCGGCCTGCGGAGCGAACTCCGGCTGAGTCAGGAAAGTTCGCACTGCCAGGGGGACGATGATCGTCACCAACATCAAGACCCGCCAGCGCCAGCCCGAAAGCAGCTGGGCCATGCGCGCTTCGTGGGCGTTTAGGGGCGCGGCGTTGTAACCAGAGTCACCCTGCCAAGCGCGGGCGCTATAGAGGATGATGAAGGCACTGATGAGCCAATAGAAGATGTCGAAATTTTTCTCCCCCGACAGTCCCAGCGGATTTACGAAGGAGGTGCCCTCAGGCATGGAAAGCATGGCGCCCTGCATGGCTGGCCAGGGAATGGTGCACATGAACCAGAAACAGAGAAAGATGAACACCCCGTTACAGAACACTCCCTGGAGAAAGTCCGTCACCATCACGGCGATCTGCCCGCCCGCGAACACTAGGTAGAGGGCGATCATCAACAGGATCGCCATCACTAGGGGAAAGGTAGGAAGGGAGAGGCCCGCGACCGAGACGGCCTCGGGAAAGCCGCACACCGCAATGAAGAACCGCGCGGTTACGCCGGGGAAGATTCCATAGTTGAGCAGGCCGCTGCCGAAGGCGACCATTCCGGAAAATATGCGGAATCGCTTGGAGTAACGGGCTTCGAAGAACTGAGCCAGCGTGAGGGCACGAGTTTGACGAAAGCGATAGATCACCCATCCGCTGATGGCAAGAAAGATCATGGCGGGCCCCTCGAGGTACCCCCACCACATTTGGGTGAATCCCACGTCGTAACCGACTTGGAAGTACCACACCAGCGTGATCACTCCCACCTGCGCCATGTTGTAGGCAACTGTTACGAGGTAGCGGCCGGCACAGCGGTTTGCCGCTAGGAAGCCCGAGACTGTGCGGGCGTGAGAACTGGTGGCGTGCCCTGCGACAAAGAGCACAGCTAGGAAGGTAAGAACAATGACCCAGTCGATCGTGACCATATTCATGGGCACTCCCTCTCGATGTCAGCGGCGCTCGCTTCACTCACGGCAACACTCTAATCGTGGCAATCTGAAAGGGGCGCAGCGTAAGACTCGTGCGACATGTTGCCCCATCGTGGTGCAGAACGGGCGCCGCTTGGCGCGTGACTGTAACCCCTGCTTGAGAGGGCTCGGTAAACGGGCGTTCCAGGGCATCGACTGCCTCGACGCTGCGGACACTCCCAGTCCAATCAATGACGGCTTCACTGCGCGCACCCACTCGCTCCACTAGGCGCACGATCACTCCGCGCCCATCTTCGGCCGGCTTCACCGCACTCACCTGCACCGATGCGCTACCACGGAGGGTAAACAGTTGGGCGCGGGCGCCAGCTCTTGCACTGCCGATCGCTCTGAGAGGTTGCGCGAAGCACTCGGCCTCATCCGCCACTCCCCCGCTGCGCCAATCACCGCCGTGCGGCATCAATCCATAACTGAAGGAGTGCGTACCTCGATCAGCAGTCGGGTCGGGGAACTGGGGGGCGCGCAGCAGCGACAGCCCGAGAACCCCGTGCTTGACACTTCGCCCAAACTTAGTGCCGTCATCAAGAACTGCCAAGCCATTCCCGGGTTGGGCTAGATCCATCCAGCCATGACCGGGTACCTCAAACTGCGCTTGCTCCCAAGAGGTGTTGTCATAGGTCGACCGCTCGATTGAGCCGAACTGAATGCCGAATGTGGCTCGACGCGCTCTGATGCTGGTGGGGAATAGAGCTCGCAGCAGGCGGCGATCCTCCTGCCACTCGACACGAGTGCGGATGCGCACCCAGGGTGCACCAGCCTCTAACTCATAACACTGCTCGATGTGGCTTCGATCACCAAGAGAGCGCTTGACCGTGCAGCGCGCCAGCAGATCATCAATGATCTCGAACTTCATATCGCAGGGAGAGATCACGGCGGTACCGTGAGTCACATAGTCGCGGTCGATCTCCCATGCCTCCCAGCTTCGCGGCCTATCTTCGTAGAGCATCAGTTGATTCAGTGGTAGTACCGAAGCGTCAGACAGATCCCCCGCTCCCGCGCGAGATACGCGCGCGAGTCGTCCGAGCGAATCCACCTGAATGTGGATGAGGCCGTTAGTCATCTCCCTAGTTTCCAACCGGATCGATGGTGACTGCACTACTCGGGTGCGCGGCACCGCAATCGCGCTCGCTCCAGGCACATCACGGGCGAAGATCAAACCGCTAGAGGTGTCAACGATGCCACTGCGCGAGACCGAGCTCGGATTGAGAACCATGCAGCATGATTGAGCCTCCGCTGCCCCGGCGCACACTCGGGCACACGACTCCGTTTCAATCTGCTCCAAGAGGGTGTTCAGCCCTGCGAACGCGATCCGAGCATCGTCATACACCTCTTTGATGGATGAGCCGGGCAGAATGTCGTGAAACTGATGCAGAAGGACGCACTTCCATGCCGTATCCATCTGGGCACGCCACGCCTGTTCATTCTCCGCCGTCTGCTTCGGTGCCAATACCGCCAGCAATTCGATGCGCCTCAGAGCTGATTCCGCCTCGGCATTGGCACGCTTGATCCAGGCTTGACTCGTGTAGGTACCTCGGTGGCACTCCAGATACAGCTCGCCGTCCCAGACCGGGAGATTGCCGGCCGCTCGCTCCAGCTCGAGCTCGGCGCAAAAGTCGCGCACGCTGCGCTGAACCGTCGGTGGCGTATCGAAGAACGCGGAGTACACCTCGGCCCGCAGGCACTGCTCCTGTGTCGGGCCACCGCCGCCATCTCCATATCCAAATGGTTGCAGCCAGGCTCCCTTGAAACCACTCTCTTGCTTCAGCAGGTTGGTCTGGCCCAACCTCATGTCGGCTGGCTCGATGCTGGAGTTGTAGTTGTGGCCGGGAGTGAAGTGAGTGGCGATCTCGCTGCCATCAATGCCGCGCCACATGAAGTTCACCAACGGGAAGCGATTGGTATCGCACCAACTCATCTTGTTGGTAATGAATGTGCGCAGTCCGCACAGCAGGGCGATCTGGGGCAGACTGGCGGGGAACCCAAATGTGTCGGGCAGATATAAAAAATCCTGACGGACAATCTCTCCAAAGTGCTCCCGCCAATACCGTTCACCGTGCAGCACCTGGCGGATGAAACTCTCGCCTGAGGGCGCGGTGCAGTCCGGTTCAATCCACATGCCGCCCCCGGGTTCCCAGCGACCTTCTGCAACTCTGGCACGAATTTGAGCAAACAACGGGGGGCTGTCCGCCTCGACGAATGCGTACTGCTGCGCCTGACTGCAAAGGAAGCGGAACGAATCAAACCGCTCCATCAGGCGCAGAACATTGGCAAAGGTTCGCAGGCACTTGCGACGCGTGCACTCAAGGGTCCACAACCAGGCGGTATCGATGTGAGCGTGTCCGACAGCCGTGCACTGACCGCCCGGCCCACTGGGTGAGACGGCTGTGTTCGCCGCTGTGTTCGGCGGGGTCCTGCCCGCTGACGCATCTGCATCGCCCCCAAATGCGCGGCTCTCCCGCGCCGCACGCTGCAGCGCCCGGCCACGCTCGCCGGTCTGATCATCTATAAGGCCTCGCAGGGCGGCCCCAGCCGCGTCATCTGCTGCACGCTCTAGCAGCAGAGACTTTCGCGCAACTTCCAGCACCTCTACCTGTCGCCACGCATCCTCGTCCAACAGGATCAGCTCGGCGCTTTCGAGCCGACCAGGAGTTTCCTCCGACCAGCGGGCGCGAACCTCTGGTTGATCCCACCAGAATGTGGTCGCTCCCAAAGGCAGGTTGCAATCTGCTTCAATCAGCAGGTCAACCACTTCGCCGCCCTGTGCTTTACTAAAGAGAACCGCGGTGTCTCTATAGGGATCAAATCCATGAAAGGGAACTCCATCTCGCCACAGCGTCGCTTCAGTGCCGCTGGAGAAACGCAGAGCAACAGTACAACCCTTCCACTCCTGAGGGACGGTTCCACTCAATCGAAACCACACCGTGGACCATACGGGCCCCCAGTGCATGCCGAGCGCAACCTCTTCAAAGACCTGCTTCATTACTTGGGCTGGCTTCATCCCCGGCAACACATGCGCGCCCTTCCCCTGCGGGGCGCGGTAGGCGCAAACATTCAGGACATGACGCTCCGGATTCTTCGCTGCCTTGACAATGCTCTCCAAGTCGCGCGCACTAGATGTAGCACTTGAGGGGGTCTCGCGGTACATGCGCTGAGTGTAGAGGTGCGGCGCTGCCGTATAACGCTGATCATTATCGAGCTACTTCGCTGATTCGACTTTCATTTTGTCAAAGAGTCCCTATTATTTGATGCGTGATAGGTCGCTCAGTCATCCTCCGCATTGCACTTGCTCTTTGGGTACAGGTGTGCTGCTGTCAGGTCAAGTTCATCTTGGCTGATTCGCCACGCGAAAGTGCCACCAGTTGTTGCGGCTCTTGTGACGATGCGCAAACGCCGGTAGATGACAGCGAGCCGTGGCATGAGGAGTCCGAGTCTGCTCCCTGTTGCCCGGGCTCGAATGGTTGCGGTGCTTGCTGCGCCAAGGCGCCCCCACCAGTTCTGAGCCTCTACATTCCCGTTGATACCGTGGGTGTGATCGCCTGGAACACCGCCTCCCCTGCGGCCATGTTTGCCAGCGCGCCTGCGGCCCCCGATGCTGCCCGCGTCTACCAGCCTCCCGAGTCTCCGCCGGGAATGCCGTATGCCTTGCGCCTACGCGCCACACTTGGCGTGTTCCTAATCTGACAACCTAATCCTGATCGTTGCTCACGCGCGTCACCACTGTGGTGATCGCGAGTTCTGTGCATCGCACTCCGTGCATCTGCACCAACTGAAGGACTTGGTTTCATATGACAAACAAAACAGCTTTCGCGGCATCGCTAGCGGTGTTTGCTCTCGCCGCCTGCAACTCACCCGACATCGCCACGGTTTCATCCCTTCACGATGACATCGCTACTCGGGTTGGATCGACACCAGACTGGTCGTTGCCCTTCGATCAGATGAGCAGTGCCTGGGACGGCACTTCTGATCTTGGCGCCCTCACTGCAGTGCAGTGTGCTCTAGCCAACAATCGACCTCTTCGCCGTGCTATCGAAGAGGTGCATATCGCTCAGAGCGAACTGACACAGTCTTCACTTGCTCCCAATCCAATGATCGAAATGGCGACTGGGTTTCCGCTGGGAATGGGTGTGGCTCCGCTAGTAGCCATGATCTCTCAGAACCTGGCGTTCATTGCCCAGCGCGAAGATGCCATGGGTGCCGCATCACAGCGGCTTCGCTCGGCACTACTGGAGCTGGGGTCGTTGGCGGTTGATACCGCCGCGGCAGCGCGCTCTCTGCAAATGCGAGTTGTGATGGCGCAGCACCTCGTCACACTCTCTATCGCCGACGAATTGATTGCATCGCAACTAGTCGCGGTCGCTCAGGTCGCTGTTGATGCCGGCGAGGCACCGCGCGCCGAGCTCGAGACAATGCGGCTGCAAATCGCTGAGGCGATGATGCGGCGCGCCGATGCGCAGGAAAGGCTTCGTAGCGACCAGGCCGACTTGATGGCACTGCTAGGCCGCTCGGGGCAATCCCACAACTGGCGCGCTGTGGAGAGCGATTGGGACACCTCACTGTGGCGCGATGCCGAGGACCTGGCGTGGACAACGGCAATGGATGGGGATGAGGACTTGGTTCACGCGGTCTCAGAGTGGAGACTCGATGTGCAGGCGGCGCAGGCAATGGCGGCCTCAGCGCAGAGTCAGTTAGCGAGCGCGCGCGGCAGTCGCATCAGCCGCTTCGATCTTTCGTCCGGCTATGAGCAAGACATGGAGGGTGATGATGCGATCTCGGTGGGTTTGATTGCAGAGGTCCCCATCTTTGATGACGGATCCGCCCGCATCGCCGCCGCCGCGGCGCGCTTCCAAGCCGCGCGCATCGATGCTGATCAGATTCTGCAACTCGCCGTTGCTGCGGCGCATAAGGCCCACTCCCAGCTCCGAGCGGCCCAACTGAGACTTCACGCCCTGCAGACACTGGCACTAGGAGCAGCCGAGTCAACTGCGCTAATCGCCTTGAGGTCAGCGGAAGCAGGTGAAACTCCACGAAGCCACTACCTCTCTGCCGAGCACGCCGCCAACGACGCCCGCATGGACGGTACGAACGCGCGCCTGCAGGTTGCGCTGGCTCAAATAGAACTTTCACGCGTAATCGGTAACCCCCAAGGCACACCATAATGGATTCCAACCTCTCAACAATCGCTGCTCCGAAGTCGCGCCTCTTCATCCGACTTGCGCTACCGGCGGCGATTCTCCTCGGCTCCGTAGGCTTGCTGCTCTACACCGGGTGGCTCTCCCTCACACCCGCGCACTCGGTAAGTGTCACACCGGTCGCCCTTCGAGCGAGCACCCCCAAGGACGGACGCATCACCAGTGGAGTGACGGTGCAGGCACCCGGCTGGGTGGAACCTGATCCCTACCCCATCTACGCCACCTCCCTTATTGAGGGAGTCGTTCGTGAGATAAAGGTGCTCGAAGGCGAGGCGGTTCAGGCTGGTGATGTTGTTGCCACCATGTTTGACGATGAGTTTGTAATCGCTCGCCGCCGCGCCGAGGCGATGGAGCAGGTTGCCATCGCCGAGTTTGAGCGGATCGAACAGTTGCTGCTGCGCAAGCGCCCGCTCGTTGCCCACGGCGCGGTAGCGCAGGGCGAGGTGAACACACTTGAGACTGAACTGAAGGCAGCCCAGGGGAAACGACTCCAGGCTGGGGTCGAGTTGGAAATGGCAGATCTGACCTTGGCTCGCACCAAGATTCTTGCTCCGGTGTCGGGAGTGGTGATGACTCGCCTTGCCTCGCCAGGCGCCTTCCTCGGTGCCGAGGGAGAGCATGGCAGGCATGTCTTGCACTTATACGACCCCAAGCACCTCCAGATGCGAACTGATGTTCCACTCGTTGACGCGGCACTTCTGGGCGTGGGGCAGCCGGCGGAGATCGTGTTTGATGCTCTGCCCAACAGAGTGTTTGCGGGCAAGGTGCAGCGACTGGTGCACTTCGCTGACATCGCGAAGAACACGGTTCAGGTCAAGGTCTTGATCGTGGACCCCGAAGCGACTCTCAAACCAGAGATGCTCGGGCGCGTCCGTATCTTCACCGGAACCATCGGAGCACCTACGACTGCAGAGGGTGAATCTGCGGCAGCAGAGAGCGCAAGCGGGGCCCCCTCCGGTCGCTACACATTCTTCGCGCCTCGGACTCATCTGCGCGGCGAAGGTGCCAGTGCCGAGGCTCTCGTTGTCGAGGACCTAGAGGGGGATACCGGAATCGCCCGTACCCGCGCCTTGACACTCGGCCGCAACGAGGTCGATGGGTGGGTCGAGGTGGTCGAAGGGCTCAGACCCGGCGATCAGCTGATCGACCTGTCCACGGACGCTCCGAAGGATGGAGAGAGAGTTCGAATAAACGCCAACGCGCAGCGGCCCCCACGCTCGCTCTCCTCAGAAACAGAGGGATCCCATGAAAATCATTGAGTGTTGCAATCTGGTGAAGGACTATCACCGTGAAGAGCAGGTTGTTCGCACGCTGGATCATGTCAATCTCACCATCGAGCGCGGCTCTTTCGTCGCCCTGATGGGTCCATCCGGTTCGGGTAAGACAACGCTGCTCAACCTATTGGCTGGGATCGATCGACCAACGGAGGGTTCCCTCATCGTTGATGGCCATGACATTGTGTCTCTCTCGCGTGCCGCACTGGCAGCATGGCGCGGAACCAGCGTGGGGTACATCTTTCAGCTCTACAATTTGATTCCCGTCCTCACCGCCTATGAGAATGTGGAGCTCCCGCTGCTCCTGCAAGCGATGACTCGTGCCCAGCGGCATTCGCGCGTGGCTGAGGCCCTGGAGACGGTTGGGCTTTCTGATCGGTATGAGCACTACCCTCGGCAACTCTCGGGTGGCCAGGAGCAGCGCGTGGCCATCGCTCGCGCCATCGTGACCAATCCCAGCCTGCTGTTGGCCGATGAGCCCACCGGAGATCTTGATCGTGAGTCGGCCCAGCAGGTCATGGAACTCCTTTGCCGATTCAATCGCGAGCGCGGCCAGACAACGGTAATGGTGACCCACGATGCCAAGACTGCCGCCTTCGCCTCGCGCCTCATTCGTCTCGACAAGGGGCGGATTCTTGATGCCGAGAGCGCTAGCGAGAGGATGGGTTCGCCAGAGAGACGCGAGTCCACCGCGGCGTCCCAGACGGGGGCATCACGATGAGCGCCCTCAGCCGCAGCCTTCCTTTCGTATGGCGCAACATGGTGCGCCGTCCCATGCGAACCGGGCTCACTATCGCTGGCATTGCCACGGGCGTGTTCCTGTTTACCTTTGTGGAGTCGATGCGTGCTGGTGTTGATCAGGCAACGAGCGCGGGCGCCGGGGAGACCACTCTCATCGTCTATCGCAAAAATCGTTTTTGCCCATTCACCAGCCAGTTACCGCAGTCATACGACGACCGCATTGAGAGGCTCCCCGGGGTGCGCGATGTGATTCCCATGAAAATCGTCGTCAGCAACTGCCGAGCCAGTCTGGATGTTGTGACCTTTCGCGGGGTGCCGGACTCGTCAGCGCTGCAGGATGTACTGGGAGACTCGAACATCACCGCCGGAGGCTTCAAAGAATGGGATCGACGCAGCGACGCCGCCTTGGTGGGCAGCGCCTTGGCCGAGAGGCGCGGCCTGAGGGTGGGCGATCCGTTGGTGGCCGCGGGCGCGACCGCTTACATCGCCGGCATCTTCGCCTCTGACGATGCTCAGGATCGCAACAGCGCCTATGTTCATCTCAACTTCTTGCAGGAGTCTGCCAAGCGCGGTGGCAGCGGCGGCATTGTGACGCAGTTTGTCGTAAAGGTTGACGACCCGCAGCGGCTCGAAGCGGTAGCAAGCAGCATTGACAAGTTGTTCGCGCGCGATCAGTTTCCCACCGCGACTCGCGGCCAGACCGCCTTTGTCGCGCGTGCCGCGCATGACATCGTCACGCTGGTGTCGTTCGCGGGCTGGATCGGTTACGCCAGTCTCATTGCGGTGTTTGCCCTCATAGCCAATGCCATCGCCCTCTCGGTGCGCGACCGCGTGCGCGATCACGCCATCCTGCAGACCCTGGGATTCCCCGGTGCCCTGATCGGGTCACTAGTTGTCACCGAATCACTCGCGCTGGCAGTTGCCGGGGGAATCGTCGGGGCGGTTGCCGCCTTTGCCGCCGTCAGTTTCAGCGCCATTTCCTTCACGATGGAGGGCGTTTCCATCGATGTCAGTGCCCGACCGATGCTTGCGGCATTCGGTCTGGCGCTGGCGATTGTCTTGGGGCTAGTCGCCGGAGTCCTGCCTGCTATTTCAGCGGCGCGCCGGGAAATCACCGCTAGCTTCCGAACGGGAGCCGCATGAAACTGATTCCCTTCACCTATGCCACGCGCAACATGGGACGCGCTCCGATTCGACTGGCGATCTCTCTCTCAGGGTGTGCGCTGGTTGTGCTTCTCGTCATCAGCGGCATCTCATTTGTACGCGGCATGGACTCAGGCCTGCGCCAGAGTGCCAGCGACAACAATGTGTTGCTGATTGGCGCCGGTAGTGAGGAGAGCATTGAGCGGAGCGAGATTCCCCAGGGCGCAGCATCGGAGGCGGTTGCCAGCATCGATGGGCTGCGCACACTTCTGGGGGGTTCATTCGCCTCACCGGAAATCCATGCGGCATTTCCTCTAACGGGGAAAAGTACTGGCGATACCACCGACGATCTGACCTCCCATGACCTGGGCGTGATACGAGGCATCACCCCAGTGGCATTCCTAGTTCATCCACAAGTGCGAATCGCCTGGGGGCGCATGCCCGAGTCGGGATCGAACGAAGTCCTGCTTGGAGCAACTGCCGCTCGCCGTTTGAACATCGATCCTTCTCTCCCGTCGGTCATCAAGATCGATCATCACCCTTTCTCTGTGGTTGGCGGACTGCGAGCACCTGGAACTGTGATGGACGGCGAGGTGTGGATGCCCATTTCGGATCTGCTCACTCTGGCGCAGCGCGAAACCATTTCCACCGTGGTGCTATCACTGGATCAGGCTCAGTTCGACGATGTAAGCGCCTTCGCACAGCAGCGATTTGATCTGGAGCTGTCCGCCGTTCGCGAGACCGACTACTACGCAGCCCTCGCCCAGTTCTTTCGACCCGTCCAAGTCATGGCTGTCATCAGCGCGGCGCTCGTGGGCATCGGAGGACTCATCGGCGGCCTCAACACCATGTATGCCACCTTTGCCAGCCGCATTCGTGAGCTGGGCATGTTGCAGGTTCTCGGATTCTCGCGCACGGCCATCGTGGTGAGCATCATTCAGGAATCACTGCTCACTTCCATGAGCGGGGCGTTGTTTGCCAGCGCCGCCAGCATCCTGCTGCTGCGCCATGCCCATGTCGAGTTCTCCATGGGGACATTCGGCCTCAGCGTCGACACTTTCGCCCTGACCTGCGGGCTCGCGTCCGGCCTGCTGCTCGGGCTGGGCGGAGCCATTCTTCCCTCCATTCGTTGCCTCCGCCTCGACCTTCCCCAGTCCCTCAAAGCCGATTGAAACCAAGTCATAAGGAACACCGTGCTCACTTCATCAATACTCTTCCGATCAATGACCGCCAGCCCCTTCTCATCAACCGCCACCCGCGCCTGGGCGGGGTGCCTCGCAGCGATACTCATGGTCACGGGCACGCTGCCGCTGAACGCGGCTGCAGCAGACGCCACCATTCCGGATTCGCTCTTTGTAGCGGCGGACATCGCCGGCGCCAAGAGTGTCGTTGATGTCAAACGAGATGCCAAGAAAGGCGATGTTGTTGTGATGGCTGGCCGCATCGGCGGGTCGAAGAAACCATTTGTCAATGGGCGCGCGGTATTCACCATCGCTGATCTCTCTCTGAGTATGTGCAGTGAGATTTCTGGAGATCGTTGCCCCACACCCTGGGACTTTTGCTGCGAAGAACGCAAGTCGCTTATTGCCAAGATGGCAACTGTGGAGTTTGTGGACTCTGCAGGCAAACCGCTTGCGACCGGCGCCAGCGGCGTCCATGGGTTGGCCACAGGCAGCATGATTACCGTGAAGGGCGCGGTCAGGGATGTCTCCGCTGGAGGTCTGCTGGTCATTGATGCGGCAGAGGTCTTTGTGCACCCTGCGGGCACTGTGGCACCAGTTCCAGCACCAGTTCCAGCACCAGCTCCAGCACCAGTTCCGGCACCAGCTCCAGCACCAGTTCCGGCACCAGCTCCAGCACCGGGCCTCTCGTTGCCGGTGATCGAGGATGGCACGACCCGCAGTACCGACCCGTGGGCGGATCCTGCCACCAAGACCCTCGTGATCTTTTTCATCAACACCGATTGCCCGATAGCCAACACCCTTCAACCTGAAATCAAGCGCATCATCGAGCGCTTCCCCGGCGGCGCCATAAAGTTTTACTCGGCCTATCCCGATGCCGCCGTGACGGCCGAGAAGGCGGCAGTGCACGGCAAGAAGTTTTCCATCCCCACCCCATTAGTGCTCGATCCCTCTCAGGAACTGGCCAAGCGATTTGGCGTTACCGTGACCCCGGAAGTCCTCGTCCTCGGAGCTGGCAACCAGACCATCTACCGCGGCCGCATCAATGATCTGTACCGCAAGATTGGCCAGCGTGAGCCTGCTCCCACTAGTAACGACCTGCGTGACACTCTCGACGCCATCAGCAGAGGTGAAACTCCCGAGCCACGCACCACTGCCGCGATTGGCTGCTTCCTCGCACCGCTCGCGGCTCCGTAACTGAATCCCCCACCTAACATGCTGCCACCATGAGTGCGCTCATCATGATTATCGTGATCGCCACTATGGCGCTGATTGGCCTGGCGGTGTGGCGCACCGTGCAGCGGCAGGAATTTGGAGACGAGGAGCTGAAAAAGTCACTCGACAGCGATGATCAACGCGCTCGCAAGGGGCGTGAAGAAGCGGCAGGATTTGCCAAGCGAGTCAGAGATAACCACGGTCCTAGCGGAGGACCACCGAACCAGTGCCCTTAGCGATCACGCCGATCACTGTCGCGGTCTCTCCCAACTTTCGCAGTTTCCGTAGCACGCTCTCGCTGCATTCTGGGCGCACGCACAGGGTGTAGCCGATACCCATGTTGAATACGCGGAACATTTCCCCCGTAGCAACGCCGCCATGCGCCTGCAGGAAGGCAAAGATCGCTGGGTGCACCCAGGCATTGGTGTCAATCACTGCGTCCATCCCCTTGGGGAGACCGCGGCAAACATTTCCCGGCAATCCGCCCCCAGTGATGTGCGCCATTGCAGTCACCGCATTTCGCCGTTTGCTCTGCGAGAGCAGTTCCACAATTTGCTTGGCGTAAATGCGAGTCGGTTCCAGCAGCACTTGCCAGAGTGGCGAGTCTGAGAGCTCGGGATAAACCCGGTCGAGATTCAATCGAGCATCGCGGATTATCCGGCGCACCAAGGTATAGCCATTGGAGTGAATGCCACTGGACGCGAGTCCGATGATGACATCGCCTCGGCGCACCTTGGGAGCGTTCTTCACATGGGAGAGTTCGACAACACCCACACAGAATCCCGCGATGTCGAAATCGCCAGGCTTGTAAATGTCCGGCATCTCGGCACACTCCCCCCCGATGAGGGCGCAGCCTGCCAGTTGGCATCCCTTGACAACTCCCTCCACCATCTTGGCTGTGTCCGCGGGACTCACCTTGGACAGCCCGAGGTAGTCCAGAAAGAGGAGCGGCTCGGCCCGCTGCACGATGAGGTCGTTCACATTCATGGCTACACAGTCAATTCCCACCGTGTCGAAGATGCGGCGCTCGGCCGCCAGCAGCACCTTCGTCCCCACTCCATCCGTGCAGGCCACCAGTACCGGTCGCCGCCAGTTGCGCTTGAAGAGGCTCTTGTCGCGGTCTAGGCGCAGCATTCCAGCGAAGGCGTCATGCGCTCCCATCACGCGCTTGCCGTAGGTGCGCTGCACCAGCGGCTTGATCAGATCCACCACCCGATCACCGGCATCGATGTCTACACCGGCCGCGGCGTAGGTCAGCCCTTTCGCAGGGGCCACGTTGCCCTTCGTCTTCACTTCTGTCCTTGCAGTTGTCATTAGGGCATTACAACAGAAAGTGGCTATTCTCTCTGACCTATGTCAATTCTTGTTGATGGCAAGACCAAGGTGATTTGTCAGGGCATTACCGGCACCGCTGGTGCTTTCCACACCAAAGGATGTCTCGCTTACGGCACCCGCATGGTGGGTGGAACCAGTCCCGGCAAGGGTGGCCATAGTGATGGCAACGGTCTGCCCATATTTGAGACCGTTCACGAAGCTGTGAAGTCAACAGGCGCAACCGCGAGCATGATCTTTGTGCCCCCACCATATGCGGGTGATGCGATTCTCGAAGCTGCCGATGGCGGCATCAAAGTGATATGTGCCATCACTGAGGGCGTACCCATCCAGGACATGGTGCGAGTGCGAGCCCAGCTTGATCGCTACGCGGGTGTGAGTCTGATCGGTCCCAACTGCCCCGGAGTGATTACTCCCGGACGCAAGACGGCCCAGGCCAATGTATTCACGGGCGGTTGCAAGATCGGCATCATGCCCGGATACATCCACACTCATCGGCTCGACTCGCCCACTGGCAAGGCGGTAGGAATCATCAGTCGCAGCGGAACCCTTACCTATGAGGCCGTGTGGCAATGCAGTCGGCACGGGCTGGGACAGTCAACCTGCGTGGGAATCGGCGGGGATCCCATCAAGGGTCTCGACTTCATCGATGTCCTCTCGCTCTTCAACGATGATGCCGACACCGATGCCGTAGTGATGATCGGGGAAATCGGCGGAGCGGCCGAAATCGAAGCTGCCCACTGGATCAAGGCGCACATGCGCAAGCCCGTTGTGGCGTTCATCGCCGGCGCGGCAGCTCCCAAGGGGAAGCGAATGGGACATGCCGGAGCAATCATCGGCGGCGCTGACGATACGGCACAAGCAAAGATGGCGGCGCTGCGGGCAGCCGGTGTCACCGTCGTAGAAACACCAGCGGAGATGGGAACGAGCGCGGCACTGGTACTAGGAGTAGAGGTGCCCGTTGTTGTTTGATCTCGAGTGCATGACGCGGCGGCTGGTGTCATCGCTGGTCCTTCTATCAAGCCTTTGCTTCGCAGTATTGGTCTCGGCGCAATCTGCTGCGCCCGAGGTGCAGGAGTCGGGGCAACCGACCGCTGATTCAACCCGAGGCATCTTTGATCGAGTGACGATCATCGGCGCCAGCGTGTCGGCAGGATTCGGTGTCTCAGTGAAGTTCGAGGTTCTTGGCAAGAAGGAAGTTGCTCATGTAGACATAGCCGACATCCTCATCGCCTCGGTGCGTGAGGGAGCGCCATGCCCTGTGATCAGCTCCTACGCGTCTGGTTCTATGTTTTTCAATCCGCCTGTGGTGGGCAAGGGGGAGATTGAAAGGGCGCTGCTCACCAAACCCACACTAGTGCTGGCACTCGATTTTCTGTTCTGGCACGCCTACGGCCTGATGGATCGCAACTGCGAATCCATTGGCGCGGAATCGGAGCGCCTCGATCTGCTCGAGCTGGGACTATCGCGGCTCGAGCCATTGCTTGCGCTGGGAGTGCCGTTGCTGATTGGCGACCTACCCGACATGCAGGATGCCGTGGGACGCATGATCTCCCAGACTCAGGTGCCACACCCGGAAACCCTCGCTCTACTGAATGCCCGCATCAAAGAGTGGGCCGCCGCACACTCGAGTGTTTGCCTTCTCCCCTTGGGAGAGTGGAACCGCGCCCTGCGCGAGGGCGAGAGTGTTACTTTGGCAGGCAGGACCTGGAGTGCCAGTGACTTTGGCCCGCTGCTTCAGTCTGATCGATTGCACCCCTCACTGGCCGGAAGTATCGCACTCCTAGCCGGATCGATGGAGGTGGTGCAGCTGGCACATCCTGAATCCGAGTCTCCATTTGTGCTTGAGCCCAAGAAAGTGGAAGCAGCGCTGATCGCGAGCAAACTTTCTCGGAAATCCGCGGCGGCTTCGGAGAAACCTTCGCCCGCGTCGGCGGCGTCCACGGCCTCTCCTGCCCTGCCGGCCGCTACAGCGAGTCCGCCAACTCCCTGAGCGCCTCCTTGTTCGCGGCATCGTCAGTGTGTTCGGCGGCGTCCAGAACCAGAGCGCGCGCTACGGAGGGAGAGCGAAGTCGTGCCAACTCAGGCGCAAGCCGTGACAGATCAACCTGAGGCCGGCGCTGGCGAACCTGCGTGCCAAGAAACTCAAGAAGCACCGGTTCCTGAACCGTACCCAGATAGGGGGTCCACGCGGCCCAAAGCATGTCCCGCTGCAAGTCGCTGGGTGAACTGATCAACCTATACGCCGCAAGCAGCTCCTCACGACCGCGGGCGCGAAACTGGGCACCCATTACAAACGGAGCACTCGCCGCCTGCGCTGGCTTGGCAGCCGCGCCTGTGGTGCTGGCATCGATCTGCTTGGCGACTTCCCACAGTTTCAGAGCAATGGCATCATCCCCGAGCAACATCAAGCTGCGCATGGCATCACCCCAAGCGCTCACATCCCCCTGCTTCGCCCTTCGCAGCGCCTCGGTCGAAAGTTGGCGCAAGTCCAACTCGTCGGCGCTGAGTGCGATCTTGGTAGGCGGAATCCGTCTTCGCAATCCACCGGATGGTGGCTCAACGATCATCAGCGGGTCGCCCACAGTTGTGATTCTCCACACTCGGTCAAACGGACCCTCGCCCCAGCGCGATGCGATCAGGAATGGACACCCGGCGGCAAGGCGCGCCACCACTTGGGTGGGAGGTACAAAGGCCTGCAGTCCAGGTTCGCGCACCGAACCCGCATAGGCGTATACGCCGTGATCCAGCCACCTTCCACCTATATAGTCAGCACGGTTGGGCTGCCAAAGACTCCAGGAGTGGATCATGTGCAGTGCGGTGGGTTGATCGAGGACAGGGATGTCTTCGGGAAACGCCTTGCTCCGCTGGAAGAGTTGAAAGAAGTCCCAGTTGCCCATGGTGTTCACCAGCAGCACATCACCGGCAAACCCTGACAGCCCGAGGCGCAACCAACCGGCAACCGACACCTGATCACCCTGAACAAGAGTTGGACTCCATCCGCGTTCCTGGCAGATCTTCGCGGCATCCGTCATGGAGTACTCATTCCATGGGACATCGCTGCCATAACTATTCACCAACCAGAAAGTCTCTCGCGGAGCGAAGAGACTGGACATTGCCGCGTAAGCGCAACGCACTTCGCTGCCGAAGATCCAGCCGGCAACTCCCCAGCGTGAACCGTCCTTGTTGCGGCCTAGAGCATCAGTGAGCGCGTACGAGTCATCCGGGCTCATCTCCCCGGGCGCCGATTGACCGAAGGCAAGTGTCCCTGCTGGCAAATTCGTCTTGGCACACATTGAACGGCAGATGGTGATCGAGTCGATGGGGTCTCCCAGCGATTGCCACGGCAAGCCGAGTTGGGA
>SIAA01000064.1 GCA_009692045.1 Phycisphaerales bacterium | reverse complement strand
GCAGCGGTTCATCAATCTGGGGCAGCGGTTCATCGAGCGCGCTCGGCTCTGGCACTCGCGGCACGGATGCCTGAATGACTTGGGCTACCGCCTCAGCTCTACGCCGCGCCGACTGCTCTGCATGCTTATTGTCACGCGCCCGTTTCAGGCTGTCTGCCACGTGAGGAAAGAGTCCAGGGATCTTGCCGGCACGAGACCGGCGGCCATCTTCGCCGCAAATCCAGTGCAGCGGGGTCAATGAGCCAGCCCGAACCAGTTCCCGCACCTGATCGCCGGTGAGAGGCCCGGTTCGCACCCCCGATTCTGACTCTACGAAGTAACTCATCCCGCGCCGATACCGGGGACAGAAAAGCCTTGGCGGTACTTTGGTGAGACGAAAGCATTCGCGGCCTCGAGATTAGTGAAACGCATCGCGGCGGCATCCCACATGAGCAACACTCCCGGTACTCGCCCCGCAACCGTACCCACCAGAATGGTCTCGGTCATCGGGCCGGAAAAGGAGAATGACGCAGCCGTAGTGCCCTGTCCTAGCGCACTGTCAACCCAAGCAAACCAATGGTTGAGGGGCTCGATCTTGGGCGCATTGAATCTCTGCAGCGCCGACTCTGGGAACACCTTAGTGACCCCCGAATATGAGTGGAACACCGTGCAATCGGTACCGACGACGAGCGTACCGCCTTCGGACGAGTCGGAGGGTGGTGTCCAACCGGCGGGCAGGTGGGGCGATACCGTCGCAGCCGGCATACGCCCGCCGTCATACCAAGTGAGCGGGAATGTCGATGCAGCACCGTTCTTGCTTCCATCAAATGTGAAGGTAACCGTCTCCGCGAGGGGCCACTGATCATTACTCTCGGTCTGAACATCGGCCTGTACCGAGATCGGAGCACCGAGGCCGAGCCCGGCGGTGGGCGTATCGAAGAAGTGACACCCCATATCACCGAGGGCGCCAGTCCCGAAGTCAAAGAACCCTCGCCATATGAAGGGCGCGTATGTGTCTTTCACAAAGGACCGCTCCGGTGCCACACCCAGCCAGCAGTTCCAGTTGAAGTCGGGCGGAACCGGATCATTGCCCGTCGGCCGTGGCCGACCCTGTGGCCACAATCCCATAGGCCGATCGGTCCAGATGTGAATCGACACAACCTTGCCGTAAATCCCTGCTTGCAACATTTTCACCGCGAGCCGGCGTCCATCTTTCGCCTGACCTTGAATCCCCATTTGCGTCGCGACCTTCGCACGAGCGGCGGCAAGTGTCAGCGCTCGCGCCTCGGCGATTGAATGGGTGAGCGGCTTCTGACAGTAGAGCGCCTTGCCCGCGTTGAGAGCCAGCATGCCGACCGGTCCATGGGTGTGATCCGGAGTCGAACAGACCACGGCATCAAACGAATCTGTCGATGCCGCGAACGCCTCGCGGTAATCACTGAATGGCTTGGCATCCGGAAACTTGTCGCAGGCTCCCTTGAGCCGATTGGCGTCGACATCGCAGAACAGGGTGAAGTGCGCCTTGGGATGGGCGGCGATCGAGTTGATGTCCGTGCCACCCATTCCGCCTACGCCGAATGCGGCGATATTCAGATTCCCGTTTGGACCCAGAGCAAAGGCCCGCCGACTCCAGGGCAAGACCAACGCGGCAGCAGCGGCGGCACTGAGCGATCCGGCAATGAATCGCCTGCGGTTCGGCAGCATTGAGTCCTGTGGAAGTTCGATCGCCATTTTTTTATCTCCTTGTGAGGCAACATCATCGCCTCAACAGGCACCCTCGGCAAGCCCCCAAGAATGAAATGGGTAACTCTGTCGAGCCGTTCAGAGCCAGATCCGCGAGTGCCTCCCCCACAACTGGTGCAAACTTGAATCCGTGTCCGCTGAATCCGCCCGCGACGAAGACTCGCTCGTGCCCGGGGAGTCGGTCAATGATGAAGTTGCCATCGGGAGTCAGGGAGTACATGCAGACGACGGCGTGATGCACCCGCCCGTTGGCTATGGGTAGATACTTGGCAGCTGCAGTCTCAAGTGGCGCCATGTCGGCAGCACTGACTGCTCGATCAACTGCATCAGGCTCGCAGGGAGTCCCTGGCTTATGGTGGCCGATCTTGATCCCCTGAGGATTACCCTGATCAGATGCCGTTGGTACTCCATAGATAGGTTCGCCATCTCCGTTATCAATCAAGAAGCACGGCATTCGCGACTCATCAGACAAGTTGAGATTTCGCGCGTGGGTCCAACCCAGAACTTGCCTCGTGATACTCAATGGAAACAAGCCGCTGGTACAGGCTCCCTGCGGAGTCAGTCCTCCGCCCGCGATGGCACTTGATCCCGCACTCACCACTTTGTTCATCCACGGACCTGCGCAGATCAAGAGTGACTTGGCGCTGAATCGGCGTCCGGCAAGCTCGACCTCAACGCCGCTTTCAACATCGCGCCACTGAGTCACCGCGGCACTCTCGATCACTCTTGCTCCGCCGCGCTCTGCCAGTTCCAGCATCGCACTCACACACTCTTCTGGCCTTACGAAACCTGCCTCGGGTTCCCAGAATCCAATCCAGTCCGAAGGAATCGCGAACTGAGGCCAGCGGGCCATGACCTCGTGCGATTCCAGGAGCTCGTGATGCACGCCGTACTCCCGAGCACTCTGGGCGCTTTTCATCACCGTGCCCGCAGTTGTGGGGCCCATGTACAGGACGCCGCTTTCATGAAATAGCCGCTTCCCCACACGCTCGCCAAGAGTGCGCCACTGTGCCAATGCTCTCCTCGCCAGTGGGACATAGTCAGAATGCTCGAAGTATGCGACGCGAACCGTGCGCGACTGCCCGTGCGAGGCGCCGAGCGAGTGCGCCCTGGAGTGCTGATCGATGGCCAGAACTCTCGCACCCCGACCCGCGGCCTCAGCCGCAGTGGCACTTCCCATGGCGCCGCATCCAATGATGATGACATCAAAGGTCTCCAAGCCCCCGCCATCATAGTGGCAGGTGGTTCTCGGACCTCAAAACCGGTCCAGCCCACCGTTGAGACAAGCGCAACAGCGTAGAATCAATCGTTTCGAGGCATCTGTCTGATGGAAACCCACGATCGCGCCTCCAGCGCGGAAGACTCCCCAACTCCCAAGGGTACGCCTGCACTGCTGCACATCGGCCTAGCCGTGGGCGCTCTCGGTGTTGTCTTTGGTGATATCGGCACCAGTCCCCTGTATGCGCTCAAGGGGTGCTTCGCGCCTGGGCATGGTCTGCCGGTCAGTGATGTGACTGTGATGGGGCTTCTGTCTCTGTTCCTCTGGTCTCTTGTGATCGTGATCGGCCTCAAGTATGCCTGGTTCATCCTGCGGGCAGACAACAAAGGGGAGGGCGGAGTTTTCGCGCTTCTCGCCCTCGCTGCGCCGAAATCGAGTCGAACGATTGAGGGCATTCCTTTGGCCCTGCTCATTCTCGCCATCGCCGGCGCAAGCCTGCTGTACGCCGACGGGGTGCTCACTCCATCTATCTCGGTGCTATCCGCCTACGAGGGGCTGGAGGTCGCATCTCCCACGTTTGCCCGAGGCAACGCGCTGGCGGCGAACCCGATCGTGCTCGCTCTCACCATCGCCACCATCGCCGGCATCTTTTCTGTGCAACGATTGGGTACCGGAGTAATCGGTCGAGCCTTCGGGCCCATCATGATTGCTTGGTTCCTTGTGATTTCCTTGCTGGGCGCTCTTGAGATTGCTCACAATCCTGCCGTGCTCGAAGCAGCAAACCCAGTCTGGATAGCGCGGCTCGTGGTTCTGCATCCGTGGGCGACATTCACGGCCCTCGGCGCAGTGATCCTCTGTATCACAGGTGGAGAGGCCTTGTACGCAGATCTGGGCCACTTCGGGCGTGGCGCGATCCGGCATGCGTGGTACTTCGTGGCCATGCCGGCTCTGATCCTCAACTACTTCGGTCAGGGTGCCCGCATTTTGACAGAGTCAACTCGACTAGGCGAATCGCCCTTCATCGATGCTGCATCGCGCGGCGTTGACTACAACCCTTTTTACAGCATCGTCCCCGAGTGGGCGCTCTATCCGATGGTAGTGCTCGCCGCCGCCGCCACCATCATCGCCAGTCAGGCGATCATCACGGGAATGTTCTCCCTTACCTATCAAGCCATCCAGTTAGGTTGCCTGCCGCGATTCCGAGTCGTGCACACATCGAATCACGGCGGACATGTTTTTGTACCAGTGGTCAACACAGTAGCGGGCATTGGCTGCATTCTGATTGTTGCCATGTTTGGCACGAGTGAACGCCTTGATGACGCCTACGGACTCGCGGTAGCGGCGGTCATGGTATTCACGACCATTCTCTACACCTATGTAATGCACCACAGGCACGGTTGGGGCGCCGTTCCCTGTACCTTGTTCCTCTCGACTTTCCTATCGATTGATCTGGTATTCCTCGCGGCCAACCTTATGAAGATCGCCCACGGCGGTTGGCTGACCCTTCTCATCGGCGCTTTCCTGATGTTCATCATGTGGACTTGGATCGTGGGCCGGCGGGTACTGGCGCAGCGATTCGCGCGGCAAACGCTGGCTTTTGATCACCTGTTGAACAACCTGGAGACGCATCCGATTCACCGCGTTTCGGGAACTGCGGTCTTTCTCACCCCTCTTGAAGACGGGGTCCCTCCCACGCTCATGCACCATCTCAAGCACAACAAGGTTCTGCATGATCAAGTCGCAATCATGTCAATCAAGGCTGCGCCCGTGCCCGTGGTTGATGCGCAAGATCAAGTCACGGTCGAGGAGCTGAGGCAGGGATTCTGGAAAATCACGGCAAGTCATGGCTTCAATCAGCGACCAGATGCCCCGGAACTTCTGCGGCTTGCTGCCGACGAGGGCTTCAAGACGATTGAGGGCAACACCACCTACTTCCTAGGACGCACCATCCTCACGCCTCGGGGCAACTCCCGCGTTCCCGCCTTCCAGAAACGAGTGTTCTGCGCGCTCGCACAAATCTCGGCCAACAATCCCACCCACTTTGGGATTCCACCTGGCCGAATGGTTGAGCTGGGGATTCAGATCGACCTCTGAGTGTTGACGCTAGATGGAACACCAACCTGTACCCTTGATCGTCTGGATTGGATTCATCGGGGGTGTGGCAGCTCTAATCACCGCAGACCTGCTGATACTGCACCGTCGGCCCGCGGCCGTGCCCATGCGTCAGGCCCTGCAGATGACGGCATTCTGGGTTCTGCTCGCCGCCGCACTTTGTGTGGCGATTGGATTCTGGCGCGGCCAAGACTCGGCCATGCTGTTTGCCACGGCGTACATCGTTGAGGAGTCGCTCTCTGTTGACAATGTGTTTGTGTTCGCCGTGATCTTCGCTCGGTTCGGCGTGCCGCCCCAGTATCAGCCGCGCGTTCTATTCTGGGGAATCATCGGCGCGGTGGTGATGAGAGGAGCATTCATCGCGGGGGGACTTGCTTTGGTGAGCATGTTCGCGTGGACGATGTACATCTTCGGAGCGATTCTCATATGGGCCGGGGTGAAGTTAGTGCTGGTACATGCGAGCGATGCCCAGACATTTGATCCGAGCACGAGCAGGCTTGTTCGCGTACTCCAGAAATTCCTTCCCCTCAGTTCCACTGGTGATGGCGGTCGCTTCACAATCAGGCAGTCGGGACGTCTGCGATTGACACCGCTGTTTCTGGTCCTGTGCGTGATCGAGGTCTCAGACCTGCTCTTTGCCGTCGATTCCATTCCTGCCGTGATCGGAATCACCCGCGATCCCTTCATCGTGTTTTCATCCAACATCATGGCCATCCTGGGGCTGAGGGCGCTCTATTTCGTTGTCTCCAACCTGCTGGAGAAGTTCCATCTGCTGCATTACGGCCTCGGACTCATAATCGTTTTCATCGGCGTGAAACTGATCCTGGGGGCGCTGCCCATTGCGTCAACCGAAGTTGGCGAACACGGCATCCATATCTCATCAATGATCACGCTCTCCGTGATAGTTCTGGTCCTCACAGGATTCTCGCTGGCCTCGCTGGCAATCCGACCGACGCGCAAGATTTCAGAAATAATCCGCAGCGCTGCTGACGAGTGATCCCATCTTCCACAGTTGCCAATCGACAGTTGGCTTTCTGGTCCAAAGGCCGTAAACTCGTTGGCTGCTTCGTGACGACGCAGTCTGACGATGCCTGCACCCTCCGCCAACATCCTCGTCTGCTCGCTGCTCGTGCTCTCGATCGCGGGATGTAGCGGCCCAGATGCCCCCAGCCCAGCCGAGCATTTCGCCAAGGCACAGGGGCTCGAATCGAAGGACCCTCAGGCGGCTGCCGAGGAGTACAAGCTCGCCGCAGCGGGAGGGGTTCTTGGCGCGAAGGTTGCCCTTGCCAGCATGTACGACGAAGGCCGAGGGGTTCCGCGAAGTGCCCAAGAGGCGCATAGGTGGCTCCGCGCGGCTGCCGAAGCCGGTCATGCAACTAGCGCCTTCGACCTTGCCCAGCGAATCATTGCCGATGATGCCAGCGCCCAATCACCGGACGAGGTAGAAAAACTTCTGGCTCAGTCTGCCGATGGCGGACTCTTTGAAGCTGGCTACCGTCTGGCACTCTTGCAACTTGCTTCCACACCGCCTCGCGCCGAACTGGCCTGTGGCTGGCTCAGGAAGTCGGCCGAAGCTGGGCACGCGCCCTCACAGCGGGAGCTAGGTGTCCTTACTTCCGCGGGGAATGGCGCGCCCCGAGATGAAGCAGCTGCCACAGCTTGGTTCCTGAAGGCTGCCGCTCAAGGTGACGCGCTTGCCCAGTATCTGGCGGGAGTCCGAGTCATGTCGGGCACGGGTACCGCAGCGGATTCAGCGGCAGGCACAGAGTTGCTTAGGCAGGCTGCCAAGCAGGATCAGCTAGCCGCGCAGTTGCAGCTAGCAAGCATGCTTGATAGTGGCGAAGGCATCGCCGCTGATCAGAATGAAGCTGCAACCTGGTACACGCTGGCTGCAGTGAGCGGCTCCGCCAAGGCGGCTTTGAGGCTCGCGGAGATGTACCAAAGTGGCGAGGGGGTCCAGAGGAGCGACGGTGATGCAATTCGCTGGTTTCAGGCTGCGGCAAACTCGGGAGAGCTAAAGGCGCAGGTGAGTCTGGGCATGATTTACAGCGAAGGCAAGGGCATCACCCGAGATGTCGCCGCGGCCGCTCGCCTCTTTGAGGCAGCCGCAAATCGCGGCGATGCCGAGGCTCAGCTGCTGTTGGGTCGCCTGATGCTTGCCGGCGAGGGCGTGGTCGCCAATGCTCGTGATGCTGCAAGCTGGATCATGCGCGCCGCAGAACAGAACTTCCCCGAAGCGCAATACGAACTAGCTCGCCTCTATGAATATGGTCAGGGCGTTCAGCCCGATCGCACGGCGGCTCTTGGTCACTTGCAGGTTGCTGCCGAAGCTGGTGTGCCAGACGCCCAGTATGTTCTGGCAACCAGATATGACTTCGGCGTGGATGTTCCTGAGAACGATCAGGAGGCCGCGGTGTGGTATGAGGCTGCCGGCAACGGCGGAGTGCCCGACGCATGGCTCGGTCTCGGCTTGCTCTATCAGCGAGGGGACGGAGTACCAGAGAACGACGGATTCGCTGCCCGCTCCATGAGGCGTGCCGCCGAACATGGAATCGACTGGGCGCAGCATGTTCTCGGGGTGATGTACTGGCAGGCCGAAGGTGTTCCCTTCGACCCGATTGAGGCCTACGCATGGTTCAACTTGTCGGCAGCGGCAGGAAATGGCGCCTCCGCCCAAGCTCGCAACCACTTGCGGGTCAAACTTCTGACGCGGGAAGAGATTGCCGCGGCACAGGAGCTTTCCCTGCATCTTTTGACTGTTTCTGACGAGACAGTGCAGCAGAATCGCATGCGCTTTCTGCCACCGGGCAAGCAGCGCCCTGGCGCAGCACTCAGCAATCCGCTACTGCAAGGCCGCATCCCGGCATCTACTAACTTGGGTGATCCCGGCGCACGAGCGGGCTCCCCGTCGCCGGGGAGCTCACACTCGTCTAAGCCGCGCTTTCGATAATCACGCT
>SIAA01000063.1 GCA_009692045.1 Phycisphaerales bacterium | reverse complement strand
AATCTGCGTCCCCTCTGTCAAAGAAATTGCCGTACATTTGCAACTGGGAGTGACCTTTGCCACTCGCACCGAGGAGGCGCTTCGATTCTGCAACACGAACTGCGCTTCCTGCGTTGAACCGGGAGTGACAACACCGAAGTCTACGGATGATGGAACAACCACCACTGGTTGCAGCGCGTTGCCTTGAGCCACCCTTGGCACCGTTGCGCCCGCGGTCGAAATCACCACGGCTGAAGCAGAAGCGCCAACAATCGCACACACCATGAATAACGCCGAGGCGCCGACAACTGCAAGTGCCATAGATGGATCTGCCCCCGCGAGTCCGCTCCCAAGCAGGCTGAGTGACCGTTTCATCTTGGTAGTGTACGCCCGCCATGATGGATATTTCTGCAGTTGCTGACACCGCCTCCGGCTCCCTGCCGCTTCTTTCCTGGGAAAACGCCACGGCTCTTGTCGCGCTCACCGGACTGGAAATCGTGCTGGGTATCGACAACATCGTGTTCATCGCGATTCTCTCCTCCCGATTGCCCCCTGCCAAGCAACCGGCTGCAAGACGCACCGGCCTGATCGCAGCCATGCTCATGCGAATCCTGCTGCTCCTCTCGCTCGGATATGTAACGCGTCTAACCGAACCAATCATCACGGGCAGCACCATGGGGCACACAATCGCACTCTCTTGGCGTGACATCATTCTCATAGTCGGCGGGCTCGTGCTGCTCATCAAGTCAACCCGCGAGATTCATCACGCGGTGGAGGGGCAGCACGATGCTGAGGCAGGGCGAAGTCACCTTACTTTCGCCTCGGTGATTGCACAGATCATGATCATGGATGTGGTGTTCTCGATTGATAGCGTGATCACCGCAGTTGGCATGTCCAACTCGCTTACTGTGATGGTGGCTGCTGTGATGATCTCGGTAGCCGTCATGGTGGCGTTTGCCGAGCGGATCAGCAACTTCGTCCACCGCCATCCCTCAATCAAGATGCTGGCTCTCTCCTTCTTGATTCTCATTGGCGTGATGCTGCTGGCCGAGGGATTCGGACAGCATGTACCCAAGGGCTATGTCTACTTTGCCATGGCTTTCTCGCTGGGTGTGGAGATGCTCAACACCCGCGCCCGCAGCAAACTTGCTGACGACTGAGCCTCGATCAGGCGGATGTTCTCTAGTTGCAACCTAGAGCTTGGTCAGCTGCCAAAGGCGCCGAGCATCGCCGCCAAGTCGGCGCCATCTGTGGTGCCGTCTCCGTTGACATCGCCGATACCTGGAACTCCCCAAGCCGCCATCAGCATGCCGAGGTCGGCTCCATCAACGGCTCCGTCGTCGTTGAGGTCATAGGGATTCGGTGGAACGCAAATGACTTCGCCGGCAGCGGGAATGATCTTGAAGATCTGACCGGTAGTGCCTCCCGAGCCCTGCTTGCAAATGTAGATCTCGCCGTTGCCATCCTCGCCGAAGCTGGAGATGGTGTTGACGACCTCACCACCAACAGCCGTCGAGAGTTCGGTGTTGCGAAGCGTCCACTCCGTCACAGCGCCTCCAACCATCTTGAATGACCAGATATTGCCGCTCACATAATCGGCATAGAAGTAGATGCCCTGCATGCCCGGCATGGCGCAGCCTCGATAGCAATAACCGCCGGTGATGCTGTAGCCGCCGGAAGTGGAGTGGGTATAGGTTCGAACCGGCGCCGTCAGCGCCACGCTGCCGCAGGTGCAACCGGTCAAGCCAGTGCAACTCGTGCCCTCGGTGCAGCGCCAGCCATAGTTGCGTCCGCCCGCAGCGCCAGCCGCCTGGAAGTTGACCTCTTCGACCGCATCCTGACCGACATCGGCAATATAGAAGTCGCCGGTTACCCGGTCGAATGAGGGACGCCAAGGGTTCCGCAGTCCGTAGGCCCAGATCTCATCGTCGCCGGTGATCGCGCCGTAGAACGGATTGGTAGTGGGGCTCGTGTAGGTGGGGCTCGTACCCGCGACATTGGGGATGATGCGAAGAATCTTGCCCAGCTTCTGGCCAACGATTGTCTGGGCTCGATTGCTGGGATCATTGGCACTACCACCGTCTCCCATGCCGATGTAGAGATAGCCATCGGGACCGAAACCGATCCAACCGCCATTGTGGTTGGTAAAGGGTTGGACGACGGTGAGCAAAATCAGCGCGCCAGTCGTGAGCGCCCGATTCGGATTAGCAGGGTCCACCGAGTAGCGAGCGATGACCGTTGACCCCGACAAGTTGGTGTAGTTGACGAAGAAGTAGCCGTTAGTGGCGTAGTTGGGATGGAAAGCGAGTCCGAGCAGCCCCTGCTCGCTGCCGGTGCTGGTGCCACCCGTGATGAGCGCATCGATGTCGAGGAATGAAGTCGGCAGCAATGTCGGAGTTGCTGTGGATATATCTACTATGCGAATGCGCCCCTGCTTCTCAATCACAAAGAGCCGCGAAGTATCGTTGGGAGCGTGGGTGGCAAAAATGGGAAATGCCAAGCCCGTCACCGTCAGTTTGGTATCGATCGGTGTGACACCGGCGCTCGCCGTAAGAGTTGTCACTGCCGCCATGATTACGCCGAGGATCGGGAGAGTCCGCATCTTTGCTCCAAATAGTTCGCCAGGGGGTGAGACCAAACAGCCCCGCTCTGTGGCGGGTTTCCATTCACTACTTCCGACTATATGACATCCAAGGACAATGACCTCCCCCCATTTGACCGTTTCCGTAGTTTTGGGGCATAACGATTATTGGACACGCCCGATGGCATCGATCAACGCGTCAACAGCCTCTTTCACCGCTGCCGAATCGCCCGAATCAACCGCTTGCCTGAGCATGGGTAGCGACTGCGCTCCGTAGCCCGAAACAGGATCAGACGAAATGAACAGGTTGCGATTCCAGCGCCTGCCGGGGATGCCGCGGGGGTCGAGCCATGCCCTAGTTGCTGAGCGCGACTGCCGCCAGGTCCATGTCCGGTTCGCGGCGAGAACCAACTCGTTCTCCAAAGCCTCGGTCAGTCGTGACAACTGCTCAGCAAAGGGTGCCGCGGCTGGGGTCAGCGCCAAAGCCCGTGTGAGCTCAAGTGCCACTGTGATGTCGGCCGCCGGGCTGATCGGGTCCCCGGTCATCATCGCCAGCCCGAGGAGAAGTTCATTGCAAACACGAGTGAGCAACAACGCCCCGCGGTAGTGGGGACCAACCGTCGCTCGATACCACGCAACCGTGTCATAGTTGGAGTGGTAACTGGTCCCCTGAGCACCGTGGGTCGACAGTCCAACACTAGGAACTCCAACGCGACAAATGAAAGCGGCGTGATCGCTCCCGCCTCCCATGTCACCGATCTTGGGAACCGTGTCGGGTTGCACCCAACGGTCGTAAACGGACTTGGATGCAGTGGCAGTGGCGGCACCCTGAGAGTCTGCGTCGGCAGTTGCATCACTGAGGGCCGCGACCGGCGCGATGGCAACTTTGGCTGCGGCGATCACAGCATTTCGCAGGCATGGAGTAGCCGATGGCGCGAAGCTCTCACCCATAGCCGCCATGTCAAGGTTTACATAGGCAATGCATCGATCCAACAACTCCTGCTCATTGGCTTCAACCCACTCGGTGGACCCGATGAGAAAATACTCCTCGGCTCCCCAGGCTGCAAAGACGATGTCATGCTCGGGGCGCCATCCAGAGTGTGCAAGCTCGGCAAAACTTTTGGCGCACTCCATCAAGACGATCGTTCCGGCCAGTGGGTCTGCGGCGCCGAAGCACCATGCATCATGATGACAACCGACAATCACCATGCCATTGTCCTGGGGGTTGCTGCCGCGTATCCGCGCCAGCACATTGGCACTCTGCCGAATCTCACGGTCCTGCTCGACCGCCACTCGAACCCGCAGCTTCGGGCCGCCCTCTAGGCAGTATGGCAGCGCCAATCCCCCGCGCCACTCGGGCTTGGGCACCTCGCACCCTGACATGCGCGCAAGAATCTCCCCCGCTGCGGCGTAGCCGATCGGCTGCACGGGAATCTGGGGAAGCCCAACTTCATCTAGCCCGAGTCGCTTGGCATCTTTGGTGGCTGTGATGCCGGGAGTCAATGGATCACCCGGATAGGTGAGAGTCAGCAGCGAACCGCGCTGAATGCAGCGATCACTGGCCCAGCCTCCCTCGGGCCATACCTTTCCTTTGGCGATGCCGCTATCGGCGGGATCGGTATAGATGATCAGAGCCGCCGCCCCCGCCTCCTCGGCGAACTTGACTTTGAACCCGCGAAAGTTTCCGCCGTAGCGCGCAATCACAATCTTGTTGCGGCAATCGATCCCCCAGCGGCGCAGATCGGCGAAGTCGCTCTGTGTGCCGTAGTTGGCGTACACCACTTCACCCGTGACATCACCGCTGGCACTGAATGCGTTCCATCCCCATTTCAGATCTGGATGCGCCGTCGATGGATCGATCGCCAAGTTTGGTTCGTCTATAGGAAGTGAGATCACCCCGCGGCGGCGGCTACCCGTCGGAGCCTCCGGCGGCGCACCAGGAGCCGCACCCGATTGATTCGCTGCTTGGGGTGTTTCCGCGTCCCCTGACGCAACGATTTCCACCAGCGCCGATTGGGGCTGAGGCAGCAGCGCCCAGAATGGATGCACCTCTACTTCGAGACCCATCTGCGCGAACCCCGCTCGAAGCCGCTCGATTTCTCTGGTATCGCCTGCCGTGCCTGCGATGTGGGGCTCACTCGCGAGCAGGTCATGCCACGCCGAGAGGCTGCTCGCTGTGGGGGTTGTTTGCAGCCTCGCGCTCGCTGTCTGAGCATCTAATGACTCGTCAGCTGCCCTCACCTCCGCTGACGCGACCACTAAGAGCAAGGCTGCGAGCGCACACTTGCCGGGCGCGCTGGGCATTCTCAGAAAGTGAATCCCAAAGTCGCCATGCCGCCATTGGCTCTGGTGTCACTCGAGAACAGTCCTTCATACTCGAGAGTGAGAGTCGCGGAGTCGGAGATCGGCCACGCCAACGAAGTTCCCAGATAGGCACGGCTGGCATCGGGGCTGGTGATGGGTGTCAAGAACGATCCGCCGCCTGCCACGAAAGATGAAGCGATGCTCGTTTGCGAGCCAAACATGTACTCGTAGCCGCCCTGCACGCTGATGCTGATGTATTTGCCCCGCGAGGTCTCGATGTTCCAGCCCAGCTCTGGCCCAATGGTCAGCAGGGCATTGTCCTGCGAGCGGCTTTGCACGATCAGATCGCTGCCACCGGCGCCCGTCTCGGTATATCCACCGTTGTTCACATGTAGGTACATGAGCCCCAGTTCGGGAGTAATCCTCCAGTCATCGGTGAGATACCAGTCGTAACCAGTGCGGGCTATTCCGGCAACTGTCCACTCGGCGAAGTCTCCGGATGCCGTGACACCTGTGCTGACAAACCGCGACGAGCTCCACCAGCCATAACTTCCGCTCAGCATGGCATCGAGGAACCAGCCCTCGTCGCCTCCGATGACAGCATAGGGAGCGATCACAACGGCATCGGCATCAAGTGACGATCCATCATTGATGCTGGCAGTATCGCGGGCGTAGCCCCCAAGCAGACCCAGCATGAATCCGGGCTCAATCGCGTAGTCGACTCCTGCCAAAGCCTGATAGGTGTTCTGCTTGAAGCCGGGCTGAGAGGGATTGCCGTTGTAGGTGTCAGTGCCGCCAACCATGCGCCCATACACATTGGTCTGATCGCCGCCCGCACTTGGATCCTTCAGCGCCTTCGTCTGCGCCGCCAGCGATTCTTTCACTGAATCATCACTCGCCGATGCCAGTCGCCCGGCATTCGTAGCTGAGTACCACTGCGCAGATCCGTAAGCGCGGCGGCGATCATCCGAGTACTCCAGATGGGTTCTCGAGAAAAGGCGCGTGCTTGCCAGCGGCATCTGGGTGCTGGCAGCATCGGCCGCCGGTGACATGCCACCGATGAGTCCAAGCAACACGGCATTCGAAGTTGCCATCGACTCCACGGAATAGACAAATGCCGCCGTGGAGCCAAACGGCGCGGCATCTGCGGCTGCGGCCGCCTGATCCAATGCAGCCGCTGCTGTGAGTTGATAACCGGTTCCGCCGGCCGCGGCCACTGCGCTCTGGTACGCGGTCGCCGATCGTGCGGCGGTCACTTCTCCCCCGGCATTGAGGGTATAGGTGGTGATGGGGATCACCGAACGAGCCGTCCCATCCGTGCCCATCAACAGGGTCGAGACATCCACCGCCCCAATTGTGGCGACTCCGCCAGCGATGATGAACGCGGCCGAAGTTCCGGCGGGAATATAGTTGGTCTGCAGCACATCAAGATCGGCACCCGCGGCGATGGTGGCCGCGCCCGTGACAGAGATCTGATCGTTGAGAATCGCGACACCGTTGTTGTCGATGTCGAACTGCAGGTTGCCGCCGGCGAGAACACTCAGCGAGTCGATTGTGATTTCTCCAGCGCTGTTGCCGGGAGAAATGGTTCCGCCTGAGGCGACGGAGACTGCACCAAAGTTGCCCGTGCCAGCGAGCGTGCCTCCCGAGTTCACGGCGATCGCTCCCGAAATGGTGCCGGTACCCGTGAGAGTGCTGAGATTCCCGATCACCGCCCCGCCGGCAAATGCATCGGCTCCGGAACTTGTCAGCGTAAGGTCGGAGCCGCCCGCCAGGACGAGATCACCATCGAAGTCTGAACCATCGGCGGAGATCGAGAACTCTCCACCACCGTTCAGGGTGAGATCACCAGCAATCGCGTCACCATCGATGATTGCTCCCGAAACCGTCATTTCTTCCCCTGCAACTACCGAGAACACTCCGCCACCGTCGTTGATGGTGATGTCACCAGAAATCGTTAGTGAGTCGGTTGCCCGCAGAACTCCCTCGTTGTCAAGGGTGAGATCGAAGTTGGATCCGCCTAGGGCGTTGGCGCTGGCGATGGACACGGTGCTGCTCTCGTCGATGACAACTGCACCGGTATAGGTAAGAGAGTTGTCACCGGTGATGATGACTGTTCCATTACCAATGAACTCCAAGGCACCAGCGCCGGAGATTTCACCGGAGAGAGTCTTGGTGCCGTTATTGGTCGCGTTGATGGTGAGGTCACTGGTGAGCACCAAGTCCTGAAGCACCGTGGTCGCGCCATTGATCACTAAAGTTCCGCTCGTCCCCACGCCCGCGCCACTGAATGAGAGCGAGCTCATGGTGCCGAGGTTTGCGGCACTGCTGATGGAGAGCGATGTCGTACCGATCACTGTGGCATCGCCAGAGAGCGTGTTCGCGCCGCTGAGGACCGCCGTGCCGCCGCCACTGATGGTGAGATCCCCCGCTCCCGAGATGATGCCGCTGAACGCGGCCTGAGTGGCGGGGGTGATGGTGAAGGTGCCGGCGGTGGTGAGCGCGATGTTCTGTGTAAAGGCACCCGCTGCCGTGACAGCGAGGGTTCCTGACTCTCCCGCCCCTGCACCGCTGAATGTAAGCGTGCTGTTTGCTCCTAGATTTGCACCACTTTCGACCGAGAGCGTGCTGGTGCCATCAATGACGGCTCCGCCACTGAATGAGCTCGCGCCGCCCATGACCGCAGTCCCGCCCCCCGACACGGTAAGACCACCCGCGCCCGCGATTCCCCCGGCATAGGTGGTGGTGTTTCCGCTACCTACCACCATGTCGAGGGCACTGCCCGCGTTGATCGTGGTGATCCCGGTGTAGGTGTTCGATCCAGAAAGCACTGCCGTACCCGCTCCCGAAATAGTCAGGCCTCCTGCCCCCGAGATGACACTCGAGAAAGTCGAAGTGTTGCCGGAGAGAGTATTGAATGACCCAGCGGTGTTGAGCGTGACGCCCTGCGTGATATCTACCGTGTTGGCGAGTTCGAGCGTTCCCGTCACACCCGCGCCTGATCCACTGAAGGCGATGCCGCTGCTTGTGCCGAGCGTGGCGAGATCGCTCAATCTCAGCGTTGCAGCACCGCTGAGGATCGTCGCACCCGTGTAGGTGTTTGCCAGACCCGTAATCACAGTGGTGCCCGCACCAGAGATGGCCAGGTTTCCTGCGCCTGAAA
>SIAA01000062.1 GCA_009692045.1 Phycisphaerales bacterium | reverse complement strand
CGGTACTCGGAGCAAATCCGCGCTGGCTATCGCGCCAGATGGCCAGCAGGTCCGGCAACTTCTTCATGAGTTGATCCAGAGGCATCATGCGGTGTTTGCCCCGGCGCGCCAACCGCGCCAGCGCCCGCATGCCCTCGGCATCTGCCATGATCACGCGCGCCGCGGCTTCGGCGTGGAGCTGCGCCAGCAGCACATCGTCAATGACATTTGCGCCGGGCTGAATCTCCAGTTCAAGCGAACAAGCGGCGGCGATGCGGGCAAGAAAGCTGTCGATCGTTCTGATCTCCAGCCGGTCAAGGCTGCCTACGAGTGCGTCGAGCAACTGTTCGGGGTCAAGTTTGCTCGGTTGGTCGTTGGGCCCCAGTATGGATTCCGCCAGTTCGGCCCGCTTAGCCTCATCGAGCACCGCTTCAGCTGCGCGCAGCAGCACCCTCTTCCGAATGTCGCGCGCTGCGGCGCGGGTAAAGGTAGTAGCGAGCACAGACTCCACGCAGCGCGGATTGCCAGAAACCACACCGGCATACGCCACCCGCAGGTACTCGCTCGAGAGCTTGTAGGTCTTGCCGCTGCCTGCGTTGGCAAGAACACGTGTGATGATTACGGAGGGCGCTGTACTCATGTCTAGTCGTCATCCACCTGTGCCATCAGGGACTCCGCTGCCGGTCGCAGGCATTCCACTCGGAGTAGGCGTTGGATCGCACTATCATTTGGGTCACAGGTAGCAGGCCCACCGAACTCGCGCTTGCGAATGCTGCGAATGATGCTCTCAGCCTTCTCAAGTGCCAGCGAGTCCTCATCGGGAAGTGTGTTGAGTGGCAGAAACTCCGCGGGGGCCGAATTTGCTGGGATGACTACATATCCGATCTCGGCAGTGCAGCCGCCCATGTCTGGATGATGCTTGGCGCACAAATGTCGGTACAGCGGCAGTTGCAGGTCGAGCCAGATGATCACTCCCTCGTCTTCCTTCTTTTTTCTCATGGCGTCATAGGGCAGCTCTGGCTCGTCCGATGTCTTGTAGTCAATGATGCGCCATGCGCCGGTATCAGCGTTGTGATCGATCCGGTCGATGCGCCCACGAACGATCTGCTCGACGCCATCCACTGCTATCGAGGTGTTGTCAGGCAGAGACCATTCCACATTGTGAAGCCTCCACCCAGCCTCACGATCCCTCAGGTGCCAGTCGACTAGTGCCTGGACCCTCTCAACTAAGGTCTCTGTCTGAAGGAGCACACCGGCCTTGGGATTCTTGCCGAACTGTTCAATGACTCGCTCGCGCAGGGACTTCTCTAGGTATTGCTTGAGTGTGGCGGCATCGGTGCAGTCGCGCACAGTGTCATCCGCCAGCTTGGCCGCGGTGCTATGCATCAGGCTGCCGAAGTGAGCCGGAGACATGGAGAGCGTGCCGCATTCGTAGTTGCTCAGCTGCAATACTTCCGTCAGCCAGTACAGATACGGAGAATCCAAGTACTTCTTGAAAGCGGTCACCCGGATGCTCGAGCTTGGCGCTATGTCGGAGTAATCGTCCGGGCTCGGAAGAGCCAAAAATCCGCTCGATTCCGCTACTTGAGGCAGCGCGAGGCGCTTGCGAGCCGTTTTGTTCTCTCCTAGCAACAGACAAATGCGATGTGCGCGTGATGGATACTCGGTTGGGATCAGCAGGCGGCTCCCTGAGGCAGGCTCGCCCTCAGCGTCAGTCTGGCCGACTATCACCGCGAGGTGCTGGGTGCGGGCGGCGATAGCGCGCAGCAAGAATGAGTCGCGAGCCAGAGTCTGCTGGCGGTGGTTCAGCGCCATTTCCACTCTAATCCCATCAGTGAGCCAACCATCGGGCTTGGGAGAGGCTGGCACCGTGCCCTCGCGCATGGCAAGGATCACCACGCCAGTCGCAGGATCGAAGAGCGAGTCGAGCCAGCCGATCACTTCAACCTCATCGCCATCAGGAGGAATCGGAATCGGAACATCGCGCGTGCGAGACTCCATCAGTGCGACTACCGCCTCAGGCCCGCAAGGCTTGTTGGCAAAGGCGCTTTCGCGAATGCTCACCGCTTCCTGCTCAAAGTGCCCGAACGCTGCAAACTGTTCCGGTGGCCCGAGGCTGCCCTTGAGCGCCCCATGCATCCGCCGCGTCAGTTGCTCGGCGAGTATCCCCCATGTTGGCGACGATGCAGAAGCGGAGTTGGGGATTTGTCCTTTGCCGGGTGCGAACTCTCCCAGCATTTCTCCCCACGCCTCCACCAGTTCTCGCCCCCGAGGCTGCGAAGTGCGAGTGAGTCCCAGGGCACGCATGTGCTCGAGATCATTCACGAGGTGTTCACTGCGAGCTTGATCCATGGTGCCAGCTGGGTCGAGCGATGACTTGTGCTGGCGGAGGAGGTCCATTGTGCAGGGAAGTTGAATCAACTGGATCAGGTCGTCTGCCGAATCTGATCCGCACGATTGCGCTATCGCTGCCAGCAGCTGCCCGGTGAGAGACTTGGCGAATGCCAGACCTGAACCGAGGTGAGCGGTGCGCCCGTGTCCTGCAACAGCCCGCCCTAGCGCAGCTCCCATGGCTGGGTCACAGTTGACGATCACCGTCTTGCCAGAGTCATGAAGTTGGGCATCATCGGCAGATGCGTGCTCGATAACGGCGTAGCGCGCCAGGGCTGCCTGACATTGATCATCAGGCCCATCGGCGAGTTCCAACTGCGAATCCTGCAAGTCGGGGCCGGTGATCAGAGCATCAGCCCGAACGCAACCTAGGTCATCAAACCAAGGATGATCGGCCTCGCTACCGGCAACAACGAATGCTTCGACTACAACGCCAAGCGACTCAAGCCGCGCGATGGTTGATCGCGTTGCGGGCGTGGCATCGACAATCCCAAGCAGCACCAGTTTCGTCAGGGAGGTTGTGCCGGAGTTGTTCAGCACCAGTTGAAACTCCAGGGGCGATCGCAAGTGTGGCGCCCAACCGCGAAGAATGGACATCGCTGAACTGGCGAGCTCATCAAGTGCCATCCACCGGGCGTGGCAGGTGGGTGAGGGAGAGACCGCCGCTAGGTCTGCTACCGCAGCGGGAGTCAGGTTGGCCGAGCTCGCATGCTCGATCACTCTCAGGAACTGGTTCGCGGTGTTCATCCGCGCCCGCGGACTGCCGAGTGCACCGCCGGGAAGGAGCAGTTTGGCGGCGGATTCCGGCAGCTCATTCAAAGCTTCCGCAAGCGCCATGTGCCACTCAACTGCTGAGGCGCATCGCAGAGTTGAATTGGCTTGCAGTGAGCGCTGACGCAGCGCACCAATGCGACACATTTGCGGCGGAACTAAGGGCAGCTTCCTCCGTCTTGCCTCCTCCAGCAGTGCCCAAAGAAGCAGCCGCGTCGTGCGCCCGCTGGCTACCGTGATCATCGTCTGGCTCAAATCGAGGGTGCCGTCGCAGGAGGATGGCGCGTTGTCGAGCAGCACTTGCGCCGCTACCACCAAAGGCGAATCGCCCTTGCTCCATCCCAGGTATCTCTTGAGTATCGCCATGTCTGAGCCGGGAAATGTTAGCTGCATCACCCGCAGAAGTGGCTGCGGTTTTTCCGGCAGACTCAGTCCGCCGCCGCCGGGTCCAGCAGCATGAACCACTCCTTGTTGCCCGCTCCCTTGCGCGAACTCTTATCGCCCACGAGAGGCGACTCGCACTCTGCCCTGATCTTCACGCCCAGGCTGCTCATCGCCGCGCGCACGCGCTGCAGCGTTGCCGCGACCTCCTCCTCACTCAGTCCTCCGCGGCGAACGGTGTGGGGATGGAGATCGCTCATCTCATAGTGAGGTTTGATGAGCGTGAGGATCACGCCGCCCGAACGCGTCAGCCAGGGTAGAGATGCGGGAATCGCCAGTCGCTGCGGAGTCCATCCCAGATCAATGACAACAAGGTCAACTCCCTCGGGTGGTGCGGGTGCGTGCAGAGCATTGGTGCGCTCCATTACTTTTACGCGGGTGTCATTGCGAAGATTCCAGTCCAGCGCTCCATAGCCCGTATCGAGAGCCCACACCGTGGCGGCGCCGCGCTTGAGAAGACAGTCGGTGAATCCACCGGCGTTACAGCCAAAGTCGGCGCAGTGCAGCCCGGTTACATCAAGGGAGAACGACTGCAGAGCGAACTCGAGTTTCTCGCCGGCGCGGGAGACAAATCTTCCCTTGGGCATTGTGGCGCGCCCTACCTAGAGAGTCGGCGCGGATTCAGTGAGCAGTTGCCGAACTCCTACAACCGCCACTCCCAGCCGATCCGCAGCCGCGAGTACCGCTGGCTTGTCGATCATGATGACGCGCTGGACGCCGAGGGCAAGGGTGCGGCCACCGGCAGCGGCGAGCCTCTCCACGGTGGGCACACCGACGGTAGGAACATCCGCGCGCATGTCGTGTCCGCTTCTGGCAGTTTTCAGAAGCGTCCATCCCTTGGTGCGGCAGAGAGAGCCGGCGCGATCGATCATGGCATTCGTGCCCTCGACCGCCTCCACAGCAATCACATCGCGGTCGCGCACGGCCAGCGCCTGACCGATGTCCAGATCAGCCGCGCGCTCCAGCAATGCCCAGCCGAAAGCAATGTCTGCTTCGGCATCGGCGCTGGGGCGGATGCGGCCCATCACACCCTCTGTGGCCAAGTGTGCGGGGATGTATGTGGTGGAGTCGATGATGCGAATTCCGCTGGAGGTAAGTTCATCAGCAACGGCGGCTAGTACCACCGAACTGCGATGATCGTGGCGAAGACGACGATACCAAAGGTTTATGGCCCGCCAATCGGGCAACTGCCGCAGGGCGCGCAGGGGATCGTGCATGCGAACCTTGCGAACACGGCCCACCATTACCGCTTCGGTGACACCTGCTCGCCGCAGGTGGCGAATCCAGCGGCCAATCTGCATGACCCCAACTTGGGAAAAGATGGGGCACTCGCTGGGAAGTCCTGGATCGAAGTGACCGGAGAATCCAACACAGGCCACGCGGACACCTGCATCGCGCATGCCTCGTGCCACCAAGATCGGCAACTGTCCCTCGCCGGCGATTAGCCCTACCACGGGCATTGCTGCTGCGCTTCCTGAGGATTGAATGGTCACCCGCTCGCACCTTGCTCGCAGGAGTCAGCGCCGTGCATGGGAAGCAGGGCTCGGGGGTCATCGCAGCCGCGATGAGTGCGAAGGCCCTCGAGAAGTCGAATCGGATCCGACTCGATCACCAGCAGCTCGCGGGTTGAACTACGAATGAAACCATTTTTCACACCATGGTCGACTAGGGTCAGGAAGGGCTGAAAAAAGCCATTTACCTCCAACAGCCCGATGGGTTTGCTATGGCTACCGACTACCCGACCCGTGATGGCATCAAGCAACTCGTCGTAGGTTCCCAGCCCGCCGGGGAGGGCAACGAAGGCATCGCCGCGGCTGTCCATGATCTCTTTTCGCTGGCGCATGGAATCCACCACCACCATCTCGCTGCATCCATCCCATGACTGCTCATGTCGAACCAGCGCTGTGGTCATCACACCGATGACTCGGCCTCCACCGGCACTCGCCGCGCGCGCCAAGTCACCCATGAGACCGATCCCGCCTCCGCCGTAAACCAGTTGTAATCCTGCGTTCGCCAAAGCACTGCCGAAGTCGTTGGCAGCCGCGCGGAATGCCGGGTCGGTACCGCTGGCACTGCCGCAGAAAACGGTGACGCTCTTCACGGGGCACATTGTGCCACGAACGCGCTGCCGGCGTACGATTGATTCATGCTTCTTGCGGCGCTGTCTCTGGTATTGATTGGACTCGCAATCTCAGTGCCTCTGACGGCGTTGCTAGTGAAGTGCGGGCCGAAGCTGGGGGCAATGGACACGGTGGGATCGACTGGTCATGCCAAAGTGTTGCGCGGGGTTCCCAACATCGGCGGTGTTGCCATCATTGCTGCTCTGGCAGGTCCCATGTTGATCGGGCTGGCTGCTATTCAGTGGGCGCCGCAGGCGCTGGTTGGGGCGATACCAGAAGTCGCGGACCATCTCCCCCATCTGAGCGAGTCTCTCCCTACTGGGTGGGCCTTTTTAGCAGCCTTGCTGGTGATTCATGTGATGGGAGTAGTGGATGATCGCCGTCCACTGAAGGCACTCCACAAGGCGCTGGTGCAGGCGGCGCTGGCTCTGATTCTTGCGATCTGGTTCGATGTTCGCGTTCTCACCATGCTCGGTCAGTCGCCCCTCGGACAGGTACTGAGCGTTGCTCTGACCGTGATCTGGATAGTCGCAGTCTGCAATGCGGTGAACTTCATGGACAACATGGATGGCCTCGCTGGCGGAGTGGCGGCCATTGCGGCAGCTCTGTTCTTGGCGGCGACATTGGTGAATGAGCAATGGTTCATCGCGGCCTGCCTCGCACTCCTCGTGGGTGGACTCGCGGGGTTCTTGTTGTTCAACTTTCCCTACCGGGCGCATGGGGGTTCAGCCAGCTCTGCCGCTTCAGGTGCGCGAATATTCATGGGTGATGGAGGATCGCTCCCGGTGGGGTATGCTCTGGGCGTTCTCACCGCACGCACCACATTCGTCGACCCAACTGATCCCACCTTCGCCCTCGGTTCAGCGTGGTACGGGATCTTCATGCCACTCCTGGTGATGGCGGTACCTCTATATGACCTGATTGCAGTGAGCCTGTTGCGAATCCGTGAAGGGCGGAGCCCATTCGTCGGCGATCAGCGTCACCTATCACACCGACTCGTCGGCCACGGATTGACCAAGCGGCAAGCGGTGCTTGTGATCTGGGCGCTCGCGGCTATCACGGGAATCGGCGGAGTCATGCTGGGAGGGGTGGCACCCTGGCAAGCGGCGCTTATCGGTGCGCAGACTCTCATTGCTCTGGGCGTATTGGCTCTGGTGGAGAGGGCTATCGAACGGTGACCGGCCGAGCATCCACCCAGATGCTGCGTGCTGGGGCTCTCAGTATTGCGGCACTGGCGGCACTGCGCTGCCTGGTCTCGATCACGCCGATGATGTGGTTCGATGTTGATCCGCGCCTCAACCCTGCGCCCTTCGCGGGAATTGGTGTTGATACTTCGATGCTTCTTGACCTGTTGACCCTTGCTGCGAGCGGGTTGGTGCTGCTGACCGCCGCCTGTCGCAGGGAGGCAGGGATGGACCTGGCGACTTGGCTCATGATTCTGATGGCACCGGCTGCATTGGTTCTTGTTGTGTGCTGGGCGCCATCAGACATCGACCACCTGTGGCGCGGAGCCAACACCATGGCGGCGCTCATGGGTGCGATTGCACTCATGGTGGCATGCCGCGCTGATGAGGCTGATTTTCTGCGGCGAACCGTGCTAGGAATCCTAGTGGGGGTGGCGGGTGCGCTCTTGGTGCGCGGGTTCATGCAGCTCCTCGTCGAACATCCAGACACCGTCGAATACTTTCACGCACATCGCGCCGAGGTCTTGGCAAGCAATGGCTGGGACGCCACCTCCCACCAAGCGGCGGTGTTCGAGCGTCGACTCAGCCAGGCCGAGGCAACCGCTTGGTTCGGGTTCTCCAATATCTATTCATCAATCATTGGCGCGTGCCTGCTCATCACCGCCGTAACCGCGTTCGCCATGCGGAGGACGGAAGGATCGTGGAAGTTTGTCTTGGCGGCGTGCGCCGCGGGTGCATTCGCGCTCGAGATTCAGAACGGATCGAAGGGCGCTCTGGGAGCTCTAGCGATCGGCGCGCTCTTCATCGCATGGGTGCGAAGAAGGAATGCTCCGAGCCCAGAGGTTCACTCTCTGGTCGCCATCGGCGCTGTGGTGCTGGTGTGGATCGCTGTCGTGGCGCGCGGGTTCATGGGCGAGCGATTGCTCGAGTTGAGCCTGCTTTTCCGCTGGCACTACTTGGTTGGCGCGGTTGAAATGCTCAAGTCACACTGGCTCACTGGTGTGGGACCGGATGGATTTCAGGGTGCCTATCTCCTTGCTCGGCCGCTTGCCAGCCCCGAGGAGGTCAACAGCGCTCACAACGCGCTTCTCGATTGGATGGCTGCTTACGGGATCGCTGGCGTAGGAATCGGCGCCGCCGTACTGACCATGGTGGGAATGGTCGGGGGTTCGGC
>SIAA01000016.1 GCA_009692045.1 Phycisphaerales bacterium | reverse complement strand
AGGCGCGCCAGCTTCGAGGCCACCCGAGTCGTCGCAGGGAACGCCTGTGACCGGATTAGGAGCGGCCGTACCAGAGGCAGTTCTTGCACAGCCCGCGCCGCAGCCGGAGCCCGCGCCGACCGAACCTCCGCCTGATCTGACGGTGCGTACACCCACGGTCGGCGAAGCAATCATCATCGGCCCCGAGCCGGCGCCGCCTCCGCCGCCTGAGCAACCAGTTGTTGAACCGCAGCCAGTTCTGCCGCCGACACCGGTGACCGAGATCAAGCCCCGCGAGGGAGCAGCCAGTGAGCAGCCGCCCACGAATCCTTCAACGGCACCAACCTCCCCACCGCAGCCTGAAGCGGTCCCCAGTCCGACACCGGGCCCGCCCTCGCCCACACCCGGCCCTGCCAAGACGGGTGCGAAGTCCGACAAGGAATCAGAGGCGACCAGCATCGTTGATGTGCCCCCTGAAACCTGGAAGGCGGGCAAACCGCTGGCGGCCAAGGGACTCAACATCAAGACGAAAAACCCGGTCTTTCCCACACTCACCCAGCTGACGACGAGCCCTCGCAATCCCATCGCTGAGATCGAGTTTGATAAGTCTGGCAAGGCCGTCAAGTGCCGACTTCTCGAGTCCAGTGGTTACCAACTCGAGATCGATGAGCCTGTCGTTGACGCTCTTTTCCGCTGGCGCGCCAGTGGAAAGCAACTCGAAAAACTCACGGCCGGTCAGACCGTACGCATGCGTGTCCGCGTAATCCTCAAGTGAGACGCGCAGAGTGCGCTAAGGGGGATCGGATGAGAGTGCTTCGCGCCAGTGCCCCAGCCGCGGCTTGTCGGTGAGGTCGTAGTTGAGAGGAGTCACGGTCACGCATCCCGCAGCGACAGCCTCCACATCAGTGCCCTCGGAAGTGTGAACAAACTCCATGCCATTTCCGGCGGGCCAGTAGTAGGTTCGACCATCGGGGGCGCGGCGCTTCTCGTAACCGTCCGCACCTGCGGCCGTATTCATGCTCACCACTTTGATGGGCGGCATCGGCGCATCAGGTGTCTCTACGCGGGGGATATTGATGTTGAGCACTCGGTGCGCGTCCAGTTTCTGCTTCAGCACATGATCGATGGCCGTCCGAGCAATCTCCGCAGCGCGCTTCCACTGCAGTTTGGATCGGTCACCCACATAGAGGCTCACCGCGATGGCGGGCACACCAAGAAATGATGCCTCGATCGCGGCCGCAACAGTCCCCGAATAGATGGTGTTGATCCCGACATTGGCGCCGCTGTTCATGCCGCTAATCACCACATCCGGCCTAGTCCCCGCCCCAAAACGCTCGCTCCACAGGCTGCGAAGTCCCAGCTTCACACAGTCTGCAGGAGTTCCCTCCACGGCAATGCCGCGCATTCGCGCATTTACCTCAACCTCGCGCACGAGCAGGGGAATGTGAAAGGTGATTCCATGACTCTTAGCACTCTGAGCGGATGCGGGTGCAACCACCAGCACTTCTCCCAGACTCACGATGGCTGCATGCAGGACCTCAATCCCCGGTGCCTCAATCCCATCATCGTTGGTAAGAAGTATTTTCATGCTGCTCTGGGTCATGCGCCCGTCACGATCCTAACCACCTGCAGTTTCGTCGCTCATCTGGGCTCAAGAATGTATTCCCGACCACCCCAGCGCACCGGCCGCCTGGCGCGCAGGTCACTAGCACCCCTCCAAAGTATGCGCGACACGACTAGGCAACCCAGCCAGTGCAGCGGCAATCCCCTCGCCGGGCTGGATGCCTTCCCGTAGAGATACTTGAGGACAAAGACTTGGATGAGCATCGCCGTCAGCCCGGCTCCCAGGGCCCAGTAGGCCAACGCGCTGGCAGGCGATATACGAGTGGCTGTGAACGCCAAGGCCACACCCACCACATTCGCCGCGGGCAGTAACACACCGACGATGCACAGCTCCACCGCCTTGCGTCGCATGCGGCTCGGTTGCCTGGTGCAGGACTCAATGAAGATTCGCTTCCAACCCTCTTCGAACGCCCCGAGCGATTCATACATCGACACCACAAGCATGCCCTCAGCTAGGCATAGACCCGTCTTGCGTCCGGGCCGGCCCGTAACGGCGCGGGCAAAGGCGATGTCCTCGAGCAAGTCGTCCTTCACGGCTGCATGTCCGCCCAGTTCCTCGTAGGCGCTGCGTTCAAAGAGCATGAACTGACCGTTGGCAAAGGCGCGCGGCTTCACCGGGTCGTTGGCCCGACCAGTTGGATACTGTTGCATCAGCGCCAGCACCGCCGCCGGCTGCGCAACTCGTTCGAACCAGTGCTCTGTCGTTAGGGTGCTGAGGATGCTCATCAACGCGACTCCGCGCTGGCGCGTTAGTGCCACGGCTGCCCGTACCAGTTCCGGGTCAAACAGCGTGTCAGCATCGGTGAAGAGAAGCATCTCTCCAGTTGCGTGGCGGGCCCCTACTGCTGCGGCATTGCACTTTCCGGCCCAGTCCGACGGGCAATCGTGGTTCTCAACTATTACGAGCCGCGCATCGGTGGCAGCGATCTTGCTCAAGGCCGCCAGCGTCCCATCCGTGCAGCGATCGAGAACAAATATCACTTCCAATCCGGGATAGACCTGCGCCAGCAACGATTGGGCGCACCGCGGCGCGTGACTCTCCTCGTTGTGCGCCGGCACGATGATGGAGACGCGTGGCCATCCCCCCACGGGAGTGGGCAGGCTCAATCCCTGCCGAATTCGTGGAGTTCGGCGCAGTTCGGACCAGGCGCGCCCCGCCACCGTCGCCCAGTAGCCAGCCAGCGCCGAAGCGATTCCGATACCAGTCACCATGATGGGAGCGAGATCGCCGATGTTGCAAGGGTATCGACTCGATGCCATCACCGTTTAGCATCGATAGACATGCCACTCACCAGAGCGCAGGCACGCGCATTTGATCAGCACGCCGTGAGAGATCTGGGAGTTCCGGAAATCGTTCTTATGGAAAATGCGGCGAGGGGCTGCGCCGAAGTCGCGGTAGAGATGCTTGCTGCTGCCGCTGCTTCCGGCAAGGCAAGCGTGCTGATTGTCTGCGGCGCTGGTCAAAACGGCGGCGACGGCTATGCGCTCGCACGCCACCTCTTGGCGGCTGGTCACAGACCGCAGATCGCTGCCATCGGTGCCCCTCGCAATCGCTCCCCTGCCGCGATCAACGCCAACACCTGCAAGCGACTGGGAGTTGAGATCGTGCTAGAAGCAGAAGCGGCAATCGATAGGATCCTCAACGCGAATCCCTGCCGTCTGATAGTTGATGCGCTGCTCGGAACCGGTGTGGATCGACCCGTCGATGGCGACATGCGCCGAGCCATCAATGCCATCAATGCTCGACGCCAGGGAGGGGTGCCTGTCCTATCAATCGACCTCCCTTCCGGACTCGATCCCGACAGCGGCTTGCCGCTGGGAGATGCGGTCCGTGCCACCATGACTGCCACGATGGTCGCACCCAAGATCGGGTTTGCTTGCGCCGGCGCCGCTGCATTCACAGGACTGGTCACAGTCGTGAGCATCGGCGTGCCACCGCCTTGTTGAAGTAGAGTGCCCTCGGTGTACGCGGCACTGCTAGCGAATCGATACCTCACTACCCGACTCATCCCCCTGATCGCAGTGGGAGCCGTGGCGCTTTGTGTCGCGCTGGTGGTGATAGTGGTGAGCGTGATGACAGGCTTTCTCGATGTGCTGCGGGCCTCGGGCCGCACCCTAGTGGGAGATGTAAGCGTCACTAGTGGTATCGGCGGAATCCCTTACTACGCCGAACTCGTCACTGCGATCGAGGCCTTGCCCGAGGCGGAGGCGGCGACGCCTCTGATCGACACGCTGGGTCTGCTGCGCATGCCCTACCCCGAGGGCAAACAGAAGGAGATTTCCCCAGTTCAGGTCTGGGGGATCGAGCCCGCGTCTTTCGCTAGGGTGACTCGCTTCAGTGAGAGCCTCTACTGGCAGCCTCCCCGTGATGAGGCGGCACGCGAGGCCATGCTCCCCGATGACCCTCGCCTGAAGATTGATGCCTCCCTCTTTGCCAACGGTCTTGCTCTGCAGCAGTCCAGCACCGGCCGCAGCGGCATGGTCTTGGGGATGCATGTGTCGGCGGCCAACAAGCGAACTCATGATGGCTCTTACCGCCAACTCTATGGCTGGTTCATGCCCGCGGAGACGGTGACACTAACCGTGGTGCCCGTGTCGGCGAGCGGCCGCATCAGTGAGCCCAAGGATCGCAGTTTCCCCATCGTGAATGAAATGATGTCCGGAGTGTTCGAGGTGGACAAGTCTCGCGTGTTCATCCCTCTCTCCGACGCTCAGTCAATGCTGCGTATGGATAACGCACCCATGTACGACACTAGTGCCGCACCGGATGCCTCGGGCAGTTTCCCGCTCATCGGGGTGGCGCCAGCGCGAGCAACGCGGATACTCGTACGAGCTGCCGAGGGAATTGATCCCAACACCCTGCGCGACGCGGTCGAGGTGGTTTACCAGACCTTTTGTGAGGGGATCACCAAAGACCCCGCACGCCTGGCGGCTCCGCCCCAGCGGCCATCCATCCTGACCTGGGAACAGCAACTGCGCGATCTGATCGGTCCCGTCGAAAAAGAGCGGGAGATGATGCGCGTGTTGTTCTCCATCATCTACATAGTCTGCGCCGGGCTGATTCTCTCGATCTTCTGGGCCATCGTGATCGAGAAGACCCGCGACATCGGCGTCCTTCGCAGCGTGGGCGCATCTCGGGCCGGCATCATGTGGATTTTTCTCCGCTACGGCTTAGTGATCGGAACTCTTGGATCTCTGGCAGGTGTCGGGCTTGCTTGGCTGGTGGTGCGAAACATCAATGCCATACACGAGGCGATCGGCCGTGATGCCCCCACTGCGTCATGGGTCGGGGCGCTCGCGCTGGCAGCCGCCTGCCTCATTCCATTGCTGTCCTCGGCCCGCCGAGCAAAACTGCTGCCCATTCTTCTGTGGCTTCTCTCGGCAATGACCCTGGCAATAATCGGAACGGGGTTGCTCTTGCACAAAGGCACGCTCATCTGGGATCCCGCTGTCTATTACTTCCCCCGAGTTCCCGACGAAGTTGATTGGAACACCGCTTGGCTGACTCTGTCGTTTGGAATCCTGTTCAGCGTGCTGGGAGCGGCAATCCCTGCGGCAAAGGCCGCGGACACCGATCCGGTGGAGGCGCTGCGCTATGGTTGAGCAACAGCCCATCATCGAGGCGCGGGACATCCATAAGACCTACCGCGACGGTCAGGTTGCGGTCAGTGTCCTCGGCGGCGCAAACCTCGCGCTGAAGCATGGCGAGTGGTTGGCGATCCTCGGGCACAGCGGCTCGGGAAAGAGCACGCTGCTTCACATTCTTGGCGGTCTTGATCGACCGGATGACGGGGCGGGAGCCGTGCGCTACCGAGGGGAAGTTCTGAGCTTTGCTCGAACTGCCTCCTTAGACCAATACCGTAACAAGCGAGTGGGGTTTGTGTTTCAGTTCTATCACTTGCTGCCGGAACTGAACGCGCTGGAGAACGCCCTGCTACCAGCCATGGTGGGAAAATCGAAGCTGGAGTGGTTCACCGGTATGCGAAGTGAAAGGCAACGCGCCTCCACTCTGCTCGAGTCTTTCGGACTGGGACACCGTCTGCATCACCGGCCGAGTCAACTCTCTGGGGGAGAGAAGCAGCGAGTTGCGATTGCGCGCGCACTCATGAATGAACCGGAAGTTCTGCTCGCCGATGAACCCACGGGCAATCTCGACGCCGCTACCGGTGATGGAATACTGGGCGTGCTGGCCCAGCGTCACAAGGCCGGTCTGACCATCGCCATGGTCACTCACGATGCGTCCGTTGCGGCGCGAGCCGACCGAGTGGTGCGTCTTGTGGACGGTCGCGTCATGGAGCAGTAATCGCGCAGCACCGCGCCCTCAGTCGTTGGTTCGATAAAACTCCTGAGCTCGGGCGGCAAGATCCGCAGGCTTGGCGCCGAAATCTTCGGTGAGCGCCTGCCGCCAATCCTTGCCCGCCTTCACCGCCCGCACCCAGTCTCCGAACTTGGTAGGTCGATCGCGAATCATCAACTCGACTGTCACATATCCGATGGCGTAACCGATGGCGTCTGGCCCCGGCCAACTGCCTGACTGATAGTCCATCTCCATGATGGGACCGATGGGATTCCCACTACGAATGAACTCCAGAGCCTGTGGCCGCCGCGTGCGATCCGTGGGGGAGCCGCTGAAACTAGTGGCGGCGACATACTCGCTAAAGCCCTCGTCGGCCCATGTTGGCAGATGAATCGGGGTCAGAAATCGATGCATGATTCCGTGCACGGTTTCGTGCACCAGCACCGACGCAAAGGCCATATCGTCGCTCTGGCGAAACATGTTCACGAACACTTTGGGGCCGCGCATGTGACAGAGTCCCATCACTCCCGGAGGAAGGACTTGCTGAAATGCCGCCGCCTCGGCTGCTACAAATCGATCTCGACTGGGGAAGATGAAGATCACAGCCTTGCCCCAGAAAAGATTCAGGTCTGGGGGAATGGAAAAATCTCGGGCCACCCGGCGGTACATAGCGTCAAGTTCGCTACCCCAGCGCTGCGTTTCGGAGCGGGGCAGTTCGCTGTAGCACAAGAAGAAATCGGTCTCCAGAAGTTCCACGCTGGCTCCGACATCTCGACACACCTGCTCGGCGTCGGTTCTCATCTGTGCCACCGCCTCGACTTGCTGCTCGGCGCTGAGCACCTCCCAGCGCTGAGAGCCATAGTCCCGCCCGATAGGAAGCGTCTCCAACAGTTTCTCGTGGCTGGCTAGCCGCTTCACCTCAGCAGCTTCGGTTCGAGCAGTTTCAATTTGCGGACCCAGCGTGCGATCGAGCGCCAGTGCACTCTTGAAGGCAGTCTCCGCCGCCTTTGTTGATTCGGGGACGATCAGCAGGAGCTTGCCGAGGTTGATCCACTGCCCGGCACTCTGCTGATCCATCAGCAACTTATAGGTGCGAGCCAGATCCGCACCGATCAGTTCCACCCAGCGATGCTGGGCAGGTTTCGGGGTGAAGGTGCCAGAAAAGCCCTCTCCATCCCAAGTCAAGAGATCGCCCTTTAGGACTCCATCACTCTGAGTTCTCAGCCGCACCTTCAGAGGTTTTTCCAAGACTAGGGGCGATTCAGACCCATCGCCTTGCTGCGGCAGAATCGCATAACTCTCGCGGAATGCCGGACAAACCGCTGCCATCAGGACGACTGCCATTGAGGCATACCAGCGGTGCATTCCTCCAAGAATACGCATTGCCATTTCAGTCTGTCGCATCCGTATCCGATGATTGTGACGATGGGTAGACCCCATCCGCCTTCGGGCTGACTGCCCTGTTGGCGACAAGGCGTTGCTAGCCCTAGGATTCAGGGTTCCCTCAGGAGGCACTTAGATGTTTGAAAGACTTACAGATCGCGCCCGCAAAGTAATGGCCCTCGCCAATCAGGAGGCGCAGCGCTTCAACCATGAGTACATCGGTACTGAGCACATTCTGCTCGGACTCGTGAAGGAGGGTTCAGGCGTGGGCGCCAGTGTTCTCAAAAACCTGGGCATCGATCTGCGCAAGGTTCGCCTTGAAGTGGAGAAGCTGGTCAAGAGCGGACCCGAGATGGTGACCATGGGCAAGCTGCCCCAGACACCTCGTGCCAAGAAGGTCGTTGAGTTTGCCATCGAGGAAGCCCGAAATCTCAATCACAACTATGTAGGTACTGAGCATCTCCTGCTGGGTCTGCTGCGCGAGCAGGATGGCGTCGCGGCTCAAGTGCTTCTCAATCTCGGCCTGAAACTGGAGGAGGTACGGGTCGAGGTGCTGAACCTTCTCGGTGCCGGCACCGAGCAGGATGAGAGCACGGCTCCTGGGGAGTCGCAGCAGGCTGAACCCAGTGCCGCCGGTGAGCCAGTTCGCCGCAGCAAGAGCAAGACCCCTGCTCTCGACTCCTTTGGTCGCGATCTCACCGAACTCGCCCGCGCGGGCGAACTCGATCCCGTGATCGGCCGAGCTAGCGAAATCGAGCGGCTCATTCAAGTCCTGTGCCGCCGCACCAAGAATAATCCGGTGCTGCTAGGTGAGGCTGGCGTGGGCAAGACGGCCATCGTCGAGGGTCTCGCGCAATCGATCGTCAAGCAGGAAGTGCCCGATCTGCTGCACGACCGTCGACTCGTCGTTCTAGATCTGGCCATGATGGTGGCGGGCACCAAGTATCGCGGTCAGTTCGAGGAGCGCATCAAGGCCGTGATGAACGAGGTGCGCCGCGCCAAGAACATCATTCTCTTTATCGATGAGTTGCACACATTGGTTGGTGCCGGTGGCGCTGAAGGCGCGATCGATGCCAGCAATGTTCTCAAGCCCGCTCTTTCCCGGGGAGAAATCCAATGCATCGGTGCCACAACTTTCGATGAGTACCGCAAGTACATCGAGAAGGATGCGGCTCTGGAGCGCCGATTCCAGTCCATTGCGGTTGAACCACCCTCGGCTGATGAGACCTATGAAATCCTCAAGGGATTGCGGGAGAAGTACGCCAGCCACCACCGCGTCAAGATCACCGACGAGGCCCTGCGCGCTGCGGTGGAACTCTCAGCTCGATACATCACCGGACGAGTGCAGCCTGACAAGTCGATCGATGTGATCGATGAGGCCGGGGCCCGCCTGCGGCTGCGAACCATGTCGAAACCACCTGATCTGACCGAGATCGAGGAGAAAATCGAACGATTCAATATCGACAAGGAAGAGGCGGTGAAGGGCGCTGACTATGAGCGCGCCGCCGATCTGCGCGACCAGTCCGAAAAGATGCGCAAGGAGAAGGAGCGCCTGCAACTTGCGTGGCGCGAGCGCATGAATGAAATCGAAGCGACCGTCGATGAGGAAGTGATTCGCGAGGTCGTTTCCAAGATGACCGGCGTACCGCTAACTCGTCTGGCCAAGGAGGAGTCTGAGCGCCTCATGCAACTCGAGGCCGAGCTGCATAAGTCTGTTGTCAGTCAGGATGAAGCGGTCAGGTCGGTGGCCCGCGCCATCCGCAAGGCTCGCGCCGGACTCAAGGACCCTAAGCGCCCAACCGGTTCGTTCCTCTTTGTTGGTCCCTCCGGCGTGGGCAAGACCCTGCTCGCCAAGGCGATTGCTGAGTTCATGTTCGGAGACCCCGATGCCATGGTCTATCTCGATATGAGCGAGTACATGGAGAAGCACACGGTCTCCCGCTTGGTGGGCGCGCCTCCTGGATATGTGGGTTACGAAGAGGGTGGCCAGCTTACTGAGCGCATCCGCCGCCGCCCCTACTCCGTGCTGCTGCTCGATGAGGTGGAGAAGGCTCACTCCGATGTGTTCAACATGCTCCTGCAAGTTCTGGAAGAGGGCCGGTTGACCGACAGTTTCGGCCGTCAGATTGATTTCAAGAACACCATCATCATCATGACCAGCAACATTGGTGCTGATCTAATCAAGGGCGGCTCCAACTTCGGCTTCTCCAAGCGTTCGGAGGTGCAGGACTACGAGAGGCTGAAGAAAACTCTTCTGGGCGAGTGCGAAAAGTTCTTCCGCCCCGAGTTCATCAACCGACTCGATGAGATCATCGTGTTCCGGCCTCTGATCAAGACTGATCTCGAGCACATCATCGAAATCGAACTCAACAAGGTACGCAAGCGCCTCACTGAAAAGGGTCTGAGCCTTACCCTCGACGCCCTTGCCAAGGACTTCCTGATAGAAAAGGGCTATAACCCCGATTATGGTGCACGCCCCTTGCGCCGCGCCATCTCGACTTACATCGAGGATCCTCTGGCTGAGAACCTGCTGCTCGGTGACTATCGGTCTGGTGATGCGATTTCTGTAACGCGCGAAGAGAGTAAGGATCACCTCTCCTTCCAAGCGAAACACGCGGAGACACCCGCTGCTCCCGCCGAGCCTGCCCAGGCGTGAGAGATAGTCCTCCCTAACGCGTTCGACGAGCGATAATGCTCGCCCCGAATAGCGCCTGCCAGCGCCCGGGGGCATCATTTGTGTATCTGTTTTCAGTCTCGCGCCTCATCCCTTACATGAAGCTTGGACAGACGATCACCCTAGCGCTGACTATTTGCGCCACGGCTGGCATCTGCCTGCTGCTTGCAAAGTCGGTTCCCCTGGTTTCCGGTGAGTCGATCGGCTTTCTGCTGATCGTGGCTGGCAGCTGGTACTGGAGTCTGCTGGCCGTTGCTGGCCGTTGCCTAGTGAATCGGCACTGCTAGTGATCCCGCCTCATGCGTGACGCAGCACATGCCCTACTTCCTCGACGCTGCCAACAACCAATGGAACCCGCTGGTGCAGTTTGGCTGGCTCGATGTCCAGAGTTCGGACACCACCCGACATGGAGACACCACCCGCCTGCTCGGCAATGAATCCGATGGGATTAGCCTCGTAAAGCAGGCGTAGCTTCCCCGAAGGATTGGCCTGAGTGGGCGGATACATGAAGACACCACCCTTCATGAGCGTTCGGTGGAAGTCGGAGACTAGCGAGCCGATGTAGCGGGAGGAGTATCCCTCGCCGTGGGCCCACTTCAGATAGCGCTGATACTCGGCCGGGAAACTGGCGGAGTTTGCTTCGTTCACGGAATAAGTCTTTTGGCGTTGGGGCATGCGAACGCCGCTGGTCACCAGCAAGAATGAACCGATGTGCGGGTCCAGTTCAAAGAGGTCAACGCCATACCCCGTGGTGATTACAAACACCGTGCTCGGGCCGTAGAGGATGTATCCAGCCGCGATCTGCTGGCGCCCGGGCTGGCATACCGTTCGCTCCGCATCCGGTACCTCAGCATCATTGCGCAGGATGGAAAAAATCGTCCCCACCGTCCCGCAAGTATCGAGGGTGCTCGAACCATCCAATGGGTCGAACAACACACAGTACTTACCGCCCTCGCGGCCCCGGCGAAGAATCGTGGGTTCTTCCTGCTCCTCGCTCGCTAACACCGCAACGCTGGCGCGCGAACCGAGGCAGCGCATGATGATGTCATTGGCAATGACATCCATGCGCACCTGCGACTCGCCCTGCACATTGATCGTGCCTTGATCGCCCAAGACCCCCTCCAGCCGCGCGCGCCTCACCTTGTGCGCAATCACCTTTCCCGCCAAGCTGATGGCGCTGATGATCCAGGAAAAGTCACCGGTCGCGCTGGGATGCTTGGCCTCCTCCGCGAGAATGTGGCTCTGCAGACTCATGAGGTTGTCTCGGGCGATGGTCATGGTTGACTCCAATATCGAGGCTATCATCCGCGCCCCAACAGGAGAGTTCAGTTGAGCAGCAGCACTCAGGTATTGATCATTTCCGCCCGTCGCACGCCCGTGGGTAAATTTGGCGGCACCCTTGCCCGAGTGCCTGCGCCCATGCTGGGGTCCTATGCAATTCGTGCGGCATTGGCCGATGCATCAGGCTCCCAAGCGCGCGTGGATGAGTGCATCATGGGCTGCGTACTTCAGGCCGGCTTGGGACAGAATCCAGCGCGGCAGGCGGGACTCGCCGCCGGTTTGCCGGAAACGCTGAGTGCTGTCACCGTCAACAAAGTTTGTGGCTCGGGGCTTCAGGCCGTCATGCAGGCGGCAACTGCGATCCGCGCCGGTGACATCGCCCTCGCTGTCGCCGGGGGCATGGAGAATATGGACCTCGCTCCCCACCTGACTCATGTGCGCTCGGGACTGCGCTACGGAGATGGCAAGTTGATCGATCACATGGCCGCCGACGGACTCACATGCGCCTTCGAAAAGTGGGGCATGGGATTCGCCGCCGACCACATCGCCAAGGTGCACTCCATCACCCGTGAGGATCAAGACCGATTCAGTGTGCAGAGTCATCAACGCGCCGCCAATGCCCAGCGTGAGGGTTGGTTCAAGAGCGAGATCATCGCTCTCACTCCTGAGCAGACGATGCAAAAAATGGGATTGGATGCCGATGAGGGAGTGCGTCCGGACTCATCGATCGAAGGGCTGGCCAAACTGCGACCTGCATTCAATAAGGACGGCACGGCAACCGCCGGCAATGCCAGTCAGATTTCCTCGGGCGCGGCTGCACTCGTGGTGGCCGGTGAGACTGCCGCCCGCGAGCTCGGAGCCAAACCGCTCGCGCGCATCCTCGGCTACAACACGGTTGGAGTTGCTCCCAAGGATCTCTTCTTTGCCCCCAAGGTGGGCATGGAAGCATTGCTGCAGAGCCTGAAACTCACCGTCAATGACATCGACCTGTTCGAGGTGAACGAGGCCTTTGCTGCCCAGGTGCTGTGCAACATCAAGCCGCTGGGTATTGATGAGTCGAAGTTGAATGTGGGTGGTGGAGGCATCGCTCTCGGCCACCCCATCGGCGCCAGCGGCGCCCGCATTCTCACCACCCTCGTGCACGGATTGCATAGAACCGGCGGCAGACTCGGCATGTGCAGCCTGTGCCTTGGTGGCGGCAACGCCGTTTCCATGGTCATCGAGCGGTGCTGAATCAAACTGCTGGTCTTGCGACTGCGCTGCTCTTGCTGCTCGGCATCGCGCAAGACGCAGCAGTCTTCATGACCTCCACCACGGATGCCACCATTAGTGTTCCGCAGATTGATTCATTTCGGGGTGGCTCCATCGTGTTCCGCGTGGCGTTGCAGGCGACACCCGAGTTGCTGGGAACGGCGACTGTCGAAGCCCGGGCACGGCTCATCCCCGCTCAGCGCCGCGTGGAACTCTCTGAGCACCGAGTGACGGCCATTTCTTTGCCCGCTGGCGGAGGCGGCAGCGCCGATGCCGACGAGAATCGGATTCGCCTGTTCCGCGCTGCTGCCGAGTCAGCTCTTCCCTCCTCACTCTCATCACTTGATCTCGACCTAGTTCTCTCACTGCTCCCTGACGAAGTATTCGCGGGATGCCCTAGGGCACTAAGTGGCAAAGATGGAGGCCGCGAGGATTGGCTGATGCAGTCATTCGGCGTTGAGGTTCCGGTTCCAGTGGAGGCCAAGTGCTCCGTCACATGGGAGGGGACTCCCTCTTTCACTCCTTGCGAGGAGCTGCAGGCTGAGAGGGCGACCAACTCTGATCGATTGGTAATGCGAGTGAGCCCCGCCGCCAAGGCCGCTGCTGACACCGCCCCCACCCCGCCGCGACACTTCTGCCTCACAGATGGCGCATGGTTCGAGTCCGAGTCGCCGCAGTCTCCCTGGCGCGTGTGTCTATCTGTGCCCCATGAGCTCACCGATACTCCAACCGAGAGTGACCTAGCTGCGCTAGGAGGCGTGCAGATTGTTAGTCGTGACGATAAACAGGTGGTGTTTCGCTACGGAGGCGCTTTCATGCGCGCGCTCGATCCCGCTAACCCAACTCAACTTCGAAGCGAGTCACTGCCTCATCCACTTCCCGGACTCGAGCCCTGGTGGCCCCGCGATCTCACCATCCGTTGGACTGACTCGGCCCCGGCGAATACCAACCAAGATGTGTTGTTCAACGATCGCTACATAGGCAGAGACGGAGAAATCTGGGAAGTGCGCGGGGGACACTGGTGGCGGCACCGACCACCCAGCCTATGGATCGATCAAGGGCCAGCACGAACAACGCCCTCTGTGGTTGAGGGGTGCGACCTCGCGCGTTCTCGAAGTGAGTTTGAAGCCTCACTGAATCACGACGATCCGATTCGCTGGAGGCTGGAGCGAGAGCGCTACCGACGCGCAGTTTCTGCGGAGCGCATGCGCCGCTGGCGCGAGCACGCCGCGCCTCATGATCGCTGATTAGAGTGGCCTTCGCCCCGGCTCGCCCGGAAGCCGCGGATAAATGCGGGGAGTCTTCCCCGTCTTTTCCATCACCACAATCGTGCCAGTCTCTGATCTCTCTGCCGACACCAGCCGCGCTCGCAACTCCCCGAAAGCCCGGCCGCACAGCGCCAGTTCATCGCTGGCCCGCTCCCCTTTTATGGTAATGAACGAACCCCCCTGCCTCACTAGGGGCAGGCACAACTCGAGCAGCACATTCATTGGTGCCACCGCACGCGCGATAACGACATCAAACTTCTCCCGCATCAATTTGTGATCCTGACCTGCCTCTTCGGCTCGCTGGTGTGAGACTCTCACATTGCTGAGCCCCAGTTCGCGGGCGGCATCCTCTATGAATCTGGCCTTTTTTCCCGTCGATTCCATGAGGGTGAAGTCGCAGGCGGGCAGTACCACCGCCAACACGATTCCCGGCACTCCTCCACCAGAGCCAACATCGCAGGCTGACAGCCGCGCGCCGGATTTATCGGCGCCGCTCAATAGTGGCAGCAGCGTAAGACTGTCCTGCACATGCTTCAGCCACATTTGGCTCGGTTCAGTGACTGCAGTCAGATTGAATCGGGTGTTGCAGTCGGCGAGCAACCAAAGGAATTGGCGCAGGCGCTCCAGCTCATGTGGCTCAAGCGTCACATGCATGCGCTCCAGAGCACTGGCGAACTCTGGAGGCGGTCCGGGGAAATGCTGCAGGTCGGGGATTGGTTCCACTAGGCACCACCATACTCAAAGCTGGCCCGCTCGAACATGCGGCGGCTCTGTGAGCTCATGGCGAACACAAGCCCCGTCATGGCCCAGCATGCCAGCAGGCTCGTGCCTCCATAACTGATAAAGGGCAGCGTGATTCCGGTGATGGGCAGGACTCCGATGGTCATTCCAGTATTCACCGCCATCTGAGTGAACAGCATGGCTGAGATGCCGGTGGCAACGAGTCGACCAAATGGATCGCGGCAACTCCATGCAACCAATAACCCACCTCCGGAGAATGCCATGGACAGAATCCAAACCACCGCCCCGCCCACCATGCCCCAGCGACAGCACACCACAGCGAACACCATGTCATTGTGCTCTTCTGGTAGCGCGTTGTGGTGCACCAGTGAACCCGCGCGCTCCTCTCCCTGCCCCAGCAATCCGCCCGCGCCAACAAGTGTCATCGCTCTCCCGCCCTGGAATCCAATGGTGCGTGCATAGCGATCATCGCCTCGCACTTGGGCGATCAGCGCGTCGACTCGACCCTTCTGATGTGGTCTGAGAAACGGATATGAGAGTGGCGCCACCAATACTGCACCCAGAACAATGGCTGCCATGTGGCGCTTCTTGGCTCCAGCTGCGATCACCATGGCAAGCAGAGTTGGTCCAAAGAGCAACGCCGTACCCAGATCAGGCTCAACAAGAATGAGAAACGCCGGCACCAGAGCCAAGAGAAACGGGAACGCCAGCCCGGGGAATGTGCGGTGTCGATCCGTGCCTCGCAGCCAAGATGCCACCACGAGAATCATGGCGAGCTTGGCAATCTCGGAGGGTTGCAGCTGGGTGAATCCCGCGTTGATCCACCGCCTAGCACCATTGCGAGGATGCACCAAGACATCAGGTACTCCCGGCAACAACACCAGCACTAACAGGGCAAAGGTAGTGAGATAAATGGGCCAGGCCAATCGTTCCGCCCAACGGTAACTGGGCAGCGCCAGGATCACCGCCAGAAATACTCCTACCACTAGAAAGCCCGCTTGGCGGTAGGCAAGTGCAGGCTCGGTCGTACCGATCGCTTCGAGTCCGATCAGCGAAAGTCCCAGCGCCGAGAGCACCACGATCCAACCGGCATTGGTCAAACGCAGTCGACTGCCCAGCGAGTCTCGATCACTACTTCGCCCCCCAGCGGCGCTGGCCCGTGTGCCGTTCACAGAGAGTCATCTCCACTTCCCTGGCGCGAACCGAGATACCCCTCATCAATCAGGGCGCGGATCACCGCCGATGCAATCGGGCCTGCTGCTCTTCCGCCCGGACCGCCGTGTTCGACCAACACCGCGATGGCGTAGCGCTGGGTGTGAGTGGCGCGGTCACCGACCAGTCCCACGAACCAAGCGTGATCGGCCCCATCGATGGAACGATCGGTCACGCCATCCTCATCAACGTCTACGCGGATGCCGGGCGCCTGCGCGGTTCCCGTCTTGGCCCATACCTCGACACCGTCGTAGTGGATCATCGCCTCAGCTATGCCATCAATGATGGCAAGATGGTGACCCGTTCCGTAGCTCTCCTCGATGGCGCGGCGCATTCCCTCAAGAAGATGAGAGCGCGCGCGAGGATTCAGACCCAGTTGCGTTGGGGGCGACCCCCGACCATCGGGCCGAATCCCGCGAAACAGACTGGGCTGCACCGCAAGACCATCACGAGCAATGGTTGCATAGGCGTTCGCCGCCTGAATCGGACTCCAGGTAACCGGCCCTTGCCCGATTCCCATGATGACTCCCGTGAACGAGTCGTGCCTGTCCTCGAGCAGCTGAAGATCAGCGGCGCTCGGCAGCGATCCGGAGGCCTCACCCGCGAGGCGCAGGCGGCCATCATTTGCATGAGTCACCGCGGAGATGCCGCAATCCAGCGGAGCGCCCAGCCCGAACGCGCGGTACCAACTCGCCAGACGCGCCGCACCGAGCTTGGACGCCAGCGTGTAGAAAAAGATATTGCAAGAGCGGGCGATCGCCTGCTCGATACCAAGCGGCCCACCGACCTTGAGATCATGGGTGGCGAACTTGTACTCGGGGCGGTAGATCCAGCACCGAGCCACATCCTGCCGATCCTTGAAGAAATGCCCGGTGCAGGAAACTGTGCCATCAGGCGCGAAGACTCCCTCGGCAACTGCCGCGGCATACACCAGCGGTTTCACCACTGATCCCGGCGCGTACGCCGCCCCAACGGCGCGATTCATATAAGGAATCAGGCGAGCCCGGTCTGCATCACTCATATCCCGAGCCTGCGCGATCGTCGGAGCTGATGCCAGCGCGAGAATCTCGCCCGAGACGATGTCGAGCACCACAACTCCCGCGGCGAGCCGTGCCCCCATAGGCAGAGGTCCTTGCTTCGGAACTCCCGCCACCGATCCCAGGTGCCAAGGCTGCACCACTGTCAGCCCGTACAGCGGATTGAGGGCAGCCTCCACGCGCGACTGCAGAGCGATGTCGAGAGACAACTGAATGTCAGAACCTGCGACTGGTTCACGCCGCACCTCCTCATCGTCGTCGACGCGGCGAATTACCTCGCCCCGGGCACCCCTAAGCAAATCCTCGCATGCTGCCTCGATCCCCCGCACACCAACCTGGTCGCGGCCGGGCCGGTAGCCGCCGAAATCGATGACTTCCGCCCCGGATTCGTCACGACTCTCAAAGGGCCGGCGCTTGATGTCATCCTCCCAAACATCGAAGCGCACACCACCTACGACATGATCGGCCACGCCTTCCATGCGGATCCGCTGAACCTCGTAGCTGCGAAGCGGCTTGGGGAGATCCTCGCGCGGCAACTCCACCTCGACCACGCTCCATGGGTAACGGCGGGTCGCGGCATCGATCACCTCGATTGTCTTGGGATTGGCATCGGCCACCCGCCTAGCGGCGAAGGCGATTTCATCGGGCACCCCGGTAGCAATGAGGTGAGCCTCGAGTTGCTCGCGAATCGGCTCAGGCTTGAAGTTCTCAATGGACTCGGGTCCGTAGCGCTCGCTGCGCACCGCGATCTGCCGCGCATGCACCGCCTCCACCTTTCTGTTGACTCGGGTGATGATCTCAGCCACGCGCCGGTCCAACTCCTCGCGGGGTACTCCCGCGAGATCTGCCGCCTGCTGCAACAGAGCATCGGCCTTGGCCTCCCAAGCCGGCTGACGGGCGGCGATCGCAGCAATTCGCTCCGACTCGCTCAATCGTCCCCAAACACTTCGGCCAACATCAGTTCGGGCGCTCACTAGGGCGCGCTCTCGAGCCCATGACCCATCGAGAAGCGTGAAGCGCACCGCGAGGTCATAGCTGGGAACATCCTGAGCGATCACTCTTCCCTTGCGATCTCGGATCGTGCCCCGCCAGGTAGGCAGCAACTTCTCCCGGTCTAGGCGTGACTCCGCCACATCCAAGTGACGCGCCCCATCAACTACCGTCAGTTCCCAGAGTCTCGCACCCAGCGCGGCAACGGTGATGCCAAAGATCACCGTCAGCGCCATGAGGCGCCGGTGAAACATGCCATAGTCAAGCCTGCGGTCTGAACTCAAACTGCGGCCTCCTGCCGCGATGGGCACATTGCAAGGCGCAGCGTCCTGCGCGCAGTCCGAGTATAGAGCGGTGGCACCGCGGGGGACCCGATGCGATGTCCCACAAATGCTCAGTCTGCACCCCATTTTTAGGAGGCTCACAATAGGATGCGCCCCCCACTTGGAGCTGCCTCCAGGGAATCAAAGCAAACTTTTCGAGAGTACCCCCATGGAATGTGGAATCGTCGGATTACCGAATGTCGGCAAGAGCACGCTATTCAACGCCCTGACCTCGGCGGGTATCGAGGCGGCCAACTACCCCTTCTGCACCATCGAGCCCAATGTTGGCGTGGTGCCGGTTCCTGACGGGCGCTTGCAGGTCATTAACAAGTCGATCAACACTCAAAAGATCATTCCCGCGGCGCTGCGCTTGGTTGACATCGCCGGCCTAGTGCGGGGAGCAAGTACGGGAGAAGGGCTCGGCAACAAGTTTCTTTCTCACATCCGCGAAGTCGATGCCATTCTTCATGTGGTGCGCTGCTTCGGGGATCCTGATGTGGTGCATGTCGACGGTGGAGTCAATCCGCTGCGGGACATCGAGACCATTGACACGGAGTTGATGCTCGCGGATCTGCAGGTTGTGGAAGGCACGCTGGAGCGGCAGCAACGCACCGCCCGCAGTGGTGACAAGGAGGCGATTGCCATGGTGGCGCTGCTTGAGCAGGCCGCCAAGGTGCTGGGTGCGGGCAAGCCGGTGCGATCACTGGGCCTGGACGCGGTGCATGCCAAGGCGATGGCCTCGCTAGGTTTGATGACGGCCAAACGAACCCTCTATGTAATGAATGTCGATGAGGATGATCTGGCGGGTGAGGGCGCTCACGCGCAGGTGGTGCGAAAGCAAGCAGCGCTCGAAGGCGGAGCAGCCGTACCCGTTTGTGCCAAGATCGAGTCTGAACTTGCTGAGCTTCCCGAGGCGGATCGACTCGAACTGCTAGCCAGCCTCGGCATGGCCGAGCCGGCGCTGGCCGCCGTTGCTCGCGCCGCATATGAACTGCTGGGACTTCAGAGTTACTTCACTGCCGGTCCCAAGGAAGTGCGGGCATGGACGATTCATAAGGGTGACACAGCCCCGCAGGCAGCGGGTGTGATCCACACCGACTTCGAGCGTGGCTTCATACGCGCCGAAATTTATTCTGTGAGTGATCTTGCCGAGCTGGGTAGCGAAAAAGCCATTCGCGAAGCCGGCCGCATGCGGGTCGAAGGGAAGCAGTATGTGATGCGCGACGGCGATGTCACCCACTTCCTCTTCAATGTCTGACGGCTCGAAGTCGGCGCGGCCGCCCAACAGTTTGCCTTCGCCATCAGCCTGCCAAGGCTCTCTCAAGCATCTGGCGGTATTCGATCTCGCTGACTTCATATCCACCAAAGCGAGCCAAGTGGCCATTGTCATACTGGCTATCGAGCAGGGCAAAGTCGCGTTGTCGCAAGTCACTCACCAAGTGCACTAGAGCAACCTTGCTGGCATCGGTGCCGCCCTGATCCGGACGGCTGAACATGCTCTCGCCAAAAAACGCTCGCCCAATTGAGACACCATACAGGCCTCCCACCAGGCGGCCCTCGCTCCATGCCTCCACGCTGTGGGCGAATCCCTCGCCATGCAGTTTCACATAGGCCTGCACCATCGCCGGAGAAATCCAGTTTCGATTGTCGCTGGTGCGATCCCGGGCGCACTGGCTCACCACCTCGGCGAATGCGGTGTCGCGGCGCACTTCGAATCGACCGGATCGCACCACGCGCTTCAGGGACTTCGGAACGTGAAACCGATCATCTAGCGGGAGAAGAAAGCGGGGATCGCAGGCAAAGAACTCCACTTTGCCGGATTCGGGGTCAGCCATGGGGAATGCGCCTTGGGAATAGGCGGCAAGCAGGGATTCGCTGGTGAGAGCACTCATGACGCCGGTGCAGTCCGGCAGACTATTGTGCCACCATGAGTACCACAGGACACACCACCGCTTCGTCCCACAACACCGTTGATGCCTGCCTCAAGAACGGGCAGACTTCTGCGGCCCTGCTCAGCTCGATCAACCCGGCGACGGGTGCTGTAGTCGGCAGTGTGCCCATCACCGATGTTGCAGCAATCCCTGCAATCATTGCCCGCGCCCACGCAGCGCAGCGCCACTGGGGTGCGCTCTCTCTGGAGGATCGCGCCCGGCATCTGAGAGCCGCGCAGCAGCGCCTTGATGCGCGCGCCACGGAAATGGGAACGCTCATCTCCCATGAACTGGGCAAGCCCATCAAGGAAGCCCTCGGTGAGGCGCGGCACGCGGGCGCGTCGCTCTCCGAAGCGGTTGAAGAATCGGCGCTGGCCCTCGCCCCCGAACTTATGGTTGACGAATCCGTCTCGTCGACTTTGCTTTACGACCCGCTGGGAGTCGCGGCTTGCATTACGCCCTGGAACTTCCCCGTCCTCATGCCTCAGGATGTGGTGATTCCCAGCCTGATGGCCGGCAACGCGGTGATCCTCAAGCCGAGTGAGAAGACGCCGCTGTCAGGGCAGGCCTGGGCCGAGTGTTTCATGGCATCACTCCCTCCTGATGTCCTTCAAGTCGTGCACGGTGATGAGCAGCAGGGCAAGGCCCTGGTTGCCGGCGATGTGCAGCTGATTGCGTTCGTGGGCAGCCGCGCTGCGGGTACGCACATCCTGCGCGAGGCGGCCGGTTCGCTCAAGCGAGTCGTGCTGGAGCTGGGTGGCAAGGATGCGCTCATCGTTCTCGACGATGCCGACATCGATGCCGCCGTGGCATTTGCCGCGCGCAACTGTTTCCGCAATGCCGGACAGGTCTGCGTCAGCACCGAGCGCATCTATGTGCACCAGCGCGTGGCCGATACGTTTGAAGAGCGCTTAGCGGCGCGGGCGCAGGAGATTCGTCAGGGTGATCCCTCTCTCGAATCGACGGAGGTTGGTCCCATGGTGGACGCGCAGCAGTCGGCCCATGTCTCGGCACTGGTTGACGAAGCGATCGCTCTGGGAGCGAGGCGGCTCGCCGGCACGGGTGCTGCGAGCGGCGACAACTATTTCCGCCCGACAGTTCTTGCTGATGTCACTCACGCCATGCGCATCATGCGTGAGGAAACTTTTGGACCCGTTGCCTGCATCATGCGCGTGGATAGTGACACCGAAGCGGTTCGTCTGGCCAACGATTCGCCCTATGGATTGGGAGGGTCGGTGTTCGGCAGCGTCGAACATGCCGAAAGCGTGGCGAGACGATTGAACACCGCCATGGTGGGAATCAACAAGGGGTGCGGCGGCGCCAGCGGCACGCCCTGGGTCGGCGCGAGGCAATCTGGTTACGGTTACCACTCGGGCAAGGCGGGCAACCGCCAGTTTGCTCAGGTACGCGTAATCAGCCGCGCGCGGTGAGGGGTGCGGGTGCTCGTTCTGCGAATGAACCGTCCCGTAAATCGGGTGCAGCGCTTCCCAAAGTCCATGCCCTTGCGGTGGCGTTGGCGGAGCCAAGCCGATATACTTCTCCCTCCTCATATGAGGGCCGTCGGTGACAGTCCCTAGGTGCTCCGGCACTTGGTTCGACTGGCTCCGCATGGGGCGCGCTACTGCGGTCTGCGCGTTCCAGCCTTGAGGAGTTGCCCGCGGATGGGTCCACCAGCGAAGCTGGATGACACAGGCCGCAAGTCTGTTGTCCCCATGCGCAGTACGCGCGAGTCCATCTCTACTGAGAAAAGATCACCGATTCGAAGTCAGTCACTAACTGTCACATTAATTGTCCGCCTTCGATTCATTTGGCCCGTGGTGTAAAGGTAGCACAGAAGGTTTTGGTCCTTCTGGTCCTAGTTCGAATCTAGGCGGGCCAGTTCAACTCTCCCATGTCAGCAATCTGCAAATCTTCCAGCAACTCTCCCGTCGCGGTGATTCTCGCCGCCGGCAAGGGCACGCGCATGGGCAGCGACCTGCCCAAGGTGATGCACCCCGCACATGGCAAGCCACTGGTTGAGTGGGTCGTCGATGCCTGCCGCGCCGCTGACTGCACCCGCATCATTCTCGTCGTCGGTCACGGCGCTGCCCTGCTGCGCGCCCACTTCGCGGGGCAGCCCAACCTCGAGTTTGTCATGCAGGAGCCGCAGCTGGGTACCGGCCACGCAGTTGACCAGGCTCGCCCGCTGCTCGCGACACTGGCACCTGACCAAGAGGTACTCGTTCTCTGCGGAGATGGCCCGCTCATCAGAGCGAGCACCATCCGCACTCTGCTCAAGGCCCACCGCCAGTCAGGCGCGGCGGCGACGCTTGCTACTAGCGTGATTGCCAACGCCGACACATACGGCCGCATCGTCCGCGATGGCAGCGGTCGCTTCGATCGCATCATTGAGCAGAAGGATGCCACTACGGCGCAGCGCTCCATCCGCGAGGTCAATCCCTCCTATTACTGTTTCGCCTGCGGCCCTCTCCTCTCCCACCTATCCCGAATCAACAACCGAAACGCTTCAGGTGAGTATTACCTCACCGATCTCTTTCACCTGATTCCCAAGGATGGACTGGCGGTTCATGTGGTTGATGCCGTCCCACCCGAAGAAGTTCTCTCCGTCAATACTCCGGCGCAGTTGGCCGAAGTTGCGTTGATCCTCAAGTCCCGTGCTCTGCAGCCGCTGGAGGCAACCCGATGAGCGCATCAGACCGTGAACACCTGAAAGTCTTTGCCGGTACCGCCGGTCGTGCCCTGGCCCATTCAATGTGTGATCACCTCGAACTACCCGTAGGGCAGGCCCAGACCATTGGCTTCCCCGATGGCGAACTGCTGGTGAAACTCGAAGAGGATGTGCGGGGTCGCGACTGCTTCATCGTGCAGTCAACCTCTAATCCCGTCAATGAGAACTTGGCGGAGCTGCTGATATTCATCGACTGTCTGCGCCGCGCCAGCGCCAAGCGCATCACTGCTGTGATTCCCTACTTTGGCTATGCCCGCCAAGATCGCAAGGACGAGGGCCGCGTTCCTATCACCGCGAAGCTGGTGGCCAATCTGATTACTCATGCCGGCGCTGACCGCGTTCTCTGCATCGATCTGCACGCCGCCCAGATTCAGGGGTTCTTCGATATCCCTGTCGATCATCTTTCCGCTGCGCCGGTAATTGCCGCTCACTTCAGCGCCCTGCGCGAGTCGCTCGGCAACCTCACCATCGTCTCACCGGATGTCGGCAATGTAAAGGTCGCCAACATGTATGCCGAACTGCTGCAGGCCGATCTTGCCATCGTGGATAAGCGCCGTCAGTCTGGCACCGAAGTAAAGGTCAAGAACCTTATCGGTGATGTTGCTGGTCGCACGGTGCTGATGTTCGATGACATGATCTCCACTGCGGGCACGATTTGCGAAGCGGCGCGCGTGGTGATGGACGCGGGTGCCGTTGATGTTCAGGCCGCTTGCACTCACGGTCTGTTTGTGGGTCTCGCCCTGCAGCGGCTCAATGACTCGCCTATTTCCCGAGTGGTCTGCTGCGACACCATCCCCAATGGTCCGCGCCTAGCGCCACTTGCCAACAAACTTTCAGTTCTCTCGGTCGCGAATCTCCTGGGAGAGGCCGTGCACCGCATTCATCACGATCAGTCCGTCTCGGCAATGTTCCGAGGTGGTGTAGGAGCCAAGCGTTAGAGCGGACTTATCCGCAAGGAGTTTCTCATGTCTTACGAGTCAGCCACACTTCATGCAACCAAGCGGGATCGCCTCGGTACCCGCTACGCCAAGCGGCTGCGCGCCGCAGGGCGCACGCCGGCGATCATCTTCGGACACAAACTCGCGCCCCTCTCCATCAGCGTAGAGAGCAAGCCCATGCTCGCGGCTCTGCAGCATGGCGCCCACGTCATCAAGGTGCAGGTCGAAGGCGGAGAGGTTGAGACCTGTCTGGTGAAAGACCTGCAGTTTGGCTACCTAGGCGACAATGTTGTCCATGTCGACTTTGCTCGTGTCGACCTCAATGAAATCGTTGAAGTCGCCGTAAGCGTCCACTTCATCGGCATCGCCGAGAACGCTAAGAGGCCGGGCGCGGTAGTGACTCACGAGGCCGCCACTCTGCAGCTGCGTTGCGCGGTAAAGAACATCCCTGAGTCGATCCGCGTTGATCTCGCCCACATGCAGGGAGATGTGCTTACCACATCGCAGGTGAAACTGCCCGAGGGCGTGACCCTGGTGAGTGATCCCCATGCCGCGGTGGTGCGCATCGTCGTAATCGCCGAAGAGGCCGCGGGCGAAGCAACCACGGCAGCGACCGCGATTGAGCCGGAAGTTCTCACAGCTCGCAAGGATGTTGCAGAGGGTGAGGCGGGAGCCAAGCCTGCTGCTGGTGCCAAGCCTGCTGCGGGTGCCAAGCCTGCTGCGGATTCGGGCGACAAGAAGAAGTAGGCACCGGCGCGATCACTTTCATGAAACTCATTGTTGGACTCGGAAATCCAGGTCTCGAATACGACCGAACTCGACACAATGTCGGGTTCGAAGTAGTCGATCGTCTGGCTCGACGCTTTGGCGACCCCACTTCTGGGGCTGCCAAAGCGCGATTCCACGGACTGCTGCTGGAGGCGCGCATCGAGGGCGAGCGCGTTCTCCTGCTCAAGCCAACAACTTTCATGAATCTTTCTGGTCTGTGCGTCAGCGAGGCCATCGGGTTCTACAAACTCTTGGCTGCTGATGATGTGCTGGTGATCGCCGATGATCTAGCTCTCCCCTGTGGCAACATTCGCATTCGCGCCGATGGCGGTGCGGGCGGTCACAATGGGCTGCAGGACATCTGCGCCAAACTGGGCACAGAGATCTGGGCGCGGTGCCGTATCGGCATTGATGCCCCGGGCTCAATGGATCAGACTTCGTACGTGCTGGGACGGTTTAGGCCGGATCAGCAAGAGGCCATCGAGAGCGGTATCGAACAAGCGGTAGCAGCCGCATCCTGCTGGACAGCTAAGGGCGTGAACAACGCCATGAACATATTCAATCGCAAGACCGATCCATCCCCAACTAAGTGAAGACACCATGACAGAAACCCGAATCTATCCCTATGAAGGCATGTTCCTTTTCCCCCAGTCCGCCACGGCCGATCTTGAAGGCTCAGTCAAGTATGTGACTGAGATTCTCGAGCGCCATGGAGCCACCATTGACAGCCTCGTCAAGTGGGATGAGCGACGCTTGGCCTACGACATCAAGGCCAACAAGCGTGGGCTTTACATCCTGACCTACTTCCATGCCAAGTCATCGGCGCTGGTCGAGATTGAACGCGAGTGCAACCTGAGCGAGCGCCTGCTTCGATCTTTATTGATGCGCGCTGATCACCTCACCCCTGATCAAATGAAGGATGCCGACGGGCAAGCCAAGCTGGCCATGGAAATGCGCCTGCGCAAGGCCATGCCTGATGCCGTCGAGGTCGAAGCAGTCGAGGAATGAGCCGTTAGCTCCACCCCCTGCGGGTCCCCCGAGCGGGCCTGTCGGGACTGCCGCAGAGATCGTGGCAGTTCCGATGGGAAGTTCGGTAACTATTTCAGGAGCCGTCCGCAGGCAGGGGTAAGATGCCCTTGCCTAGCACCGCAAGGAGGAGCACCATGGCCAGTTTCAACCGTGTAATCTTGATGGGGAATCTCACCCGGGACATCGAACTGAAGCAACTTGCCAGCGGCCAGTCCGTCGCCAAGTTCGGGCTCGCTGTCAACAATAAGTTCAAGACAAAAGATGGCGAGCTAAAGGAAGAAGTCACCTTTGTCGACTGTGAGGCGTGGGGACGCCAAGCCGAGGTGATGAAGCAATACCTCACCAAGGGTCGACCCGTCCTGATTGAAGGACGCCTCAAGTTGGATCAATGGGAGGACAAGGATCAACAGAAGCGATCCAAACTCTTTGTCGTGGTGGAGAACTTCCAGTTCGTCGGTGCCCGCGAGGGCGCGGGTAGCGGCGGAGGCGGTGGCAGTGGAGATCATGGCAGCAGCGAGGCCGGCAGTCGTTACTCATCGGGGAGTGCCGACTCGAGCAGATCGAACTCCCCTCAGATCGAGCACACCCCCGTCGGTGAGACAGAAATCCCCTTCTGATCGCAGGCGGCGTCTCCCCAGACAGCTACAGCACCAGCGCGCGGCATCCTGTTGCCGCCTGGGCTGTTGCAGGCACCGTCAGGTCTTGGTAGAAATACCCGATTCCCGTCGGGAGTCAGCGCTGTGCTGCTCTCCCTAATCGCTGAGGTCTAGGCGGGGCCTCTAACTACTGCGCGCGCGCCCATGGCTCGCGAGCAGAAAGGACAGCATCATGTCACAGAAAACTGAACTGCTTCTTACCCGAAATGTCGAGAACCTCGGCATCGTTGGCGATGTCGTCAAGGTGCGCTCCGGGTTTGGTCGTAACTACCTGCTGCCAATGGGGATCGCCGAACACCCCACCCCCGAAAAGATCGAGTCTCTCAAGGGCGCGCGCGCCGTAGCTCAGGCGGATCTAACCCGGGTCCGCTCGGAGCGCGAGTCTCTCATCGCTCGTATGGAAGGCGCGTCTGTAAAATTAGTCCGCTCCTGCAACGATCAGGGCGTCCTCTATGGAGCGGTGACCCAGCGGGACATCGCCGATCAGCTGGTTACCGATGGCTTCGCCGTCGATATGCGCGCTGTTCGCCTCACCCAGACCATTCGCCGCGTGGGCCACTACACCACAATGATTCAGTTCGGCCGCGACCTGCGCGTCGAAGTGGCTATCGATGTGAGCCCGGACCGTGCCCTGGACATCGAAATGCAGACCCGCCGCGGCCATGCACCGGTCGAGGTTGAGGAAACTCCCCAAGCAACCGAGGCAGCAGCCGACGCTGGGGCAAAGGGCAAGGATGCTGCCGAGGGGAAGAGTTCCGGTAAGTCGGCATCCAAGAAGCCTCACACCAAGAAAGCTGACCCCAAGAAGGATTGAGCTGCGGTGAGGTCTTGACTGGCAATCCGCCTTGGCTGGCGAGAAGTTTGGACTCCAAGAAGTCTTGGGTGGCAAAAAGTCTTGGCCCCCAAGAAGTCTTGCCTCACTCGGAGTAATGTTCACGCCCTACGCCTCCTCCGGCCGATTGGAGAAGGCACGAGGATTTGTTCGCATGGACGCCAACACCGCGCATCACAGGGAAATTCTGCCACCGACGCGAAACTCGGTGACCCACAAGTTCACTATCGGCAATCACGAGGGATATCTCACGGTGGGCCTGTTCCCCGATGGCCGACCCGGTGAGATCTTCATCAAGATGAGCAAGGAGGGATCAACCCTCTCCGGACTGATCCAGGGCTTCTGCCGCGCCTTCAGCCTTTCTATCCAGCATGGTCTCTCCCTGCGCGATGCCTGCGAAAGATTCCATGGCATGCGCTTCGAGCCGCTGGGAATGACCTCGAACCCGCTGATCCCCGAGTGCAACAGCATTCTGGATTATGTGGCGCGCTACCTCGACATGAACTTTGGATCAGCCGCTCAGCCTTTGGCCTGAATCGTCAACAGACTGCTTGAGCGCGAGGCCGGCCACCTGAGTCGTCAACTCCCGGCGTCAAATCGGCGCCTAAGAGCGTTACCCAAAGACATGGGCTCGTGAAATGCCGGGGGCGCTCGCCAATAAATGTCCTGCTCACCCGACTGGTCGGGCTGCCCCACCGCTCGCGCGCCCCCTTGGATTCCGGCGAGTGCACAGAGCACCTCTGCGGGACGCCGCGCGCGAATCACGATGTCTCTGTCTCTGATCACGATTGATCTGACCCCGCGCGCGGTGGCGGCAATCCGCACACTCATCAACAACAGCAGTTCCGTCGCAGCTTCCGGAACTGAACCGTAGGCGCTCTCCAACTCCGCGGAGATTGTCTCCACTTCCTTGACCGTCGCTGCGCAGCCCAGGCGACGGCACGCTTCCAACCGGCGACGATCGCTGGGAATCCATGAACGCGGAATTGTTCCTCCCAGCCCGATGGCAACAACAGTGTCGAGAGGCTGCAACCGTACCTCATGGCGCAGATCTCCCACGGCAGCTTCCAACATCTGGCAGTACATCTCGTAGCCCACCGCGGCGATGTGCCCCGACTGCTCTGCGCCCAGCAGGTTTCCCGCGCCGCGAATCTCCAGATCACGCACGGCGATGCGGAATCCCGCGCCCAGCATGCTGTAATCCTCGATCGCGCGCAGCCGCTTGAGACCATCAGCGGTGATGGGCTTGCCCTCGGGCAGCAGCATGTAGCAATAGGCCCGATTACTTCCCCGCCCTATCCGACCGCGCAACTGGTGCAACTCGGAGAGCCCGAAGTGGCTCGCCTGCTCGATGATCATGGTGTTGGCGGTGGCGATGTCCAGCCCACTCTCGATGATTGTTGTTGAGACGAGGATGTCGGCCTCGCGGCGCAAGAAGCGGACCATGGTCGCCTCAAGTTCGGCATCGGGCATCTGCCCATGACCAACCGCAATGCGAGCCGAAGGGGCGAGTCGGCGCACCCGATCTGCAGCCTCGTCAATGTCATAGACGCGGTTGTGCACCCAGAACACCTGTCCTTCGCGCGAGAGTTCTCTCGCCAGCGCAGCGGCCAGACGATCCTCATCGAAGGGAATCACCTCGGTGACAATAGCGCGCCGATCCAGAGGCGGCGTAGTCAGACTCGAGATATCGCGCAGTCCGAGCATGGCCATGTGCAGGGTGCGGGGAATCGGGGTGGCCGAAAGGGTCAACACATCGGCGGTCACCCGCAGCTGCAGCAGTCGTTGCTTGTGCTCCACACCGAAGCGCTGTTCCTCGTCTACTACGATTAGGCCCAGACTCTTGAAGGCGACATCGGCAGACAGCAGTCGATGCGTCCCTACCAGCACATCAACCTTGCCCGCCGCGGTCTGCTCCAGAACATCCCTCGTTTCCGAGGTGGACCGGAACCTGCTCAGGCATTCGATCCGAAACGGATAGGCTCGAAAGCGATCGCGAAAGGTGCGTTCGTGCTGCTCAGCGAGAATAGTGGTGGGGACGAGAACCGCAACCTGCCAGCCCGCAGCAACAGCCTTGAAGGCGGCGCGCACGGCGATTTCTGTCTTGCCGAAGCCAACATCGCCGCACACCAGACGATCCATCGGGCGCTGGCGTTCCATATCCCGTTTAGTGGCAATGATGGCCACCTTTTGATCAGGTGTCTCTTCAAAGGGGAACTCTGCTTCGAACTCCTGCTGCCAAGCGTGATCCGCTGGGAACGCGAATCCGGAAGTTGAGTCCCGCACCGCCTGTACACGCAGCAACTCCCCAGCCATGTCCCGCACCGCCGACTCAACCTCCTCCTTCTGCGCCTTCCAGCGCTTGCCACCGAGCGTCGAGAGATTGATCCCAGCAGCACCAGCGCCGACATACTTCTGCACCAGAGCCACCTTTACCAGGGGCACATGCACCTGTGCCCCGCTGGCATACTCAATGCTTAGATACTCCTCCTCCCGCAGGATGCCATCAGCACCGGGGAGTCGGCAGAGTCCTGTGTAACGGCCGATGCCGTGATCGCGGTGCACTACATGGTCGCCGGGCTCGAAGTGGAGGAATGCCTCGCGGGCGCGCGATGATGGCGCGGCGGCGCCGCGGCGGCGCACTCCCCATTTGTGCAGCAGTTCGTGTTGGGGCACAATCAACTCGCTCAGCGCGGCAACCTGCCCAGAGGATCCCGATCGAGTCGCATCCAGCTCATCATCCTCGAACTCCCAGCGGAATCCCCGGTGCAGATGCTGTTCCACGGCGCGCACTTCTGCCCCTGGGGCATGTTCCCGCAACAGCTCGTCCGCGCGAGTTCTCTCACCCGATGTATCGCACAGAATGGTGACGCGCGCGCCTGCGGAGAGTTGCGCGATCTCGAACATCGCCTTGGGAATGTCGTCAGAGAACGTGGGCAGCGGCCCAGTCGGGAGCGATATTTCAGCCTTGGGATCGGTGGCGTCGAACACGACTACCGCAGCGCAGTGCTTGGTAAGAGCTGCGATCACCGCTGGACCATCCTCCAAGCACCGTGCGTCTGTGGCGCGCTCCCAGTAACCACGCCCCTGCTCCGCTACCTCATGCAGATCGGCGATTACTGCCACGGAGTTGCGCGGCAGCAACTCGGCAAGGTTGGACCCGTGCTCGGAGATGGCGACACCATCCGCGCCTGAGGCGCAGACTGCGCTGAGAACCTCACGATCACTCGCCTGCGTCGCCAGATCGATCTCGCACACGCGCTCTATCTCATCTCCGTCAAACTCGATGCGCAGCGGCGTCGATGCCGTGAATGGATAGAGATCGATGATGCCCCCTCGTCTGGCGAACTGCCCTTGCTCCTCAACCGAAAGTGAACGCAGGTAACCCGCCGCAATGAGCCACTCCATGAGCGCCGCTGGTGGGCAGGTCTCTCCCCGCTTCAGCACCCTCAGCAAGTCCTTGATGGAACTTGCAGGCGGCATCCTCTGCATGATCGCTGCGATTGATGCGATGATGATCGCCGGTGGAGAAGCAAGCCTCGACTGCAGCAGCAGTCGCTGCACACTCGCTTCTGTGGCTCCCGTCCCTTCCAGAGCAGGGAGCACAACAGCCTCAACACCAAGACTGGCGCACTCCTGCAAGGCTTCATCGGCCTCATCGAGATGGGCGACAATCAGCAGGACGCAGCCGGGCACGCTCTTCGACAGCGCGCAACTCACCACGCGGGGCGCTGAGCCGTGAATTGGGCCCGCTGTGAACAGACCTCCTCCCGCCACGCGCGTCCGCAAACGCGCCATGGTGCCACTGGCAAGGATTCGATCGAACCAATCCATCTGAGAGACCGCACCCAATGTCGAGAGCGTGAGTTCAGTCTAGCTGTGCTAGCGGCGCCGCCGGGACTTGCCCCAATGAAACGCAGACGAATGGCCGCATTCGCTCCAGAAGTACGGGACCAATACCCTCGACGGCATCCACATCCTCAACACAGGCGAACAACCCCCTCTCACGCCGATGCGCATCAATGCGCGCTGCGAGTGCTGGGCCTACTCCCGGCAGCATTGCCAGTTCATTAGGTGTTGCGGTGTTGAGATCGATGGGGGGCATCGCAAACAGTAGGGTCACCTCAGCTGCACCGCGGCGAGAGTCACAGAGCTCTTTGCCCACGAGTTCCCAGACCCCGATGATGCTCAAGGCCGCGAGCGCCAATCCGAGCACGCCGATGACAACCGGATGAGGAATCATGACGAGTCGTCGCATGCCTACATCTGCTTAGGCTTGCTATGCGTCGACTTGCCCGCGGGCTTCACTGGCTTCCGCAGCCGCTCGAGGACTCGACCGAGCACGGCACAAACCGGACGCGGCGTACCCGAGGTGCTCACCAATCCATAGCGAGGGCCATCTCCCGGGCTGTCAAACAGCTGGGACCACACCGCCGATTCAACCCAGGGTCGGCCGAGAGTGATCGACAGCATCGACTGACACCAGTTCGCCTGCAGCTCGGGGCACCATGCCCCATGCCACCGACCGCCACCGGTTCCTTCCGCACCACTAGGGACGGCAAATCCCGTGACCATCACCGGCAGATCCAGAGGCACAAGTCGATCGAGGAACGAGCTCACCTGCATCAGGTCGCGGGCGACTCGGCCTCGGCCCTTCTCACCGAAGATGAACTGCACACCTAGAGCATCAATGCGAATGCCCTCCTGCTGCAGTGCCTCAACAAAGGCAATGGGAGTCATGGCATTCTTGCGAAGCGCCACATCCTCCGCGAATGGCTGGATGATTTCCACGATGCTGCAGGCTCCATTGCGGGACTGCCGCACGAGTAGGGAGGCACGCCGAGTAAGGTCCACCATCTGCTCCAGCGAAAACCCGAAGCGCTCATTGGTGTTGAGCCCGCTGGCGATGATCCAGAGTGTGGTTGTGTCGTGGTAGCGCTTGACCAGCCGCTCCATGAAAGACCATGTAAGGTCGCGGCAGGCCGCGAAATCACTACAGCGCGCCTCGGCCCACGGCGGCACGGAACCCGGGCTGAAATCCATCAGTGGCCCGATCACGATGCGACGCTGATTATGCGCTGCCCAGTGAATCCACCTGTCGATGCCCGCCGTATCGAGCGCGCCCTCGGATGGCTCTAACTGGCTCCACTTTGTCTGAATGATGAGCAAACCAGAACTGGCTAGAAAGGGCTCGGCCCTAGCGGGATCGGTGGATGGGTCGATGCGAACACCGATGATTCCCCCGCTCGCAGATTTGCGGCCGTACTTGCGGGAAAGCAGGGTTTCACTGTGGACCACCGCGAGTTTCTCCGCCGCTTCCACTGCCGATATCAGAGCTTTGTGGCTGAAACGCTCGGCCTCAAGTGGATCTGATGCGGTCATGGCGTGGGTGAAGTGCTGCCTAGCCTGATCCCACTCGGCGATGGCATCCACCGCGCTAGGGTGATCCCACATCAACCACTCCTCCGCTTTAGCGATGAATATCTTTATGCGATTGCGGGCAATTTCCAGAGCCAAGTGGTAGGGCTCAGAGCGCTGCTCCAGCAGACAGGTTTGCAACATCAGCCTGCCGCCGTCACCGACTTCATATCCCAACTCGAGCGCGGCCGCCTCGGCACCCTTGAACCGGCACTCAACAATCCCACTGTCAAAGACGATTTCGCTGCGGACAGGCACATCGCTGGCGCCAATCGTGTGGGCCTGAAGCAATGCCATCTGACGGGCAGGCCCTCTCTGGTCGTACACCGCGAAACGAAGCATGGGCATCCTTGCGCCGTCTTTATTGAGGAGAGCGTGCGCATTGTGAGTGTAACCACTCCGCCAATCCGATTCGTGGAGTCGTCCCCTTCCCCGTACACTCACGGCGATGAGCCGCCTTGTTCTTCGCGCCCCCGCTGAGAGAGCAGTCTTTGAAACAGTGCTGCCATTCGCTGGGCGCAGGCGAGGCAAAGTTCGCGATGTCTACCAGCTGCCTGACACGGGATCGGGCCAGCAACTGCTAATTGTGGCGACAGACCGCATCAGCGCTTTCGATGTGGTAATGCCCACTCCCGTTGCCGGCAAGGGCTGCCTGCTGACTGCGATCAGTATGGGCTGGTTCGACTACCTGCGAACTCATCAGGTAGCCCAGGATCACCTGATAAGCGATCAAGTTCCGGAGATCCCCTACGCCCCCGAAAGTCTGCGCGCATCGCTGGAAGGTCGGGTGATGGTCTGCCGCGCCGCCAAGGTGATCCCCATTGAATGCGTGGCGCGGGGATACCTCGCCGGCAGCGGTTGGAACGAGTATCGCCAGTCGGCCAGCGTGTGCGGCGTCCGCTTGCGGCCAGGACTCGTGCAATGCGATCGTCTCGAGGAACCGATATTCACCCCATCCACCAAGGCTGATGTCGGTCACGACGAAAACATTTCTTTCGAGCATGCCTGCGAGTTGACCAGCACGCCACTGATGGAACGGCTGCGCACCATCACTCTCAACATCTATGGACTCGCTGCAAAATACGCTCTGAAACGCGGCGTGATTCTCGCCGACACCAAGTTCGAGTTTGGTTTCGCTCTGGACAGCCGGGGCGAAGTGACCGATGAGTTGCTGCTGATCGATGAGGTCCTCACGCCCGACTCGAGCCGCTATTGGCCGCTAGAGGGATACGAGCCAGGGCGGGATCAGCCCAGTTTCGACAAGCAGTTTCTGCGCAACTACCTGCTCGGGCTGGTGGCGCAGGGCAAGTGGGCAAAGTCACCCCCAGGGCCGGCGATCCCTCCCAGCATCGTTGCCGCAACTCGCGATCGATACTCCGAATGCGCTCGCCTCTTGTTCCCCAGTTAGCAGCGCCGGTCTGACAGGTGCCTGCTGCGCCGAGTGCGCCCTATCCGCAATCTCTGGTCGGCGGCGAGGTCACAAGTCCTCATCGCAGAGCGGCGTCGGTCACATTCCGAAGCAGCATGGCAACGGTCATTGGGCCCACACCACCCGGGACCGGAGAGAGAGCCCCTGCAACTTGGCTCACCTCCGCGGCAGCAACATCGCCCACTGTTATCACTTTGCCGGTCTCGCTCTTGATGCGGTTGATGCCCACATCGATGACAACTGCACCGGGCTTCACCATTTCAGCCTTGATGAGTCCAGCGACTCCAGCAGCGCTGATGAGCACATCGGCCGTCCGCGTCAAGCAGCCTAAATCGGGCGTGAACTTGTTGGTACTGACCACCGTTGCTTCCGCTCGCATGAGCAGTACCGCGACCGGCTTGCCAACAATGTTGCTAGCGCCAGCAATCACGCAGCGCGCCCCACGCAGCGTTACCGAAGTGGACTCAATCATCTCCAGAACAGCGAGTGCCGTGCAGGGCACGAGGCTCCGTCTGCCGTAGACGACATTGCCAATATTGGCGGGGTTCACCCCCTCAACATCCTTGTCGGGATCGATCAGAGACTGCACGCGCTCCGCGTCAACACCCGCTGGCAGGGGCAGGTGAATCATGATCGCCCGCACACTTTCCTGCGAGTTCAGAAGCAGAACGCGCCCGGCAATCTCCTCATACCCCGAGTCGGCATCCAGCCGATGGAGCTGATAAGCAATCCCGGCCTCGGCGCAGGTGCGCTCCTGACTAGCCGCGTACAACTCAGCGCTTCGATCATTGCCCACCAAGACTGCGTCCAAGCGCACAGCGCGCCCACAACTGCGCACTCGCGCGGCAACCTCGGCTCGCACGCGTGCGCCTAGTACCTTCCCATCGATGATCGATGCTGTCATAGGTAGAGGGTATCTGATGGTGGATCGTCGAACCTAGACCGCAACCTCTTGGTTCTCACGCTCGGAACGATAGATCGCGTCAATCGCTGCCTGCAGGTCGCGTCCGGATTGACCCGTTGCATGCTCGGCTTCCCCCCGCGAGACGGCGGCAATGAACTGCGCGTACTGGGTATCCCATGCCTGACGAATCGGATCATCGGCGTTGAACTTGGGTGCAATGTCCACCAGCACTCCCTCCTCCTCTGTCGCGATCGAAGCGGACTTGCCAAACACCTCGAAGTGAGCACCCGCCTTCTCTCCCCAAACACAAATGCCATCTCGCAGAGCATTGTCGGGAATGTTGGCGGCCCAGGTGGCATTCAGCTCGATAGTGAGGCCTCCATCACAGCGCAGCAGCGCCGTCGCGCCGTCCTCCACATCAAACACTCCATCCAACTTCGGCGGCCCCGCCCACATTTCCGTGAAGCGATACTGATCTATGGGACTGCCAAACACACTCCAGACTGCACCGCTTGCTCGCCGCACCCGCGGGTGCCCGGCGAGGTGAAGGGCAAGATCGAGCACATGAACGCCTAGGTCGATGAGTGATCCTCCGCCCGCGTGTTTCTTCTGAGTGAACCAGCCTCCGAGGCCGGGGATTCCTCGGCGGCGGTAGATCGCAGCCTTGATGTGATGGATGTTTCCGAATCGCCCGGCATCGATGAACTTTTTCACCGCGAGCGCGGCGGGCGTACCGCGGCAAACGAAACCGATCTGGAGCACGCAACCCGAAGCGCGGTGCGCCCCTAGAACTAGATCGCACTGTGCGGTGTCGAGTGCCATCGGCTTCTCCAACAGCACATGCTTCCGGGCGGCCAGCGCCCGGCAGGCGCACTCGCAGTGCATGTCGTTGGGGACCGCGATCGCCACCGCATCCACCTCCGGCATCGCGAGCAGCTCGTCAATGCTGGCGGCGGGTTTGCCGCCCACTCTGGTGGCCAGTGCCGAGCCCCGCTCGGGGCGAACATCCCAGGCACCGACAACACGAAGCCCGGCGCGAATAGCCGCATCGGCATGAATGTTGCCGATTGCACCTGCGCCGATGATTCCCATACCGATTGCCATGATGCCTCCCTTGGGTTTGCAGATTCGTACCATATCGGTTCCATGTCCAAGGCGCCTGTGGTGATTGTCGGAGCAGGAATTGTCGGACTATGCACGGCCTACGAACTGCTGGCGCGCGGCCGCAGAGTGACGATTCTTGACCGAACGCCGGTCTCTGACAGTGCCAGCTGCGGCAATGCCGGCCTGCTCTCAATCGGACATCCGCCCCTGACGGCGCCCGGCGTTTCATGGCAGGGTCTGAAGTGGCTCCTCTCCCGCACGAGCCCGCTGATCATCAGACCATCACTTTCGCCTGAACTAGTCCGTTGGCTCTGGAACTTTCACCGCAAGTGCAACTCCGACTGGTTCCAGCGCTGCATGGAACCTCTCTGCCGCATCGGGTTTCTCACCCTCGCGCGCATGGAGGCCTACATAGATGCCGAGTCAATCGCCTGCTCCTATCGGCGCGCCGGGTGGCTCGATGTGTGCGACACCGATCGTGCGCTTCAGCAGGGAACCGAGGAGGCGCGACTCGTGGAGCGCTTCGGTTACCGGCATGAGGTGCTCAGCGGGAATGAGTTGCGCCGCCGCGCCCCGGCCTTCCGCGATCACATCGTGGGCGCGGTCCACTGGACTGACAGCGCCACCATCCATCCCCGAGACTTCATGGTTCAGTTTGCCCGCGCCACGGTTCGGCGGGGGGCTCTGCTACGAACCGATGCCGAGGTGATCGGACTCGTGCGCGCAGAGGAAGAGTCGGGGCGCATCAGTGGCGTTCGACTCGCCAGTGGCGAAGTCGTCGAAGCAAGCGAGGTCGTTCTGGCCGCAGGATTCTGGAGCGGAGCCATCGCGCAAGCAGTCGGCATTGCACTCCCCATGCAGGCGGCGCGCGGCTATCACCTGCAGGTCGAGGGCATGGTGAATCCCCCGTGGACTGCCGCAATCTTGAGCAACTCCAAAGTAGTGGTCACTCCCATGGGTGAGCAGATTCGGTTGGCGGGGACGCTGGAGATCACACCCCCCGGTCGTCCGCCCATAGCGGCAAGGATGGCGCATCTGATGGATGTAGCGCGCACTCATCTCCACGGTCTGGAGCAGGCAAAGGCGGTGGAGGAGTGGTCAGGTTTTCGGCCCTGCACCAGCGATGGCATGCCAGTCGTAGGCCGGGTGCACGCGGTTAAGGGGCTCTGGCTCAACACCGGACATGCCATGATGGGAATGACCCTTGGTCCGATCTCTGGTGTGCTGCTCGCTCAGGAAATGTGCGGAGAGAAACGGGTAATCGAATCCGAAATGGTGAGCCCCAACAGATTGTCCAGTAGCGCTCGGGCTTGAGTCACATCGACCGAGTGTGTGCCTCTGCGTCTACATCTGCCGTCACTCCCCCGCACGCCACAGGGCCGCCGCGCCACGGACTCCGCTGGAATCGCCATGTTTGGCCCGGAGGATGGGGGTGGTGAAACCATCGGCGAAGGTTCGCGAGCCCACGCGCGCCGAAAACGCTGGCGTGTAGAGCCCGGTGAGATTGCTGACCCCGCCACCAAGTACCACGGCATCGGGATCAAGGATGTTCACTACCACAGCGAGTGCCGCGGCAAATCGATCTAGAAACCGATCGATTGTCGCGGCACAGGGGGGATCACCGAGTTCCGCTAGTGCCGCGATTCGCGGCAGCGACTCGCTGCTGACGCCGATGCCATGATCTCGACAAATCGCGCCGCCCGAACAAAACATTTCGACGCATCCGAGCTGGCCGCAGTAGCAGACGGCCGCCGCACGCGCACTATCGCTAACACCCGGTTGGGGCGAGTGCCCCCACTCACCGCTGATACCGTTGTGCCCGGCGACGACAGTTCCGTCAACCACAACTCCACCGCCGACTCCGGTGCCGATGATGACTCCGAACACCATGCGTGCGCCCACGGCCGCGCCATCAGTCGCCTCACTCAGCGCGAAGCAATTGGCATCATTTGCCATGCGGATCGGCTGTCCCACCGCCCGCTCGATGTCTTGTTGCAGCGACTGCCCATTCAGACAGAGCGAGTTGGCATTGCGGTGCAGATGAGTTCTTGGAGAGACGGACCCGGGATGGCCCAGGCCGATCCGGCAGTTGGAGAGCTGCCCGCATCCTCCTTCGCAAGCAGCGCGCCGGACGGCATCAACCACTGCGGCAACCGTGCCCCGATAGTCGCCACCGGGGGTAGGAACGCGCACGCGCGGACCCTCGCGACCATCAGCATCCAACGAAACAGCTTCGATCTTGGTGCCACCGAGGTCGACTCCGATGCGATGACCAGCTGCCATCCTCAGTTGACTCCCATCCGGCCATGATCAATACCCGAGGATTGGCCGGGCGGATCGCGCGATTCGCGACGACGCAGTTGGGCGATCGCAAAATCGCAGATGAGTTCGGCCGTCAAGCGACCCACCTGCTGCCCTGATGGCGTTGTGCTGGGAACTCCTTCGCAGATGTGCAGACTGATCGGCGCGCAGCTGCCACAGATTTTCATCACGATGGTGCGGAGTTGCGAGCCGGTAAGCCCGCTGGCGGCAACTGCACTCGCTGGCATCCCCTCCACACAATCGAGGTCAATCTCCAGCGTGATGGCCTCAGAGCGGGCGTGTGCCACCGCTTCTGTCACCATTGTTTCAATCGTCAAATCCCCGCGCAGCAGCGACTCGAGGGTCCACGCTCGACAATCGGGTGAGGCGAGACGGGTCTCTATAGCCGCGTTGGTGCCGCACTCATTCAATCCCAGCACGGCGTAGCGTCCGAGGATGCCCTCGGCGATAGCCGCGGTGAACGAGTTACCGCTGTGCCGACCCTCGAGATCGCGCAGATCGGCATGCGCATCAATGTTTATGCAACTCAGGGCGTTTGTTGCTCCTCCCTTTCGCAGTGCTCGCTCCGCTCCGCGCAGAATCCCCAAGGCATTGTTGTGCCCACCGCCAATGACAATCGGGACCAACCCAGCCCGCACTATGGCCTCGATCGCTGCCGCGACCCTTTCATCCAGCGTCGCCACCAATGCCCGCAAGGCGGCCAGTGCAGCACCGCGCCCGAGCTCACCTCCATTATTTATTCTCGCTTCACAGCCAGTGGACTCCTCCATCAGGTCCTGGCACTCAACCGATCCCGCGATCACAAACTCCTCACCGGTCATCTCCCACGATATCGGCAAGTTCACGAATCGTTCCAGAGCCGCGCGCCATAACCCCGCTGCCCCTCTACGGCCGAAGTTGGCGGCGACACCAAGATCCTCGGCGATCCCCAAGAGTGCGAACTGCGCTCCCTCTGGCGCAGGCGTGCCCCTGCTCCAATCACCAATCCGCTCCCCGATGCGCACCTCACCCGCGCGCCTCACCAGGAGCGACTCGACTTCACGATTAGAGATTGGCTGATCCATTGCGCCCGGCAATGGTAATGGAGTACGAACTCGCCACAGAGAGATGGCCAGATCAGCCTCGTTTACCACACCATCGAAGTTCATCGCGAGAGAATGTCTCATGAACCCAACCACTGCAACGCGATTCAGGGGACTATTCCGCCGCGATAGTCTCCAGATATGCCACGCCAACGTTTGATAACCGCCGATGACCTGCTCAAGTTCAACTGGCTCGGTGATGCCCAGATGTCACCCGAGGGGACGCACATCGCCTTTGTGCGCAAGACTGTCGGTGCGCGCAATGCCTATGAGACATCCATCTGGATTGTCCCCGTTCCTGCTGACACTTCGCAGCAGCGCGACACAGCCCGGGGCGCGTCCAAGCGCATGGGCTCCCCAACTGCGGTTACCTCCGGCCCCAAGGACTCGATGCCGCGATTCCTGCCCGGTCGCAATGCCATCGTGTTCGCTCGCGCCCACAAGAAGAATCCCACTCAACTCGTCATGGCAAGCTCTAAGCGACTGGCAAAAGTACGCCCACTGACGAATCTCCCCGAAGGAACCATCGGTGCCATCAGCGTCTCGCCCGATGGCCGCATGATTGCCTATTCCTTTCGAGCCACGGGATACAACCGCACCAAGGCGGCCGCTGCCGATCGCGCCAAGTCTGGCGCGAGCACGCCCGCCCTCGTGGTCGCGGATCCGTGGTACCGGCTCGATGGCGATGGCGTATTCGGCCCTGATCGATTCCGCCTGCGCGTGTTCGATCTTGCAACAGGGCGCGACCGCGAGGTCTACGCCCAAGACACGCTGGGCACTTTCTCATTCGACTTCTCGCCCAATGGAACAACGCTGGCCATCTCTACCAACCGCCATCCCCGTGCCCTGCTCGACTCGTGGCGGGATGAGATCGTGCTCCTTGATGTAACTGCAGCCATAGGGTCGCCAGCGTCGGTTCGCGCGCTACGCGGCCTCCCGATCGGTCCCAAGACCTCGGTGCGTTTCTCACCAGACGGAAGTCGCGTCGCCTACGCGGGCCGCCTCGGTCGCGATGGCCTCTACTCCACGGACAACTTGTCGCTGTGGGTTCATGACCTGCGCTCAGCAGCAACTCGCTGCCTGACCTCTGGGACGGACTATTGTCTGATGGCGGCGTCTCTCAGTGACAGCGCTGAGCCCTCCTTCGGCGCGTCATTCTTGTGGATGCCGGATGGTCAATCCCTTCTGGCGCGAATCGGCTGGCACGGTGAAGGCCACATCGCGTCTATCGATGCCAGCCCGAAGGCCAATCCTGGCAAGGGCGCTTCGAAGAGAGCGCTGCCGAGTGCCGTCGCCTTCCACAGCTTCGGCGCGGCTGAGCACTGGCTGGGTGGCGTGAGCAGAAACGGCAGCGTGCTGGCACTGCTGCGGGCAACACCCACGGAACTACCTGAGATTCATGTGGCTCGCATTGAGGGCATGGAGTTCCCTGTCTCGCGGCTGACGCACTTCAATGATGCGCTTCTTGGTGGACTCGAGCTCGCCGTACCAGTATCGCGTTGGATCAAGTCGAGTGATGGAACGAGCGTGCAGTGCTGGTGCATGCGCCCGCCGCCGAGCGCACTTGCGCTCACGAAGTCCGCTCGCTCAGGCAGTAAGGCAG
>SIAA01000015.1 GCA_009692045.1 Phycisphaerales bacterium | reverse complement strand
GCCCGCGCCAGCATCAACTCGTATAACGGCAAAGAAACTCCCCAGCTTCAGCTGGTGGACGCGCAGTTTCTTGGCTGAATCTCGCGGTGAGGAGCCCGGCTCACAGAGCAAGGGTCGCGCCGCGGGCAATGGAGGGCGGCAGCGGCACTCGGTGCAGAGCTTCCGCATCCAGGGCAGTGCTGCTGGAAATTTCGAGGTTACAGTCTGGGGTGCCATCGGCTCGGCGGGGGACTTTGACTCCAGCAGCCTCAAGCCAACGCGCTGCCCGCTCGGTCTGCGCCGCATTCGAACTCGCAGGACTGTCAGCTCCATGAGCGTTCTTGATGGGAGCGAATTCTTCGGCGCGGTCCACCTCTACGACGATGGCGCTACGGGCAAATCCAATGGCGTCAAACACAAATGACTCGAGCTTCCAGGCATTGGGGGCGGTGGGCTCCACCATCTCTCCGCTCACCGGATCCATGAAGGGCACCCGCTTGTGGGCGCGGTGAAACGGCAGGGCAAACTTGGATCCGTCTCCGCTCAGTCGCGCTGCGAACTCGACGCTGATGGCATGAACTGCAAGGTTTCCCGCGCCGAAGCGGAGCTTGCCGTCACCTCCCCGTGACTCGCTCAACTCGCGGGATAGATCGCTGTACTCCAACACTGTGGTGCGACCGTCAACAACGGCGAACACGCCAACCTTTTCATCAGCGGACACCTTGGGCACAGCCTTGCTCGACATCTCCCCGGAACTCTGGGGATGCCCCTGATGCAGACCGAGAAACAGCGGATCGCATACTCGCGCGAGCGGGTTGTCGACTTGGAAGTAACTGATGGTCTTGATGCCGCGCGTTTGCATGTCCCGCAGCGCACCGCTAAGAGCGATAGCCCGCAGTGAACCTCCGTGGCCATCAGGATTCAGTGCGACTTCGCCGCGGGAGGCGAGAAGGATCTTGCCCTCATCATCGAGTGAGGGCATAGTTCCCTGAGTGATCAACCGCACATCCTCGGGGAGAAGTCCGAACCAGTTCTCCCGCTTGAAGGCGGCCACCGTGGCCTCATGATTGAGAGGACTGGTCATCACATACCAGGGCACTCGGCATCCATAGCGGGATTGTGTAGCAGCGATTGCCTCGGCAAACACGGCAAAGAGACAGCGCTTCGTCACCGGTGTTGCCGGATAAAGACCCTTGGGTCCATCGAATCCCAACCTCGTTCCCTGACCGCCAGCAACGGTGAAACAGCAGACTTCTCCGGCTCTCAGCATCGCTTCGCCGGCCAGCCGTGCCTCGGTGCGCATCTGCGAATCCGCCCGAACAATCAGCGCCTCCTGCGGTGTTCCGTGGTGGCGATGCTCACTCCTGTTGGCGAATGTCTCGCGCACTAACTGGAGCTGCAGCTTCTCTATCTGTGCCAACAACTGGCCTCGCTGCTGAGTGGATAGCGAGTCCCAGAACCGCAGCAGGTGCTCTTGACCGAAGAGACGAAGCGAGGCGATGGCCAGTGCATACCGGGCTTCCATGGTGAGTGCGTCTGTCATCAGTTAGGTGCGTGCGCATGAGCCGGCGCACGGCGCTAGGACGCCGGTGCCTCCGGCTCGCTCCAACCATCGGGGCGGTGCCGCACGATCTTGCCGGTTTGCAGGTAGATCACCTGCTCGCAGATATTGGTGCTGTGGTCGGCGATGCGTTCGAGGCACTTGGTAACGCTCGTCAAGCGAAAGGCGAAACGAACTGAGCAAGTTCCCAGAGCCACCTGCTCCTGGGCATGGAGCAGAATCTCGTTGCGGAAGCGATCGACGGTGTCATCGAAGAGCAAGACCTGCCGGGCCAGTTCCGCGTTGCTGTCCGAGAGGCTGCGCACCGAGTCGCGCACCATGCCCACCACGCTGTTCGCCATCACCCGAAATGTCGCCGGCGGGCGTTCAGTCGTTGACCCGGGTTCTACTACCTGCTCCACGATATTCACTGCTATGTCAGCGATTCGCTCCAGCTCATTGTTCACCTTCACAATGGTGAGAACCGAACGAATCTGATGCTCATCACTCGATCCCATCGCAAGGAGTGGAACAGCGGCACGCTCAATCTCAACATCTAGTTTGTCGATGGAGTCATCGTTGGCTATGACGGCGCGCGCCTTGGCCTGGTCCGACTCAAAGAAGGCCTCGACCGAGCGCGTCAGATGATCGAGCACATGCTGCCCCTGTACCGATATTGAGCCGTGCAGTTCCGCGAGACTCGTGGCGAATGTGCCCATAGGGACTAGGATATCCGCGTGGCCGCGCTCGGAGTGAACATCGATCACATCGCTACCGTGCGCCAAGCCAGACGGACCTATGAGCCCGATCCGCTGCAGGCTGCGGCCGAAGCCGAGTTGGGTGGGGCCGATGGGATCACTGTTCATCTACGTGAGGACCGCCGTCACATCCAGGATGAGGATGTGCGTCGCTTGCGTGCAGCAGTGAAGGTGAGGTTCAACTTAGAGATGGCGGCGACCGAAGAAATGCTGGGAATTGCGCTGCAAGTCAGACCAGACAGCGCCATGCTGGTCCCGGAGGGTCGTTACGAGGTCACTACCGAAGGGGGACTTGATCTGGTGGCAGGGGAGGCGGGATTCAAACCGGCGGTAACGCGACTAGCGAACGCGGGGGTTCCGGTGAGCGTCTTTATCGATCCCGTGGAGGCGCAGATCGCCGCGGCAGCCCGCATCGGCGCCCACACCTGTGAGATTCATACCGGCGCTTATGCGATCGCGTGTTATCGCCAGCGGTGCGGACTGGGCGCCGCGAGCTGCGTCGCCGAGGAACTGGCGCACATTGCCCGTGCGGCCGATTTGATCAGGTCACGGGGAATGCGCTGCAACGCGGGACATGGACTGAACTATGACAATGTCGGTGCCGTTGCCCAGATTGTCGGAAGCGGCGAGTTGCACATCGGTCACTCGATTGTGAGCCGTGCTGTGTTCGTGGGACTTCGCGAGGCAGTGCGGCAGATGAAAGCGCTGATGAACTGAGTCACTCAGATGTGGGCAGGGGGCGAGGCCTGGCGCGACTCCCGAACCACGCTCGTCAGTGGTGTGCTGCTGCAATCGATATCGACGGCAAAGAACCCGCCGCGGTGGGAACAAACCAGCGGCCAGAGCACATCGCGGTCGGTGACGGGGATGCTCATCTGCGCTACGGCGCCGATGGGAACCCACTCCAGGCGACCTTCCTCAAACTCCATGTGGGTGATTTCATTCGGTGCAACGGCTCGGCAGTACTCAAAGCAGAACAGGAGCCAATGGTGTTCGCCTTGGTAGGCGCGCTCGCTCACCATCCCTTGCAGGCGCAGGTGCTGAGGTTGCGCGTCAATACCAGCCTCCTCTCGCACCTCACGAGCGGCACACTCATGCGGACTCTCGCCGCGCGACACCTCGACCTTGCCGCCGATGGGCGAGTACATGTCGATGTTGGGGGCCTTGCGGCGATGCAACATGAGCAGTCGCCCGGTGTCGTCATACAGGTAGCAAATCACGGCAATGCGATAAGGCAGTGCCGCCAGGTCGTAAGCCGCGTCCAAGTGGCTACTCAAGCCCTGACCCCGGCGGCAACCGGGCTGACGCGCAGTTGCGCTGCGGCCAGCAGGGCACTGACTCGATTCATCGCCTCATTGCTGAGGCGGCACATCGGGAGTCGCAGGGCTCCGCTGTCACGACCGAGGAGTTCCATTGCAGCCTTCACGGGCGCGGGATTAGTGTCAATGCTGAGCAGCCCGCGAGCGAGTGGCAGCAACTCCTCATGAACTCGCCGCGCGCAGTCGAAGTCGTTACTCAGCGTGGCCGTACAAAGTTTCTGCACCCGGTCGGGCACAATGTTGCTGACAACGCTCACTACTCCCCGCGCCCCTACTGAGGCGAATGCCAGAGTGAGCGAATCATCACCGCTGAGAATCGTGATGGAACAGCGCCGCCTGATCTCGCTGGCCGAGTCAATGGAGCCGGATGCCTCCTTGACCGCCACGATGTTGGAATGAGCGGCCAGACGCTCAATGGTTTCCGGTAATAGCGGCACGCCACTTCGACCGGGAATGTTGTAGAGGACCACCGCAAGATCGGCGGAGTCTGCCACAGCCATGAAGTGACGGTACAGCCCCTCTTGGGAGGGCTTGTTGTAATAGGGAACGACCTGCAGGGCCGCATCTGCTCCTAGAGATCGAACAAGTCTGTGCAGGTGAACCGCGTGGGCCGTTGAGTTAGACCCAGCGCCTGCGATCACTTGCACCCCGCTACCTCGGGCATGGGCAACCGCCGCCTCCACCACAGAGGCGTGCTCCATCTCTGTCAAAGTGGGCGATTCGCCGGTCGTGCCGCAGGGAACAATGCCTCGGACACCGCCGGCGATTTGATACTGAATCTGCTGGCCTAGTCGCCGCAAGTCGACGCTAGTGCCATCAGCGGTGAAGGGGGTGACAATCGCGGTGTAGCAGCCTTCGAGTTTCATGAACGAAAGGTTACCCGTGGTCAGGGACAGAGCCGCGTACAGACCCACTCGCGCTGCTGGTTGCGCCGATAAACGACCCGATCATGGAGCCGGAAGGGGTGACCCTGCCAAAACTCAATCAATCCGAGCTCGACGCAAAACCCAAGCCAGTGCGGTGGTCGGGGCACCGAGTTGGGGAACCGTCTCTCAACCTGGGCGACCGACTGCTCGAGTTCTTCGCGGCTCGCCACCACGCGTGACTGTTGACTGGCCCAGGCACCGATCTGACTGGCCCGCGGTCGAGTGGACCAATACTCATCACTCGCCACGTCGGAAACTTGGTGCACTCGTCCTTCAATGTGGATCTGCCGGCCCAATGCATCCCAGAAGAACAACAGTCCGGCGCGCTGAGTGCTGAGCAGCGCGATACCCTTACGGCTCTGGCTGTTGGTGTAGAACACCGCGCCCGATTCGTCTAGCCCTTTGAGCAGCACCGTTCGCACGCTGGGGGTTCCATCGCTATCGACAGTCGCCAGTGACATGGCATTGGGATTAGGTAGCGGTAGGCGCGCCGCCTCCGCGAACCAGCGGCGAAACTCCGAGACCGGGCAGGCTGGTGGCCGGTCGAAGTCCATATTCAGAGGTTCAAAGTCGATTCCGTCCATCGGGCTGTACTCCGTCGGCAGGCGATAAGGCTACAGGTTCTTCGAGGATGCCATCCTGCGTCAGGAGGGGCGTTTGCGGCGTTTCGACTTGCCATGATTGGGGCATTTGGTTCTAATACTCGGCCCGCCTCACCGAACCCTCAAAGGAAAGTTGGACAACTCACATGGCGATTCGAGTCAAGGCACGCGGTAATGAGACAGCTGAGCAACTGGTCCGTCGGTTCAAGAAGATGTGCGAGAAGGAGGGGCTGACCAAGGATGTCAAGAAGCGCATGCACTACGAGAAGCCCTCGGAGCGTAAGAGACGCGAGTCGCGGCGATTCGCACCTAGGCCCGTCGGCCTGCTCGGTTCTGGACCGGATTCGCGCACGGCTGGTGGTCGCACCGGCGGCGGTCGCACCGGCGGCGGTCGCACTGGCGGAGCTCGCACGGGCGGCGGTCGCACTGGCGGAGCTCGCACGGGCGGCGCCGGTCGCAGCAGTGGGCCTCGCACGGGCGGCGGCGGATATGCCAGTAGCGGCACGGGCGGTGGCGGTTACCGCAGCAGCGGACCCTCGTCCCGTTGACCGAGTCGAATAGGTAAGGCCTGCAATGACCCGGACACGATCGGTGGGGGACCCAGTATTGATCAAGGAGTTCGCGCTTTCGATGGCGCGGATGGCTGCTGACAATAACTGTGATGACATTACCGTGATTGATGTGCGCACCCGATCGCAGGTCTGTGACTTCGTGGTGATCGCCAGCGGAACCAGCGCGCGCCAGATGAAATCGGTGGCGGGCGAAATGGATAAGCAGGCCACTGCCGAGGGGAATCCCGCATGGCGGCGCAGCGCGGATGATGGAACGAGTTGGATTGTTGTCGACTTTGTCGAGACGATTGTCCACCTGTTTGAACCTTCGCAGAGGGCTTATTACGATCTTGAAGGTCTGTGGAAAGAGGCCCCGCGGGTGGAGTGGCGCCCCAAGGCCAAATCCAAAACCAAGTCCAAGTGATTCCGTGATTCTGCCCGTTGTTGCCGCTACGATTTTGAGCCGTGGCAAGAGGAACTACTCATGAAGCCTGCTAGGACATTTGGTGCTTTGGGATTGGTGGGTGTGCTACTGGGCTCCGCTGCCGAGGGAGTGTCTGCGCCGCCCGCACCGGTACCGGCACCAACACCGTCGCAGGCCGCACCAACCGCGGCACCTGCGGCACCTCCCGCCGTAGCGCCCGCCACATTCGAACCAGGGTGTTTTCTCGGCGAAGTGGCGCAAGGCCCGAACAAACTGCTCGTTCGCCTCTGCCTGGAGCAATCGGCAGGCTGGATCGCCACAGGATCTCTGATTCAAGCTGGAGTGATCAATCAGCATTGCACTGATGTCAGTGTCAGCGGAAACCAAGTCGCATGCACACTTGATGCCCGCGGCACGCCCGGAACCTTTGAAGGGGAAGTTTCCGCTGATGGCGTGAGTTTCCGAGGTGTTCTTACTCTCAAGGCAAAGGGTCAACCACCATCGCGACTTCCCTTCGAACTCCATCGGTGGATCGATCCGACCAGCAGCGCCAACTGTCTGCGTGTCACGGGTGAGATCAAGACGCCCGGTGGTGGGATTCCCATTGTCATCGCACTCGCCGAAGTTCCGCCGCCCATTGGCCCGGTAGCCACGATTGACATTCTGCAGCAGGGAGTGAGCGCCTGGCCCATGCTGGTCAAGAAACTGGCAACGGGGGCCTATCAACTCACGCTCGCTGCGGGCAGTCCCGCGACATTCACGCTGGCAGTGGCTCCCGATGCTGCTCTGGTGGGGATGTTCGAACAGAGCGGCTTCAAGACAGAAATCCGCCTCACCGCCCTGACTGGCGCGGAGGCAACCGGAGCGGCACGACCTCAGGATCCCCAGCCCCCGTTCCCCTATGAGATCACGGAGGTGCGCGTCTCCCATCCGGCCGCGCCCATCCAGCTTGCGGGAACTTTCACCATGCCACCACATGCGGTGGACGAAAAACTCCCAGCCGTGGTGCTGATCGCTGGCAGCGGTCCCCAGAATCGCGATGAGGCAATCATGGGACACCGGACATTCGCGGTTCTCGCCGACGCCATCACGCGCGCCGGGTTTGCCGTCATCCGTCTAGACAAGCGGGGAATCGGTGCCAGCAGTGGTGAGTTCTCAACCGCGACCACCTTTGACTTTGCGACTGACGCGGATGCGGCCACTGAGTGGCTGAAGAGCCAGAGCAACATCGATCCTGACCGCATCGGTTTGATCGGACACAGCGAAGGCGCAACATGCGCGGCCATTGTGGCGAGGTGGCAGTGGGAGGAGACGCCCCCCATACACCCCGTCGCCTTTCTGGTGTTGCTAGGCGCGCCCGGGCGACCCGGTCACGAAATCATGCGCTGGCAGAACGATCGGATCATGCAGGCGGAGAACATCCCCGCCGCCGCTCGTGAGTCCATCGACAAGTTGCAGGGAGCTCTCTTGGATGCAGCCATCGCCAAGGAGGCGCCCGAAGCACTTCAGGCGAAGGCTCTGGAGTTGATCAAAGCACAAGCAGTGCTGTCAGGATCAGAAGAGCTGGTGGCGCAGTCGGCAGCAGACGAGGCTTCCCAAGCAGTCGTAGCACAAATACTCAGCAACTGGATGAGCCTCTTTCTCACTTACGACCCTCGCACGGCGATGTCGGCGGTTCCTTGCCCGGTACTGGCGATTGCGGGAACTCTTGACACTCAGGTGGATGCCCAGGTGGATCTGTCCAATGTAGAGGCAGCTCTCAAGCATGGAGGTTCGAGCACCACCATAGTTCGCCGCGAAGGATTGAATCATCTGCTGCAGCCGGCAAAGACGGGGAGCCCCAGCGAGTACGCCACCATCGAGACCACCTTTGATCCAGCGACTATCGAAATCATCATCGATTGGATAAAGGCTCGAGTGAAGAAGTAGAGGCCAGCGGTGTCATTTGGACTTTCGCGCGGTAAGAAGTTGGATCTCGGCACGGTCGGGTTGTCAAGTCTCGACTTGCCCGCAGCCGAGGTGCCCCGTCTAGATGCCTCTTGGTTCTTTCCCGGCCGGGAGACAACTCGCCCCTTCGAGTTGGAGATTGGCTCAGGCAAGGCCACTTTCCTGCTGGAACAATCAGGGCTTGAGCCAGGAACTGACTTTCTGGGAGTTGAGTACGCCGGAGAGTTTTATAGATACGGAGCCGACCGACTGCGCCGACATCAACGCACCAATGTGCGGTTGCTCTACTCCGACGCTAACGAGTTCGTGCAGCATCGGCTCGCAGATAGATGCGTGACTGTGATTCATCTCTACTTCAGTGACCCTTGGCCTAAGACTCGTCACCACAAGCGGCGCGTGGTGCAGGATGCAACGGTAGCGCAGTTTCACCGAGTTCTTGCTCAGGGTGGAGAGCTGCGACTTGTTACCGATCACGATGACTTGTGGACTTGGTACGAGCAACATGCCGCTCGGGCTCTGGCTGCGGGATTATTCGCGCAAGTTCCCTTTGTCGCGCCGAGTGCGGCTCGGGAGGGGGAACTGGTGGGCTCCAACTTCGAGCGAAAGTATGCACCCCTAGGGCGAAAGTTCCGGGCGATGACATGGAAACGGTTGGAGCTGCCCCCGACTCCCTAAATCCCCGGGGGAGGCGGCTGACTCGAGGCGTCCATCCTCGGGCGCTGGGTGCGAAACACCAGCCGCGCCTCATCAACTGTGGAATAGCAGCCGAATACTCGGTCAAGCTTCATGGTGCGGATCACCTGCATCATCGGGCTGGACAAGCCGGCGATCTTGATGTCGCCGTTGTGGCGCTGGACTCTTCCGTGCAGAGAGAGCATCGCACCCAGCCCGGCACTGGAAATCACCTGCAACTGTGAGCAGTCGAGAATGATCTTGCGAAGACCTGCGGCCACCAGCGCGTCCATCGCTTCCGAGACTTGGGCCGCTGTGCCCAGATCGAGGCCGCCATCGGCGACCATGATGGCCACATCCTTGTCGATCTCGTGCAGATGAGTCTCCACGATGTCCAATCTACACCTTCCAGTCGGAATCAGTGTCACGGGAAAGTGCGGTGGCAGCCATGCGCAGGCAGCGCTTGCAGGCAAAGGCTTGAGGACGAATCGGTGAGGAAAATCCGGGCTCTGCCCGCTCCTCTAGGCAGAGCACACACATGGTCGCAGGCGGGTTAGTAGGCTGGGGTAGCGGGGATTGGATCACCTCGCGATAGGCCTGCGCCAGACACTTGCCGCAGATGCAGGATCCGTGGTGCCCCTCGACCATGGGGCGCTCCTTCGACCATCCCGACTCACAGAAGTCGCAGAGCACATCCTCCATCCTCACATCATCAGGATTGGTACCAGTGCGGTGCATGGGTGTCGGCCAGCCCGAGAGTATTCTCGAACTCATGGCGCGTGGCATCTCTCTCGCGAACAAGTGTCAGATTATCTTCGGAGTTGCTGTAGTCATCATTCTTGCCGCGGCGTTGGCATTGCCTTGGATGCGGGTTCAGGCGGTTGTTGACGAGAGCCAACTGGAGGTGTCTCGTCAGTTGGCACAGACTTGGGTCGCCGATGGATTTGCGCTGCATCGGAGTGACGGGATCCCCATCCCCATGCGCGTCGTGACCGTCGACGAACTGGAGAGCCATCCGGAATCAGACCCCTTCGTTGCCGCGGCGTTCGCTGACTTCTCTGCCGACAGCGCCAAGATGGAACTGTATGAAGTTGCCCAGTCCGGTGGGGTGACGGTGTACCACTACGCGCGCGCCCTGCGCGAGAGGGAGTGGCGCGCCATCCAGGATCGCAGTTTCGTGGACTTCTCTCCCCGGGTGAGTGAGCCAAGTATTGATGACGCGCTGCGGGCGCTCCTGGTGATCGAGCGCACCAGCGAGACGGCGGCGCACCAGGTGGCGATGAATCGAATGGGCATCGTGATAAGTGCAGCGGCCTCAGTTCTTCTGGCGGTACTGGTCTTTCACTTTGTCCTTACCAAGCTCATTTTTTCTCCGGTGCGGCGCCTGCGTGCCGCGGCGGAGCGAGTGGGCCGGGGCGATCTCTCGGCGCGGAGTCGGCTGGTTACCGGAGATGACTTTGAGGAGTTGAGCCGAGCGTTTGACGGCATGCTGGAAGAACTGGCAGGCTCGCAAACCCAGCTTCGTGCCATGAATCGCAACCTGGACCTCAAGTTAGTGGAGTTGGCTGAGGCAAACCTGGGGTTGTTCGAGTCCAATCGGCTCAAAAGCGAGTTCCTGGCAAATGTCAGCCATGAACTTCGAACGCCGCTCAACTCAATCATCGGATTCGCTGAACTCCTGGAGGAGATCGCGCGCAACGATGCGGCGGCGGATCCCAAGCGGATTCGTTACATCGTCAACATTCTCACTAGTGGGCGCATGCTGCTGGACATGATCAACGAGTTGCTCGATATGGCCAAGATCGAGGCGGGGCGGATGGAAGTCGTGGTTGCGTACTCCAGCATCAAGGATGTGGTGGAGGGAATCGGCGGCATCATGCGACCGCAGGCCATGGCGAAACGCATCGAGATTGCCTTGGAGGTGGCTCCTGATCTGCCGCCACTAGAGACTGACGCGGGCAAACTTCAGCAGATCCTGCACAACTTTCTCTCCAATGCCATCAAGTTCTCGCCCGAGGGTTCAGTGGTTCGGATGCAGGGTCTGCTGGTGCGGCGGTCAGGTGCGCCCGATCATGTGCGGCTCGCAGTCGTGGATCGCGGGGTCGGGGTTCCCTATGACATGCAGGAGACCATCTTTGACAAGTTCCGCCAGGTTGATGCCAGTCACACTCGCAAGCACTCGGGGACAGGGCTCGGACTGGCGATATGCCGCGAACTGGCGGAAATGCTGGGGGGAACTCTATCTCTGGTTTCTATTCCCGGAAGTGGCGCCACCTTCGCCGTAGAGCTGCCCGTGACCTTCAGACCCCGTGACTTGCCGCCCCTAGTGGCGCCGAGCAGGGCGGTCCCTTCCGCTCCGCCGATTTAGTTGCCGATACCCTTGCAACGTGGAGTTCCTTCTGGAAATCATTCGCCTGGGAATGGCTGACTTGCGCCGACACAAGTTGCGCAGTGTTCTTACCAGCCTCGGCATCATTCTCGGCGTAGCCGCCGTCATCGTTGTGGTGGCAATCGGTGAGGGCAACAAGCGAGCGGCACTGCGCGACATCTCGGCACTGGGCGCCACCAATGTGATCGTTCGCAGCACCAAGCCACCCGAACAACAGACCTCTAGCGGGACCCGATCCATGGTTGTTCACTATGGACTGACTCTAGAGGACCTGCGCCGCATCGAGCATTCCATCACCGATGCCGAACGCATTGTTCCCCTCAAGGCCGTCGGAAGCGAACTCGTCTACGGCGCCGTTCGCACTGGAGCACAGGCATTCGGCACCACACCCGCTCTTGCGGAAGTCGCTCGACTGACGGTGCATCCCCCCGGGCGCTACCTCAGTGATCAGGACCTGACTGATCGGGCTCCCGTCTGCGTCATCGGCAGCGAGATTGCCAAGCAGTTCTTTCCCGACCGCGACCCCTGCGGCGCCGACATTCGCATAGATCAGCAGTTACTCCGTGTAGTCGGTGTGCTCGAGCCCATCGGTCTTGCCGCCGGCGCGGGCAGCGCCCTCGTTGGCCGGGATCTCAACAGAGACATTCATCTACCGCTGACGACCGCAGATCGACAGTTCGGAAACCTGGTGATGCGGCGTTCATCGGGCACTTTCACCGCGGAGGAGTTGGAGCTATCGGAGATTTATGTGCAGGCTCCGGGCACTTCGGCGGTGACCGGCGTGGCTGAACGAGTCACTCGGGTGATCGAGGTAGGGCATCCGGGACTGATGGATGCTCAGGTGATCGTCCCCTGGGAGCTGCTGGAAAACGCCAAGAAATCGCTGCTGGTCTGGAACATCATGCTGGTGGCGATCGCCGCCATCAGTCTGCTAGTGGGAGGCATAGGCATCATGAACATCATGCTCGCCAGCGTTGTTGAACGCACTCGCGAGATCGGAATCCGCCGAGCACTGGGGGCAACGCGGCGTCACATTGTGCTGCAGTTCGTAGTGGAGACAGGCACGCTCTCCATGATGGGCGGCCTCATCGGAATCGCTCTAGGTATCGGTGTTGCGGCGGGACTCGAATGGGTCGTTCCCCTATTGATGAAGCTCCCCGCCCTGCGAAGTTCTACTGCTTCCGCATTCACACTCCAGCCGCAGGTCACCTTGTGGTCGGTGCTGGTCAGCTTCGGAGTCGCGGCAACGGTGGGGCTGGTGTTCGGTATCTACCCCGCAGTCCTGGCAAGCCGCATGGATCCCATCGAAGCGCTGCGGCACGATTGACTTCAACCGGGCTTTCTGCGAAACACCACGATTTCCCCGCCCCCCCAGTCCATCCAGCCCGGGAATGTCATGTCGGTCTCATATCCGTGCGCTGATAGTTCTGCGCCGACCCGTGGGGGAGTCACACGGGGATACATGAGCATGACATGGGTTGGATTGACTCTTTCTAGCGTGGCGGTCAAGTGCTCGCCAAGTGGACCGCTTCCTTCCATGACTATGCCAGCTTGGGTTGAGTACCACAGGTGGACATCGCTGCCGAGCCCGACAACCACGGATCGCGTCGTCGGAGCGCTGGCGATCCAATCAATGGCCTCACGCAACTGTTGCCTCGGCCCCATGGAGAAGAGCCCGACGAGCCAGCTGCAGGAGACGATCAGCGATGCCAGCAGAACCAAACGGCGATGTCGGGGCCAGAGTTCATCGGCGCCCAGCCCGAACACCACAGCCGTAGAGCCCAACATGAAACAGAGAAAGCGGGCGTAGAGCCAACTGCCCGCGAGTTGAGTTCCCAGAACTGCTACGACTCCGCCGCCGAAGAGCAGAGCAAACACGATTGCCGGCTTCCACGGCGCATGGGGACGAGCGGCAACGGATCGCCACCAAACGATGGCGCACCAGAGCAGCGCCAGAAGCGCAGGCAGTGCCGACCAGGTGACCCAGGAACCAGAGAGTCCGATGAGGGCATGCCAACCCTCCTCGCTGAGAAGTCTTGGTTCATTGCCATCGAGGGCGAGAAACTCGCTGCGAGTCGCCATGATGTCGGGCAGCATGGGTGACAGCAACAGCAGGCTCAGTAGCCCGGCACAGAGGGCCATGAGTGTGCTGGGCAAGGCGAAGCGTTGGGGACGCAGTATCCCCGCAACAGCGCCGGATCCGCTGCGGCTGCTCGTCCATGCCAGCACCCCGGAGATGACAATCCCCACTCCAACGCAAGCGGACACGAACTGACTCAGCACTGCGAGGGTCAGAGCCAGGCAGGCGGCGGCCCAAGAAATCCCAGAGCTGGTGCGGATTGACCGGAGCAGCAGCGCGATGGAGGCGGTTGAAAAGAGGGCCATTGCTGAGTAGCCGCGGGCATCCGCCGATTCGAGTATTGCGATGGGCATGAGCGCAGCAGCAGCCGAGGCGGCAATCCTTCCAGGGCGGGCGGAACCGAGCTCACGGGCCAGAAGCCAGCATGCGGGAATGAAGAGTGTGCCGCAAGTCACAGCGGGAATGCGAAGCGTGATTTCATTTACTCCCAGCAATGTTGAACTGGCCCAAGCCATCAGCGAATAGAGCGGATGATTGCTTTGTTGGAAGTAGTTGCCCGCGATGACCCCCGGTCCATGAATAGAGAATCCGAGATAGGCGGCAATCTCGTCGTACCACAGACTGTCGCCGAGATACCTCATGCGCAGGGCAAGTCCGAGCAACATCAGTGCAAGCAGCGCCCATACTTCCCGGTAGCGGATCGGTGAGAGAGAGCAAGGGCGCTCGACTGCGGGCGCTGTCGTCAGCCGCGAACCGATCCATGGAAGCGCCAGAAGCAACAGCGCCGCCAAGGGCCAGCAGTAAATCAGCAGCTCAGCACCGGAGATTGTTGTTGCAGGCGCGGACAAGAAACTGGCAGCGGAACTGCCGGGCATCATTCGATCTGGGTGCTCCAGCCACTCAACAACTGCTGCATGACCCCACAGACTGGGAGTGACCAGTGAAACTGCAACTGGTGCCATCACCAGCCACAGCCACCTCCAGTGCGATGTTCGCTTCATCAGCGAGCCTCAAAGCGGCGTCGATAGCGTCAGGGATTGCCGCCCGATGTGCCGCCTACCGCGCCTGTCACCGGTACGGGAGTGAATCCCACATTCTGGATCATGGCGATGTTGCCCGTGAAGTCCACATATCGACCAGCCGTTTCCGTCTCCGTCTCCGTTCTTCGTGGCTCAAATGGATAGCCGACAAGGCCGCGGTGGACGAAGTCCGGAGCCCGAACGATCAGCACGCCTTCGTAGTAACGAATGGTGCATGGGCCGCCGCCATTGTCTTCCCATTGCTCTGGCTCCACCGTCTGCAGAATCAGATCGACCAGCTTCTGGGCGCGCTCAGCCTCGGGTGTGCGCTCGGGATCACCGCCGGGTTCGCCAAATATTCCGCCGCCGCCGCCGCCACCGCCGCCGCTTCCACCACCACCGCCTCCGCTTCCACCACCACCGCCTCCCATACCGCCGCCACCGCCGCCGCTTCCACCGCCGCCGCTTCCACCACCACCACCGCCACCGCCGCCCTGGGAGATGGCAGCATTCAGATTGAAGTTCGGAGCGTTGTCGAAGTAGGGCATCTCAAAGAGGAGGTCTTTCACCGGATACATCTTCAGTTCCATTGCCGCAGGTGAAGTGAGCCTCGGCTTTGTTCCCACCTCGAGAAATCCCTTGCGCAGCTGCCAGGTGCATGGCTCGTCAGTCGTGCACACCTCCAGAACTTGTTCAATCACAGTTAGAGCAGGTGTAGAGTCGAGCCGAAGCGTGACCAACGCATCCGGGTCGATGCCCTCGCCTGTTCGATCATCGCTGTAGCGAACTGTGATAGGCAGTTGCAATACCGACTGCAGATAGGCGAATACATCCTTGGCGGAGGTCGCCTCAAAGTTGACCGACAGATCCGTATAGACCAGCTGACCCAAAATGCGGGCCTTGCTCCACTGGCCCGATGGAGCCGGGGCGAGCGCCGCTTGGCGCTCTACTCGTTCGCGCTCTTGGGCGACGGCTGCAACTCTGTCGGCTAGGTTCTGTCCCGCTGCCTGAAGTGTCGGGATGGCTGCGCAAACTAGGGCGACGCTAGTGAGGAAATGCATGAAGCCTCCTTACCTTCCAAGTATAGACCGCGCTTTGTCGAGTTCCCTCAGGGACTCATTGGATTCGGTAACACACCAAAGGGTCATGCCGTTGGCGCCTATCGGCATATTGAGGTCCCATAGTGAGGTGTGGATGCCGCCTAGGGCCTGGCGCGAGTTGCGCAGGGCATAGGCGCTTGCAGAATCGCACTGAAGCTGCCTTAGAAACCTGAGCAATGACTCCTGCATCACCACGGCCCCAATGCGCTCCTCCGTGCTGGTGAATCGGGGATTGCGCAGCATCAATGCCAGGCCGGCACCGGGCCTGCTCGACTGCGCACCAGAATGAGAGCGACCCGAGGCGGAGAGCAAGAAGGATCCCAGCGCATCCGGCTCCGGTGATGATGTATCGCTCGAGTGGCACTGCAGCCGTGCCAACAACTCGCGTGCCTCACGCGCCCGCTGCACTGCGATGGGCAGTGGTGTGATTGCTGGTGACGAAGTCTCGCTCTCGCTGCTCGGAGCCGCGATGGCCATGCGGCGCTCTGCCTCCATCAGGAAGGGCAGCGCCGAAATCAACTGCTCGGTGGTTCCAGATTCCCAGACATGGTCTAGTTCATCGCGCTGACCGGGGAAGGGTGCGACCGCTGCAAGTACTGCCGCTCGCAATGTGATGTCGGGGCAAGCTCGGTCCACCTTGAGGCTCTGCAGCGCCTTGCTTACGAACACTTCCGCCTTGGTGCGGATTGGCTGCGCTATCTGCGTGGCAGCGATGGCCTCTGAGTTGGCGAGTGACTCCATAGTCAGTTGAGCGATCGAGCAGGCCAAGGCATCCTGCAGCGGATCTCGTTCTGCTGCGGGGTCGACATCTCCTAGTGCCGCTAGCAGCCGCCAAGATGCGGCGAGTTCCTTACTTCGCGCCTCGCTCTCGTTCTGGAGAGAAGCCGCGTGTCTGGCCAGAGCCAGAGCCACAACCGCCTGCTCAGCAGGGGACGCGGAGAGGGGCTCAAAGGAGTCTGTCGCTGGCCGATAGGCCCCGGGAATCCCCAAAGTGTTGACAGACTCTTGGTCTCGCATCGACTCTGATTTGGGAATCTGCCTAAGCAGCCACTGGGCTATCTCCCCGGCGAACTGGGCCCGTGCCTCCGCAGTGGGCTTGATCGGAAGTGCCACTTGATGTCCACGACGCGCTCGAAATGGCGCTTGGGCAGGGGCAGATTGCGCCAGACGAATAGTCGGCGCCAAGTACACAGCCACCGAATCGATGGCCTCGAGTTGGGCGAGATCCCGTCTGGGCAAATCAAGTTGATCGCACAGGCGAGCGATAGCGCCGGCAACATCACTGGTTGAGTTCGTTGTGTGCATCACACAGGGGAAGGCATAGGCAAACTTCTCACCCCGGCGCATGACGATGGCATCGGTGCCAGGATTGATCCGCTCGATGATGTCGGAAAAAGTCCTGCCGAGGAGTGGCACCGGTTCACCGCATAGTTCCAGTTCGAGAGTCAGGCGCTCTCCCCAATCATTTGGATTTGCCTCTCGGAGCCGCGCAACTTCTTCGTCCGTCACAGCATCCTTGAGTGCAGCCTGCATGGCTCGTGTTGGCATGAGCGGGCCACCCATCCAGTCAATGCCGATGCCGACAACTCTGCCGTACAGCCGCAGAATGATCGCTGCACCCCGAACAGAGCTTGGTGGCATCTCTTGTTTGGGGTCGGTAGTTCCGCCGTCAACCCAGGCTCGAGCGGTGCTCCAGATGGATACGGCAGTGCTGAGATCTGGCCTGCTGTTATCGGATGAGGCTCTGAGACCCCCACCTTGTGCTGCCAAATGAATGAATCCGCACAAGAATGCTGTGGCACAGGGCAGAATCCGAGGCATATTCACCAGTGTACAGGGCGCACTTTGTGCTCCGACTGAAGAAACTCCAAATGCGCCTAACCGGAATAATGTCAATCGAATCGACGCGCCAGAAGTTGTATCTGCTGGCGCTTCTCTGCTATTTAGCCATCTGCTGAACTAACCCAATCCACGCGCCGGAGGAGTGAGCGGCGTTTGGATCCACGAATGAAACAGGCCTGCGCTTAGAGCGCAGGCCTTTTTCGTTGACTTGTTGACCTCGGTCGCGGCAAGAGCTGTGCCACTGGCGAGGCACTAGAGCGGCTCTGGATCAGGTCCCCGGCAGAGTGAACTTGTCCGTGCCAAGTGCGCCGTGATCGTCCATTCCGCCGCGGGTGGGTGCAGCCTTGCGCTTGGGCGAAAGGAACGCATCATCCTCGTGTTTGGTGGCAGAGGATGCCGCCGGAGTTGGGGTAGCGGCCGCGCCCCACTGAGCCCGTTTGAGCGACAGGGCGATCTTGCGCTCCTCGGTATCAACTCTCAGGATCTTGACATCGACCTCCTGATTTGGCTTAACAACATCCTGCGGGTTCTCGACCTTGGCATCAGCGAGCTCGCTGATGTGAAGCAGCCCCTCGAGGCCATCTTCGAGTTCGACAAACACGCCGAAGTTGGTGATCTTGGTGATCTTGCCCTTGACGATCATGCCCGGTCGATAGGCGCTGGGAATGGCCTCAACCCATGGATCCTCGGCCAGCTGCTTGAGCCCCAGACCCACGCGCTGCTTCTCCTGATCAACCTCGATGACGACGCACTTGAGGGCATCGCCCTTCTTTACGACCTCATTGGGATGGGCAACTTTCTTGGTCCAGCTCATGTCGCTCACATGCAGCAGGCCGTCGATGCCAGGCTCGATCTCGATGAACGCGCCATAATTGGCGAGATTGCGAACCTTGCCCTCGATGACGGTGCCGAGCGGGTACTTCTCGCTAACGAGGTCCCAGGGATTGACCTCGGTTTGCTTCATGCCCAGAGAAATTTCGAGCTTGTCCTTGTTGAAGTCAAGCACCACAACATCAATCTCCTGAGCCTGAGCCACAACCTCGCTCGGGTGATTGACGCGGCGCGTCCATGACATTTCGCTGACATGAACCAGCCCTTCAATGCCATCCTCGAGCCGCACGAATGCGCCGTAGGACATGAGGTTCACCACCGTGCCGCGCACGCGGGCGCCGACGGGGTACTTCTTCTCAATCTGCTCCCACGGGCTCGATTCCTTCTGCTTGAGACCGAGAGCGATCTTCTCGCGCTCGCGATCGATGTTGAGAATCTTGACCTCGATCTCCTGCCCAGACTTGACGATCTCGCTGGGGTGATTGACGCGCCCCCAAGACATATCAGTGATGTGAAGCAGACCATCAACGCCGCCCAGATCAACAAACGCGCCGAAGTCTGCGATGTTGGTGACGATGCCCTTGACGATCGCGCCCTCGACGACCTTGGCCATCAGGTCCTTCTTGGCAGCATCGCGCTCCTCTTCGATGAGCTTGCGACGGCTGATGACGATATTGCGTCGCTCCTCGTCAATCTTGAGGATGGAGGCGCGGATGGTGCGACCGAGGAAGTCGCCTACATCACCGGGACGGCGGACATCAACCTGCGAGGCAGGCAGGAAGACCGGGACGCCGATATCAACCAGCAATCCGCCCTTGATCTTGCGAAGAACTTTGCCCTCTACGACATCACCCTCTTTGCGAGTCAGCAGCAACTGCGACCAGCCGCGGATGCGGTCGGCCTTGCGCTTGGAGAGAACAAGGCTGCCCTCGGCATCTTCATGACCCTCGATCATCACATCAACCGTATCGCCAACTGAAACCCCGCCCGCATCCTCAAACTCAGCAATGGGAACCTGGCCCTCGCTCTTCAGCCCGACATCAATGATTACAAAGTCCCCACTGATGGAGACGACTCTGCCGGGGAGAACCGCTCCCGGTTTGAACTGGGAAATGGCGCCGGATTCCAGAACTGAACTGATGTCGCCGAGTGCTTCTCGAACCATGTTGTCCGAGACTGATGAGTCGATGTCGATGTCGGAAATGAGGTTGTAGTCAACCATGGGTGGGGGGGATCGTTCTCTAAGTTGTTCACCGCCTCAGTTACAAACTGAGGCTGCAAAGGGGTGCGAATCCCGCGGGACATTCCCGCAGGTGAACCCAAGAGCATACAGCAAGGTCGGCAATTCGCCCCGAGTTGTGTCAGTGTTCGCCGGGTTTTTGCCCCGGTATCCGCGAAGGGCGGGCAGGAGTCATCCGCCGTGTCTTGGCAGTTCTCGTAGTTGTTTCCACAGCAACTGGAATCCCACGGCTCCAACGAGCGTCACTATCAGCGCTACGAAGAAGACCCAACTTCCCGCTCCGTGGGGCAGTAGCCACTTGTAGAGCGCCACCGCCGCTAGTGGTGCTATGAATCCCCGGATGCCATTGAGAGTGACATGCACCGCCATGTACTCGCTGTCGCGGTTGGCAGGGGCGAAGTCATGATGCCCAAGATTCCACGCGAGGGCTCCACCGGCGTACCCGACTCCCATGGCAACGGCGCTCAGTTGGAAAACGAAAAACGAGTCCAACCACGCACCCAGCCACATGAGGGCCGTAGCCAGCACAAACGCCCAGCTGTGCAGTGATCGAAACTGAACCACATGCATGCGCCCAAGGAGGCGAGACCACATGGGAATGGCAAGCGGCATGATCAGCACAGGAATTACCGTGGTGTTGAGCAGGCCTTCTAGGTAGGTCGCATTGAACTGATCTTCGAGAATGATCGCCTGAGGCGCGACCACCATGAGGTTGCCGATGCCCAGCACCATCATCCATCCCATGAAGGCCGCGTAAGGGCGATCCTGATGCAGGAGCCTCCACATGGCTACAGGATTCAGAGAGGGGGAATCCTCGGCGCGTCCCTTGCGCTCGGCGTGCTTCAGTCGTTGCGCTCCTCGCAAGCGCACCTTGCGGTAGATGGCATTACCGATGAGACCAAAGCATGCGAGCGCAGGAAAGAGCAGGTGATAGGCGCGAGCATCGAGATCCAAGGCCCACCCCATCACGAATCCCGTCGCCGCCAACATTAGCGCTTGGATGGTCGCCATCCTGCCGGCGATCACGGCGCGATTGGCTCGCGGATAGTTGTTGCGCCAGACAGCAGTTCGAAGTGTGAGAACGCCAGTCCAGGCGCATCGCGCCGTCACGACCAGCACGCACAGGGCGGTCAAGCCGTCCGCGGTCTCAGGGACAATTGCTATCAGCCCGACGAGCAGTGCTGTAATGATCTGAAGTCGGCCAATGAACTTTATCTTCGACCTGCCATGGGCCACCGCGGCCCAGGCAAAGCTGGTGAGGTTGGCCACATTGGGTGCGGCTGCCAGAATCGCCACGGCGAAATCGATTTGCGAGTCCGTGAGATTCGGCCCGGCGCTGAAGGCCTTCTTAGCGATTACGGCAATGGCACTGCCTTCGATTCCCGCCAGCATTATGGGCAGGAAGAACCAAGAGGCGAGTTCGCGGGCGTAACTCGCACGCAACATGGGAGGCAGCGCGCGCGGGTGAAAAGAGGCGACGAACTGCCCGAGCATGCGAATCAAGAAGGCTGGCATTTGAAACATGGAGGGCTTCGTTGTTTAGCGAAAGGTGGAAGCGGATAGTAGGGCTGAGGGAGGAACTGTTTTCGATAGACTTCGTCAGTTCGAAGCCCGGCCCCCTGGGCAGCCTTGGTTCAGTGCGCTCGGACCTATGTTCGAGCCCATCGGGATCGCCGACTCTGCCTTGAAGGTCATGCCTCCCTCGTGTGGAAGACCGGAAATGATGGACGGCGAACCCACCTTAAAGATGGGTTCGAGCTGCCAATCGCCAAGTGCTCTGCTTGCAGAGGCGCATTGCGTTCTTCCCAGGGGGCCGCGCTCCGAACGAATCGCTGCGCACCTACTTGGGGGCGTGCGCGCCGCGCAGCAGCGCAGCCGTCTCCTCGAGTGAGTCGGGGATGATCCGCACCGAAGCGATGGCTGCCATCATGTTCACATCTCCCGCCCACCTCGGCACCACATGAGCATGCAAGTGCTCGGGCAGCCCCGCACCGGCAGCACGACCCTGATTGAATCCCACATTGATCCCCTGCGGATTGAGGGCACGCTCCACCAGCGCCACAGCCTCATCGACCAACTTCCAAAGCTCGGCGCGCTGGGGACTGGCGTAGTCCATGAGCGTTGGCCGCGGATCTCCCAGTGCTACGAGCAGGTGGCCGTTGGCATATGGGTATCGATTGAGCATGACGATTCCATGATCATTGCGCAGCACCACTAGATTCGCCTCGTCCTGCGCGGGAGACCGCCAGTAATCCAGGAGAAAGTTCCCCGTCCCATCAGAAGCCCGAGGTGCCCCACCGCAGACGCGCAAGTCCTGAGACCTGGCCTCGAGTTCGCGCAGGTATGCCATGCGCCAAGGAGTGAATAGCGTCTGATTGTTCATCGGTGGGGGATCATCGCACAGTAGACCCTGTTGTGCGCGCCGAGTCGCCACTTGCCGACTTGGAGGAAGCGGGACCGGAATCGTCTACTACGCGCCACGGCCGCGGTTGGGGGACTCCAGTCATAGGGGAGATAGTGAGCGGGACTTCGAATGCGCCCTCCCAGATGCGTGTGGGCAGAGTGGGCGCGGGGGCAGGTGCTGATCGGCAAGCGATCGATGGCATCGAGGCCACTCGCAGTGTCCAGCCTGATCCATCCAGAGGAACGCGAGCTAGGGCCGCTTCGTCCTCCAGTGCTATCTCCCAGTGCAGTGATTCGGCCGAGCGCGGCCCGCCCATCCACCAAGTCCGGATCGAGCGCCGCACAACGCCCGCTTCACACGCCAATATCTGCGCGCCGAAGAGCACCCCCTCAAACTCAGTAGAAGCGGTGGCATCAATGTTGAAGCGAAATGCCGCGCGTCCCGGGCTGGCAGGCCAGAGGAGAAGTCCATCGCGGCACACTGCACCCACCGCTGCGTCAACCTCCGTGCCACTGATGCGAGGAAGCTCAGCGATTGGAGATGGCATCACCTGAATGTGGGCGGGGAACTCGGCACGGATTGGGGGGGATTCGTCATCGCGTGAACCAACTTGCGTCACCTCCACAATGATTCGGCCATCATGTGATCCCTTCGGCAATCGCCCGAGAACAATGTTGGCTCCGGCGGCGCCCGCGGCGCCCGCACGCCGAACGCATCCGGCATCGGGCTGATCGGAACCCGAATACTGCATGGCGCTGCTCGAGTCCCAGCTCACGCGGGCAAGGAAGTCAGGTGGCTCAATCCAGTAGCAATCGATGTTTAGACCCACCACAACTGGGTCGTCCTCGAACCATTTGCTAGGGCTAGCACAGCGGATGCGCGGAGGAATGGATCTCAGGGCCAGAGAGATCTCACCAGAGTCACTCACAGACTCATCATCAGGCTGACCATTGATAATCTCATGAGCAGCCGCTGCACCCAGGATTGAGGCATAGCGATCACGCCACTTGGTCGCGTGCACCGGGGCATCGGCATCACCCAATGCGGCGTGTTCGATCAGATCCAACAGTGAGCCCCGCGAGAGCACGCCTCGAACGGCTCGAATGCGAACTTCATTGAGTGCCCTCTCACCAACCCCCGTCGAGGGGGCGAAGCAGGCCACTTGGCTCATCATCCGATCGGGGATGATGGCCATCCATGAATCGGTGACGACGCGGTCATGAATATATAGAGCACCGGCAAGTGCCGCCCCGAGTGCGAGGTAGGCGGGAAGCCGACGCGGCTTTCTTCGGTGGAGCTGCTGTTCGTTCTTTGCCCAGCGGCCGCACTCGCTGCAGCACAATCCAGCGATCCCCGACAGATCATGCCAGCACTTTGGGCAGCGGCGCAGAGAGGTAGCGCGGACATCAAAGAGGGCCCAAGCAACAGTACAGGCGCAGGTGCCGAACCAGAGTATTGCGAGGATCCAACCCAGCCAGAGGTAGGACTGCGCGCCCATATGCGAGAGGCTACCTCTCGCGGATCCAGCGCAGAAGTTCCAATGGGCTTGGAGGCTTGCCCTGCATGAGCACCCCGACTCGGAAGATGCGCGCTGCCATCCACATCATGGCAAGCGTGGTGAACGCTCCCCACAACAGGGCGGCGGCGATCTGCCAAGTAGGCACAGGCTCGATGGCGCCCGCAGTTCTGAGAATCATCACAAATGGAGTCAGCAGCGGCACAAAGCTGCACACCGTTGAGAAAAGCCCGTTGGGGTTTTCCGTGATAGGAAGCCAGAGCATGAGGGGAATCATGAGGATGATCATGGCCGGGCCAACTAGCGATTGAGCTTCACGAAGATCGCTGACGGCACTGCCGATGGCCGCCATGAGCGCGCCGATCATGAAGTAGGCCATCACGGCCCAGCACCCGAGCAAGAGCAGCGTCCCGGGTGTTACTAGGTCGGCCATGGTGGCGGCAATCAGCCCCGCCATCCCTAGGCCGCCGTACATGACGAGAAGCACGGCGGCAACGCCGGCTTGGCCAAGAATTTTGCCAGTGAGAATCTCCATGGGGCTTGCCGCCGCCAGCAGTACCTCCATCACCTTGGAACTCTTCTCCTCAATGGTGGTGGTCAGCAGTTGGTTGGCGCTGGAAAACACCGCCATCCACACCAGCATCATGAATCCCATGGGGATGAGAAAGCGCCGCTCCGTGTTCTCAGTCGCCTCTTCGCCCTCGGGTGTGAGTCGGGAGGTGATTGCCACCGGTCGCCGCAATAGTGCTGAGAGTTGCTCGAAGTCGGCGCCAGTGGCCAGGACACGAACATTGACGATGGCGTCGCAAAATGCGCGCTGGAGCAGGGCGGTGTGCTTGGGGCTGGTAGAACTTGCCACAAACATGTCGAAGAATGACTCCTCGGGCGAGTCGGCTCCAGCTGCCGGCACGGGAGGATGAAGGGCCTCATCCGTGATGCTCACCACGGCAATCAACTCTCCGGCCCGAACCCGTTCCTTCAATGCGTCTATCGAATCCGAGGCAGCGGCCGCCACGATGGTGACATCGATGCCGCTGGGCTCGCTGGCATCCATGGCCATCTGTTCGATGACACCACGAGCACTCCTGCTGCCCATGAGGACATCGCTGCCCCGTTCATTGACCGACTTCTGCGCCGACTCAACCACGGCAGGATCGCTGCAGAAAACGGTCACGGTGCCAATGATGGGCGCGGCGCGGCCGCTGATTAGGGAGGGAATCAGCAGGACTACCCCCAGCATCAAAGCGGGAACAACCACCGCGCCGAAGAAGAAGGCCTTGGTGAGGGCGGTGTGCTTGAACTCGCGCCAGGCGACGACTGCAGTTCGAACAAGAGTGCCGGAACGGTGATCGCGTGGGGATGAACTACTCATCGGACCTCCGTGCGGGCGTGGCCGCCGTGCTGAGTCACCAGCGTCACGAACACCTCGTCCAGAGAGGTACGTCGCAGAGAGACCAAGCGCAGCGAAGTGGTACGGAGTGCGGCCTGCATCGCTGCCTGAGCATGGCACTGGGAGTCGAGGCGCAGCAGCCAGTGGCCAGCGGTGCCCTCTCGCTCGACAGACTCAATGCCGTCGCATCCTGCGAGGGTGGACAGATCAACGCTGGGGTCCATGGTCTCGGCGATGATGGTGCGAGGGTCGAACTGAGCCTGAATCTCCGCCATTGTTTCGTCGAGAATCTTCTCGCCGCGGTTGATGAGGATCACTCGGTCGCAAAGCTCTTCCGCCTGATGCATCTGATGGGTGGAGAACACAATAGTTCGTCCCGCTTCATGCAACTCAGAGACCACAGAGGTGACAACCCGCGCATTGACGGGATCGAGTCCACTGAAGGGTTCATCTAGCACGATGAGTTCTGGATCGTTCACCACCGCCGCCAGAAACTGCACCTTCTGTTGCATTCCCTTGCTGAGTTCGCTGCAGCGGGCGCGCTCGACTCCCGGCAGTTCCAGCCGCTCTAGCCAGCGGCGGATGCGGTGCGAGAGCCCCTTGGAGGGCATGCCCTTGAGGCGTCCGAGAAACACCAGGAACTCAAGAACGCGCATCTTGCGATAGAGCCCGCGTTCTTCCGGTAGGTAACCGATGCGGTCCTTCATGGCCAGAGCATCAGCGCCCAGAACGCTTACGGTTCCCACATCCGGCTTGATGATGGACATGATCATGCGGATGGTGGTGCTCTTGCCCGCGCCGTTGGGCCCCAGCAGGCCGCACAGGCAGCCGCGCTCGATTGCCAAGTCGAGCCCTTGGACGGCAGCGACATTGGCGAACCGCTTGCCGATGCCGCGCAGATCCACGGCAAGTTCTGCTGACTGTGTCATGGCGTTGGTCCTGCATTGATGGCAGCGACGGCAACCGCAGGTGGCGAGAAGTCTTTGACTGTCAGAGTATTTATCTCGATCTCAGGAATGGAAATGTGGGTGATGGTCTTTCGGGCCATGATCTCTCGTTCAGTCGAGACCAGAAGCGGGCCAGCCTGGCGCCAGCCGGCAAATGTGACGGACTCGACCGGCGCGTTGGCGAGATGCAGGTAGCGGTGCATCCCGCGGGGGAGACCGTTTCCCACATCAAAGAACATCTCTAGATGCTCCTCGCCCCGGCTGAAAAAAGTAATGGCATCGCACTCGGTGCCTTCGAAGGGGTGCTTGTGGTGAACATCGTAACTTTGGAAGGGCGCAGCTCGAATGCCATTGAGCACATCGAATGAGCGGGCAATCTCCGGAGGCAGGGAGACCATTGATTGAGGAACAAGCGTGAAGGCGAACTCTCGCGGCGCCCATCTCCATGCAATGACGCCATTAGTTCCCAGTTCCACCGCCAGACCGACTTCCGGCGACCGTCTGCGCACGATGAAGCCGCCGTCATTGCTGGAGGCGATCTCCAGGATCAACGATCCGGCGTCGGTCACAGTCTGCAGCTTGAAGCTCACTGACGTAAGTTGTTCGAAAGCTGCACGGCCTCCCATGGCTTCATAGGCTCGATCCAGAATCGCCACGACCTCTGGGGGCATGGTCGCCGGGGGAGTGGCTGCGGTTTCAGCAGCGCCTGTTGCAACAGGTGCCGTCTGGGCATAGCCGCTGCTCTCTCCAAGGTGCAAGCTCAGAATCAACAGCGCACTGCAGGGCGTTCCAGCCAATAGAAGCAGTTTGGATGGGGTCGCGACTGACACGGGAGAATGGAGGAAGGTAGCCGGTTTCCCGACGGGTCGGGACTCCGCCCCGAACACACCCATTCATCCGTCCATCCGGATAGACGGTTGAAATGTAATCCGCCCAGCAATACCATCGCTTCATGGCTCGACCGACCCTGCTCAGCGCTCTGGACAAAGGCATCCTGCTATTCGACGGTGCCATGGGTACCTCGATTCACTCCTGTACCGATTGCGCGGCGGCCGACTACCTAGGGCGCGACAACTGCACCGACATCCTGGTGAAGTCTCGTCCCGATCTGATCGGTCGCATTCATGAATCATTCCTAGCGGTGGGTGCCGATGTGGTGGAGACCGACACCTTCGGGTCCAATCAACTGGTCGCAGCCGACTTTGATGCCGAGATGGTGAACTGGGTTCGGGACCTCAATGTGCGAGGGGCACAGATTGCGCGAGCCGCTTGCGATCGCTGGTCCACTATCGACAAACCCAGATTTGCCGCGGGCTCAATGGGTCCGGGCACCAAGCTGATCAGCCTCGGGCAAGTCTCGTGGGATCAGATGCTGACGAGTTACCGCGAGCAGGCGGCGGGATTGATCGCGGGGGGTGTCGACTGTCTGATCGTGGAGACCTGTCAAGACCTGCTGCAGGTGAAGTGCGCGGTCAATGCCTGTCTTGATGCCATCGCTGATGCCGGCCGCACTCCCAGAGACATTCCCATTCTTGTTTCGGTCACCATCGAAACTTCGGGCACGATGCTGCTGGGAACAGACACCGAGGCGATTGTCACGGCACTAGCTCCATTCCCTATTACATCTCTCGGCCTCAACTGCGCCACTGGGCCGATGGAGATGGCGCCCCACATCGCGTATCTCTCGAGGCATTGGCCCGGTCGTGTTTCGGTGATTCCCAACGCGGGGCTTCCGGTACTGATCGAAGGGCGCACCGAGTATCCCCTCAGTCCCAGCGGATTCGCCGAGGCGATGCGAGGGCTAGTCGAAATTTCTGGTGTGGACATTGTTGGTGGCTGCTGCGGAACTACACCGGCGCACATAGCGAAGCTCGGCGAGTTGTGCCGCGCCCGCGTTGGGCAGGCGCGAAACCACGAGCCACAGAGGGCTGGCTGCAGCAGCCTCTACAGTCATGTTCCCTTCGATCAGGATCTCTCCTTCCTCATCGTGGCGGAGCGGACCAACGCCAATGGCAGCCGCAAATTCAAGCGGCTTCTTGATGCAGAAGATTGGGATGGCCTGGTGTCGATGGCACGGGAAGAACTGCGCGATGGCAGCCATGTCCTCGATCTCTGCGTCGACTTCGTTGGTCGTGACGGTGCTAGCGACATGGCGCAACTCGTCTCGCGGGTTGTCCGTCAAGTGGATGTGCCGCTCATGCTCGACTCTACCGATCCAGCCGCGATCGAGGCGGGGTTGCAGCGAGCGGGCGGTCGCTGCATTGTCAACTCCATCAACCTGGAGGATGGAGAGGCGAGGATGGATGGCATCTGTCCCATGCTGCAGCGCTACGGCGCGGCTTGCGTTGCGCTCACCATCGATGAGGATCCTCAGGCGGGAATGGCCAAGACGGCCATGCGGAAACTGGAAATCGCGCTGCGCATCCACGACCTGTACACCAAGAAGTGGGGGCTCGATAGTGCCAGCCTGCTCATCGATCCACTCACATTCACCATCGCTACAGGCAACGAGGATGATCGCGCCTTGGGACTGGAGACGCTGGAAGGCATCAGGCTGCTTCGCCAGCACCTTCCCCAGTGCGGCATCATTCTCGGCCTCAGCAACATCAGCTTCGGACTCAAGCCAGCGGCGCGAGCCGTGCTCAACTCGGTGTTTCTCGAGGAGGCTCGGCAGCGCGGCTTGACCGCCGCAATTGTGCACGCCAGCAAGATTCTGCCCCGAGATCGCATTGACCCTGAGCACTGGGAAGCGGCGCAGTGGTTGATCTTTGATCGACGGGGTGAACGCCGTCCCCCTAGCAAGCCCGCCGACTTCGATCCGCTGCTCAGTTTCATCTCCCTCTTTCCCGATGGAGCGGAGTCGGTCGAAGCAGCTGGTTCCATCGCTGATCTGCCGCTTGTCGAGCGTTTGCAGCGGCACATCGTCGATGGAGATGACAAGGATTTAGAGCAGACCCTCGAGGAGGCCATGACCATCTACGGCCCGCTTGAGATCATCAACGATCACTTGCTCGCGGGAATGAAGACAGTGGGAGAGCTCTTTGGTGCGGGTCGGATGCAGTTGCCATTTGTGTTGCAGTCGGCCTCGGTAATGAAGAAATCCGTGGCGATTCTGCAGCCATTCATGGCCAAGTCTGGCATCAGCGGCAAGCCCAAGGCCAAGATTGTTCTGGCAACTGTCGCGGGCGATGTGCATGACATCGGCAAGAATCTTGTGGACATCATTCTCTCCAACAATGGCTTCGAGGTCCGCAACATCGGCATCAAGCAGCCGCTGCCCCAGATGCTGCAGGCGGCACGGGAGATGGGCGCAGACGCCATCGGCATGAGCGGGTTGCTCGTCAAGAGCGTGGGCGTGATGGAGCAGAACCTGCGCGAGCTGAACACGATGGGGGTGAGTATTCCCATCCTGCTCGGCGGCGCAGCCCTGACCCGCGGCTATGCCGAGGGACATCTTCGCGGGATCTACCAAGGTCGGCTGTACTACGGACGCGATGCGTTCGAAGGTCTATCGGTGTGCGAGGCGCTCGCGAGTGCAACGCTGCCCGCGCTCGACGCGCAGATCGCTGAACGCAGCGCCAAGAGAGCGGCGGTGGAGGGTCGCATCGCCGCGGCACAACTGCGAGCAGGCGTGGCAGTCGGAGATGGCGGTGATTCCGAGGTGTCGACAGAGGGTACGAGCGTGGAGACTCTCTCATCCATTCCCACCCCACCATTCTGGGGGGAACGACTGGCGGAAGGACTCGATCTAGGTTCCATCTATCCCTACCTGAATCTAGTCGCGCTGTTCCGCGGGCAGTGGGGACTCAAGAAGGGCTCGCTCAGCCCGGCGGAGTATGAACGGATCATCGAGGAAACCGCGGAACCAACCCTGGCGAGACTGAAGCTGACTTGCGCATCCGAGAAGATCCTGCGGCCTGCCGTGGTGTGGGGGTACTTCCCCTGCAACAGCGACGGTAATGATCTTGTCGTGTTCGATGCAGTTGATCATGACCGCGAGATTGAGCGTTTCACTTTCCCTAGACAGAAGGCGCGGGCGCGGCGGTGCATCAGCGACTTCTTCTGGCCACTGAGCAGCGGCAAACGTGATGTGCTGGCGCTGCACTGCGTCACCATGGGCACGGAGGCCTCTCATAGGGCGCGCCAACTCTTTGAGCGCAACGAGTACACCGAGTATCTCTACCTGCACGGCATGGGGGTGGAGTGCGCGGAAGCGCTCGCTGAGTTGTGGCACAAGCGCATCAGGGCTGAGTTAGGCATTGGCGCGCAGGACGATCCCTCCGTGCGCAAACTGTTTACACAGCAGTATCGGGGCAGCAGATTCTCCTTTGGATATCCGGCGTGCCCCGAGATGGGGGATCAAGAGAAACTGTTTCGACTTCTCCAGCCGCAGCGGATCGGATGCACGCTCACCGAGAACTTTCAGATCGATCCCGAGCAATCAACGAGCGCGCTCATCGTCCATCATCCCGAGGCGAAGTACTTCGCGGTGTGAGACCTCACGCTGCCCTGGGCAGACCACCGCTCCAGTCGGCGCAGCAGGGGAATTCCCGCCGCCCCCAGAATGACTCCGCTGATCACATCCACTATCAGGTGCTCGTGCACGAGTACCGTCGAGATGGACACCCCCGCGGCCCAGGTCCACAGCACTAGCGGCCAGTGGCCGCGCCACCTCTGGGAAACACAGGCCGCCATGATGATGGCGAATGTCACATGCAGACTCGGTGCGTAACCGAACTGAGCGAGGTTGGGTAGGCCGACCTCACCGAACACCTCTCCCCATATGCCATCGGGCCTCTGAGCGAATCCGGCCTGAAGCGGAAAGAGAACAAAGCAAATCGCGGCAACGATGGCCTGCGCCAGCATGGTTAGAGCTAGCGGCAACAGGTCTCGACCTGACCGAAACGCCAGAGGAAGAAGCACCATCGCCAGATCCATTGACACATATATAGGTATGGCGGCGGCGATAAAAGGAATGTCGCGCTCGCCCGGCAGTGAGGCATCGATTCTTGTGCTGGCCATGCCGGAAACGGCGCAGCCCACTAGCCACAGTCCGACGAACCCGATGCCAAAGATCCAGGCCACTGCGAGAAGGCTGGGCCAATGTCGTTGATCTGAACTATTCGGGTCGATACCCGCATACTAGGAGGTAGGCTTACTTCCAAGGAACAGTATGCAGCCCACCGTACCCTTCGCAGCAATTCCGGCGGCGATCGTGATGACTCTGATCGCTGCGACAGCAGGGGGTGTCGACAGTGAGTCACTCCTGCAAGTGTTCGACACCTGCGATGGCCCGATCCAGCTTTCTCTGGAACGCTTTCATGTAGTCGCGCCCGGCGCGATTGTGACGACTGTGGGTGACCAGGGCCTGACCGAGCAGCACACCCTGAGTCGCGACCGCGTACAACTGTTTCGCGGCACGAGCCAAGATGGCTCGCTCGATGCCTTCATTGCCCAGAGTCCCGAGGGCGCGCTCGGATTGCTTATGCCCAGAGGCGGTGGAAATTGCTACACGCTGACCACCCTTGCGTCCAACGCCGCTCCCCAGTTGTGCACGCGGGGAATGCGGCCTGGGCCGTGGAGATTCGAGCGAGAAATTGGGTTCTCGGGGGTGGATTCCCCCGTTCCCTGCGGGTTGGATGGGGACCTTGCTTCCGGCAGCGGCAGTGGCGGCAGTGGCGGCAGTGGCGGAGCCTCCGGAAGCCTCGCGGGGGTCGGCGCAGTGTGGCCCAAGATGATCGAACTGGCAGTGGACACCGACTTCGAGTTCTGTTCGATCTTTGCGTCCCCGCAAGCCGCGGAGGACTACATCGTTGCGCTCTACGGCATCAACAGTTTGATACTCACTAGGGACACAGGTGTCCGCCTCTCGCTCACCTATCTCAGACTCTGGGATACCGCCGCCGACCTCTTCAACGAACCTGATCCGCTCGACCCCTTTCGCAGTCATTGGAACGATCAGCAGGGGAACGTACCCCGAGACTTGGCGCAGTTGCTCACTGGTCGCCGCAATCTTCCCTATGGCGGAGTTGCCTGGCTCAATGCTGTGTGCACCGGTAGCGGCTACTCCGTATCTGGGTACATGAACGGCTCGTTCGCCGATGGCACGGCCGACAATCCGGGCAACTGGGACATCAATGTTTCGACACATGAGATAGGTCACAACATTGGAACGCTGCACACCCATAGCTACGGCCTCGACGCCTGTAACACCGGCGAGGTGCGCCGCGCGGGATTGATGAGTTACTGTCACACCGTCAGCGGAGCGAGCGCCAATGTCGACCTGCGCTTCGAGACTCTGTTAGCGCAGCAGATTCAGGCCTATGTTTCGGGCGTCGCGTGCATCGATACCGACTGCGATGAGGATGGCATCGACGATTCCACCGCTATCTCCTCGGGTGCAGTGTTTGACAACAATCTCGATGGCATCCCCGACTCCTGTCAGGACTGCGATGGTGATGGTGTACTTGATCCCCAGGAGATCCTTCAGGGCGAACCGGATGTTGATGGCAACTCGCGCCCTGATCACTGCGATCCCGACTGCAACTCCAACTCGATTCCTGATGCCATGGAGATTGCCGCGGCGCTTGTCACCGACACCTACCTGAACGGCGTTCCCGATGAGTGCGAGGTGGACTGCGATTCCAGCGGCACCAGCGACTACACCCAGATCAACACCGTCGGCTGGATGATCAATGATCGCAGCCGTGACGGGCGCCTCGACTCCTGTGAGGATTGCGACGCCGATGGCGTGACAGATGCGGAGGAGTTGAATGGCGCCCTAGGCATCTGGTGCGTTCAAGCGGGGGGCGATCTGGTTTATGAGTTGCACGGGCGTAGCGGAGTTCGCGTGCGCAGCACACCGACGAGTCTCATCTCCACCACCGACATCACCATCGGTCCAGACGGTGCTCTCTACGCCGCAGGAACCATCAGTGTGACTGGTGCACGTCTGGGGGCGATCACGCGCCTAGATAGAAGTACGGGAAATCTGGAGTTCTTTGTCAGTCCTAACGCGCTCCTTGGTACCGACATCTCCGCCCTATGTTGGCGAGCCGATGGTGCCATGCTTGTGGTGTCGCGCAGCCGCAAAGCGGTGGTGGAATTCAGTGCCACGGGTGCGCCACCTTCGGACCTCGTCCCGCCCAGCGCGGGGCTCATCGATCCACGCAGGTGTCGTGCTACCGAAAGCGGCGAACTCCTCGTTCTTGACGGCAACTCACTCATTCGCCGCTTCGATGCCACGACCGGTGCAGACTTGGGAAGCATCGGCGCTTCACTCCCTCTTGATGTGGGTGTGGTGACGGACATAGAGACCCATCCTGATGGTCGGGTGTTTGTAAGCAGTGTGGCGCTCGATGCGATTCTGTTGCTCGACCTGATGACAGGTGCCTACGGCGGCCGCTTCGATGTCGGCCCCAATCCAAGCAGCAGCGTGGCGCTGCGCGATCCGACGGCGATGAAGCTGGGCCCGCGCGGTGATGTTCTGCTGGTATGCGCCACCGGCGCCAGCGCGTCGGTGCACGGATTCCGGCTCAGCGATGGTTACTACCTGCGCACCTATCGCGTCTACTCGGTGGACGCGCCGCAACCAACCTCCATGGCAGTGGTGGGCGCTTCTTTACTCGACATCGACATGGATTTCCTGCTCGATGAATGTGACCCGACTCCGCCTGTTCCGGCAGATCTGAATGGTGATGGCATCGTAGATGGGGCCGACCTTGCCATAATGCTCTTGCTCTGGGGACAACTCCCCGGCAATCCCAACGCCGATCTCAATGGCGACGGCACGGTGGGCGGAGGTGATCTCCCACTTCTGTTAGCGTCTTGGAGATGACAGAGTCGAATCCAGACTCAACGGGTGAGCGGGTTGAGGCAGAGCCCGGCAACGAGAGACTCATGTCAGCAGTGCAGCTGCGGCGCATGTGGAAGCCTCGGCGTGATTCCTATGCGGCGGCGCACCTCTACGAGGATGTGCGCATTCGCATTCACCGCTGCCTCACTTGGTTGGAAGCTGCTGATATGCGCGGGCCCGCAGAAATCGATACGCGGCTCGTCGAGCAATGGATCGCCCTCAACGCCCTTTACGGCAGGTGGAATCCTGATCGCCGCGAGCCAGTCCCCGATCGTCTGAGTGTTGAGACTTTCATCCGATTGATTCGCACCCACGATGCTGACAAGGTGCTCGGCGTCATGCTCCGAGAGCATAAGGGTCTGGCAATGGCCATCTTCGGAGATCGTTATCTGCTGCGCCACTTCTGGGAGTCGGACGGTGGAGCGCAGCCTTCAACGGCACGGTTGGTTGCCACGGCACAGGAGTGGTTTCGCGCCGACCGGCAGGCGATCATTCTGGATAAGGTTCTGGACCGTATCTACTTTGTGCGCTGTCAGGTGATGCACGGTGGCGCCACCTACGGCGGTCGTCTCAATCGCAATGCCGTGAAGCGAACATCCATGATGCTCGGCCACATTGTCCCAACCTGTCTGCAGATCATGATGGATCACGGCTACACCGATGACTGGGGCGAGCTCTGTTACCCACCGCTCACTGGTAGTACGAGCTGAGTCTGTTGCGGATTCAAACAGACGCGCGAATCACTCGCCGCAGGCCCTCCTCGCGAAGTAAGTAGCCCAGTAGAACTCGGCTGCCTGATCCCCCGAGCCAGGGTGCCCGGCCTGCGGATCTGTCCACTGCCATGACTCCGCGCCGAGCATCGATGATGGATGGTGCAGCTCGTCCACCTGAGGCGGCATGGCAGCGGGCAATCCAACCGGCGCAGGCGGCATCAAGCACGAGAGCGCTCAGCCCGCTGACCGCGTCGAATCCGTAGTAACCGCTGCCGCACCACCTACCGCCCGCGATGCGTGCCATCAGCCAGCGGGAAAAAAGATCGTCGATCAAACCCGCATCACTCGAAGCCGAGAGCGGCGCGGTTGCTTCCGTAGCCTTGAAGGTCGTCTGCGGTGTGAACTCCAATCCGATCGATGGCACTTCGCCACGCGCCCGATTGAAGCGCGTGTTCAGTCGCAACTGTCGCCAGATAGTTCGCAGCCGCCCTCGAAGCGCCATCATGTCTAGAGCCGGATCTTCGAGTCGCGCGAATACTGATTGCCGCAGCAGTGCCATTTGCCGAAAGCTCGCAGGCGCAACTGGATGAAGGGGCAACTCCTGGGGAAGCTGACCAACTAGAAGCTGCACCAAGTCGGCGAATCGTTCGCCGCGCACCTTGGAGAGAGTTGCAGCCGAAAGAGTCTGCGCGAGCCATGCCAGTCCATCCAATCGTCGCAGCAGTGCTGAGTCAGTTTGCTTATCGACCCGCGCATTCAGAGTGACCCATCCGCAGAGCGAGTCTCGCAGGGTGGCAAGTTCTGCCTCTGTCCCTGCGGTTCCGCTCTGCAGAGCCGCCACGCCAGCCGGACTGGCGCACTCGGGGGCAAGATCGGCCAACTGCTCCAACCCGCGCCGATGACTCTCAGGTGAAGCACCCTTGTTTTCCAGCACACTTTGACACGCGAAGTTGAGGCCCGCCACCGTGGTGTGATTCGCAGGACTTAGAGAGAAGGGGAAAAACTTGCATGCCATGGGTTTGGCATCGAACCCATGCCGAGCATGAATGCGGCACAGCCCATCCTGCTGAAGGAACACGCAGGCGCCGTCTGCCTGGCGGCGCAGGTGGGGCACGCCTTTGATCATTATGGTGACGGGTGCTCCCAACTCTCGCTCCCATCCCTGCTCGGCAAGCCGCGTGACATCTTCGCTGCGTAGTTGCACACTGAAGTGTCGGCAGCAGTTGCCGCAGGAGTGACAGGAGTATCGCTGAGTGGGCAGCTGGGGAATGATGATGGGAAGCCGCACCATCATCGGTGGCGCCAGCGCCAGGCGCAGCGCGCGCTACCTGCGAGACCGGCGGGGATGGCGATGGCTGCTTCGGCAGCACTCTCGAGTACGGCAAGTTGTACAAAGATGGCATCAACATCGATCCCAGCTCCGCTGGTGAGCCTCGCCGCCACGAATGCCACGGCAGCCTCACGAAATCCGACGCGACCCAGAGGATTCATGGAAACGACTATGCCGGTGATCGCCACCAAGGCGATGTCGCGGTGCGAGAGGTCGATACCGAGTATCGCGGCTGCACAGGCCATTCTCCCGATCCACGCGCCGATGTCGAGAACCCGCAGAGCAACGCCCCAGCCAAGGGCCGCGCGACTGTCAACTATGTGCTCAGCCCCTCGCATACGCTCTCGTAGCCAAGAGATTCGGCCGGGATGGCGAAGAAGCCACGCGCCCAGCGCACATCCAAACAAGACGATGCCCCACCATGTCAGCGCGGCGATCGGTGCCAGCAGCGTCGCCGTAGAAACCGAGCCGATAGCAACCACCATTGTTGCAGCGACCACCGCCATCCACCCCAGCAAGGGGATGTTGTGCATGTGATCGACGCGAATGTGATAGAGAAGTCTGGCGATTAATCCCGCGCGCATGGGCGCGTAGTTGAGAAATGTCGCCATGGCATTAGCCGATTGCAAATCCCAGAAGGCCAATCGCTGCAGAGGCCGAACGGTGATCCAGAAGATGGTTCCGTTGATGCTGAGAGAAGCCAAGCCGAACAGGAGCATGCCGGCGATCAGGCGAGGATCAGCATGACCGAGTCTGCTCCAGTCGCCCGAGCCGATCGCTTTCCAGATACACGCCGCGATCAAAGCCAGCCCGGCGGCAAGGGCGAGGCACTGCACCAAGATGCGGCCCATCGAAGAAGGCGGGGGAAACTCGCGCATGGCACTCGGCCCCTTCGACCTCTCACGGAAGATCACCCAGAGCGCCCGTAATCCATCGCCGATTCCGATCTTCTTTCCATCAGCAACACCGCGGGGCGAGTAAGAAACGGGAACTTCGGCGATGGGCGCTCCTAGGCGTGCCAAGATCGCAGTGATTTGCGGTTCGAAGCCGAATCGGTTCTCAGAAAGACTGGGCAGAACTTGGCGAAGCAGGCTGACAGGTAGCAGTTTGTAGCAGCACTCCATGTCGCTAACGGTGTAGCCAGTTGCGAGATTGCTGATGCGTGTCAGCGCCCGATTGCCCAATCGATGCAAGAGGCGTTTGAGTCCGGGGGACTCGGCAGCTCCGCCCCACCGATCACCATAGACCGCGCCGTTGACAGACCGCGCCTCGAGCAGGCGCGCGAAGTCGCAAGGGTCGTACTCAAGGTCGGCATCCTGGATGATTACTGAATCGTCGGCGTGAGCCAACTCAATGACCCGAGCAAACCCACTGCGGAGCGCCGCGCCCTTTCCTAGATTCACCTCGTGCTGAATGAGATTGAGCGAGTCCTGATGCTTCGCAGCCAACTCCTGACTGACTTGGCGCGTGCTCTGCTTTGAGGCATCATCAACAAGAATGATTCGCCGAGTCCATCCCGGAGGCAGAGGGGCGCGCAGTACACCATCGACACAAGGAGCGAGAGTCGTTGGTTCGTTGAAGCAGGGGATCACCACATAGAGCGTCGGCACGGTCGCCCTGCGTCAGGGGGTCTTGCCGATGTTCTCGCGCATGGAAGTGTCGGCCTGCATGTTCTTCATGCGGTAGTAGTCCATGATGCCGAGATGACCGCTTCGGAATGACTCAGCCATCGCCCTGGGAATCTCGCTCTCGGCCAGAATGACCAGAGCCCGATTCTTCTGTTCTTCCGCTTTATATTCGGCCTCCTGAGCGATCGCTAGGGCGCGCCTCTGCTCAGCTTCCGCTTGGAATCGCTTGGTATCCGCCTCGGCCTGAGCCTGTTGCAGCTTGGCGCCGATGTTCTCGCCGACATCGACATCGGCGATGTCGATGGAGAGAATCTCAAATGCCGTGCCGGAGTCCAGCCCTTTGGCGAGCACAGTCTTGGATATGCGATCCGGGTTCTCGAGCACGGCCTTGTGGCTCTCGGCGCTGCCGACGCTGGAGATGATGCCCTCACCCACACGAGCGATGATGGTCTCCTCCGTGGCGCCACCAATGAGTCTTGAGATGTTGGTTCGCACCGTCACGCGCGCCCGAACCTTCAACTGGATGCCGTCCTTGGCCACGGCGTCCAAGGTCTCGCGACCGCTGGAGACGCTAGGGCAGTCGATCACCTTGGGATCAACGCTGGTGCGCACCGCGCCCTGAATGTCGCGACCGGCAAGATCAATGGCCACGGCGCGATCCCAAGGCAGATCGATCTTGGCCTTCTCGGCGGCGATCATGGCACGAACTACCCGCGTCACATCACCGCCGGCGATGTAGTGGGCTTCCATCAAGTCGGTCTCGATGTTCAGTCCCGCCTTCTTGGCACTGATGCGATTGATGACGATCACATCGGGCTGCACCTTGCGCAGGCGCATCATGATCAGGTCGACCAATCCCACGGGTGCGCCTGATAGCAGAGCCTGCAGCCAGAGTTGCAGATATTGACCGATGACCAGCAAGAAAATCAGCCCTGCCAGTCCGACCACTCCGATCCCGACCCAGCCCCACACGGAAATGTCAGCCAATGTAAGCGTTGTCATTCCGAGCAGAATACCGCTTCTACTGGGGGACGGTGTGCTCGCGTACTTTCAGCGTGCCGTCGATCTCCTCGATGACTGTCACGGTCCTTGCTGCATCGATGAAGCCGTTCTCCGCCAGCGCATCTACGCGGTGCCCGGCGATTCGCGCAAATCCCACGGGGCGCAGCGCCGTAAGAGTCACTCCATCTCTGCCGATCAGCGCCCGCAAGGTTGCCCGAGCTTGCTGAGTGGGCGCGGCATCCTCACCCTCATCATCGCTGACACCAACGCGCTGCTGGTCGACCGAGGAGTTCAGAATCATGCGCCTAGCGAGTGGGGTAGCCGACCAGAGTTTGATTCCGTAGACGATGGCGAACGGAGCACCCGCGAGCAGCATCGCCAGATACACGCCACCCCAGGTGGCATCATGCACAAACATAGCCACCACGCTGGCGACCACAGCAGTGACGGTGAGAATCGCCAGCACGCCGCCCGTGGGTACAAACAGTTCGAGAACAAAGAGTGCGATGCCGACGCCCAGAAGTCCCAGTGCCACCAACAGCATCACGGAGTCTCCGGAGCCTTGCGCCAGAAGGAGCGTGTTCATAAATGGGTCTCCTCGACCTGCGGCACTCCATCGAGGTTACCCACGATCTGCACGCTCCGCGCCGCATCAATGAAGGTGCCCGTTGATGCCACCTCGTAAAGTTTCCCTCCGAACTCGGCCCTCCCTGAGGGTCGAAGCGTAGTGGCAGCGACCCCAGTCGTGCCGATGGGAAGCGCCGAGGCCGAATCATGCGCCGCAGCACCACCCTCTGTCGCGACCGCGGCGAGCACGAACCTCCTCAGCAGTTTGGTGCGGGGCAGATGCCGACCGAGCTGCCACATTCCTACGCCACTGAGAAAGAAAGATCCGATGACGAGTACCGCCGCCTGCAGCGCCTGTTGTCGACCATCTGCCGAGGAGATATCGGCGCCGGTAAATGTGCCCACCAGTCCGACAAGAAGCAGCGCTCCGCCCAGAAAGCCGGCGATTCCCATGCCAGGAATGACGAGAACCTCAGCAGCCAGGAAGAGCAGCCCGGTCACGATTGTGGCAACCTCCCACCACTCGGCGGCTCCAGCCATGACCGGTGCGCCTACCAGCAGGCCGAGCGCCACTACTCCGCCCACGCCGAACCAGGTCGAGCCAGGAAGAGCCATCTCTGTGAAGAAGCACATCAGCATGGCGATGAGGAGCGCAATGCGCATGGGCCAACTCATCATGAATCGCGCCACACCCTCAGACCATGACTCATCAAACCGCGTGACCTTCTGAGCGCCGAAAAACTGTAACAGCTCCCTTTCATCCGCGATGGTTCCGTGGGATAAACCGAGTGCCGCCGCCTCCTGCTCCCGAACTACCAAGAGAGTGTCAGAGCGCACTATCTGGCCCAACAGCTTCCACTCGTTGCGATCGGCCGCGCCGAGTGGCAGTCGAGTGCGTGTAGGCACGGGGGTCTCGATCTCGAGATCCGGGCGATCTGGTCGACCCGGCCGAGCGCGAGAGCCCGCAAGCGCCTGCAGCAGCGGGTTCAGCGGAATCTCCTCCCCCGCTATGAGTACCGAAGGTGCAATCGTTGCTGCTCGCGGTGGCGCGAGCCCAAACACGCGTTGATACTCCTCAGCATCGATCACCGCGCGAGCACTGCCGTCAGTTCGTTCCACCAGCCATAGTTCGGAGCCCAAGCGAACAAACGCCTGCACCAGAGTCTCGTCATACCCTCGCCTCCGAGCCGAGTCGATCACCTCCGAGATGATGGGGCTCTCTGCTTTAGCGCGCTCGGTCGCGGGAAGCGGAACCAGCCCCACGCCCGGCAGCGCCATGATCGGCGCAGCATCGCCAAACGCCGCGCCAGGCGCCACCACGATCTCCCGGCAGGAGAGAGCGATTATGGCGCCAGCGCTGAAGGCATGAGGCCGAATCCAGGCCACGGTGTTGGCGGGAAAAACTGACTTCACCTGATTCGTGAGACTCAGAGTCGCCATGGCATCGCCGCCAGGGGTGTCGAGCTCGAGCACGATGCCAGTGCAGCCGGCACGAGCGGCCTCCTCTACGCGCCGCGTCACCGACTGAAGTGTGATTCCGTCGATCTCACCGTGGATGGAGATGATGGCGATGTTGGCAGCCTGCCGCGAAGCGGGCACGCCAACCAAGGCGCTCTGCGGCGCTAACAGCACCCCCACACTTGCGAGTGCATGAAGGCAGAACATGATCAGTTGCGGCACGGGGTGATTCTACGGTGCAAGCAACCGGCACAAAAAAGAAAGAAGCCGACCGGGGTCTCCGATCGGCTCCTTGTAAGTCAGAGTCTAATAACTGGTGGCATCAATCAAAATTGAAGGCATGGGTCTGAGTAAAGGTGTTGGTACCGGCGTTGAATGAACCAGTCACCTGAGTGCACTGGGTCAAGAACACATCCGAGCCAGTATCTCCGCACTGATGGATGAAGATATTGTCAGGATTTGCGGCAGCGCAACCTGTACCTGCGGTGGGGTTGATGTCGGTGGGGAAGAAGGTGCGCTCCAGAGCGACATGACTGTCGTTGTAGCAAACATTGCCCTCCCACTCGTTCTTACCACCGTGAATCTCCAGAGTCTTTGACGCCTTATAGTTGGCGGGGATGATGTCGCCCGTCGCACTTATGGAGCAAAGGATGCCGCGATTAGCCACGATGGCGAACTTGGAATCTCCAGAGTTCTTCCACTGCTTGTACTTACGGTCGCCTGCCAAGAGCAGGGTGTCGTAGGAGGTGCAAGACTTGGCCAAGAGGTTTACCGCGGTGGGGCCGGTGCTGGGACTGCCTGGATCCGGTGTGGCGGTGGAGGCAGATGTGTCTGCCTGATCGCCATCCCAATAGATGTCGGCCGATGGGTCATAGGTGTTGAAGTTGTAGTTCGACGCCGTAATCACCTTGGCGCTCGACTCCGCAGGGCTCACGAGAATCTGTGGTGTGAACAGATTCTGTGTAAGCATTGAGGCGTAGAGGCTGCGGTGACTGTTCTTC
>SIAA01000004.1 GCA_009692045.1 Phycisphaerales bacterium | reverse complement strand
GGACAGCTCCCTTGTCTTGAGGAGGCGCACGAGCTTCTGCAGCTTGTCATCCCGCTTTGGTTCGAACCTCCTGGCCTCCTCGAGGAACTGCACGATCTGGTCCAGATCGAGGACCGTTTCGGACATCATGTCCTCGACTTTGTAATCCTTGCGGTCGAGGTGGTCGACCGCCTGGAGCAACTCCTCGGGCACGATGTCCTCTGTTCCAAGTTCGTCAGCGTCCTGATCCCAGAGCTCGAGCTGCTGCTGTGCTGCGAAACCCAAAATATCGGCGTTCTGAGTCTTCCAGCGACTGAGACGCTTCTTCTCGGAGTCCGTTTCGCTATGCACTTCGAGGAACGCGAGACTCTTGAGGAGCAGACGATCACAGGAGAGCTGGAATGCGACGACGGAACTTTCGAAACGTTTGAGGAAGCCAGTTCGAATGAGGCCTACGACCTGTTTCTGCCTGTTGTCGGCGAAAGCCCTCTGCTGCTTGTCGGTACCGCCCTCATCCAGCTTGGCCCCCTCCCTGAGCCATGCCAGAGGGTAGTACATCGGGAGCGTGAACAGAGGGCTACTTCGCTCAAATGCCTTCGCGACCAGATCGAGCAGTGGACCGTAGGTCTTCTTGACCGAGTACCCCACAACCTGTGGCGCAGCGCGCACTGGGAAGACCGCGGCCTTGCCGGTCTCGCGCAGCTGGCTCTCCCGCGCATACGCCCGGCTGCGCTGCACGACGAGGTTCCTAAAGATCTCATCCTTCGCAAGGAGCTCCTGCGCCTCGATCATGTTCTCGGCGACATCGGTCACATCGTGACCGACAGCTTTGCGGAGTGCCTTTTCCATCTGATTGAAATGCGCGCGCAGATTGTTCACGCCCAGCGTGTGAGCGAAGTACCCCTCGACGCGGCGGGTAAACAGCTCGGCCATGTGGCGGAAGTCGCTTAGTCGGTTGTTGATCGGTGTGGCGGTGAGCATGAAGAGCGTCTTGGGCCGGACCGCGTCATCCAGAAGCTTGAACATCTGGTAGTAGCGCGACGGTTCAATCTCCTCGTCGGGATTGCCTTGGCGACCCGGATTGCGGAAGTGGTGGGCCTCGTCGATGATCACCACGTCGGCGAGTTCGGTGACCTCGCGAAAGTATTCCGGGAAGTCGCCCGCGCGGCCCAGATCGGTGTGGTTGTAGACGGCGAGGGTGCCGAAGGGTCCGCCGACGCGGCCGATGTGCGGCAGCCACCTCCGTAGATGGGGCTCCCAGACACCTTCTTTGGTTGCCTTCGGCGCAAACAGCACCACGCGCTTGTTCTCTTTGAGCACCAGTCGCTCGATGAGCATGAGACCGACGAAGGTCTTGCCGAGGCCAACCCCGTCGCAGAGGAACGCGCCGCCATGCTGGCGCGCGATCTTCATGAGCGCCCGGTAGGCCTCCTTCTGATAGAGGTCCAGGTTGGGGAACATCTTCGAGGGGCCCTCGTCCCACTCGGTATCCGTGAGCTCGTGGCCGCGGAAGTACTCTTGGAGCGCTTTTGCATAGACGTCGAACGGCGTGTAGAGATGCGTTTGGCGCGCCACGGTCGTGATGACGGCGTCCGTGACATCGCGGGCATCGTTCCAGTGAATCTCGAACCACTCCTGAAGCTGCGCGACCTCGCGAGCACTTTGAATCTGAACGTTGAGTTCGATATTCGTTTCCAGGCCCGGCTTGGTGAAGTTGCTGGAACCCACCAGCGCCTGGGAGCCGATGACTTCCAGCTTCGCGTGCGTGATGTACGCCTTTGCGTGGAACTTGCCTTTGTTGTAGACGCGGCACTCGATCTGCCCGGAACGCAGCGCCTCGAGGATCGCTGGGACGCCATTGAGAAACGGATTGGCGTCCTTGTCGGCCTCAAGGCTACCGTCGAGCGTCTGAACGGCACGTTCACGCACAGCATCGAGTAGCGCCGTCCCCGTGCGATCCGTCATCTCGGCACCCATCAGGATGCGGATCTTCTCCAGCGGCTGCCATTTCCCATCGAGTGCGAGCAAGGCGCCAATCTCGAAATACCCCGTCGCAATATCGAACGCCTTGGCAATCCCGCACCACTCTTCGAGGTAGCGCCGCGTCTTCCAGCCCGAGACGCTGTTGTCGACGATAAAGAGATCCCGACCTTTGGCTTCATCGGTCATTGCTACTGCCCTTCATTCGCCCGATGCGCGCGGGCGTAGTTAATGTGCGGTGTCCGGCATAATTCGCTTGAATGCTATAGCACAATCCTTTGAGCAAAAGCGCGGAAGCCCTTGCCGCGAGGATTTACTCTTGAAGCTGCCGATCTTCAGCACTTCGGCCTGCGCCGTCGGCAGGGCGGCGACCAAGGTCAGCAGGCGCATATCGCGGTCACCGAGGTGCCCTTCAACGCCCGAGACAAGCCGAGGCAGTTCCTCGGCGAGCTGGCTGAATCCTGGCGGCAGACTGCCTGAAGCGGTGGGTTTATGGGCTGCAACAGAGACAGGAAGCTTCATGTTTTCCCTTTGGTGGTGAGTTGCGCCGTCAGCACCACGGTCGCATGGTTGACGGGCGGCATCCTCGGTGATCGGTATGTAGTGACTCAAGGAGTTAATCGGAACTCGCCTTTCGAGTGTCGCGGGTGACATGCCAGACACGCCCAGTGCGCAGCGGTGTTTCGTGGATCAAGTGGAACGGTGCGGTGTTGAGCGGTTTATCACAGTCAACTTCGGAAGCGGGTCCTTCAACCATTGGGTCGATGACGAGTTGGCCGCGCTCGATGATCTGCGCGTCATTGAACAGTAACACGATGCGCATCTCGTGATTACATGTGGGACGAAGTAGCGGTTTGACTTCCCAGACCCTCTTGATGAGATTCCGCCACTTCTGCAACGGGATGCGCCGCGGCCATTGCAATGCGCGCAGCGATTCAGCGACACCAAACAGAAAACGCGGTCCAAAGAACCGCATGCCAAAGACCGGCTTGCCAAAGCCCGCATGACCGATTCGCAGTTGCTCGAAGAGGTCAAGAAGGTGCTGCTCAATTCGCCATTCGTTGGCGCGGGGCGACGCAACAATTGACGATGTGCTCGCGCTCGTGCACGGGCATACAAGGTGACTGCCAAACACGACGGCGTGATTTGCAAGGCGGATGCCAAGGTGCGCGAGAAGATGCGCGCGCTGGCGCGGGCAAAGGGTGTGGGCAGGGCAGGCGTGGGGGCTGCCGCAGCGGCTGGGATGAAGCGAGTTGAGAAGAAGTTTGCGAGGTAGAGTTCACCCTCCTCAACTCGTGGCTCTCGTGCTCAAGGAACTTAATCATGCGTCTCTACAAGAGTGTTGCAGTGTTGTGTTTGATTGCCCCTGCGGCAGTGCTCTCTGGCGCAACTCCAATCCCGAAGCCCGCCGAGGATGTGACATCGCCTGCCAAGGGTGAGTCGTTCGCGCCGCGCATCATTGCTGATGGTGATGGCGTGATCCTCTCATGGATCGAGAAGGAATCTGGGAAGAAGGCAGGAGTAGCAAGAGTGTCGCGTGTGTGCATGTCACGCTTTGTGCAAGGCGCGTGGTCGCCGGTGGGAGTGATCGCATCTGGTGAGAATCTCTTTGCGAACTGGGCGGATACGCCGACAGTGGTGCGTGCGAGCGATGGATCTCTGCTTGCTACTTGGTTGCGGTCGGGCGCACTTGGTGGATCGGTGTACGACGCGGTTGTTTCTCGCTCAACCGATGATGGTCGCACTTGGGCCGAGCTCGGCGCCCTCCATGATGATGGCAAGCCCGCGGAACATGGATTCGTTAGTGCCGCAACAAGCACGGGCACGGACGCGGGCGCGGGCACGAGCGCGACCGCGACCGCATTCTGCTGGCTCGACGGTCGCGCGATGACTCCCCCCGATGCACACGCCGGCGGGCACGATCACGGCGGTGGCGACATGTCGCTGCGGGCTGCGCGCTGCGCGCCTACCTCTGAGCGCCCATCACCTCCCTCCGAGATACTCGACGAGCGAACCTGCGAGTGCTGTCCGACGGATCTTGCGATCGCAGCACTGGGGCCAATAGTCGTCTACCGCGACCGTGGCGAGGATGAAACGCGAGATATCAAGATAGTTCGCTGGCTCGGCGCGGGGTGGTCACTTCCGCAGGCGGTCGGCAGTGATGGATGGAAGATCAGCGGCTGTCCAGTAAATGGCCCGAGCATCTCGGCTTCGGGAAACGATGTTGTTGTCGCCTGGTGGACCGGCGTTACCGCCGCAGGAGTCGTGCGTGCCGCGAGATCGAGTGATGGCGGTGCGAAGTTTGGGCAAACGATCGAGGTCGACGCGGATGGTTCAGTGGGCAGAGTCGAAACGGTACTGCTGCCATCTGGCGATGCATTCGTCATCTGGCAAGATGCGCGAGGCGACGAGACTGCAATCGTGCTGCGGGTAATCGCGGCAGACGGCACGCTTGGCGCAGTGCACACGCTTGCCCAAGTCGCGGCCGATCGATCAAGTGGATTTCCTCGCGCAGCACTTCAAGGTCGTGACCTCTGGGTCGTGTGCACCATCGATGGCGCGGAGTCACAGCGCAGCGTCAAGGTGATTCGTCTGCCAGTTGATTCGCTTCGGTGAGGGCGGCATCGCAACGCGCCGACTCAGTAGATCGGTACGGCGCTGTCGATATCCACCGACCAGAGGTGGATTCCTCCAGCCAGGCTGCGCACCTGCAAGAATCCTGCCTGCCTCAGAATCGCGGCTGCCTTGAAACTGCGAATGCCGTGATGGCAGTAGACGATGACGGGCGAACCCTCATGGGCGCGAAGTTCGCCCATCTGTCCCTCTAGGTCGAGTAAAGCGATGTGCTGCGATCCATCTATGCAGGCGATATCACGCTCAGCACTGGTGCGAACATCAAGCAGGTGAAACTTTCCCTGCTCGAGTCGCAGCTGTTGCAGTTGGCGCGGGGTGATTTCCCAGCTGGAGTTATAAGGGTAGCCAGCAGGAAGTCCCTGATTATCAAGAGTGATCATGGCGCAGATGCATTCTGACTAGAAGTGGGACACAACACATGGAGGTCGGGCCAGGCCTCGACCTGTCCGCGGGCGGCAGCGGCGAAGGCATCGGCGAGTAACGGTTGAGTCATGTTCATGCATCCATGTCCAAGAAGGAGGATTCAAATCCGCGGTCGCGTAGTGCCGATGCGATATTGCCCTGATCGAAGCCGCGGCGGCACAGGCGGGTGGCGATCTTCTTGGCATCCTTCATGCCGGCCTTCTGTGCAGTCGCTACTTGGTGAATGGCGTCAGCGAGCTCCTCCTCGGCAGGCATTTGCCGAGCGAGGGTAGCGGAGGTGAGCGATTGCGAAAACCCCTCTCTCGCGAGCCTCTCTGCGACTCCGGACGCGCCCAGCCCCGACAGGCGGCGGATTGAGTCCGCCCTCAGTGTCACCAGCGCGGCATCATTCAGCCAACCGTCAACGCATAGCTGCTTGACGGTGCTCTGGCAGACACGCTCGCTATAACCGGCTCGCGTCAAGGCGGCAGTCATTTGCACGATGGATCGATCGCGTTTGGCAAGCAGGGCGAATGCCGTCTCTCGGGCGCGCTCGAGCGCGGCCGGATCGGAAGTTGTCTGGCGCTTGCTGCGCGGTGAACAGGTTGCAGTCTCGGAAGTTGCCTGGCGCCGGCTGCGCGGTGCGCGGGCTGTACTCATGGCTCAGTCAACTCCTCGATCAAGCCCCTCAACTCATCCGCTGCATGCGAATCGCCGCTGCTGAGTGCCTGAGTGAGCCCGGCCTCGGCCACGCGCCGGGCGCCCGGCGCATCTCCACTCGCGGCCAGAGTCTTTGCCTTATGGAAGTAGGCGTAGCAGTAATCGGGATCGGCCTCGATCGTCTTGTCGAACCATCCCAAAGCAGTAGCGAACTCGCCGAGTTTGACATATTCGAGTGCGAGCGCGTAGCGGCAGAAGGCATCGCCCGGTTCTGAGTCGAGCATCGCTTGCAGCAGTTCAATCCGTCCGCCCTCAGCCATGCGTCACAGAATATCCGCGCAAGAGTCGGCTGCCACCTGGGGAGGCCCAAGATTCTCGTCACCACCAGAAGCCCCGGCGGTCCCCGGACTCATCCGCGGTAGCCTGCGGCCATGCGCTGGTTGGTCCTGCTCCTGTGTGTACTCATCCCCTTTCTGACGGCCTGTCCTCCCAACTATGTGAAGGAAGACAGGACTGACACTAGGTCTACCGAACTCGGGCTCACTCATGCTGTCGGAGGCACGCATTGGTGCAGCCTTCTTGACGGCGATCGTCTCTTTGTGGGGTTTGGAACAAAGGTCTTGGTGCTCGATCCCCTCACCGGTCAGCAGAACGAAGAGATTCAGGTGATGCCGCTGGGCTCATCGGGCGCCGTCGTTGACCTGTGCCTGCACCTCGGCGATCTCATCGTGGTGCTTGATCGCACCGCTGTTGCCAGAGTAGACCTCCGCGATAGTCGTGATCTGGTGGTAGTGGAAGTCGCTACTGCGGAGCAGTTGGGCGTGCGGCCATCGACCGTCGCCAGCATCGACGGCGATCTGTGGATCAGCGGTCACGGCGGCGTAGTTCGCGCTGCTGATGGTGCGCACATGCTGCGCGGGGAGAACGACTGCGGAAGAGTTGTGCGCACCAGTCTTGGGCTGGCGGCGCCCGTTGGTCGCACCGTCAAGTTGGTGGAAGATGGTCGTTTCATCGGCAGCGCTACATCTTTGCAGCCGTGGACCGACACCTTCTGGATGGAGAACGGATTCGTCTTCATACTGCAAGCTGCAGGGGCAGCAAGTGTGGGCATCATGGGGCCGGACCTGCGAGAACGAGTCAGCATGAGCGTCCCGGGCGCGGTGAGTGATGCCTTTGTGGCGCAGGGGCGAATCTGGGCGGTCACCAGCACGGAGATCATTCATTGGCGCATTGATGACGACAAGCTGAGTGATCCCCAAACGATTCCCGTCAAGGGGGCCATCGAAGTAACACCACTTCGCGAAAACTATTTCCTTGTAGCAGGGACATTCGGTCGCGCGCTCTACCGCATCGAGTCAGACTCACAGGGCAAGGGAGATGAGTTCTTCGCCGTTACGCGCGCCCCGGGCCGGATCGATCTGGCGCTAGGAGATCGCCGCCGCATCCTTGCCAGCAGCCCTGAAGGGATTTGGCAGTACACCGCAGGGGACGAGTGCGAACTGGTGAACAAGTCGATCAACATCATCACGCTGCCCACCAAGTCGGTGCAGGCAGCGTGGGGAAAGGCGTGGATAGCGACCGATGCCGACGCAGAGACCGGAGCTCGAGCCGGTTCAACGGTCATGATTGAGGGCACATTCGGAACGCAACTGGTGTCGACTCAGCACGAGAGCGAGGTGCGTGACATTGAACTGATCGACGGCGATCTCTGGGTATGTCACGAGGAGGGGATTGCCGTCTTGCGGGCGACGGGCGAGGGCATGATTCTGAGAGGTGCCCTGCGAATCCCCGGGCCAATCCTCTTTGTATTCCCGCGCACGGTTGGGGGCGGCGCGAGTTATGTCAGTTCGCTGGGCGGGATGGGGGTTTGCGAGTGGGTGCGCATCGGCGAACCCGTGGTGAAGAACTAGCACCACTGCGGCAGTAGGTCTGGCAGATGGGGTCTTCACCACAGAGACGGCCTCGCGCTTTGCAGATTCGTCGGCCATGAGAAATCAAGAGGTGACTCAGTTGACACCAGCACGCTTGGGGAAAGAGTTTCATGAGATCCCGCTCGATGGAGATGGGATCGTCGCCTCTGCTGAGTTTCATGCGAGTCGCTAGGCGCATGACATGAGTGTCGACCACGATTCCCTCGTTGATTGCAAAGGCATTTCCCAACACAACATTGGCAGTCTTGCGGGCAACGCCGCGCAGTGCCGTCAACTCAGTCATTGTTCGGGGAACGCAGCCACCATGCTTCTGACAGATCACCGTCATTGACTCATGGATAGCCCGAGACTTGTTGCGCCAGAAGTTGATGGTGCGCACGAAGGGTTCAATGCCTGAGATTCCAGCGCTGACGAATGCTGCGGGGCTGCCGAAGGCCTGAAAGAGCGCGGGTGTGGCGCGGTTCACCCCAATATCCGTTGCCTGGGCGGAGAGAATCGTGGCGATCAGCAGTTCATGCGGCTCGCGCCAGTTGAGCTCGCAGTGCGCATCCGGGTAGCGATCGCGCAAGGCATCCAGCAGCTGCGCGGCCCGGTCGCGGGCTGCGATCGCCCGTGCCGATTGGGTTGGCACGTGCGCGCGGGCTGCTTTCGCCCGCGCCGAAGACCTTGGCGCTCGCTTGGGTCCGGCCTTGGTCGCCAGTTTGGCGCGCCTAGTGGCCAGAGTCGACCTCACTTGTATCCGTGGGATCGACACTGGGCCTTGCAGTAGTGCGACTCGGCGCAGCGGATCTTCCCCCGGGGACCAATGCACTCACGGCGAATACCACGGCTGTCAATGCCGAGATTCCCGCCGTGGCATGAAGGGTCTGTGCGGTCTCGTGCAATGCGGTCAATGTTGCTTTCGCGGCGGATGCCGCGGGCAGGTCAGCGATGAAGACGGCGTTACGCCACTGAGAGATGGCGATATCCAAGGAGAAGGAGAGAGCACTTACTGCAAGCGTGCTAAGCAGGCTGAGTGCGAGCAGCACCATGGCAAGCAGGTGCATTCGAGGTGAAATGGCTGCGAAGCGGAGTCTGCCATAAACGATCAACGAGACGACCCCGGCCGCGGGGCTAGCCCACGCACTCAGGTGAAATGCGCCCTGCAACGCATATCCAGCGGTGAAGAGGCCGGCAGCAGATCCATTACCACCGAAGTAGGCCTCTGTTCCCGGGATCGTGGCACCCATCGAAGCGAGAGAAGAGAAGGCGGTCATGGCGAGGATGGCGGGGGACCAGAGAAGAAGCAGCCAAGCGAAACCGCAGAGGGTGAAAACAGCAGCAAGCAGTCGCGGGTGCATAGTTGCGAGCATATCCCTCGGCGGCTGCGGGAATCAGTTTGCTACGCTAGGACTTGTGATCGAATCAGCATTCAACTCGCTCTCCCCGCTGGCTGCGACAATAGCTCCGCTGCAACTCTTGCCTATGGAGTCTTTGGAGTGGGTGCACCGCACTGGTTACCGTGCAGTCCAACTTGGCACCGGTATTCCTGGCCTGAGACCTACCGAGTTGGATCGGAGCGCTCGGCGGGGGCTGCGTCTTGAGTGCGAGCGGCGGGGAATCGCCATTGCCGGAATCGATTGCTTTGTGCCCGCAGAGCGGGTTGCCGATCGGGCCACCGTCGATCGCGCCATCGGGGCTCTGGAGCGTGCCGTTGGTCTCGCGAGCGACTTGGGGCGAGTGACGGTGTCTATCTCACTCCCCCTTGAGGGTGCAGAAGAAGTGCGCGTGCGTCTCGAAGAAATCGCGGGCAGGAGTGGGGTGCCCATCGCCGATTATGGGGGAGCGCCGCCTACCGCCATCATTGGCTTGGGTATGGACGCTGCCGCGGTTCTTGGTAGCGGCGGTGACCCAGCGGCTCAGGCGGCACGTGGCGGCCGTTCTTTGACCGGAGTCAGGCTCACCGACCTCTCCACCGCCGGTATCCGCACTCCTCCTGGTGAGTCAACAGGCGGCAGGCTTGACATGTTTGCCCTTATGGCAGCACTGGCCGTAGGGGGATTCTCTGGATATCCGGTGGCTGATGCTCGGCACTGGGTTGACCCGCGCCTGGGACTGGCAAACACGCTTCAGCGCTGGAATGGGCTGGGGAAGCAGTGAACTCCTCCATTTCCCAGGGAGTCGACTTGGTAGAGGTTGATCGGATAGAGCGGCTGATGCAGGAGAACCCCGCTGAGTTTGCGGCTCGCTGCTTCCGAGAGGAGGAAGTTGCCTACTGCGACGGTTCGGGGGCATTGCGCATGCAGCGCTACGCCTCCAGGTTTGCCGCCAAGGAGGCGGCGATGAAGGCTTTAGGGACCGGCTGGACCAACGGCGTCTCATTTACCGATGTCGAGGTCTTCTCCGCGGGGGTGGGAGCACCTCAGTTGCGACTGCACGGAAGGTTTGCTGAGGTGGCTTCGGAACTGGGGTTGCACTCGTGGTCGGTGTCTCTTTCCCACACAAAACAGTTCGCTGTTGCCGTGGTGATTGCACTGCGCTCGCCGCCAGGGTGTTAGCATCCCGACATGGCACTGAGAGCGAACGGACCCGCTCTGTACGAACTGCTCAAGGATGGACAGCGCAAGCCTGAGGTACGCGCCAGTTCTTCGCCGGCAATGAGTGCAGACACAGCGGCGCGGCGATCACCACTTCGTCAAGTAAGAATCGGCAGCAATGCTGATGAAGGTAGCGCTGGCGCACCGCTGCGCGCGGGGGTCTACCCCAGCTCGTTTCAAAGACTGGTCGCGCAGATCCCCATGAGGTATGCCGTGCTCGGCGCAGCGTGCCTAGCGATTTTCATTGCGGTGGTGATTCGTTTTGTGTCTGATCGGGCCATCCCCGCTGAGATGGCGTCTCAACCGCCCGCAGTTACGGTTCGTGACCCACTAGTCGCGGCGTCCATGACACTGACTCAAGTGACGGACGGCTCCCGGCCAGCACCGACGCCCGTGGCGGGCAAGGCCGAGCCTGCTCCAGCGGCGAACGAGCCGGTAAAGGGTTGGACATATCTGGTCCTCGCTACCGTTTCCCCGGCTGAATCGAGCAAGATGGTGGCGTTTCTAGCCGCCAATGGGGTTGATGCCATGGCCGTTCCCAGTAATAATGGTCGGTTTCATCAGGTGCTCGCTTTGCCTGGTCTGCCGGATGCCGCGCTTCGTCGCGGTGACGATGGACGGCGAATCGTGGATCAGGTGAAAGCGGTCGGCTCGAAGTGGAAGAGCATCAACCGCGGCAACAGCGATTTCCACGACGCATTTTGGGACACCCACTGAGTCCCGCTTTTAGAAACGACCGAACGACATGAGTATTCACCGCAGCCTTAAGACCAAGTCCGGCGCCCTCAATCAGCATCGCAATGTGTTGACGCGAGCTGAGCGCATCACGCGCCTGACCGCCGAGGAACGGTGGGATGCCACCAGTCAATCTGCGCTGGGCATCATCAAGGTTCGCAGCATCAAGGCCAAGGCCGGCAAGAAGCCGAAGAAGGCTGGCGTCGAGGGTGCCGAGGGTGCAGCAGCAGTTGCTCCGGCCGCAGCGGGAGCCAAGCCGGCCGCGGCGGGAGCCAAGCCGGCCGCAGGCGCGGGCAAGACAGCCGCAGCGGCGCCTGCAGCCAAGAAGAAGTAACTCGTGATTGACGGCGCTTTGCCGCATCGCGCTTCTACCCTGGACATCAACTCATTGGTGTGCGATCGCGCACGCTCCATCGATGCCTCGGGCATTCGGCGGGTGTTCGATCTGGCTGCGAAGATGCACAACCCGATCAATCTGTCGATCGGGCAGCCCGACTTCCCGGTACCGGATGAGTTGAAGCGTGCGGCCGTAGAGGCGATTCTCAGCGATCGCAATGGATACTCGGTTACGCAAGGGGTGCATGAACTGCGAACGGCAATCGAGCGCCATCTGCGGAGTGATGTTGGTTGGGAGGTTGGCAGTGATATGGGTGTCATTGTCACCAGTGGCACAAGTGGCGCGCTGCTGCTGGCGGCGATGTCAGTTGTCGGTGCGGGTGATGAGGTGATTGTGCCTGATCCGTGGTTCGTGGCCTATCCGCCGCTGGTGCAGATGTGCGGTGGAACCGTGGTCGCTTGCGACACCTATCCGGATTTTCGCCTGACGGCAGCGAGAGTCGAGCCACTCCTGAGACCGCGCACCAAGATGGTGATTGCCTGCAGTCCCAGCAATCCATGCGGAACGGTCATGACACAGAGTGAGCTATCCGAGCTGGCCGAACTCTGTGCCTCTCGCGGAGTCCTGCTTCTCTCTGATGAGATCTACAACGGGTTTGTTTACGCGGGGTCGCGCGAAGATGGGCGCGCTCCCAGTCCGGCCCGAACTCATCGTGACCTGCTGCTAGTGCGCGGGTTTGGCAAGAACTATGGCTGCACGGGGTGGCGCCTGGGATTCGCCGCGGGGCCGCGGCAACTGATTGAGCAAATGGCCAAGTTTCAGCAATACAGTTTCGTTTGTGCCCCAACTCCGCTGCAGTCTGCAGTAGCAGGAGTCTTTGATCTGGACCTCTCCAGCTTGGTAACGAAGTTCGAAGGCCGCCGCCGCATGGTGATGGATCGAATGTCAAAGGTCACGAAATGTGTCGAGCCTCAAGGGGCGTTTTATGCCTTCGTTGAAGTGCCGACACATCTTGGTCAAACAGCAACACAGTTCGTGGAGCGCGCCATTGCCGAACGCGTGCTCGTAATCCCCGGCAGCGTATTCAGCTCTCGCGACACGCACTTTCGGCTTAGCTTTGCTGCACCAGATGCCAAACTCGAAGAGGGTTTAGACATCCTCTTTCGTTTGATGCAGAAGTAACGACGCCCCGATTACTTGGGCTTGCTCGCATCAGGCGGCGCAACAGCTGAGGAGCCGAGTTTGTGGCGGCTGTCCGCTGCGGCATCAGGTCCCTGCACCTTCGCGGCGTTGGGATCAACCTTCCGCGGAGTGACCTTGGATACGGATTTGCTGTCATCGCACGCAGTGAGGCAGAAGCAGATTGTTCCGAGGGCAAGTAGGGTGTAAATGGTGCGCATCGTGTTCTTCCTTGGTGGGGCGGACAGGACATTGAACGACGCTAAGGGGCTCGCGTCAAGTCGGGGAGCAAAAAACCCCGCCAACCCAAAGGATCAGGTCGGCGGGGCGGAGGGGAGAAAGATGCACAGTTGGAGCGAAAGGCTCGAACAGCACCCTCATCCTTCCGCATGACTATTTATGTCGGATTCTCGGACGGAGATGCAACAGTTTTTTCAGGGACCGGGTGGTCGCTACCCAGTTCGCGAAGATACTGCCAGGAGTACAGGCCGGTGTCATGCCCGTCGCTGAACCGGACTCTGAGTGCGTATGTGCCGACTAGTTCCGCTCCCAGCGCCTCGAGTGGTCCCGATGGCGGCGCCGACTTCAGCACGGTCAGCGGATTGGAGGCGAGGCTCTCGCGAATGGCGATCGAGTCGGCGGAGGGGCTCATGCGCCGAAGCACTAGCAGGGGGATAAAGGACCTCGTTCCATCCTGCCATTCGATCAGCAGCCCCTCCGTGCGCTTGAGATCGAGGCGCAGCGGCCGGGGCGAATCGCTCACGGTGCGCCCTGCTGCATGCCTAGGAGTGGTTTCACCTCCGGTGATGAGTCTGCGCCAGAGGCTTCGGGAGTGTCATGGATGATGGCCTCGAGCTGCTTCTCGAAGAAATGGGCGAGGTCTCTGCGCAACTCGGTGCTGGGATCTGACTGCGCATTCCACAGGCCCGCGTCCTTCCACCCACCTCTGATCCATCCGGCCCGAAGAACTGAGAGATTGTTGGGATCAGCCAAAGAGTGCCGGGAGGCATCGGGGCCCGCGACGGTCGGCATTGAGTCAAACAGGGTGATCCAGCGTCGCAGCTGGGGGTCGGTGACATCTTCTGCAGATACCAGTGACGAGTCGCGGGGGTATGCCGGATGGCTGAATATTTTTTGCCAGGCTCGTGAGAGAAGTTCCTCGTTGTCCACCGCCAGCGCCGCGAATACCGGAGTGACGAAAGGGCGAAAGTTAGGGTTGTCTGCGAGAGGTGTTGCGGTCTCGAAAGGGTTCTGCTTGTCGATGAAACAGTCATCGCAGCAGGCGTACATCGACCTCAGAGCAGGCATGCGCCGCAGGGCAAAGGCGCGCGGGCGCGGCAACCCGCAGGCATCGCCTTCTCCTGGTTCGAGTTGCCAAAGAGCCTGACCCTCCGGAGAGAGGCAGTAGCGGATGAATCGAAGTGCGATCTCTCGGTGAGGTGCTCCTCGCAGCAGCGCGATGGGATCAGCATCAACCATGCTCTCGCCTCGTGCTTCGTGAAAGACAACGCGGTCGAGCGATGGCTCGCCGGCGCTGATCGACGCCTCACGCATGGACTGCGCTTCAGCTCTCCCGTAGAAATCAATGGCAACGCCACAGGCAGACTCACCCTCTGCTACATCGATCGGGGGCTTGGCACTGCTACCAGTGATGCTGCGGGAGTTCGCCGCAGCGCGTCTGAGCACCTGCCAGCCTCTCTGCCACCCGAGGCGGAGAAGGATGGTCTCGAACGCGGTGGCTACCGAGCCGCTCTGCGCTGGATTGGCCATTGATACAGCATTGAACAGGCGAGGGTCTGTCAGGTCCTGCCATGTAGTTGGAACCGCGACTCCAAGTTGAGCACAGAGTGCAGTATTGGAGACGATTCCGAAGGACGAGAGCGCTACTCCAAACCAGCGGCCTTCTGGGTCATAGATCGGCTTGCCTCCGAGTTCGTTGGGGCCATAAATGCTGGTGAGTTCCTCAGCGGAAAACCCCGCCGACTCAAGGATGGTGGTGCGGCGAGTCTCACCATCGACCTCGACAGAGATGGGGCGGCATAGTTGGGCAAACTCAAAACTACCGCCTCCGAAAATCAGGTCAGCGGTGCCGCCGACATCCGTGGGGTTGTCCTCTAGATCGGCGGTGTACTGGGAGAGAAGCAGCCGTCTGATCTCACTGGTACCTCCTGGGGTACTCCATTCCACTTGAGCGGATTGACCGAAGTGCCGCTTGTGCCAAACCCCAAAGCCCGCAGAGAACTCGAAGCGGATCTGCTCGTTGTGCGGGGTGATGATCACGACGCGGCTGCCACTCTTGTCTTCGTGGTGACGCGGCTGCAGTAGCAGTGGCAAGCCCACCAAGAGACCCATGGCCAGTACCAAAAGCACTACACCGCGTTTCATTGTGCCATCGCCCTTCTCAGTTCCTCACGCATCGCTGCCGCGGCTCGCGCGATGGAACTCTTCCAGTCCACCGACTGCGGCTGCGGATAAATCACCGATCGACTCGCGGTGATGATCGCCCCCAATCCCTTGGCGTCGAAGCACTGGAGTACATCATCGGCGCCCCCTCCCTGCGCTCCATAGCCAGGGACAAGAAACCACTGACGAGGCATCAGGGCTCGCAGCGCCGCGATTTCCGTGCTCTTGGTGGCTCCAACCACGGCGCCGAGGGATGAGTACCCCGAGCTGCCGATGTCATGCGAACCGATGCGGTCGATCATGGCGGCAACGGCATGACAGAGGGTGGTGCCATCGGCGAGTCGCAGGCACTGCAGGGCATCACCACTTGGATTAGAGGTCCGTACCAGAGCGAAGGCCCCGCAGTTGTCTTGGAGGAATGGTGCGATGGAATCCTCGCCCATGTACGGGTTCACCGTGGACCACTGGGCGTGAAACTTGCTGCGGGATGCCGAGGCATAGTGCTGGGCGGAGATGCCGATATCGCCCCGCTTGCCGTCGAGGATCACCACCATTCCTGCGCTGGCAGCATGAGCCGTCGCCTCGGCGAGGGCGCTCATACCAGCAGGACCCAGTCTCTCGTAGCACGCGGACTGAAACTTCACCGCAGCGGCGATTCCCCTAACGGCATCGACAACTCCTATGGAAAACTGAGCGAAGGCCGCCGCTGGTTGCAAATCTGAGAGTGCCCCCGGCAGCTTTTCGAGCACCGGATCAAGCCCGACGCAAACGGGTCCGCCTGTTTCATGAACTGCTTGGGCGAGCCGGTCAGCACAGTGCATTGTGGGTGGCACAGCGCGATTCTAGCGCGAGGCGAGGTAACCTCGGCTCATGCGGGCTGCCATCCTTTCAGTCGGTGATGAACTTGTGTTGGGAGAGGCCCTAGACACTAATTCTCAGTGGATCGCGCATGAACTGCTTGATCGGGGAGTAGACACGGTTGAGCATCGCACCGTAGGGGATGATCGGGCTGCCATTGCTCACTGCGCGGTGGTGCTCGCTGCCCAGGTGGACTTGCTGTTCATTACCGGGGGGCTCGGCCCTACCCAAGACGATCTCACCCGGGAAGCGCTGGGAGATGTGATGAATCCTGGTGAACCACTCCATGATCTCGCGCCGCGATCGGCACAACTGATCGCGAACACTCACGGCACCGCGCCGGGGCTGCGGACGCGTCTGGGAGGTTGCGAGATCGCGTCGCTTCCGGGGCCGCCTCGGGAAATGCGCCCTATGTTTGGGCTGGTGATAGATGAGATGCTCGCGAAGCAGAGTTCGAACACAGACCTTGGCACGGCCTCGATCAACGCCTGCGGAATCGGTGAGAGCCATGCGGCGGGGCTTATCGAGCCGCTCATGCGGCGGCAGGCCAATCCTCATGTGGGAACAACTGTCAGTGGCGCGATAGTGAGAGCGCGCGTTCGAGCCCGAGGTGAGTCGGCGTTGGCTGCGCTCCCGTCACTGCTGACCATGATCGAGTCCGCATGGGAGCCATGGGCCTTTGGCAGAGGCGAGGTCACGCTGCCATTGGCGCTGGGAAGTCTGCTGCGGGCTCGGGGCGAATCATTTGCCACAGCAGAGTCGTGCACGGCGGGGAGCTGCGGCGCGCTGGCAACGGAGGTCGCGGGCTCGAGCGCCTGGTTCAAAGGCGGCATCATCGCCTACTCCAATGAAGTAAAGCAGTCGTGCTTGGGAGTCACTAAGGAAATCCTGGCACAACATGGCGCGGTCAGTGCTCAGGTTGCCACGGCAATGGCGTGCGGTGTGGCGGAGCGGCTGGGGACTGCTTGGGGAGTGTCGATCACAGGTATCGCTGGCCCGGCTGGCGGAACCGCAACCAAGCCGGTGGGAACGGTGTTCATCGGCGTGCACGGCTCGAGCCAACGGGTCCGGCACATTCGCATTCGGGGTGACCGTGAGTTGGTGCGGCAAAAGTCAGCGCTGCTGGCGCTGCAGTCATTGCGCCTCGAACTCATCGGGCGCGGCGCTACTCCTTTGCAGGGTGAAGTGGGAATTCCATGAGCGCAGCACCTGCGAGTCGCGCCTATATAGCGATGGGTTCAAACTTGGGAGACCGCCAGCACCACATTGCCCTAGCGCTGAGTCACCTTACTGCACTGCCTGGTGTCTCGGTGAACCGATGCAGTTCGCTCTACGAAACTGACGCCGAAGGAGGGCCTCCTCAGGGCAAGTATCTGAATGGGGTGGTAGAGCTTGATGTCAGACACTCGCCGGCGGAACTCTTGCGTTCGCTGCTGAGTATCGAGCTTGCCATGGGTCGAGACCGCGCTGCGGGTGAGACGTGTGCACCGCGCTGCATCGATCTCGATCTGCTGCTTATGGACCAGCTCATTCTCGATCTGCCCGAGGACCGCGCGCATGGGCTGCCCCGCCTGCGTCTGCCGCATCCTCGGATGCACCTACGCAGCTTCGTGCTCGTACCCTTGACCGAGATCGCCCCCGATCTGATTCACCCGGTATTGCGGAAGCGGATATCATCCCTCTCCCAACCGATGACACAAGAAATCAAGCTGGCTGATTGGATTGTTCCGAGTCAGGCCACTTGATCAAGATCACTCAGGAAACACCCATGAACAAGATGTCTTTATCTGCTCTGCTGGCCGCCTTCATCGCTCTCCCCGTTCTGGCGCAAGCGCCGGATGCGATGCAGGCACCTCCATCGCCTCCTCGCAATGCAGTCAGTTTCCCCGCCGATGCCCAGAACCCGGCTGCCGTCGCCAAGGGTACCGAGGTACTCAGCGCAGCGATCAAGGCTTACGGAGCAGCTGCGGGAATGACGGACGAGACTCAACTGACAATGAAGACACCCATGGGCGATCAAACGATGAAGGCGAACTTCAAGTTTGGCACCGGCAATGACATGAGTCTCGATGGCGATGGGTTTTCTGTCACGAGTGCCAACGGCAAGATTTACTTGGTCATGGAGGGAGTCGATGACAAGTATTTCGAGACCGCCGTCAAGGAGAGTGCCATCAAGACGCTCCGCGAAGAGATGGGCATGGAGATTCCACTGCCTCAGTTCGCCCTCCGTTCGGGCACGGCTGATGTGAACTCATTTGGTTTGGGGTTCCTTGAGAATCCCCAGATTGTTGGGTTCGTCGCCGGAACCGATGGCGCACCATCCAAGTTGTTGCTCACGGGCGACAATGGCGATGCTCTAATCGTGATCGATGGCAAGACCGGTCAGTTCGACAGCCTTTCCATCGTGGCGGCACCTCCGGGCATGGGAGTCCCTGGGTTGGAGTTCGGACTTGTGGTGGAAATGAATCCGGTCTTGGCTTCTGATCCGCTCACCTTTGCATTCGACGCGGGAACGCGCAAGGCAGTCACCAAGATGGAAGACCTGCAGCCGCAAGATCCAGGGACGCCTCAGTCGATTGCTGTCGGCACCGCCGCGCCTGACTTCGAACTGCCAACGCTCGATGGAACCGTCATCAAATCTGCGGAACTGCGCGGCTCGGTAATAGTCATTGACTTCTGGGCCACATGGTGCGGCCCCTGCAAGAAGGGCCTGCCCGTGCTCGAGAAGTTCGTCAAGTGGGCTGCGGAGTCCGGCACGCCAGTAAAGGTGTTCGCCATCAATGTGTGGGAGAATGTCAAAGATGCGGAGCGTCTGAAACTGGTAGGGGACTTCTGGGCCAAGCAAGCATTCACCTTTCCGACGCTGGTGGATGGTGACTCATCCGTCATCACCAAGTATGGTTTCGGTGGCATTCCCGCTACCGTCGTAATCGATCAGCAGGGCAATGTCGCCTCGACTCACATCGGGTTCGACACTAAGGCTGACGAAACTCTCCGGGCTGAGGTGCAGAAACTCCTGAGTCCGAGCCCAAGTGCGGCGGCCGACTCCCCCAGTCCGACCAAGGGTGGATGAGGCGCGTAGTTGCGCATCGCCGAGATTCCCTCGCGACTAGGTGTTTCGGGCGCTGTGGGCGAGTTGCAAGCCACGAGCGCCGAGGTGCGGCTCTCACTGCATGACCGACTTCTCTATGCCACTGATGCCAGCATCTACCAAGTAGAGCCGCTGGCAGTAGTTGTTCCGAGGTCCCTGGAGCAGGGCGTGGCGGTGATGCGCGTCTGCGCCAAGCATGGCTTGCCGATTCTCCCCCGAGGATCGGGCACGGCTCTGGCGGGGCAGTCGGTGAACCGCGCGGTGATCATCGACTTCAGCCAGCATTGCCGAGGAATACTCAACATTGAATCGGCCAGTCGGCGCGCCACCGTCGAGGCTGGGGTGGTACTTGACCAGCTGAACGCCGCGCTTGCGCCCCATGGTTTGATGTTCGGTCCGGATGTGGCGACTTCCAGCCATGCCACCATCGGTGGAATGATCGGAAACAACTCCGCCGGCGCCTACTCCATTCTCTACGGTCACACCGTGGAGAGTGTGCGCTCGGTAGAGGTGGTGCTCGCCGATGGATCAGTCCATAAGTTCCACGAGGGGTCATGTGATGGCGATGAGTTTCAGCGCGGGCTGGCGCGAGGATTGCAGAGCATCGTCATGCCACTCGCCGCCGAGATTCGCTCGCGATTCCCTCGCATCAAGCGCCATGTCGATGGATACAACCTTGACATTCTGCTGCAACAGTTTGAAGCATGCACTCCCGGGACATTCGATAGAGTCAATCTCGCCAAGCTGATCGTCGGCAGCGAGGGAACTCTGGGGACAGTGCTTCGAGCCCAGCTTGATTTGGTGCACCGACCAGCCCACCGCGCCCTGGTGATCTTCGGCTTCAACTCCGTTGCCGAGGCAATAGCGGTCGTGCCCGGCATCTTGACCACCTCTCCGGCCGCAGTCGAGTTGGTCGACGATGTGATCATCTCTGTAGCCAAGGCAAACTTGGAACATTCTCGCTATCTGGAGGTTCTTCCTCGACCAGCGCGCGGTGAGCTGGGTGCAGTGCTCTATGTCGAACACTTCGGAGCAAGTGCCGCCGAAGTTCGGAGCAAGTTAGAGGAGGTGACTCGACTGCTCCCCGATGCCCCCACGCGTCTTTGCACCGACGCCGCATCGATGTCAGCAGCCTGGAAACTTCGCAAGGCAGGGGAGCCTCTTCTGCACGGAATCCCTGGGCTGCGCAAACCGGTGACTTTCGTGGAGGACGCCGCTGTCGATGCCCAATCTCTCGCAGAGTTTGTCACTGAGTTCCGAGCGATCGTGGAGCGAAATGGCACAACCGCCGCCTATTACGCGCATGCGTCGGTGGGGTGCCTGCACATTCGGCCCCTGATCTACCTGCGCGATGCCGAGGATCGACAACGCCTCCTCAACATCGCCACGGAGGTTGCCGACCTGGTGGTTCGATTTGGCGGGGCACTTTCAGGTGAGCACGGCGATGGTCGCCTGCGATCCCCGCTCCTCTCTCGTGTTCTCGGCGAGACCATCTGCGGAGCGCTGAAACAAGTGAAGGCGCTCTTCGATCCCGCGGGACTGATGAACCCCGGCAACATCGTGGAGTCGGATGATCCACAGCGGATACTCACCAACCTTCGTATCTCTCCCAACGATCAGGCGCGGGCGGTCGTGGAGCCCTCCAGCACTTTTTATTCCTACGAAAGGGAGGGTGGATTCGCGCACGCGGTAGAGCAATGCAATGGTGCGGGAATCTGCCGGCGGCTCACCGAGGGTGGCACCATGTGTCCCTCGTACCGAGTTCTACTGGATGAGAGGCACACCACTCGAGGTAGAGCCAACGCCATGCGGCTGGCTCTCTCGGGGCAGTTGGGTCCCGCTGGGTTCGACGAAAGGGAAACCGCTGAGACTCTGGACTTGTGTCTCTCCTGCAAGGCATGCCGATCCGAGTGCCCGAGCAATGTCGATCTTGCCAAACTCAAGTCTGAGTTCCTAGCTCAGCGCTACGCCCGAGCGGGCAGAGTGCCCTTTCGAGAGCGGGTGTTCGGTAATGTGCGCTTCTCGCAGCGCCTCGGCTCGGCACTGTGGCCGCTCAGCAACATGTTGCTGAGATTTGCGCCCGTAGCCGCGCTAGCGCGCTCGCTCCTTGACATCGCACCGGCGAGAAGCTTCCCCAAGTATTCACAGTCGCTATTGCGTCTAGCCAAGAGTGGCGGGGGCGATCACTCAGCCTCTCCCACAGTTGTGCTCTTCGCTGATTGCTTCACGACCTTCTCCGAATCCGCCATCGGTCTTGCCGCTATCGAGGTGCTCAGGAGGTTTGGTTATCGAGTTGAAGTGGTAAATGCAGGCTGCTGCGGACGGAGCCTCATTTCAACCGGGCAACTCGCGGACGCCTTGCGGACATGCGCCCGCACCGCCACGGCCCTGGACTTGGCAGTCACCCGCACCAAGGCACGCGCCGTGCTGGTGTGCGAACCAAGTTGTGCATCGGCAATGCGCGATGAGTGGACACAGCTGCGTCTTGGCCATGCTCTGCCGGCCGCAAAGCGCATCGCAGCAATGACATTTCTCGTTGAAGAGTGGTTGCACGCCGAGTGGGAGTCCCATCCGGTGCGCCCCCAAGGGATGTCCAGCCCAAGTGAGCGCGTACTCCTCCATGCCCACTGCCATCAAAAGGCCTTGTGGGGTGCGGAGTCATCGGCGGGATTGCTGGCGCGCTACTTCCCCCAGGTTACGGTGATCCCCAGCGGCTGCTGCGGTATGGCAGGGGCATTCGGATTCGCCAGCCACCGCTATGAACTCTCCATGCAGATCGGTGAACAGGTTTTGTTTCCCGCGGTGCGAGGTGCCCCCGATGCCATCATTTGCGCCCCAGGCACCAGTTGCCGGCATCAGGTACATGACGGCACCTCGATATCGCCACTGCATCCAATCGAGGCTATCCACCGAGTGTTAGTGGACGCACCCTGATCGGTTACTCTCTCTCTGATGAAGGACCAGATCACGGTCGGTGGGAGCAAAGGCGCTGCTGAAGTCGACCCCGCCGCGATCGACCTTTCCGAGGCACTCGTTCTGCTGGTGGATGACAACGCCCAGAATCTCGAGTTGATTCAGGCTTACATGGAGTCGATGCCCTGTCGGCTGATTACCGCCCGCGATGGGCTGGAAGCCATGCAGCTCATAGAGTCGTCCCGGCCCGATCTGGTGCTGCTGGATGTCATGATGCCAAAGATGTCGGGCTTTGAAGTCTGCTCCAAGGTGAAGGCCAATCCGAACACTCGGGATACCGTGATCGTGATGGTTACGGCGCTGCATGAAGTTGCCGACATGGAGCGGGCCGTGGAGTGCGGCACTGACGACTTCGTGACGAAGCCGGTGAACAAACTGGAACTGCTCACCCGTGTGCGCGGGCTGCTCTCGCTGCGATTGCTCAAGAAGCGGTTGGCCGAACTGTCTCGCGAAGGGGAGTGAAACCCGGCTCAGCAGCAGTTACGCCGCAGTACGGCAGACGACTGCTGGGGTCTCGGTGGGACGCAGCCATCCCGTCTCAGTGCTGCGAGGGGCAAGTGCATACTGCAAGTGTTCCTCATAGAGGCTGAGCGCGGGGGCTTCAAAGTATGAGAGCCAAGTGCGATCAGCGCTGGGGTTCATTGCAACGATGCTCTCGATTAGCTGCGCTTTGTTTGCCATGATGTAACTCCTGAGTGAGAGAGTCATCGGCTTAGAAAACAACTCCAGTGCAGGAAATGCTTAGGGGCAGCGGGGGCAATCTCCGTCACGCCGGCAGCCACCGAGTGATCCATAAACCATCCTTCGTAGCGGGACTCTCCCTGAGCACTAGGGATTGTGCTTCGATCAGTCGCCGCGTCCGTGCAACAACTTTCGCATGGCTGGGGCCAGGGCGAGCATCAGTACTCCTCCGACTACAGAAGTGATGACGAAGAGGAAGTAGAAGTCACCCTCGCCCCCGAACCTGAAGAGGGAGTACCAGGGAAGGCTGATCTCTCCCGAGGCGATTTGCTCCACGGCGGAGCCGATTTGGCCGCCGAGCACTCCGGCAGCAAAGCTGGAGAGGAACCATACCCCCATCAAGAGCGACATAAATTTCACCGGCGCCGCCTTGGTTACGAAGGAAAGCCCGGTAGGTGACAGACACAGCTCGCCCAGCGTGTGGAAGAAGTATGTGCCGACCAACCACCAGATACCGACTTTCGCGCCAGTGATGGCAGCGGTGCGCGCCCCCATCACGATCACCATGTATCCCATGCCCAACAGCAGTAAACCCAGACCGATCTTGACGGCCTGACTTGGGTCGCGGCGACGGTTTCCCAGCCAAGACCACATGATGGCAAACAGCGGACCGAGCAACAGGATGATCAGAGGATTCACAGACTGAAACCAGGACGCTGGCATCTCCCAGCCGCCGATCCACCTGTCCGTCATATCCGAGGCGAACAGATTCAGAGTGGATCCTGCCTGTTCAAACGCCATCCAGAAAAAGGTGTTGAAGAGAATGAAAACCAGAATCGCGATGACCGGTCCCTTGTCTGCCGTCTCCTGTGACCCGACCAACCAGCCCGAGAACAGCAGGACGCCGGCAAGAGCTAGCGAGGGGAGCACCCAGCCGAGTCCCATGCTGGACAAACTGTCCAGAGCCCACGAGAGCCAGCCGAATCCGCCCAGACCATAGAAGATGGCAGCGACCACGGCTACTGCGACTGAGCCCATGAAGAACAGGGTGGAAGTGTCTTCGGGGCTGTTAGCAGGCGGCAATCCGATTCCCTGAAGATGAATCTTGCGGAAACTGGTGTAGGTAATGAGCCCAAGAATCATTCCTATGGCGGCAGAACCGAAGCCCCAGTGCCAGCCCACCTTTTCGCCGAGGGTGCCGCAGATGAAGGCGCAGATGAAGGCACCGAGATTGATACCCATATAGAAAACGGTGAATCCACCATCGCGGCGCGGATCATCGCGGCCGTAGAGTTGCCCGACCATCACGCTCACGCATGGTTTGAAGTGACCGGTACCCATGATGATCAGGGCCAGGCCGCCGATGAAAGTGCTCATCCCCAAGTTGGACTGACTGAGATCACCGATCCCCGAGACTGCGAGCGCAATGTGCCCTAGCGCGATCAGAAGCCCGCCGACGATCATCGACTTGTGAGTTCCTATGAATCGATCCGCGATGAATCCGCCAATGATCGGGAGCAAGTAGACCAGCCCCGTATACCAGCCATAGAGAAGGGTGGCGCTGCTGGAGGACCAGCCGGGTCCTGGGTTGGCAGGGGTCCGCACGTCAATCCAGGCGGCAGCGCCTGCGGCAACCTCAAATGTCTTGTCCGCGATGCCGTCGTCGGACTTGATGATCAGGACACCATCTTTGGAGCCCATGACAGTTCCGGTCATGATGGCACCAGGTTCATTGGGAACTACCCCTACGACATCGCCGGTGTGCAGATGGATCTGCCGCGAGTTCGCGGCTTCATAGTTAATGGCAGTTGCGGGAATCGAAACCAGATACAGCACCAGCAAAGCGCGCATCCCGTAGTAAGAAAAGCGTTCCCACATCTCCACCAGAAACAAGAGGTAGAGCCCACGGGGCTGAGACAGGCTGAGCGATGGAGGCGGCTCCGCAACTGGGCGTGCATTCATGCCGCCAGAGGCTATCAGGCGCAGGTGCGCGCAGAGCCGGGGCTACTCGATGTCATCGACCGGCTCGCCACTCAACGCCGAGGCGATCGACTGCACCAACGCCTGCTGCGGGATGGTGGAACTGCCTGGGGCGCCGACCCATCGCACCTCTCTCAGACTGTTGGTGAGCACCTGACTGGCGGCCCGCCTCGTTTTCCTAGTTTGAACTGAATCGAGATTGGCGCGGAGAATGCCCGTCAGCATGGCGGGGCTGAGCAGATCATGAAATCCACTGGTGGAAGCGAGCATAGTCAGGTTGGAGCCCACGATGTCGAGGGCGAACTCTGGTTCGCCCGGCCTGCCTATGGGCCATGCGAATCCACCTCCACCGTACACCCCGACTTCGCCTTCGGAAAACACTAGGAGCCGAATGCAGGCATTGGTGGCTTCAGGCACGATGGGTGACTTCCCTGGTTGGGGCATCCACAGAAGTTCGACATGGAGGAGCCGACCACTGACGATAGTCCCCGCTTGCAGCAAGTCCACGGGGATGTCGGTGGAAACAAGTGAGACCTGTGCGGGGTCGACACTGTAGACACCCACGCCGGAATCGCAGTCGAGGCGTACCGGCGTGTCTCCCAGTGAGATTACCGCCAACTCGGGTTCGTGGGATGAGCAACTGAGCAGGGTGAGCAGCGCCAGGCAGGCAACACCCCAAGCAACTCGGCTGGCGATTGACTCAGGCAGGGAGAACATCACCGAGTTGTTGTCCACCGCACGGGCGGGGCGCTTCGCACCGCGCTCGGCAAGAGTCCTCCGCCAAGTGGCGTGGGCAGGCCCACGATTGCCGGAATGTCCCGCTCAGCGATTGCTCGAAGAGCGGTCCGAGGGATGGAGTGCAGTTGGGTACCGAGCGAATATGAGTTCACCGAATAGAGGTTCTCTAGAGCCTTGGCGGGCGAAGCGAGGGGGAATCCGCTGCCGAAGGCGAGCTTGTCCAGAACATTCAACGACTGCGCCTGCAGGAGGGAGCCATAGAGTTGCCACGGTCTCGACACCACACCCGACAGCTCGGCATAGACATGCTGGTGTTTGGCACACAGCACCAGCGCCTCGTCAACCCAGGGGTGGCCGAGCTCGCCGATGATGATGCGTAACTTTCCGAACGTGCGCGCGACCTCATCCCAGGCGGTCGGCCGATCAAACTCGAGCACACATGACTTGGTGGGTGGGAATGGGCGAATGGTGAAGACTGGCCATCCCCATTCTTCGCAGCGTTCATAGAGTCGCATCGCCTCGGAGTGAGCCGGATGAAATCCTTGAGCCGATGGTGAGATGGAGATTCCGTAGAGACCCATGGCGCGAGCTCGCTCCAGAGTTTCCAGAGCATCGCCGCACATTGGATCGATCCCAGCGACTCCCATGCACTTGCTGGGATTGCGCCGAGCCGCATCAGCGATCACTTCATTGGGAATGCTCGTCCGCAGCAGCGATGAGGCGAATCCCAGCACCGCCGTTGCCCCCATTCCCTCAATGGCTCGCTCGTGCGCCGATGCTCCGATGTCCATAGACCCCACACCAAGGCCGCTCTTGCGCAGAGTCTCGCCGATCTCGGGCGAGATCAGCGCAGGATTGTTCCAGATGCGCGTATGCGCGTCGAACAGCATGGCTAGGGGCGATCATACCGTCATTCGCCGAGCAATCGTGGCAACTGCCACTCCAAATGTCATGGGTATCTGTCTCACTTGGTCGAAACCCACGGACTCCACCGCGCCGCGCAGGCTGAGGGGCGACAAATACGACTCGATTGACTTGGGCAGATAGGAGTAGGCGCCGCTTCGGTCGCGCGCTATCAGGGCGGCAGTTCGGGGCATCACCCAGCCGGTGTAAAGGTGATTCAACGCCCGGAGTAGTCGATTGGGTGGCTCGGCAAACTCGAGGATTGCCAGCGCGCCCCGAGGCCGTAGCACGCGGTGCATCTGGGCCAGCGCATCTTCGGTGCGCTGAACATTGCGGATGCCGAAGGCGATCGATACGACGTCGAATGAGGCATCCTCGAAGGGGAGATCCAGAGCATCCGCCCACTCATAGCGCAGGCGCGCTGACACTCCCGGGAGCCTCTGAGCCTTGAGGCGCGCCTGCTCCAGCATCGCCTCGGTGAAGTCGACACCAACAACTTGCTCCGCACCGGCACTCACGAAAGCCTGAGCAAGATCGCCCGTGCCACAGGCGATGTCCAGCACGCGGCGCCCCTGCAACTCTCCGCAGAGTGCGACAGTCCTTCTTCTCCACACCTGATCGCGACCGAAAGAGTGCAATCGGTTGTTGAGGTCGTAGCTGCTGGCTATGGAGGAGAACATCTGCCTAACCCGCGATGCCTTGTCAGGTGCTCCGTGCGGATCCTGGCTCAGGTCATCGCGACCCCATGCGACCTGCGAACTTCGATTTGGCGCTGCCATCGGCATCATCGTAGAGATCAATGCTCAATAACGCTTTCATAGCGCCTCGCTTTGTGCCCGATAAAGCAGTTTTGCACCGTGCTGCAGCGGGGACAGACATTGGGGCGATGGACTCAGCACACAGGAGCAAACATGAATACTGATCAAGCAAATGAACGCCTCTTCCAGTTACTAGTCAGCGGTGATCGCGCCGGGGCGCGCCAGTTCGTCGGGAAGTTGGCATGCGCGGGATGGACCGGCGAGGAGATAACTACTCGCGTTTACTGGCCTGTACTCAGCACGATTCAACAGTTGCATCGACATGATCAGCTGACAAATCTTGCCTACAACTATGCGACGCGATTGCTTCGCACCCTTGTTGATCAGGCATGGTCGAGTTACACGATGGTTCCGCACAACGGCAAGCGGATCTGCCTCTTCTGTGGACCACAGGAGGGTGAGGACCTAGCAGCTCAGATCGCCGCGGACATTCTGGAAGCATCCGGATACGAGGTTCTGTTCTGCGGATCTGGCATCGCCAATGACGAGATTCTGGCTGAGGCGGCCGAGCGGCGTCCGAATGTTCTGCTGATGTGGGCATCGAGCGCCTCCGATGCTCCTTCGATCCGCGCGCTCATCGACACTGTGCGGACAATAGGTGCGCTTCCCAACACCAGCATCGTCTGTGGCGGAGGAGTGTTCAATCGCGCTCCAGGACTTGCCGAGGAAGTCGGCGCCGATTGCTGCGCGGCCAACCCGGAACAATTGCTTGCTGCACTCAACCAGCTGCCTCAGCAGGCGACTCGCCGATCTGTGGCACGGCGCGCCGTGGCATGACCCCACCGCGGGATAGACTCAGAGGATGCGATCGGCACTACTCGCTGCTGGCAGGCACCCGCTTTGCAAAGTGGTTGAGCAGGCTCTGAGTACGAGGTGCTCAGTCGGGCGGGGATGCGGGATTCTCGTAGGAGTGAGTGGCGGCGCGGACTCAACGGCATTGCTTCTGCTCTTGGCCGCCTTGCGGGAGCGCGGCGCAATCGGGGAGGTGCTGCCGGCGTATGTCCATCATCATCTTCGCGAGGCGGCCGATGGGGAATCGGCCCATGTCGGTCGGCTCGCGCAGTCTCTGGGATTCAACTTGGTAAACCTCGATGTCTTTCCTGATCGCGCCGCGCCCTCGGTACCGGCGCAGGCGCGGACGCTGCGGTATCAGGCGTTGTGCCAGGCCGCTAGAGAGGCGCTCGTGGCGCATGTCGCGGTTGCACATCATGCAGACGATCAGTTGGAGACGATGCTGATGGCGCTGTGCCGAGGAAGCGCTGTGCGAGGTCTCTCGGGCATGCGACCGTCGCGCCCGCTGGATGCGGGTGTTGCGCTGGTTCGGCCCCTGCTGGCGGCGACCAAAGCGGAACTCATCGATGTGTGTAAGCGCTGTGAAGTGGGGTGGCTCGAAGATGCCACGAATGAAGCGGGCGCGAGTTTGCGGGGCTCGCTGCGCCATGAGGTGACGGCCGCTCTTGATCGCTTGTGGCCGGGTGCGGCCGCGCGGGCTTCGCGAACTGCTGATGCCGCGGCGGCAGCGGATGTCGCGCTCACGGAACTCCTGAAGCGATCCATGGGAGATACTGCCACACGCCTGTGGACGAGAGCCCATCTGCGTGAGACAGATGCGACTGTCATTGCACTGGGATTTGGCCGCTGCATCAGCGATGGCTTTGACTATCAATCAACGGCGGCCGCTGCTGCCGGAATCCGCGATCAGGAGACGACCATGCGTCGGTGGTCGGCCGGAGCCGGGTGGCGCATCGAAGCGGATGCGCACTCAGTTCGGCTGCTGGAACCGGTAGCCGAGAGTCAGGGAGTGGGAGCGCCTAGGCAGGCTTCGTAATCTCGCTCTGCTACGCAGTTGATTCGACCATCCTCCACCACAGCCACAACAGGCGGCGTGAGCAGCCATGCCGGCCCTGCGGGCAGGTCGAGTTTTATGCAGTCAGGGCAGTCGATCTCCTGCGGCTGGTCCGATTCTACAAGGACGGCATCTCGAGCCGGTGGAACCTTCACCGCGATGATCCGCTCTGCTCTTGGTTTGTTGAAGTACTCCGCGAAGAGTTCGTGGCATCGTCCACAGCGCGGGTCGTAGAAAACAATGATCGACTTGCCCTCGAGGGTGAGAGCCGTCAGTTGCGGCAAGTGCAATCCCAATCCTGACTCGGGGATAGTGCGCTCGCTCCAACTCGCAGTGTCGAGTTCAACCACTCGCATAGGGGCCGCCACACTCGAGTTCCCCACGGGCACGCGCCCGGTGATGGTGAGACCGATCAGGAGACACACGACAGCTGTTGAGATGATGCGCTCGATGCTCGGGCCTCGTTTTGGCTCGCGAGCGATTACGGCAACCGAACCCAGCCGCCATGTGAGCAGCACGGCCACAATGAGCGTAGTGAGTGGGATCAGCAGATCACCCAGCCCCGCCCCAGGACGGGTCGCCTGAGTGAGTACAGAGGAGCACTGGGCGAGTGCAATGAAGGCCACGACCCCGGCACAGGCGCTGGGGAATCCGCGGGAGCGCTTCATGTTGTGTCTCAGGGCCAGCAGCAGCATTGAGAGGGCGATCTCGCAGCCCGCTATCAGGCGAAGCAAGAACAGCGGATCAGCATCCACACGGCGCATAAGATTCCCCATCCATGAGGGCAACCACGCCGGACCGCCCACCAGCTGCGCCATGGCGATAGCCGCCAGCAGTGCCGCCGTTAGAAGTACCGGAATCATGGCGCCAGACACTCGTCGAGTTTCGCGGAGTTCTCGGAGTCGGTAACTGCGCAGGTCACGACTCCGTTTTTCAGCCGCAGCAGAATGGGTGTACCGACGACATACTGGACATCAGGCATCATCGAAGCCAGCTGGCATTCGATGCAGGGCATCTCCAGTGCTGCGGCTGGATCGGTATCGGGAATGGCGACCGCCAGAGTGCGGATGGCAAGCGAATCGGAAAAGCGTTCCGCGAGCATGGCCTCGCAATGATCACAATCCTTGCGATAGAAGATGAGTATCCAGTCGCCTGTCAGGAAGTCTGCCGGTGGCGCCGGAGTGATCAAGCGTGCGAAATCCTGCTCGATGATCGACTTGCCAACCCAAGTCTCAAACTCCGGAACATAGAACTGTTCGATCTGAGCGGGAGGCCCCGGCCAGATCCCAGCGGGAAGCACGGGCGGGGTCGGTGTGGTGTCGGTCAAGGATTGACCATTGCCACCATCGCCACTCGGTTTCGTAGCAGGAGCGGGAGCGGCGAATACGAGCGCTTCGAGTAGCAGCACTGCGGTGAGGGTGCGCTGCCAGCCGTGGCGCCAACTGACATTTGCCGCCGAGGGGCCCGCAGCGGAACTTGTCCGCGACGACGGTGCGCCCGCTGCTACTCGGCCAAACTTGATCACCGATAGCAGCATCGCCCCGTCAATGGTCAGCATCACCAGCGGATTCGGGCTCCAGCCTCCGAGGCATCCGCATGAACCCTTGAGAACAGCAGCGAAGCCATCTCGGCTCCAAAGGGGGACGATCACTCCCAGCAGTACTCCGCAAAACACCAAGAGAATTGCCGCCGCCGCCGGGCGCGCTGCGCGGGGCATGAAGACCATGATCATCGCCAGCGCCACTTCGATGCCGACGATGAGGCGAATCGCCAGATCGAACCACGCGGTGCCGCTGAGACCCAGCACGCCCTCCCCGAGCCGAACAGTGTCGAGCACCGGAGCTGGCAGCAAGCTCGGGTTGCGCTCCCAAAGTTTGAATGCCGCGCCGATCAGTACCCAGAGGGGAACGATGCAGCGGCAAGTGAGTGCACCGAGCCGAGTGAGTGCCAGACTTATAGGCTTGGCATCGGGGTTCGTCATGAATCGATTCCGCTCTCGCCTTCCAGTGCTTCGCAGATGATGTGCATCACCATCTGGTGTGCTTCCTGTACGGCTGCTGAGTCGGCCGCGTTCACCACGAGTGAGAGTTGGCACAGGGATCTCGCAGCACCGCCACTACCGCCCAAGAGAGCCGCAGGAGTAATGCCCATGGAGTGAGCCGTTTCCAAAGCTCGTAGGACATTGGCGCTATCCCCCGAGGTCGAGAATGCCAGCAGGAGGTCGCCAGTACGACCTAGGGCGCGCAGCGGCCGGGCAAATACTTCATCGAAGCCGAAGTCATTGGCAATGCAGGTAAGCGAGGTGGGATCACCATTGAGGCAGATGGATCGAAATGGGGCGCGAGTGCCCCGAAAGCGCCCGACAAGTTCCTCGCTCAGATGCATTGCCTCCGCTGCAGATCCCCCGTTTCCGCAGGTGAAGATGGTGCCCCCAGATCGCAGACAGGCCACGGTTGCCCGTACCAGCTCGCTCAGTGGTTCTGAGTATTGTCGCAGCAAAGCGACGGCATCAGATGCATGCGTCAGCCGTCGATTTATGAGCACATCAATGGACATGGCGAGGAGTTTAGAGGGAAACACTGGGCTAGCTCGGATTCGAACCGAGGTCATACCGATTATGAGTCGGTGGCTCTGGGCCGCTGAGCTACTAGCCCCATGACAAGGATACGGGGAAGGAGTGATGCGTCCAGTCGCGGCTCTCTCTAGGATCAAGCCCATGAGCCGTGTTCGTGATTCATTTGCCAGACTCAGGAGTCAGCAGCGCAGTGGTCTGGCGCCATTCATTGTGGCCGGGCACCCATGCCTAGAGCAGTTGCAGCCGATTGTTGCGGCGCTGAGTGCGGCGCAGCCCGCCCTGATAGAAATCGGATTGCCCTACTCAGACCCAATCGCAGACGGCCCTGTCATCTCGGGAGCAATGCATCATGCCCTCTCTCGTGGCGCCACCATCGCCGCGATTCTGGAAAAGGTTGTTCGGATACGACCGACAACCAATGTCCCCCTAGTGGCGATGGTGAGCCACGCCATCGTGCATCGTTTGGGCGGAGCGGCGTTCATAGACAACGCTGTCGAGTGTGGATTCGATGGTTTCATCATCCCCGATGCCGACTCGAGCTCACTCGATGAGATAACCGCGACCTGCGCGCGCCTTGATGTTTCACTTTCGATGTTGGTGGCTCCAAAGACCTCGCCCAAGCGACTGGAACAGCAGGTGCGCCGCTCCACCGGTTTCGTTTACCTGCTCGCTCGAGCCGGTCTCACCGGCACTAACGGGTCGCTCACGGATGTCAGTCGGCGCGTAGCTGCAATCAGAGCCATCGCTGACATTCCCGTGGCCGTGGGATTCGGAATCTCATCGGCGAGCCATGTGCGTGAAGCCACGCAAGAGGCGGATGCCGCCATCGTCGGCAGCGCATTTGTGCGGGCTATTGATGCCAACTCGGACGATCCAGCTGCCGCGGTGCTGCGGCTGGCACAAGAGCTTAGTGCAGGCCTGCGCTCGCCTCGGTGAGGGCAGGCAGCGCGACCGCGCCCACCTTGGCTGAACGGCGAAGCTAGTAACGCCGCATCACGCCGATCACCACGCCCTGAACCACGCACTCCTTCACGATGATCGGTTCAAAGTCAGGGTTCGCAGGTTGAAGGCGAATGGATCCGTCCCGTTCTTTGAAGAAAGTTTTCAGTGTGGTCTCGCCGCTGGGAAGCAAGGCCACGATTCGCTCCCCGTTGCGCGCCGTTTGCCGGCGTTCCACGATCACATAGTCGCCATCGAGAATGCCCTCATCCCGCATTGATAGACCCTCCACTTGCAAGGCAAACATGCTGGCTCTCTGCCCGCCGGGCGGTGAGAACAGGTCTCCCAGTCGCAGCGTTTCGTCACTGGCACATTTCTCGATGGGCAGTCCGGCAGCGATGCGTCCGACAAGCGGGAATGTCAGCCCCTCAGCCTCATCAGGTGGGAGGGCATCGCTACGAATGGACAAAGAGCGCGCTTTGTTGGGATTGCGCGTGATGGCGCCCTTGCCAATGAGCGCCTCGACGTGCTCGAAGACCGTAACCTTGCTCACGCTCAGCTCGTCTGCGAGTTCCTGCATCGTGGGGGAGTAGCCGTGGAGAGTTCTCCACTGTCGAATCAGATTGAAGATCTTTAGTTGCTTGGGTGTTAGGTTCATTGGCGTGACTCACAATCATGGAGGGGACGGTTTCAGGTTGAAGAACCAGTTCGACGCTCTCGATTCCCAGCAGATCCTCGAGCCAGTCAAGCGGGTGACGGAGCACAACGGGGACATGCCGTTTGAGCCCCATGGCAGAAGTAAGAAGGGAGGCTCGCCGACGGCAGCTGACTAACTGCAGCATGCCCTCCGCTTCAACTAGGTAGGAGGTGAAATCGCCGCCTGGGCCTAGCTGGACAACGGGATCAGAAAGCAGTTTCGACACATCGGCCTCGGAAGTCTGGTAGCGGAACATGATGAATGGCTATTCGTCCTAAATGTGGCTAGAGGCTTACATTTCGTTAGGTAAATGTTATACCGTACAAGTGTAAGGGTCAAGCAGGTTCTTTAGCTTCTGACAGAGGGGCGCTCCCTAGGCAACTATGCTCACGCTTCCATGCCCAAGACTCAGCCCCCAGTGGCTCCAGACTGCCCCGCTAGAGACGAATGGAGCCTTGACTTCACATATGCCTTCCTGAATCACGGCTCCTTTGGAGCCCTCCCCAAGCGCGTACAGGCCTTTACCGACGAGTTGCGTAGCAAGATCGAGTCCAAGCCGGTTCAGTGGCTGGGTAGGGGGGTTACCGAGCTTCTGGCACCCTCCAGAGCGAAGGCAAGCAAGTGGGTCGGATGCCCCGAGGCCTGCCTTGGGTTCGTCACGAATGCCACTTCTGGAGTGGGTGCTCATCTGCGGTCGCTTCGCTTCGCACCGGGGGACTCGATTCTCACCACCAATCATGTCTACAACGCCGTCCGCAAGTACGCCTCGAGAGTGGCGACACAGTGGGGCGCGAGTTACCGCGAGATCAGTATCCCGCTACCAGTCGTCAGTGGCGAGAGTTTCGCGCAGCAGGTCATCAGCGCTATCGACTCCACCACCAAACTAGTGATCGTCGATCACATCACCAGCCCGACAGCACTGGTGATCCCCGTGGGGCTGATTGTCAGCGAGTGCAAGCGGCGGGGGATCGCCTGCCTGATCGACGGCGCTCATGCCATTGGCAATGTGCCGATCGATGCCAGCGCAATCGGTGCCGATCTGTATACGACCAATCTGCACAAGTGGGCATTCGCTCCCAAGGGCTGCGCTGTGGTCGCTGTTCGCACCGACCTGCTGCCCTCGGTGCGGCCCGAAACTCTCAGCCATTACATCGACGATGGATTCACTCCCGCCTTCGATTGGCAGGGAACCCGCGATCTGGCGGCGTGGGCCGGTGCAGTTGCAGGACTGGAGTTCTTGGAGGACGCGGGCGGGATCAAACTCATGGAGCACAATCATTCGATGACAAGATGGGCGCACGAGTTGCTGCTCGAAGGACTTGATGCGGAACCGATCGCGCCCTTAGACGGCGGCTTGTTCGCATCAATGGCTTCGGTGCGACTGCCCGAATCGCTTCGTGAGTCATTCGGGGCGCCCGAGAAACTCGCGGCCTCCCTTTACGGTGAGGCGCGAATCGAGGTGCCGATCATTGAGTGGAATGGAGCGTGGTTTGTGCGCATCAGCGCCCAGGTCTACAACCGTCCCCATGAGTACGAACTATTGGTCAGGGAACTGCGGCAGCGGATACCGGTGGGGGCGCCGCGGCCTGCGCCTGTTTGAAGGGCACATACTGAGTGTTGAACCAGACGGCCCAAGTGGGCATGTCCCATGCGAGGTATCCGGTGTCATGGCCCCAGTCATAACTGGAGAGCGCAATCAAGGAAGTGTGGACATCTGCGCGGGCCGTATACACGACCGCATCCTGCACCCTCATTACCACACCTTCGGTCACCTGGCCGATCACCGGGGCGAATGCTCCGCTGCCATCACCGAGAATGGGAATCAGGTTGGCAACATAGGAAGTTGTAGTGCCGATCGCGATCCAGGCGAGATCGCCGGTATTGGGGAGATCATCGCGAGCGAACTGGGCGAATATGAGTAGGGGAATGGCGGCAGTCGCTTGCAACTGTCCCGCAAGCAGCCCGGCGCGATTCACTCGCTGATGATTGGTGCTGCGAAGCGCCCCATCGATAGTTGCCAGCACCGCGTTGCAGAGAGGTTGCCGGATGCTGCGCGAGGCAGAGTGTCGGACTGCTGGGTCTGTGTCCTCGAGGGACATCCATGCGAGAGCAGCTTGTCCCCCAGAGCCCTGCGTGGCAAAGTGCGTGATCAGGGCGCTGGCCGCGTTCTGCCCGGCCGGAGCCAATGATTCGTAGAGCGTTTGGAATCCGCTTTGGTCGGTGAAAGCTGCGAGAACCGAGGCGGCCTTGGCAGGATCCGCCTTGTGAGTTGGGGAGAGCACCGTCCGAGCCAGACGGCGCGCTGCCCCTTCCACAATCTCCTGCGGCTTTGCGCCCTCAGTAGGAAACCAGAGTCCCTCTTCCTGTTGATACATCGGGCTGACTGCGCCGCGAGTGGGAAGTGGTATCAGCAGATTGGGCGGGATGATCGCCTGTGAAGTCAGCGCGCCATGCAGCAGCGCCAGAGCGAGATAGCAGGAGCCCAGTGGCATCACGCTCCTACTATACGCCGCAGTGACCCACCCCGATCCCCATGGCGTAGAAGAAGAGCGAAGCATTTATGAGCGGCTCGGTTCCGAGAAGTTCTGGTTGATCTCCAGAGCGTTTTATGCCCGTATCGAGGCTGCTTCTGACCTGCGGCACATGTTTCCCCAGAGTCTGGAAGAACCCATTCGCAACCAGGCCGAGTTCCTGATCCAGTACTTCGGAGGCCCGCAGGATTACAGTCTGCGCAAGGGGCATCCGCGTCTGCGTATGCGCCACGCCAACTTTCGAATCGGACTGAATGAGCGCAACAGTTGGGTGGCTTGCATGCGCGGTGCCCTCGTCGATGCCGGGATTCCCGAGCCGGAACAAGCAGTGATGATGAAGTACTTCGAGCATACGGCGACCTTCTTGATGAACGACTAGACCGTCTGCGCGCCATGAGGATGATGGATTAGCGGTAACCTGCGATCAATGGGACTTCTCGGGTCTATCGTGCGCCAATGCATCCTCCGCCCCGCATCGATCGCGGTAGTTGACGATCAGAAGCAATGGCGGCGAATCGAACTCCTGATTGCGGCAATGCACATCGCGCGGGCTGTCGACGACGCGACCAGCGCCCCGCGCGTTGGGGTTCTGCTGCCGACCAGCGGCATGTTTCCTGCGGCGGCCATGGCGACCTGGATGCTGGGCCGCACGGTTGTGCCCATCAACTACCTGCTCTCTCGCAGTGATATCGAGTTCATCTGTCGCGATGCCGGCCTTGACTGTTGCATCACTGTGAAACCCATGCTCGACCTGATCGGGGGTGCTCCGGCGGGTGTGCGGCCGATCTCCCTCGAGTCACTCTCGTTCCGCGGTGTGCCCCCATTGTTATGGCCGCGGGGCCTAGCGAGCGGGGACCTCGCAGCAGTTCTCTACACCTCGGGAACCTCAGGCAAGCCCAAGGGCGTGATGCTCACCGAAGAAAACCTGCGGACGAATATCAATCAGGTTGTTTCGCGGGCGCGTTTCAATCGTCAGGACTCGGTGCTTGGCGTGCTGCCTCAGTTCCATAGTTTCGGACTCACCATACTGACTTTGCTGCCCCTCGCCATTGGTTGCAAGGCTGTCTACACGGCGCGCTTCATTCCCAAGCGCATCATCGAACTTGCCAAGCGGCATCACCCCACGGTATTCGTCGGAATTCCCTCCATGTACAACGCCATCGCGAGTGTGAGGGACACGAGTGGCGATGAGCTGGCATCGCTGCGCTATGCAGTCAGCGGCGGCGAGCCGCTATCGCAGGCGGTCTCCGATGCGTTCTACGCCAAGTTCCGAGTTCGTATCTCGGAGGGCTACGGCCTCACTGAGACCGCGCCCGTGTCCAACTGGTGCCGGCCGGAGGAGTATCGATTCCGCAGCGTCGGTCGCCCCGTTGACGGTGTCAGCGAGCGGATCGTCGCGTCTGACGGCAGGGAGATGCCACAGGGCGAGGAGGGGGAGATCAGGATAAAGGGTCCTAACGTCATGCGCGGATACCTGAATCTGCCCGAGGAATCGGCTCAGGCATTTGATGATGAGGGTTACTTCCGCACGGGCGACATGGGGAAGTTCGATGCTGATGGTCATCTCTTCATCACCGGGCGCATCAAGGAGATGTTGATCATCTCCGGTGAAAATGTGTTTCCGCGCGAGATTGAAGAGGTGCTGAACCGCCACGCTGCGGTGAAAGACTCGGCGGTGATCGGCGCTGCCGATGCATCGCGCGGCGAGGTTCCGGTGGCATTCGTCGAACTGAACCCGGATGCCCAGTTCGATGAGGGTGCCTTGCGCCAGCACTGCCGGGAACATCTGCCGCCCTATAAGTGCCCGCGCGAGGTCATGGTGCTCGCATCACTACCTCGGAACGCCACCGGAAAAATCATGCGCAGGCAACTGCCGACTCTTTGAGCGATCGCTCTTTGAGCGCGGAAGTATGCAGAGCCTGAGGGCTCAGGGGCAGTTGCCCCAGGCGGCTAGGAGCACTGACAGGTCGGCACCGGTGATCACTCCGTCGCCATCCAAATCCAGATCGGTAGACGGATATCCGAAGCTTCCCAGCAATGAGGCAAGGTCGGAGCCATCTACGGCGCCTGATGCGTCAAAGTCGCCGCTGCAACTGCAGGGCAGGGCATTGACGGGCGTTAGCGTGAGTACACCATTTCCAGAACTGGCGGCGGTTGATGCCACCCTCACTAGGTATGTCTTGCTGCACTGCGCGACAAACTCGAGCTCGGCTGAGCGCGCCTTGGCGATGCAGAATGGGCTGTCGTCACCGCAGGCAATGTCGATTGGTTGCAGGCAAGTCCCTTCATACACGACTATCACCGAGTCGAAATCGTGAGACGGGCAAGTTGAGAGCGAGTATGTGCCTCGGAGGCCTGAGACACTGAACCACACATCTGGGCCCAGATTTGCCGACTGCGTGCAGTTGGCAGGAGCGGACGGACCGCCCGCGGTTGCTCCAAGCGTGCTGAAGGCGGTGGAACCGAGTGGCAATGGGAGCGCCGAAGTGCAGTCATCATTCGTGGGCGGGGGCAGATCGCAGAGCACGGCAGCCTGTGTCACACAGATCATGTCCCACTCAATAGCGCAGCAGAGAGCATCGATGGAGCAGACCTCCGAGCAGCATGTCACATCGGAGCACCCGGGCGAGAGGTGCTGAGCAAAGCAGCCATCCGTGCCGGGGCAACCAACCGGAGGTGGCTGGCAGGGGTCGGATGATTGAACGGTGAGAACCCAGTGCACGTCGTTGGCGCACTCTGGCCCGGGTATGAGCGGAGCCGTCGCCGTGCCGGGCGAGATCCTGATGTCGTAAGTCCCCACTGGTAGGCAGGTGCTCAACTGGGAGAAGGAACAGTTCGGTGATTCAACGATGGCGATCGCAGCAGCCGAGTCGCAAAAGCCGGCTGGCAGCACCAGCGCGAATGATGCTCCCTCGGATGCGAGATTGATAGTCAGTCTGGCTTCGCCATCGCCGTTGGTGTCAGCGAGTTCCACGCGCACGACTTCGGAGTCAGCCCAAGTTGCAGTTTGATTTGCGAATGTACCGGTGGCCGAGCCGGGTACACCAAGTAGGAGTGGCGAACCCGCCACGCAGGGGTCGTTCTGCTGTAGTCCACAGACCTCGATTTCTACAGTCGAGCCGGATGGAATGGCAACGACACAACTGGCATCGCAGAGTGAAGCGGCATGGGCCACGCAAAGTCCGTCCCATGACGAACTGCAACATGAGGGATCAGCATCGCAGACAGCCTCGCAGCAATCCTGATCGGCGCAGGCGCCGCTGGGGTGGGTTGTGTTGCATGGCCCGCTGCTGGGATCACCGCAGGTCCCAGGCGACCCGACACAGCTAAACCCGGCAAGGAATGCGCACCCGGCATCCCATCTGACGGCGCAGCAAAACGGGTCGATGGAGCAGACAGCGCCGCAGCACGCGGCATCATCGCAACTCGGGGTCATATGGGTCACCAAGCAACTGCCGGATGCGGGGCTACCGCACAACTCGCAGTTACTCAGCGCATAGTCGACGCAAGCGGAGTCCCAACTGACACTGCAGCAGCTGGGTATGGTGGCGCAGGTCTCCGAGCAGCATCCCATCGACGCGCATCCGGGGCTGGCGTGATAGACCAGACAGTCTCCGAAGCCGGGGCAACTCTGCCCCGCCGCCCGAGGCGAAAGCATCGGAAGTCCGAGGATCAATGCGAGCAGCAATTTAGTGAGTAATGATGAATTCATAGGTGCTCGGGCTGAGAAGAGTATTCGTCGAACCGGGGTGGATCCAAGCGCAAGAGCAGAAAGCGGTCAGATTCACGGCGCAAAAAAGAAAGCCCCCCGATCTTTCGACCGGGGGGCGTTGGAGTCGTAATGAATCTCTCTAGCAAAACCTTATGGGCAGGGCGTGCCGAAGACGCCGAGCAGCATGGAGAGGTCTCCACCGTCGGTGCTGCCGCTGCCATCCATATCAGCAACTGGGGTTCCCCAGCCACCGAGCATGAATGCCAAGTCGGCACCATCGATCGAACCGCTCAGATCAAAGTCGCCTGGACATGGCGTGGAGCACGGGGTCCCGGTCGTAGACACATTGATTGTGCCCGCTCCCAAGGGTGTGCTGGCCGTGTAACCACCGATGGCCACGATGTAGGTCGTGTCGCAAAGGAGGTCAGCCGTCATGATGGAGGTGAAACTGGCACAACCAGCACCATCGTCATTGCAAGCAAGGACAGTGGTGAAGTCGCATGTTGCCTGAATCGACAACCTCGTGTCATGCGTCGCTAGATTGCAGGTCGAGAAGACATGCGTTCCAGAAGACGTTGCCGTGAAGGTGCGGAACTGGCAGTTCCAGTTGGTGTCGGTACCGAACGGACCCATGTCGCAGTAGCCCCCATAAGCCAGATCAACGGTGCAGCCAGCGCGGGTGAAGGCGTTGTCGCCCATCACCATAACGATTGGAGCAGCGCAGGTCAGACCCGCACCACCACCACCACCACCACCAGCGGCAGTGATGACCATGTTTCCTGAACCAACATTGGCGGCACCGTAGCCACCGATCCGGATCAGGTAGTGCACGCCCGAGGTTGCGACGATGTCGACCTCAGACTGGAGACCACACGAGTCATCATTGCAGTGCAAGAGGGCGCCATAGCAGCCAGCGAGTAAGTAATACACATCAATGCGGGTGTCCCAGCCAGCACCGCAGAGTGACACATGGAATGTGCCAGTTGCGGGTGCGGTGAAGGAGAACCAGACATCGTTCCAGAAGCCAGCTCCGAAAGTGCCGCAAGACGGATCAGTCGGATTTGGACCGTCTGTCGTCGAGCCGGTGGTATTGAATGGCGTGGAACCTACGAATGCCGGTGTGGCATTGGTGCAATCATCATTGGCGGGTCCCTGTGGAGCGCCTTCCGTGATGAACATCTCGGTGGCACCGAATGCGCCGTTCCATCCACCCACGCGGATGACATAGGGCACTCCAGCAACGAGGTCGGCGATGAGGAAGGAGGAAAAGGCCGTGCAGCCTGTTCCGTCATCATTGCAGGCGATCATGCTGGCTCCGAGGTCTGGGCAACCGTCCCAAACATCGATGCCGGTGTCGAACGGTGCACTGCCACTGCAGGTTTCCAGGGTGTAAGCACCGGTCACGGCGGGCGTGAAGGTGAAGAACACATCCTTGAGGAAGGGCTGGCCACCAAACCCGCATGTAGAGACAGGGTAGCTGTCATTAGCAAGCGCGTTGTTGATGTTGTTCGCGCCGAGAACCGCGGGGATAGCCGCTGAGCACTCGTCGTTCACTGGGGGCTCACCGCTACCACCACAGACGGAGCAGAGACCTGCAGCCTGTTGGGCGCAGATCTGATCCCACATGGTGTTGCAGCAGAATGCATCAAGTCCACAAACCGTGGTGCAGCACTCAAGATCCGAGCAGAATGGTCCGCTACCAGCCACGCAGCAGTCGCCCATCGATGCGTCGCCGCAGCTTGGAGCGTCTCCTACATAGACGATGTTCATTTCAGTCGTTCCCGTGGCGCCATTCCATCCACCCATAAGGATGGTGTAGGTAGTGCCAGCGGTTGCGGTGAAATACACATCCGAGGAGAAGGCAGGACAACCAGTGCCGTCATCGTTGCAGGCTAGTTGCGCACCGCCGACCTCTGGGCAGGCGGAGTAAACCTCGATGCCCGTATCGAAGGGAACGCTGCCCGTGCAGGTCTCGATCTGGTAATCGCCCGACTGAGTTGCGGTGAATGTGAAGAACACTTCGTTGAGGAAGGGAGCTCCACCGAATCCGCAGGACACTACGCCCCAATCAGTCATGGCATAGATATTGGTGAATGGCGTGTAGCCCTCAAGAGCGATAGATGCCGCGGGGCAAGAGTCGTTCACTGGGGGTTCAGCACTGCAGGGTATGCCGGTGATTTCAAGGACATAGTCATTGACTGCACCGGTGCCGCAGGGAAGGCCATTGAAGACGCTGGGCAACGCCACGACGAAGTACTGGCCCGCGATGAGGCAGACCGAAGTCGTGCTCGGGCATGAACCCGAGGATGCAGCTCCGACGATGCCGCCGCAGGCGGAATCGACGATCGCGGCAAAGGCACTACCAGAGTTGTAAAGGTTGAGAGTGACCTCTGTTGACGCGTCCACATTCAGCAGGTACCAGTCGGTATCGCGGACATTGGCATCGGCCCAGAATGTGCCGGAGATGACTGAACCGACAGCGCAGGGCTCGGTTGTCCCCGCTCCGCCTGAGTTGCAGCCGCCGTTCAGATCTTCGCCGCAGAGTTCAACCTCAGCGGATGAAGAACCTGGCGGGGTGCATGGCACGATGCAGGCAGCGCAGGTTGAACCCGCGGCAGCGGCGCAAATGGCGTCCCACTCAGTGGCGCAGCAGTAGGCGTCAGCAGCGCAGATTGCTTCGCAGCAGACGACATCGAGGCAGCCCATGGTGCCAGGATTGGCGGTGCAGCAGTCGCCGCCGAAGCCGCAACCAGTTCCGCCGCCGGCGCAGGCCGGGCAGAGAGTCGCCGCAGCGGTAGCGCAAACGTTATCCCATTCAGTATCGCAGCAGTATGCATCAGCGGTACATACGGCGGTACAACAAGTGACATCAATGCAGCCGGTCGTGCCAGGGTTAGCGACACAACAGTCGCCTCCCATGCCACATCCCTGGCCAAAGGTTGCAGACACAAGCGTCAAAGCGCTGATGCCCGCAGCCGTACAGAGGAAGAATCTTGCGCGATCTAACATTACATCTCCTTGAAAGAATCAGGTTCAGAGCAGTTCCAGAACGTTTTGGTCTCCACCCAGCTTGGTTTGTGGCGCATCGTGCTTCCAAAAACCGAGCCGCCACCGGAAAAAACGGGAGTGCCACGAGCACTCCCCTCCATCCTTCGGAAGATAACACTTGCCTCTTTGCGCAAAAATGAAGAATGTGAAATTTGAAGCAATTTGCAAGAAAGTGACAGTTTCGGAGTTATTGCTGCAAGTGTTTCGGCTGGGGATGCCGATCAGAACAGGTTCGAACAGACGGTGTTTCTGACGGAAAACTCCCCACCCGTCTAATATCCGGTAATGACAGCAACAATCGCACCTTCCGCCGCTTTATTGGGAACCAAGGCACCTCCGTTTTCCCTGCCTTCCGCCATGGGGCAGATAGAGGATGTCGGCGCTCTCATGGGGAAATACCCAGTGGTTTTGCTCTTTGTGCCGCTGGCGTTCAGCTCGATCTGTACCCAGGCAGCCTGCCACATGCGGGACGCTTGGGCAAAATGGACGGAGCTAGGGGCCAAAGTGTTCATTATCAGCGTAGACAGCCCCTTCGTAGTGGCGCGGTGGCGCGCCGATGAGAAGATCCCATTCCCAGTGCTCTCAGACTTCAACCGAGAGGTCTGCCAGACTTATGGCTGTATGCACGAGGTGCTGGCCGGCCTGAAGGGGGTCGCCAAGCGGTCTGCCTTCGTCATTGGGCTTGATGGCAAGATTGCCTACCGATGGGTAAGTGAGGACGCCAAGGTGCAGGTGGACTTTGCCGCTCTGGAGGCGGCTGTCCGCGCCTGCAAGTAGCCAGCCGTTAGGAGCGGGGCGTGATCAGTCCAGCGAACGGACCCGAAGGCTTGCCTGACCCGCCACGATCTCTCCCACTTTCACCCCGATTATCTGAGCTTCCTCAGTTACGGCAAAGAGCAGAACCAGCGTGTCTGTTCCGCTGCCGGGAAGAGGAGGAATCTCTCCGAGAGTCTTCAGGTACTTCACGGAATCGATCTTGAAGATCTTGTTTTTCTGGGTGGTACGGATGTAACCGATTGGATAGAAGGCTCCCCCAGCCTGATCGATCAGACGAACCTCTGATGCATCGGCACTGGCGCGAAGGTCTTTACGCAGCTGATCCAAATCAACTCTTGACTTGCCGCGCGAGACCTCGAGTTTGACGATGAGTGTGCCCGGCTTGGCGAGAATCCGCTGCACCCGCAGACTCTTGCCGGCGCTGCGGCTGTCACCCAGCTGGAACTCGGCGTACCCGTCGGCGAGATAGTTGACATCGTTGCGGGGCACGATGAGAATCTGGTTGCCAATCTCGTTCTTGCTGAGTGTCAGTTCCATGGCATCGTCGATGCGGAGCTGATCCGCCGGAATGACCGGGGCATTGCTGAACTTCGCCAACTCTTCTTCGGGGATTCGTGTCGATTCGCCGCCGAGGGCAGATGCCAGTCCAGCAACCGAATTTTGAGCGGGGGGCAAGGGGAATCTGACTCCCTTGATCTCAATGAAGTCGGGAGCGTCAGCGAATGGGTCGGAGGGAAACACCAGAATCACGTCGGTTTCCGAGGCTCCGGAAACCGTGGAGGCGTAGTTGTTGAGATCGTCGAACTGAAATGTGCCGATATTCGCTGCTGATCCTGTGGTCTCAATGAACGCCGTGGGGAACTCGACTACTGGCTTGGTCTTGGCAGTACCGCGTTTGATCAATCGAACCTGCGATGCTGAGAGGGTGAGGGAAGTTCCTTTGTCAAATGCCTCCGAGGCGAACCGGACATGTACCCCGTATGCGCCCTGAGATTTGCCGGCGGTAAAGGTGGGGTCAGTCTCGAGGCCCCTGATAGTCACGGCACTAGGGACCACGCTGGTCTTGCACTGGCCCTCTAGGAAGGTGTCACGGTGGAGAGAGAGAGCCATGCGTGGCAGGTCGGGGTAGGTGTTCGCCAGAGAGTCTTTGCCCCCGGGTGCAAGCGCGCCCTTCGACAAGAATCTATAGAACAAATCGGTCCAGGTGGCGACGGGGATCCACTGCGCACCATTCTTGCCCGGAGCGCCCGCGCTCTCCTGGTTGCGCGCCCACCCGATGAAGCCAAGCAGTTCCACATGGGACTGGGTGAATCCGATGGCGATGAGCAGGATGCCGGTGGTGAGAATTCCACTTCCTAGGCCGACGAGTGTTCCGAACGACCAGCTGGCCCAGGATGGAAAGTTCAGATTCCCCGGGATGAACTTGTCGCAGATGAGTCGCAGCAGCACCAGGCTGATCACAAAGGGGAGAGCCAATCCAACTCCCCAAGCAAAATCATCGAAGCCGGAACCCTTGAGCATGAACCCCACAACAAGAGGCTCCCACACGGCCAGCGCAATTGCACCGGCGAGGACCACGCAAAAGAAATGGAGGATCGAACTAAAGAGACCCTCGTGACCCCACCAGTAAGCGATGAGCAGCGTGATGGCAACTACGGCAACATTGAAGATCATTGATCAGGCTTTCTCTCTAGGTGGTAGAGCGGAGCCCGGCTGGGCGGTTGTCGCCGTCCGAGGCGCTGCCGATGGGGAAGCAGATGCGCTGGCAGGCTTGCTCGCTGGCTTGCTGCCTCCAAGCACACGAGTGACCTCCTCAAGACTTGTCACTCCCTCGCGAACCTTATAAAGCGCCGACTCTGCCAAGGCCGACACATTGCCCTCGCGCTTCGAGAGTTGGTAGGCGCCAGCGATGTCAGTAGCAAGCAGAAGTTGTCGGCACTCGCTGCTGATGATCATCACCTCAAAGAGGCCCAGCTGCCCTAGGAAACCGCTCCCTTGGCAGACTGGGCAGGTCTCAATCTTGTTCTTGATCTCAACTCTTCCACCGGCCTTGTAAATGATGAGCGGCTTGTCAGCCGGAGCGCCAAGTTTCTTGGCGAGGTCTGGCGCAGCTTGGTAGGGCTGGCGGCAGTTGGAACAGAGTGCGCGGGCCAGCCGACACACAACGATGGCACGCAATCCTTTGGCGGCGAGTTTAGGATCGCCGACTCCTCGCATCCAAGCCCCGAGCCCATCTGTGGCAGAGCTGGAAGTGCACCCGGCGTAGTGCAACATATTGCTGTTGGCGCCAGCGGCGATCACTCTGGCGGCGCCAGGCTCGGTGAAGTCGCAGGCGAGCACGATGTCGGGGCCGCGTCTGATGATCGTCTGCAGCGCGGTCGCGAAATCGATCTTGGTGTTGGACGGATCAAACGCTGACTGATCAACTCCCTCAAGGCGAAGTTCGATGGCGCGTTCGAGCGTCTTGATATTGCAGGTGTAGGCGTCGTGATGAGAAGAGAGCGCGTAGAGGGCGGTAGTCAGGCCATTCCCAGCCGGGGCAGCCACAACGATTACACCCTCGCGACCCTGACCTGGTTGCATGAAGGCGCCGAGTGATTCCATCTGCTTGGGAAGCAGTCCCAGTTGCTCCCAGCCCCGCTGCAATCGCTTGGCGCTATCGATGTCGATGCGCAGCGCCATGGTTCCTGATGAGCCCTGAGTGAGCACACGGAGATCGTGCCTGGCCATCCCGGCCTCAACCTTGCAGGTGCCGATCTGCAGCCGCCGCTTCTCGGCGACATCCTGCCCGGCGATGGTCTTTAGGTAGTCGATCGCTTGCACAGCCATCTCTTGAGTTGGCGCATCGATTTGGGTCTTGATTCCATCAATGACTCCCGTGACAGAGACCGATGCACGGCTGACCGCGATTTCCAGCCTCGACATTCGCTGGGAGAGCGCGGGCACCAGCATTGCCTCGACAGCGGTATGCACGGGCGCGAGCGGGTCCTCGGCGGGAGGAGCATGGCGCGACTTGCCTTTCGCGTCAGTGAAGTGCAGCAGTGCGCGCCCGGCTGCCTTGGCGTGGCGGCGCGACTCCATGTACGCCGTGATGCTGCCATCAAAGAGTTTGAACTGCTTGCCCGAAGGCACACGCGCATCTCGGTACTTCCAATAGGCGAAGGCGGTACCCGCGAGGATGAGGATCTCAACGGGCCAGCCGATCCAGAAGTTGGGAATCAAGAGGATGGCGGCGAAGGCAGCCAGGAGGGCGCACAGGTGAACGGTTGACCACCGCTGCACGCTTAGGTTGAAGTAGCGCGCGTCCTTTTCGAGCTTGGTGGAGGCAAGCCACGCAAAGGGGATGATCCCGATCAATGCCAGCAGCGGCTTGTACCAAGAGAGCAACTGAATGACCTGAGCATCGTCCGCAACTATCAGCTGAGTGAACGCTTGCATCAAGCGATTCCCTTCAAGCGCATTTTCAGTTCCTCTGGCTTGGGTGTTGCTTCGTAGGCGACCTTCTGGTGAATCATCTCCGATTCGACCAGCCGGACCAGCGAAGTAGTGAAGTCAACCATGCCCTCTTCCGTGCCCTGCTTGATGATCTCCAGCAGTTCGCCCTCGCGGCCATCGAGAACAAACTTCTGAACAGGTGGGGTATTGATCAGGATTTCCAAAGCAGGGATGCGGGAAATCTCAGGTCGGAGGCTGGGCAGCAACTTCTGATAGATGATGGCGCGCAGGTTGTAGGCCAAGAGCTTGCGAATCTGCTCTCGCTCGTTCTCCGGGAAGAGGTCGTAGATTCGGCCGAAGGTCTGCCAGGCGCTGGAGGCGTGAATGGTGCCGAATACTAGGTGACCCGTTTCAGCGGCGCGGATGGCAGCCTCAAAGGTCTCGTAGTCGCGCATTTCTCCCACTAGCACAACATCAGGATTCTCGCGGACGAGGGCCCGCAAAGCGTCATTGAAGTTGGTGCAGTCGATGCCAACCTCGCGCTGATTGATGGTGGCCTTGGCGTCTTCGAAGATGTACTCGATCGGGTCCTCGATGGTGATGATGTGAACCTTCTTGCGTTCATTCACATAGTTGATCATCGAAGCGATCGAGGTCGACTTGCCCGAACCGGTCACGCCGGAAAGCAGGATCAGGCCCTGCGCGCTCATGGAAATGTCGCCGAGAATCTGAGGCAGGAACAGTTCCTCGAAACGCTTGATGCGGCTGGTGATCAATCGAGCGGCGATGGACACTCGGCCGCGAGCCATGAATAGGTTTACGCGGAACCGTCGGCCCTTGTCGAAGTCGTAAGCAAAGTCGATCGAGCCATGCCGTTCAAAGTGATCAAGTTGATTGGCATCAAGAATGTCCTTGGCCACCTGAAACATCACCTCTTCAGTGATGGCGGGCACTGTGAGGTCCCGGAGGGCACCGCGGTGCCGGATGCGGGGCTGAAGCCCGGATTTCACGATCAGGTCGCTTCCCTCAAAGCGAACGGTGGCATCTAGCCAACTCAGCCAGGCCTTTTTGCCCTCCCCGGGGCTTGTGCCTCGGGTGGCGGTGGTGATCGGCGTCAGAAGTTCCTGTTTGGCGTGGGCCATGGTGGGTTGGTTCAGGGGGCGTTCAGCGGGGTAGGGTGTGCCTAGAGCGCTTCAAGTTATCACGGCTTGGCGATCAGGGGTTGACAAGACAGGGGTACTGCGAGCATATTCACCCAATGGAGCACAAGATAGTTCTGGAAGGCATTACCTTTGACGATGTCCTTTTGATTCCCCGCTTCAGCGATATCACTCCTGATGCGGTTGACACCTCGACCCGTTTGACGCGGTCGATCCGCCTAGAGATTCCCCTGCTTTCCGCACCGATGGATACGGTGACGGAGTCAACGCTTGCCAAGGCGCTGGCTCAGGAGGGCGGCATGGGGATCATTCATAAGAACATGACACCGGAGCGGCAGGCGAGCGAGGTTGCTCGGGTCAAGCGCAGCGAGAACGGGGTGATCACTGATCCCATCACCCTCAGCCCGCGGGACACCGTGGTGCGCGCTGTGTCTCTCATGTCGGAGCAGGGAGTTTCGGGGTTCCCAGTTACTGAGGATGGCACCGCCCGCGGAAGATTGGTGGGCATTCTCACCAAGCGAGACATGAAGTTCATTGCGGGTGCGGCACCCTCAACTCTGGTGGGTGATGTCATGACCCGGGAAGCTCTGGTGACCGCACCGGCGGCGACTCCGCTCACGGAGGCGGGAGCCATTATGAGTCGAGGTCGCGTGGAAAAACTTCTGCTGGTAGACGGGGCGGGGCATCTGGTGGGATTGGTGACCATGCGCGATGTGGAGAACACGCGCAAGCATCCGCGCGCCTGCCGCGACTCTCGGGGACGACTGCGGGTCGGAGCCGCCGTCGGAGTCAGACAGTACGAGCGAGTTGAGGCCCTGATTCGCGCCGAGGTTGATGTGGTTGTTCTCGACACTGCCCATGGGCACAGCGCCAATGTGCTGGAGACTCTGCGCGAAATCAAACGCCGCCATTCCATCGATGTCATAGCGGGAAATGTCGGAACCGCCGAGGGAGCCAAGGCGCTCATTGATGCCGGTGCCGATGCGGTGAAAGTCGGTATTGGCCCAGGATCCATCTGTACAACTCGCGTGGTCACTGGGGTCGGTGTTCCCCAGGTGAGTGCCATCTTGGAGGCGGCCAAGGCCTGTGCTGCCGCGAATGTGCCCCTCATCGCCGATGGAGGCATCAGACTATCGGGCGACATGGCCAAGGCGATTGCTGCGGGAGCGGATTGCGTAATGCTGGGCGGGCTCTTCGCCGGTCTTGATGAGAGCCCAGGTGATCTGGTTCTTCAAGGTGGGCGTCGCTACAAGACATATAGAGGAATGGGCAGCGAGGGTGCGATGGCGGCCGGAAGTGCCGATCGCTACTCGCAATCAGATTCGCGCAAGTATGTGCCTGAAGGGGTTGAGGGTCGCGTGCCCTACCGCGGTTCGATCTCTGATTTCGTATTCCAGATGGTGGGCGGACTTCGGTCGGCAATGGGGTATTGCGGATGCCGCAATCTCGATGAGTTCCGGAGTCTCACCCGCTTCACCCGAGTCAGCGCGGCGAGCGTGGTTGAGAATCACCCCCACGACATTCAGATTGTGCGTGAGAGTCCCAACTACTCGCGAGGCGATGGAGTAGCGGGAGATTGAATCACGGTCGAAGGCGCTGAGTAGTTACCGGTGTATCATGCCCCGCTCGGCCGGTGTGGCGGAACTGGCAGACGCGACGGACTCAAAATCCGTTTCCCTTCAAAGGAGTGCAGGTTCAACTCCTGTCACCGGCATGGCAACAAAAGCGGGAGCCCCCTCGGGGCTCCCGTTGTGTTCCCCACACTAAATACGGGAAGGGCGCTCAGTTGCGTCCCCATCTCTCAACGTATTCAGGGGCATGTTCCCCATGCCGAGAGCATTGCGGCAAGATCGCTACCATCTACGACGCCATTTCGATCGACATCGCCGAGCCCGCCCTCCATTCCCCAGCGGGTGAGCAGGTTGGCAAGATCGGTTCCATCAACGACGCGATCGCCATTCAGATCGGCATCGCAAGGCGAACCCGTGAAGGCGACGACTGGCTCAGTGATGATCACATGTCCGCTGCCCGGGCCAGTGTTGCCGGCGGTGACAACGCCTCGGTAAGTGGGTCCGATGAAGTAGGGGTAAGTGGTGGTGCCCGAGGTGTTGATAGTTGCGAAGTAGCAGTAAATGCCGTTGGGATAATCGGGGGTCACCGAGACCCGACCGTTGAAGGTATCGAGGTGGCCAATGGAGGCGACATGCTCGTGATCTTCCATGAAATAACTCAGGGGATATGTGGTGGACACAGCCGGCCCGTACTGATTGGGGGGTAACTGAGTACCGTTGGGAAGTGTCGTTCTCTGAGTGATGTTTCTGGTGCGGTATCCGGTGAGAATGGGTACTACTCCACCGGTTCCGTCAGCATTGTTGTAGCCATAGGGTCCGTAGACGGGAAATCCGTCGAAGGCAAATCCTAGAATGCGCGAGTGCAGCGATGGCACTTCGGCATTCAGAGCCGGTGGCCGACCGTGGGCGTGATACTCGGAGTTGGGCGCGGGATGCCCCTTCTGCGCATCGAATCCACCGATCGCCACCAAAGCGTTCTGGTGCCAGATGTTCAGGTTCTGCCAGCTCATGGCATCGGACGGATTGTAAAAGGTGGCACCGTTGCGAAGTACGCCGATGTGGCCCAGCGGAGTCGCAGTGAATGTGGTTGCCAGCACCGGATTGCGAGCAAGCTTGAAGGTCCAGTTCTGGTTGGTCACCGAGTTGGGATTGCCAGGCCACGGTCCGATGGTGTAACTGGGAATATTCGTGGCCTTCACGTAGACATAGTTGGTGGAGTACTGCACCGACTGAACATCGGCGAGGATGCCGTTGTATCCAGTGGCGCCTGTGGTGTTGAGTTTGAAATTCGTGATTACCGGCTGAAGCGAAGTCTGCGCCAGAACTGTCGGGGATAGCGCGCCGAGGGAAACGATTGAGACGGCAATTACTTGGGTGGTGTTCATGATCGCTAGGTATTGCCAGCTACCGACTGCTGGGTACAGAGTTCTTGGAAGGCGCGTCAGATCCTTGCTCTAACGTTTGAGAGCAACTACGCATGATTCTTACACCAACAAGGCTTGACCGGGTGCCAGAAGGCAGCCCAGATCGATAGGAAGTATGACACGCGATTGCCGAATCTGCAAAACATCCTCCTTTGAGAACTCGACCGGAGTTGGCGCCGAGGCGGGGTTGATGCCCCTTACAAGCAGGGGCGGCCCCAGCCTGCCACCCATCCGCGCACCATTCCCAGGCGTTTCCTGCCATGTCGCAGATCCCCCAAGCGTTGGGGCGCAGCAGGCCGGGCTCGTGCAGTTGATCGAGCGAGTTACCCTCAAACCATGCCAACGACTCGAGAGCCGCGGGTTCAAGTACCGCTGGTGACTCCGCGCCCGCGTCTGCGGCGTACTCCCACTCGGATTCACTAGGAAGGCGATATCCGCAGCCGCCAATACTTGTGACCAGGGCGGCTGTGATCCGCCCATTCATGTCGCGGGATAGGACCTCGCTCTTGAAGTAGGGATCGAGTCCCTCGATTGATGAGAGACGGTTGCAGTATTCGACAGCGTCAAACCATGAGGTTGACACAACGGGAAGCGGCCCATCGACTTCGCCGGGAAGTGACAGGCCAGTCACGGCGTGAAACTGGGAGCGCGACACTTCCGTGCGGGCGATGAGCAGGGCCGAGGACCCCTGGATGACAGCCCCATGCGGGGGAATCAGCATCATCTCTGGGCGAAATGCATTCGCCTCCTCAATGCTGCATGGCGTGAGGCATGGTGCGAGTGTGGGCAAGTCCGCGGAGTGAGCGGTCTCACTTGCTTCGGGCGAATCGAGCACCAATGTCGTCGCGTCTGTGACGAAGAGAGTGGCGCTTGCCAGCGACTTCGCCGCCCAGTAGGGCAACTCGTGCTCAATGTGCAGATGAAGTCGGTCACCAACGGCTAGGCGCACCGGCTGAGAGAAGCTGTAGGTGCGATCGGCCCAGGCGCGGTAGTGCGGTATCTCAAAGATCACGGTCCGCATACCCGTGGTGTCCAGTTTGAGCAGCGCGAAACGAGAGCAGCGCATGCCCGGCCGGGGGAACAAAGCAACCATATCGACCGCAGTATCCAAGGGGTCACAGATGAGATCGACGAAACTGCCGCTGCGCTGGAGGCCGGTTCCCGATGCCGAGGCAGCGACTTGGAGCACATGCGCAGGGCGATCCGCCGCGAGTGCCGGTGTCAGCAGAACCGTGAACTCACCCACTGCGCTCCGCCCCAGGGGACGGGGATGAGTTTCGGCTACCAGATCGGCACCGGGGGGAAGTTCGAAGCAGTATCCATCCGGGAGGGAGAACTTCGGGTCAACCCCAATCATGCCGAGCGATCCTGCAGGAGTGGACGCGGTATCGGCGTAGAGCGCGCTTCCGGTCGCGCCGTCCATGGCATCGAGTTCACGAGCGCGACCAGTTGTGTCAGCACTCAAAAGCAGATACTCGAGAGCACCTCGCTCTTGGGGAAGGAGGCGCCAGCCGCGGATTCGCCTCGGAGCATCCGGTGGCAGCGCAGTTACAAAGGATCGCACGGTGCCCTCTGGGCTGTGAGGGATCGCCCAATCGTTTGCGAAGGTGACGGCGATGCCGCTTGGTTTCTGTTCAGTGCACCATGCGACCTCCTGCCCGTCCTCTGTCAGGGGGCAGTTCGCCTTGAACCACGCGATCAGTTCTTGGCGCTCGGCCGCAGTGATGGCCAAGGGATTGTGCAGGCCAACGCCCGAGTCGCCGGCAAGCCACGGGGGCATGACACCATCGGTGAGTAGTTTTGCTGCCGTCGGGGAACTCCGCCGCAGTTTCTGCAGAGAGTCGAACACAATTGGGGCATTTCCCCAGTCGCAATGGCAATGGGCGCAGACCTGCACGACTAACTCCCGGGGAGTGCGGGAAGCGGGCGCGGCCTGAGGATGCACCGTGGGCGAAGTGATGGAGGGAGGAGTCGGCGCCCAAAAATGTGCTGCCAGCAAGACAAGCGTGAGACTCGCCGAGGCAGTTGCGATTGGCATGGTGTTGAAACCAGTTGGCAGTTTATCGAGACTCGGGACGAAGATTGATCTGTGAGGATTGAATCGGAAATTCCGCGTTACACTTCGCGCCGATGCGCCTCGCGTTGCTCTCAGTCATTGTGGCGATGATGTGCAGTTCCTCCTCGCAGGGGGCAACTGATTCTCTCGTAGTTTGCTTGCCCGATACCACCAACAATATGTTTGAGCCGGTCAGCCAGTCGGCGCGAGAGATTCGCGAACTGTCGTGGCTGGTTCTGGGTATCTGCGCCGCCATTGGGCTAGTGGTTGAGGCGGTTCTGGTGTGGTCCATCTTACGATTCAGGGCCCGGCCCCATGCAGCGAAGGGCGAGCCGTCGCAGGTCTACGGGAGCAACTCGGTAGAAATCGCTTGGACTGTAGTGCCCTGCGTGATCGTCTTTGTCCTCACCCTCGCTACGGTGCGCACGATTCGCGAGGTCGAACTGACAGAGCCACCCTCGGGTGCGCTGATGGTTATTGCCATCGGTCACCAGTGGTGGTGGGAGTACCGCTACGAAGCTGAGGGCGTGGTGACGGCGAACGAGTTGGTCGTACCCGTGGGAAGACCTGTGTGGCTGACCCTTCTATCCGCGGATGTAATTCATAGTTGGTGGGTACCACGCCTGACCGGCAAGACCGACCTCGTTCCCAACTGGACCAACCACACCTGGTTCAACGCCGAGCAGGCCGGCATCTATAAGGGGCAGTGCGCCGAGTATTGTGGCACCCAGCATGGCGGCATGTTCTTGCGGGTTGAGGCGCGGGCGCCGGCGGAGTTCGCCGCATGGATCGAGGAGCAGAAGCAACCGGCATCTGTTGTGATGGCAGCAGAGCAGGGTCATCAGTTGTTCACCGAACTCGCGTGCATGAACTGCCATGAAGTGGTGGGAACAAGCGACGGAACCTTTGGTCCTTCCCTTACTCATCTGATGAGCCGCTCCACCATCGGCTCGGGGGTCGCGCCATTGGACCGCGACACTCTAAGACTGTGGATCGCCGATCCGTCCAATCTCAAGCCGGGATGCAACATGCCCAGCCTGAAGCTGAATGATGAGGAGTTGGATGCGATGGTGGGCTATCTGTTGACACTTCGATGAGAGCACACGCTGACATTAGGTACATCAAGTGACTTCCCCCAACCAACATCAACAGAGTGCGGCTAAGCCTGAGCCGACCCGCGCTTTGGCGGACCGACTATGCGACTGGGTGGTGACTGTCGATCACAAGAAACTCGGCATCATGTATGTCGCAGCGGGAATCATCTTCTTTGTGGTGGCGGGGCTGGAAGGCGCAGCCATGCGAGCGCAGTTGGCCAAGCCCGGGAATGACCTTATCGATCCCGCCACCTTCAATCAACTGTTCACCATGCACGGCACCACCATGGTGTTCCTGGTGGGCATGCCGATTCTGCTGGGGATGGGGAACTACCTCATACCTCTGATGGTGGGTGCCCGGGACATGGCGTTCCCCCGCCTCAATGCCTTTGGCTTCTGGCTATTCATATTCGGCGCAGTATTGCTCTACTTCTCCTATATAGGTGCCACGGGCCTGTACGGTACTGCGGCGGCTCCCGATGTGGGGTGGTTTGCCTATGCGCCTCTGACCTCCCGCACATTCTCCCGAGGCAACGCCACCGAGTACTGGGTACTGGGAATCATGGTGAGCGGCTTCGGCAGCATTACCACCGCCATCAACCTCATCACCACAAGTTTGTGCATGCGTTGCCCAGGGATGACCCTGATGCGCATGCCGCTGATGGTGTGGATGATGTTGGTGGTGGGGGTGCTGGTGATCACTGCGCTGCCCGTTCTCACTGCCTCGCAGGTGATGCTGCTATTCGACCGCCAACTGGGAGCTCACTTCTTCGATACCGAAGCGGCTGGCAGTGCGGTGCTGTGGCAGCATCTTTTCTGGTTCTTTGGCCACCCCGAGGTCTACATCCTTGTACTGCCAGCGTTCGGGTTCGTGAGCGAAATCATTCCGGTGTTTTCCCGCAAGGTCATATTTGGGTATCCCCTCATGGTCGCAGCCACGGTTGCCATCGGCTTTATCTCTCTTGGTGTCTGGGCCCACCACATGTTTGCGGTAGGTCTCGGACCCGAGCTGAATGCCTTTTTCGCTGCCAGCACATTTCTCATATCTGTTCCAACGGGAATCAAGGTGTTCAACTGGATGGGGACGATGGTGGGGGGCAGGATTCGCTTTGACTCACCCATGCTGTTCTGCACCGGATTCGTGGCGATGTTCGTGCTCGGCGGCCTCACCGGCGTCATGCTCGCCGTGGTGCCATTCGATTGGCAACTGTCGGACAGTTACTTCGTGGTGGCCCACTTTCACTATGTTCTGTTCGGCGGAGTTCTGCTGGCGATCTTCGGCGGCATTCACTTCTGGTTCCCCAAGGCGTTCGGCAAGATGCTGAATGAGCGACTCGGGAAAGCGACATTCTGGTTTCTGTTCATCGGATTCAACCTCACCTTCGGTCCCATGCACGTAATGGGAATCCTGGGAATGCCAAGACGCGTCTACACCTTTCCGCCAGATCGTGGTCTGGACCTGTGGAATCTCATTTCATCGCTGGGAGTGCTGGTGCAATGCGCGGGCGTTTTGTGCTTTGTCTGGAATGTGATCCTCTCGCTGCGCAAGGGCAAGCCAGCGGGCGACGATCCATGGGACGCCTGGACACTGGAGTGGGCTACTACCAGTCCGCCACCGGAGTGGAACTTTGACCGGATTCCGGTGGCGACCAGCAGGCGACCTCTCTGGGATCAGAAACATCCTGAAGATCCGGATTGGAAGTACGAATGACTCTGGCACCGATGAATGTCTTGGACGCAACCGCGGGGAGGGTGTTCTAGTGTCAGCTCTCACAGCTCCATCTCCCCAAATGTGGCGACCGACGCGGGGTCGCGTTGGAATGGCGATGCTTCTCGTGACCGAGAGTTTTTTCTTCGCCAGTTTCGTAATGGCGTACATCTATTACATCGGGCGAAGCGCCAGCGGACCGCAGCCCAAGGATGTCCTGGAGTTGGGACCGGTGGTGGGGAACACGATAGCCCTGCTCGCAAGCAGCATCACCATCATTCCTGCAGTCCGCGCCGTGGCTCGCGGGAGTCGGGGCGCGGTGCTGGCATGGCTAGGAGCGACGATTGCCCTCGGGGCCTACTTTGTGGTGGGAACCGGCCTGGAGTGGCAAAAGTTGATGGAGGAACACGGGCTGTTCCTCGGCACCAATCTCTTTGGCACCACCTTCTACAGCCTGATCGGATTCCACTGCTTCCATGTCATCGTGGGGCTAATCCTCCTCAGCGGAATCTGGTTATTCAGCGGGTGCGGATTGCTGAAACCGCGTGACGGGGAGCGAGTCGAACTCGTCAGCTGGTATTGGCACTTCGTTGATGGCGTTTGGATTGTGGTCTTCACAACTGTCTATCTGGTGGGGCGCTGACGATGAACGAAGTGCATCAACACGAAGTTCCCTACCTTCGCGGCGTCCCCCGGCCCACATCAGGGCCTATGTTCGCGGCGCTGGGATTGACGCTGCTCTTTGCGGGGATGGTCACGACGATTGCGGTGAGCGTGGTAGGGGTCACTGTCTTCCTCCTCGGTCTGATCGTGTGGTGGCGCACCTGCCTGCCCGAAGAGTCGGTTCATCAACTTCCTGCGGGTTGTGAGATTCCGCTTCCACTGGGTGCAGCGGCATCGGCTGTTGCCGTGGCGGGGCCGCGTCATGTGCTCCCGCTGGAGGTGCATCCCTACCGAGCAGGTGTGAGCGGTGGACTCATCGGCGGCGTGTCCATGGCAGCAGTTGCCTGCGCCTGGGGACTGGTTGAGCACTCGTCGATATGGCTGCCCATCAATCTGCTTGCCGGCACAGTCTCCCCCGCAGTTGTTGGCGCGAGTGAAGCTGATCTTTCGCGGCTCGAGATCGCATGGCTGATGCTGGCGCTGATGATTCACCTGTTTATGTCGGTCTTCGTCGGGTTGCTCTACGCAGTTTGTCTGCCCATCATGCCCCGCCGTCCCATTCTGTTCGGCGGCGTCATCACTCCAGTGTTCATCACGGGCATTGCCTGGAGCACCATGGGAGTTGTGAACCCTGCGCTGGAGCAGTTCATTTCCTGGCCGTGGTTCGGGGCGAGTCAGCTGGCATTTGGAATGGTGTGTGGTTGGTGGGTCAGCAGGTCGGCGCGCATTCCGGCCATGGCATCGTTCGGACTTGGCGAGCGCATGGGAGTAGAGAGATCCAGAGGGGGAGATCGATGAGCGGTATGTTCGTGAAATTATCTCTGGGTGCGCTGTGCCTGCTTGCCGCTTGCGATGAACTCCCGGGCGCAAAGCTGCCCGACCGGCTCTCGATGGCCAAACCAGCGCCAAGTTTCGCAGCACTCTGGTCAGTGCAGTGTGCCGGATGCCACGGTGCCAATGGCACAAGTGGCGCGGCGCGGCCCCTCAATGATCCCGCCTACCTCGCGGCCGCACCAGATTCCTTTCTGCGCTCAGTGATCGCCGAAGGGCAGATGCCGATGATGCCCGCCTTCGCACTTCACCGCGGCGGACCTCTCGATGACGCAGCAGTCAACATGATCGTGGCGGGGATGCGTCGGGAGTGGGCGAGATCAGACGCGAGTTCACTCGTCGCCCCTCCGGTGAGCGCCGTGCTCTATCAATCAAGAGCACTGGGAGCCGGGTCAGAATCCACCACACCGGCTGGCGTCTCCTCGAGCGATGCAGCAACTGCCACTGTGGGCGATGTGGCGCGCGGCGAGGCGATCTTCGCTTCAGCTTGCGGCGCATGCCACAGCGGCAAGTCATCGGTGACCGATCCTGTATACCTCCGCTTGGTTTCCGATCAGGCTCTGTGGAGTGCCACTGTGTTCGGTAGGAAGGATTTGGGAATGCCCGACTGGCAGGGGCCATTTGCCGCCCGCAAAGAGCCGCTTAGCCCCCAAGAAGTGTTCGATGTGGTCGCGTACATGGCCTCCCATCGCGGTGCAAACACAGGAATCAGCAAATGAACCACGAACCCCAACCCAACAATGCTTCCGATGCACCACGCAACTGTTCCTGCAAGTCTGGGTCAGAGTGCTGTCAGTCTCCCGAGCCTCCGCGGCGGGGATTTTTGTTCGCGTTCGGTGCCGTCATGATGACCTTGGGTGGTGCGGTGGCATCTGTGCCCGTGTTGGGTTACCTGTTTGGCGGCGCCACGAGACGGTATAAGACAGAGTGGGTTGATCTGGGCCCGCTCGAGCAGTTCCCCGCGGGCGAAACGAGGTTTGCCACTTTCATCACTCCTATTTCAAGCCCGAATGATGGAGCGACTGCCAAGACGGCCTGCTGGGTTCGTTGCATCAAGTCGGGCAAGTTCCAAGTGTTTGCCATCAACTGCGCTCACCTCGGTTGCCCCGTGCGTTGGTTCGAGCAGAGCAAGTTGTTCTTGTGCCCATGCCATGGCGGGGTCTATTACCAGGACGGATCGCGCGCTAGCGGACCGCCGCCGCGCGGCCTGTTTGAGTATCCGTGGAAAGTTACGGATGGTCATCTGGCAATCGATGCCGGCATGCTGCCGGGGCTGCAGGAAACCGCCTACTTCCCCGAGGCATCGGCGTGAATCTGCTGCGCCAAGCATGGGCATGGCTCGATGACCGCATGGGTATCAGCGGACTGATCAAGCCGGCGATGACGCACCGAGTTCCGCGCAGCGCCAAGTGGTGGTATGTGTTCGGAAGCGCCACGCTCATGTTCTTTTGTCTGCAAGTGGTGACGGGCATTTGCCTGGCGACTCTCTACGCGCCCAGCGCCGCTGAGGCTTGGCAGAGTTTGGAGTACATCGACAGGCAGGTCCCCTATGGTTGGTTGATGCGGGCGCTGCATGGCTGGAGCAGCAATGCCATGGTGCTCATGATGGTTGTGCACATGGGGCAGGTGTTTCTCCACGCGACCTATCGGTTCCCTCGCGAGATGACGTGGATACTCGGGGTGGTGCTGGCGGGACTCACTCTGGGGCTGGCGTTCACCGGTCAGGTAATGCGCTGGGATCAGGATGCCTTCTGGGGATTGGGAATCGGCGCGGCCATAGTGGACCGCATGCCCTTTATCGGCAACGAGATGCGCAACGCCATGCTCGGTGGTCCCATCATCGGCGGTGAGACTCTCACACGATTCTTCGCGCTTCATGTCTTTGTCCTGCCCGGCCTCACGATTGTCTTCATAGGTGGCCACCTCATGATGGTGCTCCGCAAGGGGATTTCTGAAATGCCGGTGGCGGGGCAGCCGGTGATACCGGCCAGTTACCAAACCGAGTATCACGCGCGTGTTGAAAGCACGGGCGTGCCGTTCTGGCCCAATGCCGCCAGTCGCGATATGGTGTTCTGCGGCGGAATCCTTCTAGTTGTCGTAGGGATTGCGATGTGGATGGGACCGATCGGGCCCAAGGCATTTCCCGATCCCACCATGATCGACACCAATCCGCGACCTGACTATCCATTCCTCTGGGTGTTCGGTGCCGTAAGTCTCCTGCCGCCATCGACAGAGACGGCAGTGATGCTCATTGCGCCGATTGTGATCGGTGGCGTGCTGGTCTTGCTGCCTCTGATATTTTCCGCCGGGGAGCGCGCGCCGAGCAAGCGTCCCTTGGCGATGGTGGCGCTGATTCTTACCGTTACCAGCATCGGCGTTCTGACGTGGGAGGGATACACGAGTCCATGGTCTCCAGAAATGGATGCGTGGAGTTCCACTCCGACTCCGCCGGAGTATCTGCAAGCGCTGACTCCCATCGAGGTGCAAGGGGCGATCGTCATGCAGTATGCCCAGTGCCGCAACTGCCACACCCTCGGTGGCGCCGGTGGGCTAAGAGGACCGTCCCTCGATGATGTTGCTACCCGATTGACGGCCGATCAGCTGACGCGTCAGGTACAGCAGGGTGGAGGAAACATGCCGGCATATGGCAAGAGCCTCTCGAGCGCGCAGACTGAGGCTGTCGTTGCGTTCTTGAGTACGAGGTGCCCAAACGGGGAACAAGGCGCGGTGACTCCTGGCGCGCTTCTGCCTCCGTCAAAATCCCGCCGCTTGGTACGGTGATGGCAATGAGGGCCGAGGGCCGAGAGGCGATGCCGAAGTGATTGATCTGCCGCGCAACTATAAACAGGGAGCGGGGGGATGACTTGGTTCGTATTCGATCCGTGGCTCTGGGTGTTCCTCGGAGTGATGGGTGTTCTATACATCCGGGGCTGGCGGGGAAGCCGAGGTAATCGTTGGTGTTTCTGGTCTGGTGTGGCAGTGCTGATTGCGGCACTGCAGAGTCCGATCGATTCGATGGCGCACCTGCTGCTTTGGGTACACATGGCTCAGCATGTGCTGCTGATCTTTGTGGCAGCGCCGCTCTTGGTGCTGGGAGGCGCGGGCCTAGCCTGCTTCCGCGGGCTGCCGAACTCAGTGCGCCGCGACTTTCTCGGCCCGCTGCTGGGCGACCCGAGTGGGCGAGCGATCTGGAGGTTTCTGCTTCATCCGGTGACGGCATGGGTCGCCTTCACGCTAAGTACCTGGGCTTGGCACATGCCGAGTCTTTACCAACTCGCGATCGGCAGTCCCTTCTGGCATCGAGTTGAACATGCCTGCTTTCTCGGCGGTGCCGTACTGTTCTGGTGGCAAGTGATTGAGCCGTGGCCGTGGAAGAGCAGTTGGTCAACGGGTAAGCGCATCGTCTATGTGCTGGCGGCTGATGTGCAGAACACACTCTTCTGCGCCCTCCTCGCCTTTGCGGGAGCATCGCTCTACCCGAGCTATGCCGCTACTGCATGGGGACTTGGATGGGATCCACTGCGAGATCAGAAACTGGCGGCAGGACTCATGTGGTTGAGCGGTCAGCTGGTGCTGCTGCCAGCGGCACTATGGCTGTTGCTGCGCGTAAAGAAATCCAAACGACGAACCGTGCCACTGCCGCTGCTGGTGGCGGCGAGAGCGGGCAAGAAGCGTGCGGTCTGGGATCTTCTGCGCCTGCCTCTTATCGGGGTTGTTCTCTCCTCGCGGCGGTGCCGCAGCGCCTTGAGGTGGATTCTGACGGCCGTGGCATGTGCGATTGTGCTTGACGGATTCCTCGGCCCCCAAGTTGCGCCCGAGAATCTGGCAGGGGTGCTGCCGTGGACCCACTGGCGGGGAATCACCGCCATCGCCTTGATCGCAGTAGGGAATGTCGCCTGCATGGCTTGTCCGTTCATGGCTCCAAGGTCACTGGGAAAGTGGATGTTTGGGTCAACGCGCGCCGCGCCCAAGTGGATGCGCAGCAAGTACCTCGCCTGCGCCCTCGTGGTGCTATGGCTTGCAACCTACGAGTCGCTCGACCTCTGGGACAGTCCTCTGGCAACGGCCTGGCTGATCATCGCCTACTTCGCTATCGCCTTCGCCGTCGACTCCCTGTTTGCAGGCGCCACTTTCTGCCGCAGCGTTTGCCCTTTGGGTCAGTATCAGATGATGCTCTCGCTGGTATCCCCTACACAGGTTGCCGCGCGCGACCCCATGGTGTGTGTTAGTTGCACAACTCATGATTGTCTTCGCGGCAACGCTTCACGAGGCGTGCCCGGATGCGGGCTTGACCTGTTTGTGCCGCAAAAACTGGGCAGCCTCGATTGCACTTCCTGTCTTGACTGCGCCGACGCCTGTCCTCATGACAATGTCGGGGTGCTGGTGCAGAGCCGAGCGAGCAACCTGCTTGATGTTTCTCTCCGCTCGGGGATTGGGTTTCTCGCCCAGCGCCGCGACATCGGGTTGCTCCTGCTGCTGTTGATTGTCGGAGCATTTGTCAACGCGGCAGCAATGACGCCACCCTGGATCGAGGCGGTGGAGAGTCTCCGAAGCAGCCAGTTCATGCGGCCGCTGTGGGGTAGTGATGGCAGCGAAGTCTCGGAGTTTGTAGCAGTGGCACTGGCGATCTCCGCTTCGGTTGCTCTCATCTGGCTGGTCAGCGAATGGACATCTCGGCGCGTGGGGCAGGGTGTTACTCCCAGCGAAGTGCTAGTTCGCGGAGCACTGGCACTAGTGCCGCTGGGTGCTGCAATGTGGGTGGTGCACTTTGGATTCCACCTGGTCACAGCGTGGAGCACGGCGTGGGCTGTGATACAGCGATGCGCGCTGGATGTGGGATTCAGTGCCAGTCTCATCGGCGAACCAGACTGGATCGCCTCGTGCTGCGCCGAAGTTCCGCTGTGGCTGAAACCCCTAGAGATCGTGATTCTCGACCTCGGATTTGTGGCGACTGCGTACCTGGTGTGGAGGACAATGAACTCGTGCATGGCGCAGTCGCAGCGAGCCGTTTCGGATGCAGGCCCGTCAAATCAGAGTCGGGAGTCACGCGCAACGATTGGTTCGGTGCTGCCTCTGGCCGCGCCCTGGCTGCTGATGGCGGCTGCATGGTTTCTCATCGGCCTGTGGATCGTGTTACAACCTATGCAAATGCGAGGGAACCTGATGCCATGATGGGCACCCTGAGAGTGACCCCAGCGCTCACTTTCGCAGCGCTCTGCTTGCTCTGGGGCAGCGAGCCCGTTCATGGCGACGGCGGATCAGTAGTCGCCGTGAGAGAGATCGAGGGTGCGCGTGTAACAGTTCTCGTTTCTCCGATGCCGGTTCGTGTAGGAGAGGTCGAGGTATCGGTCCTCGTGATTGATGGCAGCGGCAAGCCGTTCCCCCATGTCTCTGTGCAGGTCTCTGCCAGCATGGATGACGGATTCGCCTCGCAGTCGGTCGCCGCCAGTCCCGATCAATCGCGCAACTCGCTTCTGCAGACGGCCCTGATCGATTGTCCGCGCGAGGGCAACTGGAACTTCGCCATACGAGTAGAGGGGGATGGCGTAGCAGGTGCCGCAAACATGAGCCTGCCGGTTCTTCCCGCGGCGGCTCCGTGGATTCACTATCTTCCTTGGGTGCTGCCGGTACTCCCAATGCTCGCCCTTCTCATCTGGCGCGAATCGGCACTGCGACGGCGGCAAGCAAGGATGGCTCTCACTAGAAGCGGATCAGCGGTGGCCATCTGCCTCTTGATGGTTGTTCTCGCTACTGCTTGCAATGATGCCGCGCCTGTATCTGCGCCATTGCCGTCACCTGCTCCCGCATCTGAGCCTGTACCCGCCGCAGGGGCCGATCCCAACTATTCCCTGCGTGAACCAAGCGCGGATGGAATCGGCAAGTTCTTCTGCGGCCGGGAAATCGCCCAAGTCATGGGACACGAGGCGGCTGAGTGGCTGGAGCGGCCCGAACGCGCGGGCGAGGAGGGGACGCGACTCCTACTCCCCATGCTGAAACTGCAGAGCAACGACTTGGTCGCTGATATCGGTGCGGGGGGCGGCTACTACTCATTCCCCATTGCGAAACTTGTCCCCGGCGGAGCGGTGTATGCCGTCGACATTCAGCAGGAGATGCTCGACATCATCGCGGCGCGATCCGCTGATGAGCGCGTTCCCAACATTGTGCCATGGCTCGGGGCAGTCGATGACTCGCGCCTTCCCGCCAACGCGTTTGACCTAGCGCTGTTAGTGGATTCGTATCACGAGTTCAGCCACCCGTTCGAGATGTTGCGATCGATCGCCAACGCGCTCAAGCCGGACGGTGTGTTGGTGTTGGTGGAGTACCGCGCTGAGGATGATGCCGTACCGATCAAACCGCTGCACAAGATGTCGGTAGCGCAAGCGAAGAAGGAACTCCGATGCGTGGGTCTTGAGCTCATTGAGCTGCGAAGTGATATGCCTTGGCAGCATGTGATGGTGTTTGGCAAGTCGCGGCCGAGCCCCTAGAGCGCAAGTTGCCCGGCCGCGCAGGGGTGGGCAACCACATAGAGGAACTCCTTGTTTGTCAGGTGGCTCACGCTGCCTACCTTCTCTCCCTGCGGGTTGTAGATACCGATCTGGGCGCCCACATAGCGCTTGAAGTCGTTCTCAATCGTTGTGACTTGGCCCTGACCGTCCCAGAGTTGTGCCAGCATCGACTCGACTTCCTCTCTTGCTAGGTAGCCCTCGTTGTTGAAAGACACAATCAGAACCGGGGCGCGCACGGCCGCCAGAAGTTGCTGGAATGCCGCAGCGAAGCGGGGGCGCGAGTTGAAGATGCTTTGGCGCTCGCGCACATCAATGCGCTTGCAGGCGATGCCGTATACCTCGGGCTTGTCCCAGCGGATCAACGACTCCCAGGCGTGATAGTTGCCCAGATAAGAGTGCTGGTTGTAGGGGGGATCGATGTAGGCCACATCCGCCTCGAGTGAGCGCGCCGCATCGAGAGCATCGGCGCAAGTTGCGCTCCCCTTGCCGAACTTGGAGCGCGGCAGAACATTAGGCACGCGCAGTGCCAAGTCGTTGTGAGCTCGGGGCGCCCAACTCTTCAGATATGCCATCTGCACGCCCGTGGTCGAGTCAACTCGGTCAGCGGCCTCCATGAGGGAGACAAGCATCACCGCTTCGAGTTCCGGCTCTAGGCACTTGCGAGAAATCTCCTCGCGGATGGCATCGATGCGCGCGCCATTCTTGGGATGAAAGAATCGAGACTTGACGCAGAAGGTGTCAGTGAAGTAGCCCGCTTCACCTTTGATCCCGTTGCACTCCTCTACCAGTGTTGTGGCATCCTTGAGAACATCCTCGGCATCGGCTTGCACATAGCAGCGCGCTAGGGTGGCGGCATACTCGTTGTGGTCGTTGCTGAACACCCGGTATCCCGCTCCCTTGAGGGCATGGCCGATTCGTGAAGTGCCCGAGAAGAGATCGATGACGCAGCGCGTTTCGGAGTTGCGGCGGACAGCTTCCAGGATGACCGGGATCAATGTTCGTTTGGAGCCGATGTATTTGATCAACGGGCGTTTTCCACTGAATGCGAGGGAGGTGCGCTAAGTCTATTGACATAACCAGCCAATCAGATACCCTAACAGAAACCTAACGATATCTGCGAGCACCAGCTTGACGCCATTCAACGATCACAAACTTCGGCGCATTGCCACGGGATGGCGCGAAATCGATGAGGCGCTTGGCGGAGGTATTCCCATGTCAGGTCTTCATGAATGGTTTGCCGTTGACAGCCGCTATCCGCCTTTGGGTGCGCTTATCCAACTTGCATGGCGTTCACAGGCGCATGGCGGACTTGTGGCATGGATTGGGCGCGCGGTGTGGCCTTATCCCCGAGCTCTTGTGGGGGGATTGCGCGGTCCGCTGCGTGGGGGTATTTCTGGGTGTGACACCTCACTTCTTGAGGCATCAATCTTCATAAGTGCATCCTCGGCCTCGGACAGATTGTGGTCAGCAGAACAGTGTGTTCGATGTCGTGGTTGTGTGTGCGTGGTCATTGATGCAACTGGATTCGACATGGCAGCGACGCGGCGCTTGCAACTGGCTGCCGCGCGCGCCAGTGATGAGCCGGGCATTCTCGCGCTGGCGGCGCGACCGTGGCGTGAGCGCACCATGCTTTCCGCAGCAACAACGCGCTGGTCGGTGCGGAGTGCATCCCCGTCCTGCGCTGGGCAATCTCCGCGCTGGGAAGTGGAGCTCATTCGTCTGAAGGGCGGATCGCTCGAGGGCAAATGCATCAGTGAAGCCGAGCCATCGTGGGAGTGGGGAGCAGGGTGAGCTGATGGGCGCGTCTGCCGTTGCAACTTCGTTGGTATCCGCGGTGCTGGCGCGGCGAATGCTCGCCATCATGATGACAGCTCTGCCCATCGATGTGGAAAGGCGGCGCCTGTATCGCAGCAGGGCCAACCCCGATGAACGCCAGCGCGCCCAAGCCGGACAGGTTCTTCTTCTGGTGGAGATAGTGCGCGGAGCCAAAGTAATCGCTGGTTGTTGCGCCGATGCTCAGGCGGCGGGCGTGTCCGTGGGTATGTCACTAGCGCAAGCGCGGGCCTTGTGCGGACCGTGCGCCCATGAAGCCGATTGGAACCCACCCGCATATGCAGCGGCTCATGCCCGCATTGCCCTCTGGTGCATGCGCTACTCGCCCATCGCTTGCATGGAGTCGTCTAATGGTCCAGAGTCAGTGATAGTGGAGATCACAGGATGCGAGCGTCTGCACGGCAGCGAAGAGATGCTGCTGCAGCGGGTGAGCAAAGAAATCGCGCAGCGGGGGATAAGGGCGCGAGTGGCAGTGGCGAGCACGCCCGCGGCGGCTCTGGCCGCCTGCTGCGATCCCATGATTTGGGCACCAACTGCGCTCAGCAATGAGCAGGGGATTCGCCCACCTAGAGCGGACAGGGCGGTTGCTTCCGCCGCGCGCTGGCGCATCGTGAGGGCGGGACACGAGCGTGATGAACTGGCGAGGCATCCGGTAAGAGCGCTGCGCGTTAGTGGCGAAGTATGCGCTGCTCTGGCCGAGGTGAACATCAAGTGCATTGGTGATCTGGCGCCACTGGCGCGCCCGGATCTGGCGCTGCGTTTCGGAACGGCACTTCTGGTGCGCATGGACTTGCTCGACGGAACGCTGATGCAACCTCTTGTTCCTGTCTCTGATGATCCTCCCCCGCGTTTCGGGCACGCATTTGAGGGGCCAACCACACGGCTGGAATCTGTGGAGCGCGCGTTGCGTCTGCTTATTGACTCACTGTGCGCCCATCTTTCCCACATCCAGAAGGGCGCGCGTGAGGTCGAGGCGGTGTTTATTCGTCTTGGTGTTGAGGGTCGATCACCCGAGCGCATTCGTCTGCGCCTCGGCGCGCCCAGTGCCAGTGCCTCACACCTATGGGTGTTGTTCCGTCCCCATGTGGAGCGGCTGCAGATGGGGTTTGGCATCGAAGAAATCTCCATTTGCGCTCCGCGGTGCGGGCGCATTCCCCATAGTCAGACTTATTGCAGTACCGCAGGTGATTCGGTCTCAGATGCACAAGCGGCGCGTCTGCGTTCCGAGTGCCTAGATGTACTGGCTTCGCGCCTGGGCAGAGATGCTTTGTTGCAGGCGCAGGTGGCGCATGGGCGTGATGGGGAGAACGCATTCCGTCTGGTGATCTATCCGAGCCGTGCTCGTACCAAGGTCGGACCACTCGCGGCACTGCGCCCCACGGTCGTGCATCAGAGTGAGCCAGTGCGAGTCTCTCGCGATGAACATGGACGACCGCAATCGATGCAGCGAGGCGGGCAGGTTCATCGAGTGTTGGGCGCAGTTGGCCCCGAGCGCATCGAGGGCAGGTGGTGGGAAGAGGAGGGAGTCAAGAAATCCGGCGTGCGCGATTATTGGCGCGTGCAGACGGAATCAGGAACATGGCTGTGGATATGGCGCGGCGGCTCCAACTGGTTCGTGCAGGGGATTTGGGCGTGAGGCGCTATGGCATGGCCAGGGAGATGGGCGCGTGAGTGGCGAGTATGCCGAGCTTGATTGCATGAGCAACTTCTCGTTTCTCGAGGGAGCAAGTCATCCTGAGGAACTCGTGGCTCGGGCCGCCGCTCTGAAGCACATCGCTATCGGTATTGCCGATCGTGGCACCCTCTCTGGAGTAGTGCGTGCCCATGTGGCGGCGCGCGAGCAGGGCATCCCCTTGGCGGTCGGGGCGCGTTTGGACATCTCATTGGGTGACACATGGGCGGGAGCATCGGGCGTGGCGGGTGCCGCCGAGCCGGGAGGGGAATCTCAAGAGCATTCATCATGGTTCTCGACTCTGGAAATTCTCGCCTATGCAACCAACCGTGCCTCATACGGACGCCTCTCCCGTCTGATCACGCAGGGGCGAACTACCCCCGAGCCTTCTGCCAGCCATGCCCACAGTCTTGACCGCGGTCAGTGGCATTTGAGCCTGCATCAGCTTCTGGCCCTAGCACAGGACCTGCAACTCATTGTGATTCCGCCTGCGGGGTTTGCCATGTTCTCCAGCAGGTTTCAGGAAACACTCGAGGGACTGCGGCGCATGGTGGGGCGCGATCATCTCTCTCTTGCCGTGGCTCGGTTGTACGAACCCGATGAGGAGTTGCGCGTGCGCCGCCTGATGATGCTGGGCCAGCAGGTGGATATACCCCTGGTGGCAACAAACTCGGTGCGTTACCACGATGTCAGCCGCCGCCGTCTTCAGGATGTGCTCACGGCAGCGCGTCATCGCTGCACTGTGGCCCAGTGCGGTCTGGTGCTGAGAGCCAATGCCGAATGCCATTTGAAGGGAAGCGCGCAGATGGAGGCGCTTCTGGGCAGAATAGGAAGTGGCCACGGCGCAGGCAACAGGGAGAGTTGCCTAGAGCGGGCGTGTCATATCGCGCGCGAGTGTTCCGCATTCTCTCTTAGTGAACTGCGCTGGAAATATCCGCACGAGGTGGTTCCTGCTGGGTGCACTCCCATGCAGCATTTGCGAGCCCTTGTCGAAGAGGGTGCGAGTCTGCGGTTTGCCGGGGGAATGAACGCCAAGGTCAGGGCGCAGTGCGAGCACGAGTTCTCCATAATCGCCGATCTGGCCTACGAACCGTACTTTCTGACAGTGCACGACATTGTGCGGTTCGCGCGCACGCGCGGCATTCTCTGCCAGGGTCGGGGCGCGGCTGCCAACAGCGCGATTTGCTTCTGCCTCGGAGTTACCGCGGTAGACCCAACTCGCGTGGACATGCTGTTCGAGCGTTTCATCAGTCGCGAGCGCAACGAACCTCCAGACATCGACATCGATTTCGAGCACGAACGCCGCGAGGAGGTGATCCAGTACATCTACCGTCGCTATGGACGGGAAAGAGCGGCGCTCACAGCTGAAGTTGTGTGTTTCCGCGGCCGTCTTGCGGTTCGCGAAGTCGGCAAAGCTCTGGGCATGTCACTGGATGCCGTGGAGAGGATCGCTAATCATGTGGGGCACTGGTATGGAGTCGATGCGCTCGTTGCCACCACACCGGACACCATGGACATGCCTGATCCCGTGAACTCCCAAGCAACCCTGCTAGAGCGGATCTGTGAGGCGGGCTTCGACTCCGACAACTCCACTATCCGAACTCTCGCCGATCTCGCGGGGCAACTCATGGGATTCCCTCGACATCTCTCCCAACATGTGGGTGGATTCGTCATCAGTGAAGACCCGCTGTGCGAGATTGTTCCTGTGCGCGATGCATCCATGGAGGGACGATCCATCATCGAGTGGGACAAGGATGACATCGAGGCCATGGGCATGCTGAAAGTAGATGTCTTGGCGCTGGGCATGCTCACGGCCGTGCGCAAAGCGATTGATCTGGCTAACCAAAGGGGCGGCAGCCAGCAACTTGCCCTGCACACCATTCCTCCGGAGGACCCGCAGGTTTATGACATGTTGTGCCAAGCGGACACGGTGGGGGTGTTTCAAATCGAGAGCCGTGCTCAGATGTCCATGCTGCCTCGCTTGCGCCCGCGTTGCTTCTATGACCTGGTGATTGAAGTTGCCATCGTGCGCCCCGGTCCCATTCAAGGAGACATGGTGCATCCTTATTTGCGCCGTCGCCGCGGCGAGGAGAGCGTGACATTCCCTGACGAGAGGGTGGCGCGCGTGCTGGCCAAGACTTTGGGGGTGCCCTTGTTTCAGGAGCAGGCGATGCAGTTGGCGATCATCGCCGCAGGATTTACTGCGGGCGAAGCGGATGAGCTGCGGCGCGCCATCGCCTCATGGAAACGCAGCGGCAGTCAGATCGCGCGGTTTGGCGAGCGACTTATTGCGGGTATGGCAGCACGCGGGTATTCACGCCAGTTCGCCGATCAAGTGTTCACCCAGATACAGGGGTTTTCTGGGTACGGATTCCCTGAGAGTCACGCGGCTAGCTTTGCCTTGATCGTGTATTCGTCGGCGTGGCTCAAGCGTCACAAGCCGGCCGAGTTTTGTGCGGCTCTGCTCAACAGCCAGCCCATGGGCTTTTATGCTCCGGCGCAGTTGGTGCGTGATGCCCAAGAGCATGGGGTGGTGGTGCTCGCTCCAGATGTCAATCACAGCGACTGGGATTGCACGCTGGAGCCGAAGCAGGGAAGCTCGGCGGATGATGGGAGTAAAGCCGCAGTACGCCTGGGTCTGCGTTTAGTTCGTGGCCTGCGGCGGGATGATGCTTTGTCCATAGAGGCAGCGCGGCGCGAGCATGGCCGGTTCACAGATGTGGAGCACCTCGCCCAAGTGTGCGGCATGTCTCGAGCAGTGATGCGCCGGTTGGCTCAGGCCGATTGCATGCAATCGATGAGTTTGGATAGGCAGCAGTCCCTGTGGCGAGCCCGCGCTCTTGATGATGAACAGGGCAGTCTTTGGCACACCGAGCCGCCATGCAGGGATGAGGGTGCTGAAATCAGCCGTGTCGGTACTCAGGCGGAGAAGAATGCCCCTGTGCCGTTGCCGCCATTCGCGCCCATGGAAAAGGTGCTCTTTGATTACCGCGCCACCGGTCTTTCGATCAAGGGTCACCCCATGTCATTTGTGCGAACGCAACTGGCGAGAGGTGGGGTGAAGCCCTGCGCCTCCATCCGTGATCGAGAGGCCATTCCCGATGGGGCGTCAGCCATGATTGCGGGAATCGTGTTGGTTCGTCAGCGTCCCATGACAGCCAAAGGCGTGGTGTTCATCACGATCGAAGATGAATCAGGCTCTGCCAATCTCATAGTGCGCCCACGCGTATATCAACGCTTTCGCGCGGCGGCTCGGCACGGGGTTGTGCTAAGAGTTCAGGGCCGAGTTGAGCGTCATGAAGGGGTGTGCCATCTTCTGGCGCGGCGGATCGTCTGCATTGATGGCCCGGTCGCCGAGGCCGCCAACAGTGCTCGTAACTTTCACTAGCAGAAACTCCCTCGGCGAGCGCCTCACGGCTGTCCGCGGCCGCGCGAGGTAACAGTGATCGCGATGTACTCCTCGAGCGCGCCATTGACAATCTCCCCGGCAGAGCGCCATCCCCAGAGAGCGGGCAGCTTCACTGGTGGAGCAGCAATCCCACTGGGCAGATACCCGTGAGCGATTGGCACCACCATGTTCAGCTCTTTGAGCGTGCCAAAGTTAGACCAAGCCCGCGATGAATCCAGAGAAGAGGCCTTGCCGCGCAAGTCGTCAGGCAGGAAAGGAACCCATCCAGAATCGGGGAGGTAATACTCGCACCATGAGACGAGTACAGAGTCGCCATCGGGTCGGTCAAATGCCCCCACGGTGACGCGCGAAGGAATGCCGGCGGCGCGCAATACGGCAACGCACAGACAGGCAAGATCATGGCTGCTCCCTTGTCCGGTGAGCGCCATCCCCTTGGCTCCCTGCAGTTCGAGCCCGCAAATCTTGCCGCCACTGGAACGCACCAGCCCTGAGCTGCGCACCGAGCGGGGCTGTTTGAGTGCAGCCTTCACCAGTTCTTTCGCGGCAATGTGGACGCCGACGGAATGAAGTTGATCACCCGCCTGCTCTTTGACAAACTGGGCAAAAATGGGATCGTCACTCTCGATGTATGGCTGCGGCGCCAGCCAGGGAGTTGCGTCGGCCGGCCACTCTCTCGGCCACGGAGTTCTCGACGCAAGTACCTCATCGAGCGCGCTGTTCCACGACTGGGCCCGCCAGAAAAACTGGCACGACATGTGCTGGCCGGTGTGTCCGTGCGTGTCAACCTCGATGTTGGACATACCACCGGGCACCTGCTTCAGCTCGTGGGGGACAACTCCCAGCTCCTGCCCATTCAGTGCCACTCTGGTGCGAATGGATGACTGATCCACCTGTCCAAAGGTGTCGAGGATCGCAACTGGCAACAGCAGCGCGTTCTCCGCAAGGCGCAGCGGCTTGTTCTCACCCTTGGTGGCGCTATAGGCCAGTAGCCAGCAGGTGAATGACACATCCCATATGCGGGGTTCGTTTCGAGAGAGCGCACCCCGAGGCGGACGACCAGCGGGCCCATCGGTGGGCAGCTGCGGTGGAGGCGCGGGAGGCTCCGCCACCGGAGAGGTCGGCTTTGCCCCCTGGGCACCGATCGGCGCCGATACTCCGCACAGAGTTGCCAGAGCAGTAAATAGTCCAACCGCCAGGATTGGCGATGATCGTCTCCGCGCAGCAGCGAGGGGCTCACGGCTCATGACAACATTCCGGCTGAGTTGCCGTGGAACAGGATGTAGAGAGTGTTGATGAACTCCGCCAGGACCAAGTTGATCATGATGATGGCTAGGAATCCCGCGACGAAGGCACTGGTGGCAGCTCGCCCTACACCGGTTGCCCCTGCGGTGCAGTGGAATCCCTTGTAGCAGGAAATGAGCCCGATGGCTGCTCCGAAGAAGATGCTCTTGGCTAGACCACCGAGCGGATCCCAAGCATCAATGAAGTTCGCGGTGAAGTGCCAGTAGTCCGACTCTCCGACTCCGTAGATGTTCACGATGATGAACCAAGCGCCGATCGACCCCAGCACATCGGAGTAGATGGTGAGGATCGGAGTCATCAGCACGCAAGCAACGACGCGGGGCACTACCAGAGTACGGATGGGATCAGCCGCCATCACTCGCATCGCATCCAGTTGCTCCGTGATATTCATAGTGCCAAGCTCCGCGGCGAGAGCACCGCCAACGCGGCCAGCCACCATCATGGCCGCTAGGACGGGGCCGATCTGCTTGACCACTGACACATTGATTACCCCACCCAAAGAGGCTTCTTGACCAATCGCCGCAAACTGCCCATATCCCTCCAGAGCCAGAATCATTCCAATGAACGCTCCGGTGAGAGCTACCACGGGGACGCTGGCAGTACCGATACTCAACAGCTGCGGACACAGCAGGCTCCAGCGCAGGGAACGGGCAGGATGGAGGAATAGTTGACGGGCTACTGCCAGACAGAATGAGACGAATCTGCCGAAATGCCAGATGGCGTCGTAGCAGAGCAATCCCATGTGCCCGACGGCACCTGTTGCTACATACATACCTGAAGCCTAGCAGGGTCGGGTGATCTCACGCAGCGGGGCGTCCGTGTCCGATCATGTCAAGCAGAACTCACGGAGGGCACGGACCCCAGGCGGCAAGCATCAGCGAGAGATCGCCACCCGCTACGATTCCGTCGGCATCAAGGTCGGCTGCGCCACCAGCACTACCCCACATTCCCAGCATCATGGCCAGGTCGCCGCCGGCGATCAAGGTGTCGCCATCAAGGTCGGCAGGGCAGTTGGGTGGCAAGGGCTCGCAGTTTGCATTGGTTACGCCGGCAGTGTCATTGCCCAAGGCGACATCAAAGATGCCGATGTTCCAGCATCCCGAATCCTCGCAGCGCCATATGTGGCCTGGAACATTCACCCCATCGGGGCCGACGCGGTTGGTGGAGTATGACCACTCTGTTCCGATGGGCGGAGTCGCGGAACTCTCGATCAATGCGACATGATCGACTATCAGCGTCCACGGCGTCACATCAAGCACGCCATCGTCATTGGTATCCAAGTCCTGTGCGGCGACCCCAGTGAATCCTTGAACAAGGAGGTAGGTGACATTGTCGCTGTTCTCGAAGATGCCAGCGGCGGATGTCGTCAATACCACATCGGGGACACCGATGGTCATGGCACTGTTTCCCAGAAGCAGTGAACCATCCGAAGGAATGATCACTCCCGCCAGAGACTTGATGTATTCAACCGTACCACTGAGCGCAGTACCGTCACCGATGATGACGAATGTGAGGGCAGAGGCATTAGCTCCGGGCGCACCCTTGATCTCAACGTATTCATTCACATCCGTTCCTAGGTGATCCAGGCGGATTTCATTGAGGCTGAAGGAGGCGAGATCACAACTCGAACTGCCAGAGCCACATTGAATGGCAGCGACTGCTACGCAGGCTGCATCCCAAGTCACCGAGCAGCAAGTTGGAGAAACTGCACACACTGCATTACAGCAGTTGGAATCGGCACAGAAGGGCGAGGTGTGAGGTGTGGTGCACAGACCCGTCTCCGCCTGACCGCACTCGGGGATGTAGGCGATGCTGCAAGAGTGGTTGGCAGCGCCCGGGGTATCGCCGCCCGCAGAGGCGGAGAAGGCGCCGATCCGCCATTCGCCATCTGGCTCGCAGCGATAGACGTGACCAGGAACGAAAGAAACATCGGGGCCCACGACAACCAAGGAATAGCGGCAGCCCAGCTCCAAGGCGCCACCGACGATGGACACCGAATCCACGATTTCAGTCCAGAGCGGGGTCTCGATGGCGCAGTTGTTGTCGGCGTCGACATCGGCAAGAATGGCGCCACTCCAGCCCTTTACCAGCATGTGGTTCACATTGTCGCTGTCCTCGAAGTTCAGCTCGTTCAGCAGGCCGTTGAGAACGAGGTCAGGAGTCGCAAGCGTCAGAGTCTGTTCGCCAGCAACAAAGTTGCCATCAGCTCCGATGCTGTAGCCATCAAGGACGATGGCGCACTCAACCACGCCGTTCAGATTCGGTGCGGTACCGTCGCCAATGACGAGGTAGGCATAACCGTTCAGGCTGGCTCCGGCATCGCCCGTGAGTTCAAAGTATTCATCGTTTTCGTTTCCGGACTGGGAAAGTCGGATCTCGTTGATACGGATGACGGCGCCACCAGCGCCGCAGGCGGCATTGGCCATGCCCGGCGAGTCGGCGCCCGAGGCTGGATCGATGGCGCCAACACGCCACGCTAACGAGTCACTGCACATCCAAGCGTGGGAGGGGCTAACACCGGCATCAGGACCAACGGTGTTCAGCGAGTAGAAGAAGTCGGCGTTCACACCATCTGGCGCGGCATTCAGGAGCAGAGCAACGGAACTCGCGACCGAGGTCCACGGGGTCGCTTCCAAAACACCATCGTCGTTGGTATCCAGGTCCTGACCGTCGAAGCCGCTGAAGCCGGCGACGATCATGTGCGTGGTGTTGTCGGCACTCTCAAAGTTGAAGCTTCCCAGCGCGTCGGGTGTACCTAGGGTAAAGGTCTTTTCGGCGATCAGCAGTGATCCATCGGCGGGGATTACCAAGCCGGAGAGATCAAGGACCGTTTCAATGGAACCATTTTGAAAGGGTGCCGACTGCATGTCATCGTCGCCGATCACGATGTAAGTGAACCCCGCCAGCGATGCGCCGGGGGCGCCAGAGATTTCGATGTACTCATCGAAGTCAATGCCCGGTTGGTCGACACGAACCTCGACGATGCTCGGGGCAGTTTGTCCCGCTGCCGAGAGACTTAGGAACGAGCAGATGAAGACCGATAGAGCACGCTGGGTCATTAGTTTCTCCCAAAACCTGAGGACTAGACGGTTAGGAGGATAACACCAGCCCCAATATCTCCCAAACAATCCTAGGGAAATGGAGCGATTGCCTCAAAAGTTCGCGAATCCTGAGTGTCTGTCTCCGACGCGATTACTTGGTCGGTTCATCATCGACCGCAGATGCCGGCGCGACCATTGGAGCGGATCTTGGCGCCCCGCCATCGCTCGACGGACGCATGTCGGCGAGAGGTATCAGCATGGGGCTTAGGAAAATTTCCACCCGCCGATTCTCGGCCGCCCCTCGGGCTCCGTTGGCCACGATCGGTCGGAACTCGCCGTAGCCGGCAACCTCAAAACGGTTGGCAGCGACTCCATCATGAACAAGCGCATCGCGCACAGTGATGGCGCGGTGAGCAGAGAGATAGACATTGGTGGGATGCAGGGCGGCAGTGCTTGACTTGCGAATGGGCACATTGTCGGTGTGACCAACAACCACCACTTCGTAGGCGACGACATCGGGCGAGTTGATGATCTGCGCGAGGCGTCCCAGAACTTCGCTCGTACCCGACTTCAGGTTGGCCGAGCCCAGATCAAAGGTGAAGTCGGCAGCGAACCGAAGCATGCCGCGGCGCTCATCGAACTGAAGCATGTCAGGATATTGCGATGCCAAGCTCTTCAATGCTTCGTTGACTGCAGCCGGAAGTACGCCAACATCAAGATTGGCAACCTGACGCAGCAAGGATTCATAGTCAGCAAGAAGCTTGTCGACATCAGCCCCCTGGCCGTCGCGCATGCCTCGTATTCCCTCGAGATCAGCAGCAGCCTGTGCCAGCTGATTTCGCAGCCGACTCTCATTGGCCTTGATGGTCTCCAGTTCACCCTGAGTACCCAGAAGCTGCTGCTCCTGGCTCCGGTAGGCGGTTACCAAGTCGTCATACTTCTGCTGGGGAATGCACCCAGCGACGAGGAGTGTTAGAACCGAAATGAGTTTGATTGGACGAATAGCGACCATGCGTTTGTCTCCCTGAGAGCGTCTTTGCTCTCGCTTGGGGGTGAGTGTACCGAATCACCGGTGCAATCGACAATGGGAGCAAGAATATTTTTGCATAGATCTAGCCTTGGCGGCAGTTGCGCCGATAGGATTGGGCGTGGAAAGGCTCCGACCATGAGCGGCAAGAAACCAGAGGCTTCTGGCACCAAACTGATCCAAGGGGACCTCACTGAAGCGCGTCGCAACTCCCCCTACCCTGTGGTGGCGTTTGAGTTCGTGCGCGATGGTCTGACCTACACATCTGAGCGGGTCCAGACTGAGTCCCCGGAGGCTGATGAGAACCATGTCAGCGGACAGCAGCTCTGCTTCGGGCTCCGAGACTTGGCTTTGGAGCGTTGGGGGGCTCTAGCACCCCTGGTGCTAAACAGTTGGAGTGTCTTTAGGACCGACGACTTCGGGAAGATGGTGTTCGCCCTGGTGAAAGCCGGCGCGCTGCGGACCAGCAAGGGCGACTCGCCGGAGGACTTTCGGGCGGTATACGACTTCTCTGAGGTGTTTGACGCCTCGCACCTGAGGGACAGGTTGCGGCGGCACCGAACTCTGGAACCGCAGTCCAAGCAGTAGTGACTGCGCGCTTGGCGGCCCTGCGCTCTGGGTGAGTTCAGGCAGCTGGGATCATGGGTAATCTGCGCCAATGTCCAACGCCGACCATCAGCCTCGGCTAGCAAAACTGCATCTCTGGGAGTTCCAGTGGGTGCGCGACTTGCTGGTGGTGTTCTCAGTCATTGGTGTGCTCTCGCTCGGGTACGCCATCAGCTATGTCACGATTCCTCTGCTGCTAGCCTTCGGACTCGCTTACCTGATGGAACCATTGGTGGCGCTGTGCGTGCGCGTGCTCCATCTCTCTCGCGCCGCCGCCGTGAGCGTGATTTTGATCGCATCCATGCTTGCTCTGGTGGGCGCGGGTTCTCTGATCGTTCCCTTGGTAGCGAGTCAGTCGCGTGCCATCATGGATAGCGCCAAGCAGGGGCGGTTCAGCGGTTTGGTGGACAAGGTTCAGAATCTGGTCCCCAGTGCCTATGGCGCCGAGATCAGCAAGGGGCGACAATGGTTTTCGATCAATGTGCTTGGAGAATCCGAAGCCGATACTCCCGCGAAAGGTGGAGAAGCAACCGGCGCCGTTGTTGTTCCCGGTGCTGCTGCCAGTAAGGATGCGCCTAGGGTCGTTCCTCTTGTCGAAGGAGGCTCAATCCCCGCAGTCACCCCCGAGGCGGGGGCATCGACGGAGCGTGCCGGCCCAGCCCTCGCAGTTGTCGCAACTGACGACACCGCCTGGGGCATTGAAGAGTTTTTGGGAACTGGCGCAAAGGCGGCACTCGTCACACTGCGCACAGTATTCGAGCTTCTATTCGCAGCTCTGCTGGTGCCCTTCTACTTCTGGTTCTTGAGCGTCTCCTTCCCCACTGCCATCAAGTCGATGGAGGAAATGATTCCCAAGGCGAGTCGGCCGTCAGTGCTGCGACTGGTGGCATCGATGGACAGTGCCGTTGCGGGGTTTGTGCGCGTGCGCATTCTCATCGCCTTTGCCATGGGAATCATGTTCGCGATCGGCTGGTGGATCTGCGGTGTTCCCTTTGCTGTTACGTTGGGACTGTTCGCCGGCATTCTCTCCGTTGTGCCTTACCTCGGCTTCATAATTGTGCCTCTTGCCGTGATGCTGCTGGCGACGGCGCAGTTGGGTTTGCCCGAGGCTCAAAGGATTGTCTGGTGGTGGATTCCCCTAGGCCCGCTCACGGTGTTCGTAGCCGTGCAATCCATCGAGGGCTACCTGCTTACTCCCTACTTCGCCGCTCGGACAACCAAACTGGGACCAGTCACAGTCTTTGTTGCCATTCTTGCCGGAGCCTCTCTCGCGGGCGTGTACGGGATGCTCCTGGCGATTCCGGCAGCGGCATGCATTCGCATCTTGCTCATGGAACTGTGGCTGCCCAGATTGCGGGAGTGGGTTGAGGGTCGTCGAGCCGATCCGCTGCCCCTAGAGTGATCGCTATCTAGCGGCGCTTCTTGAACTTGGCCTTGATGCTCTCGGTGCGAGAGGAACCCTTACTCGACAACCCGCCGGGGCCACTGCGTGCCATTTCGCGCATCGCTCCAGCGCGGCCGAGCGCGCCCATGCCACCCAGCTGCATGCCAAGTTTCTGCATCGACTCAAACTGTCGTGTCAACTTGGTCACATCCGCCGTGGGGACCCCGCTGCCCGCAGCAACGCGGCGGATACGGCTCTTGTCCAGCGAGCTCACATTTGTGCGCTCTGAGGGAGTCATGCTGTGAACTATTCCCTGCAGTCTGTCCAGTTGCGTCTCGTCGAACTCGAGACCCTTGAGGGCGGAGCCGACACCTGGCAGCATTCCCAGTAGCTGCTTTATGGGGCCAAGCTTGCGAAGCATGCGCATCTGCGAGACCAGATCATCAAGGGAGAGCTTCCCCTGAGCCATCTTTTCGGCCATGCGGGCGGCTTCGGCTTCATCAACCGCCTCGTGAGCCTTTTCTGCCAGGGAGACCACATCTCCCATGCCGAGGATGCGGCCGGCGATGCGCTCGGGATGAAACTCCTCCAGTGCCGTTGATCGCTCGCCTACCCCCACGAACTTGATGGGCGCACCGGTGATCCGCCGCACCGAGAGAGCAGCGCCGCCGCGCGTGTCCGAGTCAAACTTGGTGAGGATGACGCCATCGACAGCAAGCCGGGCGTGGAAGCTGCTAGCACTGGCAACCGCATCTTGCCCACTCATGGCATCGACAACCAGAAGAATCTGGTGCGGCTCTACCGCTCTATCGATGGCCGCGAGTTCTCCCATGAGGGGTTCGTCAATGTGCAGCCGTCCGGCAGTATCAATAATCAAGACATCGAATCGTTCATCACGGGCGCGGCGCAGCGCTCGCTGACACACACCAACTGCGGCACCGGTGGCGCGACCATGTTCGGCGCACTTGTCAGGCTCCCCGTGAAATGCGACGCGACCAGACCCAGTGCCATCCTGCGCTACTGACTCCACCACAATCCGCAGCTGCTCGACTGCCGCCGGGCGTTGCAGGTCGGCGGCGCACACCAATACCGACTGTCCCCGCTTGCGCAGGTATGCCGCGAGCTTGCCACAAGTTGTCGTCTTGCCCGAGCCCTGCAGACCGCACATCATTACAACGGTCGGTCCCGGCTCAACCAGCGAGATGCCCGGGCTCGGTGCACCCATCACTTCGACCAAGCGCTTGTGAACTATCCCAATCATCTCCGCAGCGGGCTTCAGGCTGCGGATGACCGCTGTTCCCAGGGCATCCTGCAAAATCTCCTCACAGAGAGTGTTGACCACCTCCTGATGAACATCGGCCTCGAGAAGGGCGGTACGCACCTCCTCCATCACCTCTCGCACATTGGTTTCCGTGATCGTGCCCCGGCCGCTGAGGCGGCGGAAGGCCTCGCTAAACCGATCTGTGAGTGCGGCGAACATAAGGGACACCCATCCTAATCAAATGAGATGGGTGTGCCGACTTCGCAAGTTCTGCGACTAGGCGAGTGCATCACAGTCGCTTGGCGCGACGAAAGGCTTCGAGTTTCTCAACTGACCAGCAGTTGATGCAGCGCTGAGGTGTCAGCAAGGCGCGGCGGCCCGTGATTACGCCGTAGCGCAGCAGGTCGAAGTCGCTGGCGCGGTGCACATCGCAGTTGATGGCGATGTTGGCCCCAGCAGCCAGGGCGATGCGAATGTGACGATCACGCAAGTCCAATCGCTGGGGATGGGAGTTGATCTCCAAAGCGGTTTGATGTTCGGCCGCAGCCCCGCAGATCGCCTCCATGTCTGGGTCGAGCCCCGCGCGGCCGTTGATGATTCGACCAGTGGGATGGCCGAGAACATGGACAAGGGGGTGGCGCACCGCTGCCAGCAAACGCTTGGTCGCTAGAGCTGGGTCCTGCCTAAGCGAGGCGTGAGGACTGGCAACAACCCAATCAAGTTTGCTGAGCAGTTCGTCCTCGTAGTCGAGGGAGCCATCGGCGTGGATATCCACCTCGCTTCCAGCAAGAACGCGGATTCCGCCTACCTTCGCCTCAGTTTCGTGGATGGCATCGATGTGGCGGAGAAGTCTCTCTGGGTTCAAGCCGTTGGCCTGAACGCTGGAACGGCTGTGGTCCGTCACGGCGATGGTGTGAAACCCTCGAGCCTTCGCCGCCTGCACCAACTCGAGTAGAGTCAGGTGTCCATCGCTCTCCTGGGTGTGGGAGTGCAGCTCAGAGCGAATGTCGGAATCCTCCAGCAGACCCGGGGTGGAATCGAGAGCAAGTTCGCCCTGCGACTCTCGCAGTTCGGGTTGAATGAAGGGGAGGCCGAGAGCGCGATAGATGTCCACCTCTGTGAGCGCCGCCACGGGAATCTCGCCCCGATCTTGGGGAGCGCGCTCCCCGTCATCTTTGAACAAACCATACTCATTTAGGCGCATCCCCATCGCGAGTGCCCGCTCTCTCAGTTTGATGTTGTGCTCCTTGCTCCCGGTGAAGTAGAGGAGAGCCGCACCGAAGCAGGAGTCGGGCAGGGTTCGCAGATCGATCTGCAATCCGTTGTTCAAACGCACACTGCAGCGGTTGTCTCCTCGGGCGAGTACGCGCTCGACGCCGGGCATGGTGCAAAAGGAATCGGCGATTGCGGTGGGTGAGTTTGTACAGGCGAGCAAGTCAACATCACCGATAGTCTCGCGACCGCGACGCAGGCTGCCCGCATACTCAATTCTCAACTCCGTGGATGACCGGCGCAGATGACTCATCACCAGTTCGGCAGAGTTCAGCGCTTCATCTATGCGCCAGCGCTTGCCGGCCTCCTCGGCGAAGCTGATGGCATCGCGAAGGTTCTGCAGTTTCTTGCTGCCCATGCCTGCCAGATTTGCCAATCGGCCATCCTCGAGTGCAGCCTTCAGGCTGGCGAGATCCGTCACCTGGGCCTCTTGCCAGAGGATGCGCACCGTCTTGGGGCCAAGCCCTTGCAGTGAGAGAAGCGCCGGCAGCCCCAGGGGGATGCTCTCTCGAAGAAGCTCCAACTCGCTCATCTTCCCACTCTCTACGAACTCGCAGATCTTCTTGGAAGTGCTGGCGCCCACTCCCTCGATCGCGCCAATGGCGGCAGGGCTCTCCGCAGCGAGGCGACCAAGATCGGCGGGATGATCGGCGCATGCCCGGGCGGCGCGACGATAGGCGTTGACTTTGAAGGCATTGGCGCCGCTCAACTCCAAGAGTGCGGCCATCTCTTCGAAGCGGTTGGAAATCTCTTCGTTAGCAGACACTGGAGAAACGCATCCGGCAGGAGTCGAACCTGCAACCCCGAGCTTCGTAGGCTCGTGCTCTATCCAGTTGAGCTACGGATGCCGAGTGGACGAGTCTACCACGACTTGGTTGGCATCGCCCCCAGCGGGAGCTCGCGCCGATTGAACGGAATCCTGCGCAGAGTCACCGACCGCAACTGGGGTGTAGCCACTACTGGCACGACTGGCCGCACCCAGCATTTGCGTGACGAACGCCGACAGAAGTAGCAGGAGTGCGCCGCAGACTGCGGCAGCGATTCGCGGAAAGGCACTGTTGGACGCCGCCAACTCGTCAGCTCGCGCAGAGGGTGGAGCTACCAGAGGCACCAACACGAATCGCAGATAATAGAAGGCGCTGATGGCGCTGTTCACACAGGCGATTACCACGAGGCCAACATGCCCCGCTTCGAGCGCTGCCATGAACAGGTATGCCTTGGCGAAGAATCCTAAGAAGGGGGGAAGCCCGAGCAGTGATCCTGCCGAGATGGCAAGAACGCCTGCCGCCAAGGGCTGCTTGGCGCGCAGTCCTGAGATGTCATCGAAGGAATCAACATCGTTTCCTCGTCGCTCCACCGAAGCGAGGGCGCTGAATGCCGCGCAGTTCATCAAGCCATAAGCGAAGAGGTAGAAGAAGAGCGCATCAAAGCCCGCGCCCGGTCCTGCCAACACCCCGATGAGCATGTAGCCCGAGTGCGAGATGGAGGAGTATGCCAGTGTGCGCTTTATCGACTTCTGCAGAATGCCCCCGAGGTTGCCCAGAGTCATGGTGAGTACGGCCACCATCCACAGGACTGCCGTCACCGGCTGAGGGAGCCCGGAATAAGCGATGCGAACACCATCGCTCGCCGTAATGGAATGGCCGTTCCAGCCCACTGTCCCCAACAACATTATGAGAGCGCACATGCCGGCAAACTTGGGCACGATGGACAGGAATGCCGTCACCGGCGTGGACGCGCCCTCGTAAACATCGGGGGCATAGAAGTGCATCGGTACCGCTGTGATCTTGAAGCAAATGCCGAGGGTGCTCAAGAGCAGGCCCAAGACTGCCATGGAGGAGAGACCGCCGAGGGCACTTTGAACTGAGAGCCAGTCACGGATCACGATGAGGTCGAGGGAACCAGTTGCTCCATACAGCAGGGCAAATCCATAGAGGAAGATCGCCGTCGCCAAGGCGCCAAGAAAGAAGTACTTGATGCCCGCTTCCTGGGCTGCCCGGTTAGATCGGCCCAGGGCCACCATTATGTATGTCGGTAAGGAAACCAGCTCGAGCGCCAGGAAAAGCCAAATGAGATCACTCGCTCCGCACACCAGCATCACGCCAGCAATGCTGAACAGGAAGAAGGCGTGATATTCACCGCGCACGACGCGAAGGGGATCGAAAGAGACCCGACCCAGGGCGATCTGTGCCTCGAACTTGCGGTCCATATGCCCCGCGCCGATGGCAGCCAGACCAATGCCGAGGATGCCAATCGCGATCTTTACATAGTGCCCAAGTGATGGGAAGAGCAGCCCGCTCTCCGAACCGCTGTTGGGACGCATCCACTCGATCAAGACGGCGGCCGCGAGAGTCACCATGGCAACGATGGGGACCGCCGCTCGCATGGATCGCTGTCGTGACAGCCCGATCAGCGCGCAGATAACCGCGCCAGTCAGCACCATCAGTTCCGGCCACAGTTGATCGATGCGCTGCGCCATTGCGGTCATGGTTGAGTCTCCGCTGGAGCGACAACTGCCGGAGCGACAACTACAGGCTGCGAGTGATCGGCGTACATTCTCTCGACTAACGCGGGGTAATCAGCCAACACCCGCTCAACGCTGGGAGAGACTGCCTCCAGTATTGGCTTGGGCTGCAGACCCATCCACAAGCACACGATGGCTATCGGCGCGAGGGTGATGATCTCCCGCAGGTTCAGATCCGTAGGCAACGCGGAGCGTCCATCCGAATGTCCGCCATGACCATGTGGTGGTTCGCGAAGAGGTCCCCATACCAGTTTGCCCAGCATGATCAAGAGGTACATGGCGGCGAAGATCAATCCCAGCGCTGCTACCACGGCGTACCCAGGCCCGAGCACTCCCATGTATCCGGTGGGAGCGTCATGCTCGGCGATGAATGTCCCCATCAGGCAAAGGAACTCCCCAACGAAGCCGTTCAGACCGGGGAGTCCAAGACTGGCGAGTGTGAAGAACACCATGAAGAACGACCACACGGGCATGCGCCGCGAAAGACCGCCCAGCAGATCCATGTCCTTGGTGTGGTACCGCTCATACACCATGCCGATGCAGAGGAAGATGGCGCCCGTGCTCAGTCCGTGGCTGATCATCATGAAGACCGCGCCTTCGGCACCAATGGGGTTGAGGGCGAACAGACCGAGCATGCACACGCCTAGATGGCTAACCGACGAATAGGCGACCAGTTTCTTGGCATCATGTTGCACCCAGCAAATGAGGGCGGCATAGAGAATGGCGATGATGCAGAGAACGGCGCAGACATTGATCAACTCAACTCCGCCGGCAGGTACCAGGGGAATCGCCAGTCGGTAAGCGCCATAGGTGCCGAGCTTCAGCAGCGTTCCCGCAAGGATGACCGATCCGGCAGTTGGAGCTTGATCGTGGGCCAGCGGCAGCCATGTGTGCACCGGGAATAGCGGAATCTTTACGGCGAACCCGGCGATGAGGGCCGCGAAGACCCAGAACTGGATGGACTGGGGAAGCCGACTCGATGAGAACGAAATCAGCAGGTCAATGTCGAAACTCCACGCGCCGAACTCCACGCGCCGCTCCCACGCCACATAAAGGATTGCCGCGAGCATAAAGAGCGAGGCGAAGAATGTGTAGAGGAAGAACTTGATGGCGGCCGGTCGGCGCTCGGCTCCGCCCCAGATGGCAATGAGCAGAAGCATCGGAACAAGAGTGAACTCGTAACCGACATAGAAGAGGATCGCGTCCTTCGCGGCGAACGCCAGAAGCATCGAGGCATGCAGGAGCATGAAGTAGCCGTAGTACTCCCGAACTCGCTCATTGATGGCAGAGAAGGAACCCAGGATGCACAGAGGCATCAGGAATACTGTGAGGAGAGCCAAGAGCAGCGACACGGAGTCGTAGCCCACACTCAGGCTGATTCCGAGTTCTTCCATCCAAATCGGACCGGGCTCGCTCGGCCAGAACTTGCCGGAAATCCAGTCGGGGAACTCAAGAGCCAGAACAATCGTGACTGCGGCCGAGGCCAAAGTTCCCACAAGGGCAATCCACTTGGCCGCATACTTGGGTGCAAAGGCGATGGCGACCGCAGCGGCCAGAGGAGCGAGCAAACTTGTCCAGATGAGCATCACTTCATCACCCTCTGCTAGTCCAGACCCAAACAAACCACGCCAGAATCAACCCGATGCCGCCGAGCATAGAAATGGAATAGCCCTGCATCACACCGCCGTAGAGCGGGCGGAACACTCGGCCAGCAGCGGCAGGAAGCTTGGCCAGTCCATCCACCAGCACACCATCGAGGAAGTGATGATCGCCGAAGGCGAGAATGTGAGCACCTGCCCAAAGTGGAAGCCGGAAGATGGCGTGATAGACCTCGTCGACATACCACTTGTTCTCAGCGGCGATCGTCACCCATCGTGTAATCGGATGGCTCATTAGCGCCAAGCGGAGAGCGTCGGCTGACTTCCGCCGGTGGAGGTGCAGGTACCAGGCCAGAAGGATTCCGCCGATGGCGGCACACGATCCGACGATGGTGAGCCCGGTGTGAACATCAAAACCAATGAGAGTGGGGTGATCGTGGGACTGGGTTACGCCCGCCGCGTCTACTGCGGATGAGTGCGCCACCATTTGCGAAACCCAGTTGGGTTTCCCCGAGAGCGCCATATATCCGGGGATACCGGCGCCCACAGCCCCGATCGCCAGAATCAGCAGCACTGAACTCATGGCCCAGCGGGGGCCGTGAGGATGGAATGCATGACTTGTGGCACCGGCGACTGGTGAGTGCCCGTGCGCGGTGTGAACGATTTCATGTTGATCAGAATGGGCATCAGCCTGATGATCTTCAGTGCCGGGTTCGAAGTGAACTGGCCCGGCGCAGACTCGGAACCACACTCGGAAGGTGTAGTACGCGGTGAGCAATGCTGTTGCCAATCCCATCCAACCCAAGAACTCGAACCCTGGTCCATGACCGATGAAGCACTGGGCAAGAATCTCATCCTTGCTGAAAAAGGCAGCGGTGTAGGGGAAGGCCGAGAGCCATAGGCAGCCCACCAGCATGGTCCAGGAGATCAGACCGAAGCCAGGAATGCGCCGAATCCCCGAGAGCTTCCGCAAATCAAGTTGGCCAGCGAATCCGTGCATGACCGCACCCGCGGTCAGGAAGAGAAGCGCCTTGAAGAAGGCGTGTGTGAATACGTGATAGCAGGCGCCGAAACTGGTGCCCACGCCTAGCCCTAGGAACATGTATCCCAGCTGCGAGATGGTGGAGTAGGCGAAGATGCGCTTGATGTCGTACTGCGCCACAGCGATCGTCGCCCCTAGTAGTGCTGTGCTTCCGCCGACCCAAGCCACGGTGGGCAGCGCCATCTCGTGCAGAGCAAAGAGGGGCATGGTGCGGGCGATCAGGTAGACACCCGCTGTGACCATGGTGGCTGCGTGGATGAGGGCGCTGACGGGGGTCGGGCCTTCCATGGCATCCGGCAACCAGATGTAGAGCGGGATTTGCGCGCTCTTTCCAAACGCCCCCAGCATGATGAGGTAGGGGATGGCCGCCACATCCCAATCCGGCCAGGTAGTCGGCTGATGGGCTAGTGCTTGGAACAGTCCGTCGAAGTCGAGTGTGCCGTAGTTGTCCCAGATCAGAAACAGCGCCAGCGCTAGACCCAGGTCACCGATGCGATTGACGATGAATGCTTTCTTCGCCGCCGCCACCGCGCTCGGGCGGGTGTAGTAGTAGCCAATCAAGAGATAGGAAGCGAGCCCCACTCCTTCCCATCCCAGGTAGAGCATGAGCAGGTTGCCAGCCATCACCAAGATGCTCATCGCCAGAAGAAAGATGGACACCCCGGCGAAAAACCGAGTGTAACCCTGGCCGACATCTACCTCCATGTACTCAGTCGCGTACAGCGCGATGAGGGTGCCGAGCCCGGTGACAAACAGCATCCAGAACAGAGTCAACGAATCAACATAGAGCGAGAAGTTGGCAGAGAAACCATGGAACTTTGAGCCATCGCCCCAGGTGAAGTCGATCCAGTCAAACAACTCGACAGTTACCGGGTGTTGCACCTGCCCGTACAGCATCAGCGTGATGATGAATGAGGCAAGGAGCAGGAGGACAGTCGTCCAGCCCGCGAGTTTGCTGCGAACCCGCGCCATGGCGCAGCCTCCGGCTAGGAGTACCGCGGTGGCGGGAAGCAGGAGAAGGAGGCCGGCCCAGCGCAGCTCGGGAGCATCGATAGCGGGAGTCACGACATAGGCGAGAGAAGCGATCATTCGCCCAACTCTCCCCATGCTTCAGCACTCAGAGTCGCTCGACGCCGGTAGAGCAGCACCACGAGACCCAGGGCCAAAGCCGCTTCCGCCGCCGCAACCGTCAGAATGAAGATCACGAACACCTGCCCTGAAGTGTCCATGTGCTGTCGGCCGAAGGCGATGAACGCGAGTGCGGCACCCTGGAACATCAGTTCCGTGCAGAGGAACATCACGATCATGTTGCGGCGCGACATGAACCCGACGAGACCGCAGGTGAACAGGAGGGCACTAATGGTGAGCGCCACTTGAATCTGCGCTTGTCCTGCGGGCATGATCTGCGCGAGGCAACTGGAGGCGCAGGCGGCAGCAGCGGTCATATTGGTGGAGATCAGTGGCAACATCAGATAGTGCCCCCGGAGCCGTTCCCCGCGTCCACGGTTGCGCCGGATCGGGCAGCTTCCCTTCGCTCATCTTCCGCGTGTTCCACCTGCCGCCGAGCGAGTAGCACAGCACCGAATAGCGCCATCATCAGTATCACGCCCGCCAGTTCCAAGCTCACGGGGAAATCCTCCACCAGTGCCAAGCCAACGGCGCGCGGATTGCTGATCATCGCTCCTGCGGGAAGGATTACTTCGCTCGGTTGCGTAGCTCCCGGCAACAACACGCGGACAACTGGCTGCCCATTGATCACGTGTAGGTGGGACGCATCCGATTTGGCATATGTTTCGCCAGCGACCAACCGGGCACCGGGAGCGGCCAAGCTCACCTCGGCCTGCAACAGCCTCGGCATTCTGTTCAGGCTCATCCAATCATCGCGACTTGCCAAAGCGGACTGCACGCTGGCGTCACGAGAGGTCTCGGCAGATCCAAAGATGGCACTACCCAAGACGGCAAGCAGCGCCGAGCCGATCAAGACGGCAATGATGGGCTCTCGCGGGAATCGGTCATAGGCCTCTTCACTTCCTGGAGTCCGATGCTCGGCCAGCATCAGCACGAACATGTAGGTGATGAGAATCGCCCCGGCATAGACGATCACCAGTGCAAAGGCCATGAAGGAGGCATCGAGCAGAATGTAGGCCGCGGCCCCACTGACGATGATGAGGATAAAAAAGAGCGCGGCAAAGAGGGGTCGGGGGTGGCTCAAAACCTGGGCCGCGCCACACACGGAAACAAAGCCACTGGCGGCGAGCAGAATCGCTGAAGCATCAAGGTCATCGTTCCTCATGCAGGTGGCGAATAGCCAGCCCACACCTCCGAGTATCACTACTACGGCCGCGGTCTTGAGCCGACTGCGGGCTTGGATGGACTCCCCGCTGGAGGCCCGCATGAGCATGATGAACCCGAGAGCGCACACGGCACAGGCGGCATAAAAGTCGGTGGGAACCATGGTCGTACAAGTGGCGTCTAAGGGGCAGTCTCGAAGTTCATCCGTACCCTCAAGGGGCGGAAGGATATGCGTCACGCGAGCCTATCGCAAGCATTGCCCTCGTGGGGGCGAGTCGGGTAAAGCGCGTCAAAGTGCTGTGGTTTGGTTAGCATCGAACACGTGAGGGAAAACCTAAGGCGTCAACTTCCAAACGCAATCACAGTGGGGCGATTGGTGCTGTCCGCTGCATTCTTTTCGGTTCTCTTTCTGCTGCCGAGTTGCTCGTTTGCCCGCGAAGAAGCTCTGGGCACGCTGGCGGTAGTGGTCTTTATCATCGCCGCACTCACTGACATTCTGGATGGGTACTTGGCACGGCGCTGGAATGTGGTGAGCGTCTTCGGTCGAGTGATGGATCCGTTTTGCGACAAGCTGCTGGTCCTCGGTGCCCTCGTGATGCTTGCGACGCCACCCTATTGTGTGCATAGCGGGATACGGGCATGGATGGTGGTGCTAATCCTCGGCCGTGAGCTCTATGTGACGAGTGTGCGCGCAGTTGCCGAGTCGCAGGGGCTGGCGTTTCCGGCAGACCGCTGGGGGAAGATCAAGATGTTTCTTCAGTGTGTGGCGATACCCTTCGCGATATTCGTGGGTACCCACCCTGAAGCCGCCAAGAGTCCAGTTTGGCAAGCGTGGCGGGATGGCACCATCTGGGCCATGGTGGCTGGCACTGTGTTCAGTCTCGTGCCCTATGTGATCCGCTCGGCAACGGTTCTCAAGTCGGTAGGTGGTCCTCGGTGAGCGGAAGGCGCTACCCTCGGGGGATGCCCTTGGTTGCGGTGCTGGGGGTCACCTCATTCGGCGTGGGACTTCTTCGTCCCGCCAGTGGAACATGGGGAAGTCTGCCCCCACTCCTTGCGGTATTTGTGCTACTGGCCCTGAAGTGCAACGGTTCCTGCATTTCGGCAGTGCTGCTAGCAATCGCGGTGATCTCCTCGCTGGCTTGTCTGGTGTGGGGAGGAGCAAGTGAAGTTGGATTCGCAGGGAAGGATCCCTCTAGTGTCGTTGCCGATGAAACAGCGGGGCAGGCCTTGGTGCTGCTATGCGTGCCTTGGTACTCGCTGGGTGGTAGGCCAATCTTCGGAGGACTCGGCTCGGAGGCAGTCATCTGGGGTGTGGTCGCGTTCGTACTATTCCGAATCTTTGATGTGATCAAGCCTCAGCCGGCGCGCTGGCTTCAGGATCTGCGGGGAGGCACAGGAATCCTTCTCGATGACATCGCCGCTGCGGCATACGCGGCCGGATGCCTGCAGATTACGCTGATCTTGCTGCGCTGAGGATTGATGCACCCTCATGGGCTGCACGCCCGCACTACAGGGGCCGAATCGCGCGCATATCCACGCGCGCATCCAGAACCGTCCGCAGATTGCACAGATACCAGCGCCAGCTCTCAAGGTCGTCGGCCATGGCAATGAGCGTGTTGGGGTCGTCGCCGAATGGACCCATGCGCATCACGACCTGCGCTCCCCGTTCCACATCAGGGTCGATGCTCCAGGTGACCTTTGTCTCTTCGCCCTCGTGACCAATGGGCCAACGCCAAGCGATGCGTCCACCGGCGTCGAAGTCAACGATTCGAACGGTCATGCGCCGGAAAAACTTGGCGTCCCATCCCAGAACAATGCCGCCTTCTACACGCAAATCAATCTCGGCAGCCACGGGGAACCAGCGCGTCAATCCCGCTGCGGTAGTGAAGCAGGAAAACACCTCCTCGTGGTGGGCGGTGATCGTCTCCCGCAGGGTAACCCAGATGCCGGTCTCTTCTCGTCTGACCATGGCAGCGGCGCCTACACCAAGAGTCCTTCCAGCGACTCATGACGGACAAGGTCTTCGTTGGTCTCACGGGTGCGGATGATCCGCAGTTCGTTCTCATGCACCAGAACTTCCGCAGGCAGGGGAACGCTGTTGTAGCGACTGGCCATGCTCATGCCGTAGGCGCCGGCAGCAAAAATGGCCAAGAGATCACCCTGCTTCATCGGGGGAAGTCGCCGGTCGAGAGCCAAAAAATCTCCGGTCTCGCAGAGGGGGCCGACTACATCCACCCGTTCCAGATTGGGAAGGTTGATGGTCTTGGACCTCATGGGTGGCACCATTCCGCCAGCGGGGCGCACCGGCCAGGCAAAATGGAAGGCTTCATAGTGACTCGGTCGCAGCAGGGTGTTCATGCCCGCATCACAGATGGCGAAGCACTTGTCGCCCGATTGCTTTCTGTAGAGCACCCGCGTCAGGAGCACACCCGCATTGGCAATGATGGATCGCCCGGGTTCCAGCACCACGCGAAGCCCTTGACGAACGCGCTCTCGAAGAAGGGGCACGATCACCGCCGCATAGTCGGCGGCGCAAGGGCTGTTGCCAGTCTCATAGTCAGCGGCGAATCCACCACCTATGTCCAGCCACTTGATCAGGTGGCCCTCGGCTGCAAGCGAGTCGCAGAGTTCCAGCGCTTTGCGCACACCGATGGCGTAAGGCTCAGTCGTGCCTACCGGCGAGCCAATGTGCAGGTGCAAGCCCTCAAGTCGGCAGAGTGGATCCTTGCCGAATCGGGCGAAGAAGGACTTGGCCCTCTCAATGTCCACACCAAACTTGCTCTCGCGTTTGCCCGTAGTGGTGTAGCGGTGGGTGTGAGGATCGACATCAGGATTCACTCGAAGCGCGCAGGCGCAGCCGATGCCCAGCCGCTTGGCGACCGACGCTACGGCGACAAATTCCTCTTCGCTCTCAATGTTGAGCAGGGCGATTCCAGCACGGAGCGCCTGCTCAATCTCTGGCTCAGTCTTTCCCACACCGGCGTAGACGATCTTTGCCGCTTCGCAACCCGCAGCTAGTGCTCGGAACAACTCGCCGCCGCTTACCACATCCATCCCCGAGCCCGCTGTTGCCAGCAGCCGGCAGATCGCCAGATTGCTGCAACTCTTGATGCTGAAGCAGATCAAGGGGTCGATCTCGACGAACGCCTCGCGAATCCGCTTCAGGTGATCGAGCGCGGTTCTGCTGCTGTAGATATAGGAGGGCGTGCCACATCGGCTGGCAATCGACTCCAGATCGAGTCCCTCGCAATGCAGCAGTCCTGAACGGTATTCGAAGTGGTCCATGTGCAGATGGTGAGGATACTGCCCCATGATTGCGCGAGTCGATCAGTGCTCCTGCGACTTTCTTGCCTGAACTCTGTGGTGGGAAACTGATTGGATAGCCCACCCACCACAGGCCAGAGCAATCCCGAGGAGGAGCCACGCGGCAACGCGCTGGGGAAGGGGCAGCGCTCCGCCCGAAAGAGTTTGCAAGAGTGGAAGTCCAGCACCAAGAGTGATGATCGCCCCAAGCGCGGCACTAAAGGCCGCACACGCCTGCCGGTGAAAGATCAGCGCGGCCGCCAGGCAGATGCCGCCGCCAGCAACAGTGCAAGCCAGGAGGTAGGTGTGAAGTGTTGGCTCGGTGGCATCCCAGGCAGTCGTTGCCTCGGTCCAAGTTGTCTGCGCTGAAACGCCGGAAGAGACTGATCTGCGGGCCCAACTCGCTCCGGCGAGCCGCAGCGCTCGGGATTGGGAGGGGAGGTCTACCACAGTGGATTCAGTGTTGCCATCCAAGGCGCTCTCTGCACCCGGCGCGGAAAGCGGAACGAATCCGGATTCGACAAGGATCAGGGCTCCAACCGCGAAGATCAGGGCACCACCAGTTCCCACGATAGCCGCGAGCATCAGCCGCAATGCTGCGGCTCCCACCAGGGCTCCGCCTGTTGCACCGACCAGCCCCGCCGCCAGCAGCGACCATTCGGGAACAAAGGTCATGCTGAGCGATCGGGCCAGCGCCCATCCCGCTAACGCACCGCAGGCTGCGGATATCAGGGGCAGCAGGCGTTGTCCGGCTACTAGGAGCAGAACGCCAGCCGCGAGCGCTCCTAGCTGCGCCGCGCTTGAAAGCACTACTGAGTTGTTGGCTGAAGCGGCATCCACTGCGGCCATAGACTAGTGGCTCGTTGACCGTCACTATGAAGAGAATGTCATGACAGATGAAAAGAAGGACAATCCATTATCGCTCGACGAGTGCCGGAGCCGCATCGACGAGGTTGATCGCCGAATCGTGGAGGCACTGTGTGAGCGGGGCGACTTAGTGAGTCGAATCGGCGAGGTGAAGCGCGCTGAGTCGCTGCCGGTGTATGCGCCCGATCGAGAACGCGCCGTAATCGACCGCGCGGTAGCTCGCAATGCGGGGCCCCTCTCCAACCGCACTATTGAGGGGGTGTTTCGCGAGATCATGTCGGGGTCGTTCCAACTGGAGGTTCCGCTGCGCGTGGGGTTTCTTGGGCCAGTCGGGACATTCAGTCATCTGGCTTCGGTGCGACACTTTGGGTCGACAGTGGAACCGAGTCCGCTTGAGAGCATTGATGCCGTGTTCGGTGAAGTTGCGGCGGGGCGCTTGAACTTCGGTCTTGTGCCCTATGAGAACTCCATCGGTGGATCAATTGTCGACACTCTCGACTCGTTTCAGGAGCATTCAGTGCAGGTGTGCGCGGAGGCGCTCATCGATGTGAGTCAGTGCTTTCTCGCCAACTGCGCCCCGGGCGAGGTAAAGCGCATCTGCTCCCGTCCCGAGGTATTCGCCCAGTGCCGCAAGTGGATTTCCGCGAGGTTCCCCGGCGTCGAGCTCGTGCCTGTGACTTCAACTTCAGCTGGGGTGCAGCGCGCAGCAGGGGAGGGCGAAATAGGGACTGCTGCCATTGGTTCGTCGCTGGCAGGCGAGATCTTCGGAGTCCACCTCCTCTTCGAGCGCATTCAGGATCGCCCCGGCAATATCACCCGCTTTCTGGTAATCGGCAAGCAGCAAGTTGCTGCCACGGGGTCTGACAAGACCGTGATCATGTTCCATGCTCGGCATCAGGCTGGAGCGCTGGTGGATGTTCTCGATTGCTTCCGCCGCGGCGGGGTGAATCTCTCCCACATTGAGAAGCGACCCTCCGATCGCAGCAACTGGAGTTATGCATTCTTCATCGACTGCGATCACCATGCGACGGAGCCGGCCATGGCTACCGCCATCGCCGAAGCGCGGACGCACTGCGACAGTCTCGAAGTTCTGGGATCATTTCCGCGCGCCCAGCGCATCATGTAAGGAGTGGACTCAGGTGTTTAGACTTTCTTTGATTTCCACAGGCGGCACGATTGAGAAGACCTACGACGAGTCTTCGGGGGTTCTTGCCAATCGGGTGAGCGTGCTTGATGTGATGCTCTCGGGGCTGGAGCTTCGCGGTGTCAAGATTGATCGCCTCTCACTCATGAACAAGGACAGCCTGGAGATGACACCAGCAGATCACGAGTTGATCGCTGACAGCGTGGTCAAGCAGTGTGAAAGCCATGACGGCGTGGTCGTGGTTCACGGAACTGATCGCCTCGCCGCCAGTGGCGAGGCCATACTTGCCAGCAGCAGCGCTAGGGGGGGAATCGGCAAACCGGTAGTGCTGACCGGAGCCATGCGGCCCTATGAAATGCGGCGATCAGATGCCCCGCAGAACCTGATCGAGGCACTCATCGCCGTGCAGTTGCTGGAACCGGGCGTCTATGTGTCGATGCACAATCGGGTGCTCGCCTTCCCCGGAGTGCACAAAGACTCGGAGCAAGGCACTTTCGTCAAGTCGCGGTAAGGCGGCTGCGCGCAGTACCCATCTTCTTGCGTGTCTTTGCTCCCGAGGCTTTGCTGCTCTTGCGTGTGCCGATCGACTCCATCACATACTGAAAAATCAGGGGTGCCACGATGGTTGCATCCGACTCGATGATGAAGCGGGGGGTGCGGGGGCTGAGTTTGCCCCAGGTGATCTTCTCGTTAGGAGTCGCACCCGAGTAGGAACCATAGCTGGTGGTCGAGTCGCTGATCTGGCAGAAGTAGCCCCAGAGCGGAACGCTGGTTCGCTTGAGGTCCTGATGCAGCATGGGTACTACGCAGATAGGGAAGTCGCCGGCGATGCCGCCCGCGATCTGGAAGAAACCAATGGAGTTGCGCGGAGCAGTCTTGGTGTACCAGTCGGCGAGGAACATCATGTATTCGATGCCGGTGCGAACGGTATGCACATTTCGGACATCCCCCTCCATGCAGTGAGCCGCAAAGATATTGCCGGTAGTGGAGTCCTCCCATCCGGGAACAACCATGGGTAAGTTGCGCTCCGCTGCCGCCAGCAGCCAGGAGTGTTTGGGGTCGATCTGGTAGTGCTTCTTCAGAGCACCTGACAGGAGGATGCGGTAGAAGAACTCATGGGGGAATCTCCTCTCCCCAGCTCGATCGGCGGCGCGCCACTCGGCCACGATAGCCCCTTCGATTCGGCGAATCGCCTCCTCCTCGGGGATGCAGGTGTCGGTGACCCGATTGAGATGGCGGTTGTAGAGTTTCACTTCGTCAGCCGGAGTCAACTCGCGCCAGTTGGGAATGCGCTGATAGTGATCGTGAGCAACTAGGTTGTAGACATCCTCTTCCAGATTGGCACCAGTGCAGCTGATGGCATGGACCAGCCCCCGGCGGATCATCTCGGCCAGAGAGATCCCCAGTTCCGCCGTACTCATCGCACCTGCGAGAGTCACCAACATGCGTCCGCCCGAGTCAATGTGCTTGATGTAACCCTCCGACGCGTCGACGACGGTCGCGGCGTTGAAGTGGCGGTAGTGCTTGCCAACGAAATCGCGAATGGGAGTTGCCATGTGAGTTGCCATGTGAGTATTAGTACCCGCAAGCCCCCCGACTGCGGAAAGTGCTGAGGAAGCCCGCGCGGGTTGTCACGGTGCTAGATCGATGCCCGGGCTGGCGGCAACCGGGGCTGCGCCCGCACCCTGCTCAAGATGCTCCGCGGACTCCAGTGCCTCCTGAGAGATGTGCCCACCCGCGCTAACCTGCTCGAATCGAACCGCGACTCGCTTGCTCACTCCGCGCTGCGGCATCGTCACCCCATAGAGTTGGTGGCAGGCCTGCATGGTGCGCTTGTGGTGGGTGATCACGATGAAGTGGCTTCGATCCAGGAAGGGAGCCAGTGCCCCACAGAAGCGTTCCACATTGGACTCGTCCAGCGCGGCATCCACCTCATCGAGTACGCAGAATGGCGCAGGCTTGCTCTCGAAGATGGCCATCAGCAGCGCTACCGTTGTCATCGACTTCTCTCCGCCGGAGAGTTGGGCAACCAGGCGCGGTTCCTTGCCGGGCGGCTTGGCTCGGATCTCGATGCCGCTGGTGAGGATGTCGACCTGCCCGTCCTCGTTGGGAAGGAGATAGATGTCAGCACTGCCCCCACCAAAGAGGCGGCGGAACATGCCATTTACGCCACCGAAGTGCTCGCGCACCGAGTTGAATGTGCTCTCAAAGCGAACTCGACTGGCATCATCGAGTTTCGCCACCAGAGTTGCCAGGGCCGCCTTGCTGGCATCGATGTCCGTCAACTGGCTGGCGAGGGCGACGCAGCGGGATTCGAGTTCATCTAGTTCAGTCAGCGCATCCAAGTTGACATTGCCAAGACTGCGGATGGCCTCGCGCAGAGTCTCAGCCTCTTCCGCGGCGGCATTCCGATCGGGAGAGGCGAAGCCGTCTGTGCTTCTGCTAGTGACATGCGAGTCGTAGTTGGCAACCAGATCGATTTCCAGATCGCTGCGAGATGACTCAACCAAGGAGTCAATCTTGAGTTCACACTCGCGCCGTTCCAACTCGGCATCGGAGTATTGTCGCTCGATGCTGGTGGCATGCTCTCGAGCTTCGCGCAGTCTCAGGCTGGAGGACTCTCCATTGCGGACGGAATCCGCCAGTGACGCCTCGGTCAGCGAGATTGCTTCTGACTGGGCATCGCGGCGAGTCGCTGCCGTGGAGGCATGAACCGTGGCATCTTCGATTATGGCGGTGAGCGCTGCGATCTGCCCCTGTCGCTTGGCCAGTTGGTCCTCGGCGACTTGTCTTTGTAGTCGGGCTTCATCCTGAGCCTGCTCCAGGAAGCGACACTCCCGCTTGCTTGAGTCGGAGGCTGCCGAGGCTTCGCTGGCCGCCAATCGGGCCGCCGAGGCGAGGTCAGAGGATTGCCCAGCCATCTGCTCCGCCGCTGTCAGGTGTTCTCGTGATCTGTCGGCACCAATCGCAGTGTCATTGGCCAATCGCGACTCGTCGCCAGCTCTGGTGACGAGAGCACTTCGTTCACTATCAAGGGTTGCGACTCGGAGACTCATATCCCGCTCTTCTTCACGCAGAGCTGCCAAGTCACGATCACTTCTCTCCAGTTCGTGTTCCAATCGCTCGCAGCGGAACTGCGACTCGATGGCCGCACGCCGTGCCCGCTGTAGGTCAAGATCAATGGCTCGGTGCCGCTCCCTAGACAACTCGCCCTCAGTGGAGATCTGGCTCGCTTCAGATTCGAGAGAGAGAACCTGAGCGCCGAGGTTTCCAATGGTGTCGAGCAACTCGCCCAACTCTGCTCGTCGCTCCAGAACGCCGGCAGAGAAGCGCTCGCTTCGGCCCACGGCGACCACACCGCCGGCTTCAATCACATCTCCAGATCTGGTCACGATGCGTGCGCCCGCGAGCGAACCCTGTGACAGTTCCAGAGCGCTCTCTAGCGTGTCCGTCATCCAAGTGTCCGCTAGTAGTGAGTCCACGACTACCGAGGCGCTGGCATGCACCCTCAGCAAGGGGCGGATCAACTGGGCACCGGCTATTTGTTCTCGAACTCTTGGCTCGGTCCGCGGCGGCTCCATGGGGATGAACCCCACCCGGCCACCCAACTCGCGAGCCTGCATTGCCTGAGCCGCGATCGCTCCAGTCGGGGCAACGATGAGAAGTTCCAGCCGGCCGTCAAGCGCCGCTTCCGCGGCAGCAGCATGCACCCGGTCGGCCTCTACGAAGTCGCCTAGAACTCCGCGTACTCCCGTGAATCTGGTCAGATCGGCGAGGACTAGTTTTACGGCTCGCCCCAGCCCTTCGCGAGCGCTGTGCATTTCTTCCAAGACTCGGCGTCGACCCTCGAGGTGAGTCCGCTCATCGCGTAGCAGCGCCAGGCGAGCTGCCAGTTCAGCGCCGCGATCTCCGATCGACTCTGCTGCCGTGGCTTCCGCCACGAGCGCGTCGTGGAGGCACCGTTCTTGATCAGAGGCAACATCGCGTTGCACCAGAGCCAGTATGCGGTGGCACCGTGCTTCATCGGCCACGCTCATAGAGGTCTGCAGCCGGCCCCCGATGCGACGAACTTGCAGTGCCGAGTCACGCAATCGATCCTCTACGCTCGCCAGCCGACCACTGAGTCGACTTCGCTCCCGCTCGTGAGACGCCGCCGCTTCACGCAGAGTTTCAAACTCGCCTCGCGCCGCCGCTGCCGCCTCGAGAGATTCTTCGCGCTCTCGTCCGCATGCGTCCGCTCTCAGCTGAGCCGACTCAAGATTGGACTGTGCTCGCTGTGATGCTGCCACGGCGTTGGCGAGGCGGGATGCCGACTCACTGTTCTTTATGTCAGCGGCGGCAATCAGGGCATTGTCAGCCTGCCATGCCTCTTCGGCCTCCACTCGACCTTGCAACGCCAACTCGCGCCGGTGCTGAGCCTGGCGAAACCCTGCCTCCGCCTCCATGCGCTCGCGCTCGAGTGCCTGTTGTCGCTGCAGCAGCGAGTCGCGCTGCGACTCAAGCAGTCGGCGCTCGTCCTCGAGAAGACTTAACTCCGTCGAGATGGATTCCCGAGTGCCGCGCAGGGACTGTGCTTGCGCTGAGGCAGTATCGAGCTTGGTACGGAGTTCGTGGTATTGATCGAAAGCCACGGCAGAGCGCAGGGCTCGGCGCCGCGCATCCAACTCCTGAAACTTGCGGGCTTTCTCCGCCTGAGAGCGCACAATACGCAGGCGGCGTTCCGATCCGGAGAGCTGATCGCGCGTCAGGATCAGATTCGTCTCAGCATGCTCGAGTTTGCGGGCGGCTTCCTCCTTACGAGCGCGGAACTTGGCGATGCCCGCCGCCTCTTCCAGAATGGAGCGGCGCTGGGCTGGGTTGGCTTCAAGAAGTGCTGCCACCCGACCCTGCTCGATGATGGCGTAGGCGTCGTTACCGATGCCGGTATCCAGAAACAGTTCCTTGATGTCGCGGAGGCGAACCTTGCGACCATTGATTAGGTAACCAGAGCGGCCTTCGGCGTCGAGCCTGCGTGTTACATCAACTACATCCGAATCGACGGGAAGGGAGCGATTGCTATTGGCGTGCCGATCGACCACGCTAGGACCAACAGCACCCTCATCGTCGAGGGAGTCGACCTCGATCTCCACCGGAGGCGCCTCGGCGATTCCTGACGCGGGCACGCGCGGTTGAGCCAGCAATGGGTTTTCAAAGCTGAGCGTCACCGAGGCGCAACCCATCGGCTTGCGTGTGGCGCTTCCCGCGAAGATGACATCAATCATGGCGCCGCCTCGGAGACTCTTGGCACTTCTCTCGCCCAAGACCCACTTGATGGCGTCCACTACATTCGACTTGCCGCAGCCATTGGGGCCGACGATGCCGGTGATCCCACTATCGAAGCGGAACTCGGTGGTGTCGGCGAAACTCTTGAATCCGCTGAGTGTAAGTTTGGCTAGACGCATACGGGAACCAACCTCCATGTTGATGCGGGTCCGACCATGGACATTCCCAGCGGACAGAACATCGTCCGCTGGCGCATTCATCTAGGGACAGTATCGCCGCTCGGCTTGCTGGCATCAAGCGTCGGATGGGCCAGTTCGGGAGATTGGTCGGGGGCTGTCTCGGTCAGCTCTGTCCCCGGCTCCGGGTCAAAGTCAGGGCGAGGTACCTTAGATTCCGGCTCTACTCGGTTGATGTCTGCCAACAATCGATCCTGTTCTGCCTTGAAATCAGCCCGGAGATAGTTGGCGCGCCAAATCTCGTGCAGCGCCGAAATCGTCTCGCTATAGGTGAGACCCAGCCCGGGGGAGGGCCGCTCAGGACTGGGGGTATGCCCCAAGAACCGCGCCACTTTCCAGACAGAGGGATCGATTTCATCCATCACGGCGGTTGCCGAGGCCGAGGTTCGGTAAAGCACTTCCAGTGGTTTCCCCTCCTCACCCTTGAAGAGAAGGCGGCCGCCCCAAGTTCGCAATGTCATGGGGCGGGTGATCTCAAGACCTTTACCGAACACGGCGATGCGCGGGTGGCCGCTCTGGGTCACATAAATGAGTGGCGACCCGCTGTCTATGAAATCCAGTTCAAACTTGCCATCGACATCGGTCACCTGAATGACAGGATGCGCCCTCTTTCGCAGAGCCTCATAGGCTGCGAGCCGTACATCCATATCGCCATCGTCGAGCAGCGGATGCAGCGCCGCATCGATCTTGGGATTGTGGCCCATGTCACCGAGCAGAGTCACGGCATCACTGCGGATGCGCCCCGATCCGGTTTGGGCGATCTCAATGAGTGGATCGACGGCACGGGGATCATCGAGGCGCGCGCCCGCATTGAGAGCGGCCATGCGGGGCTGCTCCTCGGGAAAGGAGTAGAGCTGCTGCACCATGGGCAGCGACTTCTTGCCGATGGCCTGCCAGCGCCAACTAGCCGCACCCGATGCTCCTGGATTGTTGGTAACGCTGCGGTTGATGGCGAGCGCCGTGGCTTCAGGGGTACTGGGATCAAGAGGCGTGTGCCGGAGCAACTCCACAAACCGATCCGTCCTAGTTCGCCAAGATGGCGGCACGGTCACATCCACTGCCTCGGAGGTTCTGCCGACTGCAGTGGGCTCACTCTGACCGAGCTCGCGCGGAAAGGCGGAGTTGATGGCATTCGCGAGAAGGTGAGCGCGCACATGGCTAGGAGTGGCGAGGCGAAGGCGGATCGTCATGTCATCACGAACAAGTCCGCCGCCAAGAACTCGACCGCTCATGCGGTTGACGGTGTCAATGGAAGTTCCAGTTGGATCAGCGAAGGGGTTGATGATGATCGGGCCTTTACCCTCGCCCAGCGCCTTCGCTTCTCTTGAAGCTGGGGTAAGCATGCCGGGACGAAGTTCGGTGGTGTAGAGGCGTCCACCCTCCAGACTCGAGGATGCTGTTCCTGGCGCGGCAAACACCCGCAGATCGAAGGGCGCACCCCTGGGTGCGCCAGCAGGAATCACACCCTCAACAATCACTATGGCGCAGTCTTCGGAGTTCAGGAGTTCCTCGGGCGAGGGGCTTCCCGGACTAGTGACAGGATTGCCGATGCCGCGCTTGGTCATCTCGCGCAACATCCAGGCGCGAATCTCCGCCGGGGCGATGCGACTCCCCGTGCCCTTGAGCCCGACCACAAATCCGTACCCGCGGACCACCGTTGGTTGAAAGCCGATCAGGATGGTCTCACTGGCGATCGTCCCCCTCATGATTGGGTCCACATCCATGTCGAGAGTCGACGCGGAACTCTTGGAGAGCCGGTTGCGCGCGTCTGCCCGTTCCAAGTTTTCGCAGGCGGGTACTCCGCAGGCGCAAAGAACGAGGACGATGATGGAGGAGTGTTTGTGAGTCAATCGATCACCAATGAGCGCTACAGGATTCGAACCTGTGACACCCGCCGTGTAAAGGCGGTGCTCTAGCCAGCTGAGCTAAGCGCCCGAATGCATGCCGCATGCAGACTCCCCATTCTAGGGTCTGAGCCTAGCCGTTGCCCAAGGCGCTCAATCGGTCCGGTCGAGGTCGCAGCCTAAGATTGTTGCTCCGTGACACTGGAGAGTCAGCAACTACCTGGAGCCGTGCGGGCCGACCTGCCGGTCGGCGCCCGTGCCCGCGAAATCACCGAGTCTCTGCGCCGCAATCGAGCGCTGATAGTGGTGGGGGAAACGGGTTCGGGCAAGAGCACCCAGTTGCCGCGCATTTGCCTAGCAGTGGCCGGGGCGAAGGTGCTGCAGACACAACCGAGACGCATCGCCGCTCGCAGCATCGCTACAAGAATTGCCGAGGAGTCGGGCACGGCGCTGGGGACACTTGTGGGTTACCGAACTCGCTTCGATCGCTGCATCAGCCGCCAGTGTCTCATCGAAGTGGTGACAGATGGATTGCTGCTCGCGCGGATGCGTGATGATCCGCTGTTGCGAGGGACATCCACCGTCATTGTCGACGAGGCTCACGAGCGTTCCCTCAATATCGACTTTCTTCTGGGATGTCTGCGCCGACTCCTCGAGCGTCGTGATGATCTGCGCATCGTGGTTTCAAGCGCCACTATCGAGGCAGGAAAGTTCAGCGACTTTCTCGGTGGCTGTCCGGTCCTTGAAGTTGCCGGCCGGACTCATCAAGTTGATATTCGCTACCGCCCAGCCACCGAGGACGCAGGCGAGTCGCCGGCGCTGGCAGATCAGGTGTGCCGAGCTGTGGAGGAGTGTGTGACCGAACCTGACTGCCCTCTGGTCATGGTGCAAGCGCATGGGGAGGGCGAGGGGACCTCCTCTGCGCCAGGTGAAGATGTCTTGGTGTTCCTCCCCGGGGAGCGAGAGATCATGGAAACGGCTGAAGTTCTGACCGGGCGATTCGGACAGTCTCTGGAAATCCTGCCCCTGCACTCTCGGCTTCCCGCAGCCGCGCAGGATCGGCTGTTCGCAAGTTCGCCCCTGCGGCGTGTTGTGCTCGCCACCAACATTGCTGAGACCAGTCTCACCGTGCCGCGCGTTCGATTCGTCGTCGATAGCGGTCTGGCCCGCATCGCTCGGTACAGCACTAAATCGCGGATTCAACGCCTGCCCATCGAGCCCGTCGCGCAAGCATCAGCCAGGCAGAGGGCAGGTAGATGCGGTCGCCTCGGGCCCGGCATCTGCCTGCGCCTCTACAGTGAAGCCGATCTGGCAGCACGACCGGAGTTCGTACTTCCCGAGATCCGCCGCACCAGCCTCGCCGGCGCTCTGATGCAAATGAAGTCGTTGCATCTCGGGGAGCCGGAAAAGTTCCCGTTCATTGATGCGCCTTCGTCTCGGGCCATCGCCGAAGCTGAGCAGACCCTGTTTGAGATTGGAGCTACTGCTCAAAACGGGCGGCTCACTCCCTGCGGGCATCGACTGGCGGGATTGAATCTAGATCCGCGCTTGGCGAAACTGGTAGACGCTTCCCAGCAGGAGGGCTGCCCCCAGGCCGGACTGGTAGTGGCATCATTCCTCTCAGTTCAGGATCCTCGGGAGCGACCCGCGGCCGATTCCGCAGCTGCCGACTTTGCCCACGCGCAGTTCCGCGACGCCAAGTCCGATGCCGGTGGTGTACTTCGTCTGTGGGAGGCCTGGAAAACGGCAGGAGAAACGCTGGGCTCCAGTGTTTTGCGCCGTTGGTGCCGGGAGCGGTTTCTTTCCCATCGATTGCTCCGAGAGTGGGCCGATGTCTACTCTCAACTCGCGCGAGCCACGCGCGAGCGGTCCGGCAGCGCTGGTGCTGGTATAGAAACGAATGAGTCTCTGTTGGCGAGCGATGGGCTGCACCGGGCGCTACTGGCCTCCTTCATCTGCAATGCAGCGATGCGCACGGAGAAGGGGACATACAAGAGTGTCTCGGGCGCCGAGTTTGTCATTCATCCCTCCAGTGCCCTCGCCTCTGCTTGCGGTCACTGGCTCGTGGCTGCGGAAATTGTAGAGACCACCCGGCGATTCGCTCGATTCGTAACGCGAATCTCTCCGGCATGGATTGAGCGCGTTGCCAGCCACATGATCACGCGATCGGTGAGTGAGCCGCACTGGGTGGAGCGATCGGGTCAGGTCGCCGCTTGGGAGCGGATCTCATGCGGCGCTCTGACATTGATCCCGAGGAGGCTGTGCCCCTATGGGCCAAGCGATCCCGCAGGTGCGCGCGATCTGTTCATTCAGGGGGCGCTGGTGGAGGAGCGCGTTGTTGAGCCCGCGTCATTCATGCTTGACAATCGCGCCCTTCGCCATCGACTCGCAGATGAGTCGGCGATTCTGCGCCGCGACTGCGCCATGGGAGTCGAGGCGATCCAGCGGTTCTACGATGGCAGAGTGCCGCAGGAAATCCACTCGTGGCCAAGTCTGCTTTCATGGATACGGAGCGATCCCACTCACGAGTCAAGACTGCGCATGCAGGAACATGATCTTCGAGCCGAGGGTGTCTCTTTAGTGGATCACGCGCGGTTTCCCAGTTCACTCCGGGCGCGAGGTACCACACTTGCGCTCCAGTATCGGCATCAGCCCGGTGATGAAATGGACGGCCCCAGTATTCAGGTGCCAATCTGGGCCGTGCCAGTCTTCGACGGCCGTGCGCTGGAGTGGCTGGTCCCGGGGCTTCTGCCGGAGAAGTTGGAGGCACTTATCCGAGCCCTCCCCAAGCGAGCGAGGGTGCGGTTCCAGCCAGCTCTCGAGTTTGCTGCTGGTGCTGCTGAGTCTCTGGGAGACACCGAGGGTGACCTGCTGAATCGGTTGGCGGAGTACCTGTCGCGAGTTGGTGAGATCGAGATTGCGAGGAGCGACTTCCAACTCGCGGGACTGCCCGCTCACTTGCGCATGCGCATCGAAATCATCGGACCTGACCAAGAGGTGCTCGCATGCGGGCGTGACTGGGCCGCAGTCGCGGCAGCAGTAACGAAGGAGGGGGAGGCGGCATTTGCCCTTGAGTGCAGACGCGCATTTGCTCCAACATGGTTGGCGGAATCTGTGCTCGAGTTTCCTTCGGAGGGGATCAGTTCCTCACTAGGGAGTGAGTCGATAGCACCAGGCATAGTGTTCCCCGCACTCGCGGCTCGAGGGGAATCGGTGGACAGGGTTGTGGTGGCTCGGAGCGCGGATGTCGCCCCGCTCACCGAAGAGGCGGCGGCAGTGCTATTTGTAAGGGCGCACCACGACGCGATTCGGCTTCAAGTTGAAAATCACCCCCACTGGCCCGAGTGTGGATTGCTGGGGGCTGATCTGGGTGGCAGCAGACATGCCCTGGCAGTCATCAAGCGCGCCATCGGTACCGCAGCCATGCGCGGTCAGGGGCCTCTGCGCACGCGCGGGGAGTTTGACGCCCGCAGCGCCGATGCCAGCTCTCGCCTCTGGCAGATGATCCACGAATCGGTGCAACATCTGCATGGTGCGTTAGCGGGGCGATTGCGAGTGATCAGCAAACTGGAAGAACCGGTCTCCCCGGCGCTGGCACCAACATGGGCAGCTGTGCGGGCGCATCTCGATCAGTTGTGGGCTCCACCGCGATTTGTTCATGATGTTGACCTGACTCTGAGTTCGATCGGGCGGTGGACCGCGGCTCTGGCAGCCAGACTCCGCAAGGCGGCGGAGAGAGGTGGGGAGTGGGACATGGAGCATTCCCAGGTTCGTGCCTCATTTGAGATCGCCCTCAGCGAGATGACAACGACCGCAGCGGGCCCGGCGCGACTGCAAGAACTCGATGTTCTGCAACGGATGCTGGAGGAGTATTCGGTGTGGCTGTACGCCCAGGATCTGGGCACGCGCACCACGGTCAGTGCGCAGAAGTTGGAGCGTTGCTTTGCGGCGGCGGCAGTGAGGTACCACTACTGAGTCTCCGTCGGCTGCTTACGGCTGCGATCATCTCTGCTGGTGGATAGGCATAGGGGCGGAACTTCTCCTGAGTCCCATGCTCCTCATTGTGAAGCAGGGCCCGGTGGAAGCCCAGACGCGCTGCGAGGGGCGAGTCGATCAATGTGCTGGAGTCGGTGGCACTCACCTGGAACAGCACCCGTTGATCAAACTCCTTGAGCGAACCTCGGTCCAGATTGCGAGCCAGGTTGGCTGCGGTGTCCACCCAAATGAAGGTGTGAACTCCCAGTGCCGGTCCATCGCGCACTATGGCGGCTAGAAGTTTGTCGGGGGCCGGTGGTCCAGTTGAAGCGCTGAAGGAGAAGTCATCCTCATTTCGTTTCAGAGGTCGGAGCCGGTGCGAGCCGTGTACTAGCAGGTAGATCGAGGGAGACTCCGTGTCGCCGGCCGCCGCTCGCCGTCCCACTTCCTCACCAAGTCGAGTCATGGCGTCAGCCAGTTCGCGTGTGCTGGGAGTCTCGCATTCCAAGCCCAAGGCAGCCGCAGTAGCGGCCAGGTTCCCGAATCCCGGATCATCGGGGGGCGTACTGTCGAGCAGCACAACCCGTGCTCTCCCTACTTCATGCTGCGCTGCAATCGAAACGAGTGCTGTTGCGGAAAGGGCCAGCGCCGCCTCATCGCGCTGACCAACCACCACCACATTCGCCCCGCTTTGACGCCTCATCATCGCTGCGGTGGGATCCTTGATGGAGATGGCGTCACCCAACCAGAGTCTTGCCAGTGCGACCTTGGACTGGGGCCGTGCTTCAGAAAGAGGTTTGTTGAGCCGCAGATCCGCCGGCGCATTCCCCTCGAAAACAATGCACCCGGGCTTACGCCTTGGCGGATGAGAGCGGGCATGCGCTGCCGCTTTCTCCAACCACTGCTCTCGCGTTGCTTCCGGCAGCCACACAACCTGGAAGGGACTGTTGCCCTCAACCAAGCCGCCCGCATCGTTATAGATGGCCTCACCAGGCCTAGAGAGCAGTCGAGCCGCAACATTCTCATCGGAGAGGATTAGTTGCGAATCGGCCTCGTTGCATTGCAGAGCGATGCGAATCCCCATTTGCCCCATAGTGGTTCGGGCCAGAGAGTAGGCACCGCCGAGAGTCTGGGAGCCGAGCACAACATGCATGCCGAAGGCCCGGCCCTGTCTAACCAATCGATCGAGCAGGAGCGATGAATCCTGACCAATGCGATCATCCTCGGTGAACAACTCCTGGAACTCGTCAATGATCAGGAGGATGCGCGGCATCACCTCTTCGCTCTTGCTGCGGCGATACCCCGCGAGGTCCTGCACCCCAAGATCGCGGTAGATTTCGCCCCGGCGTTTCAGCTCATTGTCCAGCCCCTGCAGGACGCTCAGTCCGAACTCGCGATCGCTCTCTACCGCAACGGCACGGGCATGAGGAAGGGCGTGGGTGGCATAGGTCTTGAACTCCACGCCTTTCTTGAAGTCAACCAGATAGAACTCGACTTCATCGGGGCTGTACCAAAGTGACAGATTGGTGATAAGAGCGTGCAGCAAAGTGGACTTGCCTGAACCAGTCTTGCCCGCAATGAGGGCGTGTTGGCAGGTGCCTTCACCCAGTGTCATGAACTGCAGCTTCACGGCTCCGGCGCGGCCGAGAGGAACGCGAATGACTTGTGAACTCGACTCGGTCCAGAACTTGCCTTCGGGCGGCGCGATGGTCTGAAAGGGCACCTCTACTCGGCCTGCCAGCCGCGCGGCGGCTCCGATGCGCTTGAGCATGCCGATCATGGCCGCTGAGTCTGGAGGGGAATCTGCCGTGAAGGGAAGGTCAGCGAGCGGACCGTGCGATAGGACGAATGCTCCGTCTCGCCACTGCACCCGCAGGGCACGGTCGCGAACCTCAGTCAAGTCGATGCCGGGCGGCATCTCCAGTCTGTCATCACGAAGGATGAGGGTCCACACTCCGCAGCGAGCGCCGCTGTTGACGATGCTGGCCAGTCGCTTGGCGGATTGCTCCGAGATGTTGGCCGGAAAGTCGCAGAGCACAAGGAATCGATAGGGCTCGGCGATCTCGCCCGCCCGAGCGTTGTACTCATCGATGGAGGCAAACTCATTGCGGAGATACTTCTGAATCACATTCTCCATGTGCGAGCACAGGTCGGAGAGTTTCTGCTCGATCATCCGCGGTTCCGTCCAGATGCGCTCTCCTACCAACTGCTCCATTTCGTCGGCGAGATGCATGAACGCCGCGAATCCCTGACCCAGCCCCACCGGATCGACGATAGTGAACCTGACCTTTCCCGGGGGCAGACCAACCAGCAGTCGCATCATGGTGGACTGAAGTAGTGCCAGTCCTGCTTCGCGGCCGTCGTGCCCGCACTCAACAAGTAGGGAGCCATGAGCGGGAAGAGTCAGCGCCATGGGAATGAGAGCGACCGGCGCCCCAGTAGGCCAAGCGAGATCGGGCTCAGATGGGGTGCATCCGCTGACCTTGGCTACTGCAAAAGTCACCGAACCAAATCGGGCATTGCCGGGCGAGAGGCCGGATGCCGGCAGAGCACTGCCAAAGAGGCCATTGCTCCAATCAGGGAAGAGTCGGCGATCATCCGCAGCAAGTGAGTCCACTCGAGTCTGCGCGTTGTTTCTGACGGAAATCCATGAGTCGCTGTAGTCCTTCACCCGTGCTGATTCGGCGGCACTGAGGGCGACCAACTCGACCTTGCCGCGCGCCGACTCTCTTTCGGCTGCCTCCTCCCGATTGCGTCGAGCCAGTGAGGTTCGAACCGCGAAGGTCAACTCCGCGTCCTTGATTGATTGGCACCGAGCGTCCACTTCTTTAGTTAGCGCCGTCTGAATCTTCTCCTGCAGGCGTGTCATGCTTCCCTTGCGATGCTCCTCTAGTTTGACAAGCAGTGGGGGGAACTTGCGATTGGCGGAGTCGATCTCTTGCGTTCTGGTGGCCTCGCGTTCCACTTCGCGCTGTGTGCGCAGAAGTTGCGCCGCTTCGATGGCGGCATCGATCGAGGAGGTAGCAATCGCTGCTGCATCAAGGGCCGGTTGAATGGCATGCGCCATGGCAAGGCGAGCTCGGCGGTAAAGAGCGGCGATGGTGACTGCGCAAAAACCCAGTCCTGCCGCGGCTCCGTAGCCGGCACTTGCGGCAGAGCCTGGGTCGGCGATGAGTCCGATACCAGCGCCCAGTGCCACGGCGATCAACAGAGGTGGAAGCAGGATCGGGCCGCGAAAGAGGCGAATGCCCCGCAGCTGCTTCAGGACGGCCACATGGGTTCGAACAACGGTCAGCTGCATGGCAATCACGGCTGCCGGTCGAACATCTCGAAGGGGGGTTGACTCGGAATGAGGCACGGCAGGCAGATGCATGCGGCAGGTGCGAAGATAAGCATCTGCCTCGCAGAGGCACGAGTGAATGTCCTTGAGCCGAGCCTTCAGTTCGTCGCGCTCCCGTTCAAAGTCGATTCGAGGCGCCTCCTCACCCGCCTCAAAGACGGTTTCAGCCATCCACACGACTTCGTCAAAGGTCTTGCCGATGGTCTCCTCGTCAGATGCCGCGGCCTCCTCCACTCGAGACAGGGCGGCACTACCACTTTTCTCTATCTTCTGAGTGTTGCGGAGGTACTTCGCCTCGGCCGATTTCAAGGTGGCCTCTTGATCCTCCCGTGCCGAGCTCGTGCTATCGGTCCACTCTTGCTCGATGCGTACAAGTTCAGCCGAGTGTCGCTGAACTTCGGCACTTCGCGTCGCTATCTCCACCGCTTCGTGGGCGCTACGGGCTGCATCCAGTGCCGCACCAGCCTGCTGCAGGCATGAGACCAGCAACTCGGCTTCACCGCAGAATCCCCGAGCGGAATGCACCTGTTCATCCTCGGGCATCACGCGATCCTACCAATGCAGATCAAAACGCCCGCTCATGCAAATCTCTCATGAGGAACTCGGCCCACAGTCGCGCCGCATGGCATGAAGAGTCTGAAGAATCTTGTCCATGGCTCCGAGGGCTGCCTTCGATTGCAGCGCCAGTGGCTCGAGGTAGCGAGTGTTGATTGCCCGTGACGCTGGGTCGTCCCACTCATCGTGGAGGCGAGCCCATGACTCATTCAACTCCTTCACAACCAACTGGATCTTGGCACGGGCCGACATAACGCTCATGAGGAACTCTCCGGCGAGGTTGCTGTTGGGTCATTCTGCTCTGGGGGTGGTTCAAGCGAGTCAGCGCCGCCGCCGGTGCGGCGGGTTGTCTCAACTGCAGGCGGTGCACCTGCAGCGGATCCGCGCTCCGAACCCGGCAGCGCCGGGGGGGGAATCAGACTAGTCAGATCAGGTAGTGCCGTCTGGAGATATCGCTCCAGCGCCTCGGCCATTCGATTTAGAACGGCAACAGCGGTGGGAAGATCAAAGTCGATTGCCTGAGTGAAGGGGCTCATCGCGGCTCGGTACAGAATCGCCTCACGCTCAAACGCGACGCGCCATCGCTTGATGTTGGCAAGCTTGGTCTCGGCCTCTTCCAGACTGGCTATCGCCCTCTGCAACGCTTTTTTCTCATCTATGACAGAAGGCTTCTGATCTTTCGAACTGGTAACCATGCCCTTGCGATACAGGGCGCTCTTACACGAGGCGACTGCCTCCGACCGTTTGCGCCTCTCCGACTGCCAGTAAATGGGAATCTCCCGCTCCAGCCATACCTTGGAACGCTCAACCTCCGAGTTGGCTTCGGATGCCGACGCCCCCAGCTCCTGAAGGACCTTCACCAGTCGCGCCTTGAAGCGCACAACGGCGTCTACCGCTTTGACATTCGCGCCTTCCACGGTAACTCACTTCTGTCGGAGGTACTCGTCGAGTCTCTCTGCCTTGCGGAGCAGGAAGGGAATGTGCACATCTGAGGCGAGCACAAAGCGCGACAGCACCTTGATGGTGGCCTCAAACTCCCCGGAGAACTTCGCCTGCTCCTGATCACGCCATGTTTGAGCGAGCGAACCCATGCGACCTGAGAGTGAGGCCATGCCGGCCTGCAACTCGGTGTTGAACTTCTTTAGGTCATGGGCAAACCGCCGGAGCTCCTGTGGATCTGCAACTGCCTTAGCCATGGCAGAAGTCTACGCCCAGCAAGCGGCCGATCGCTACTCGACCGCCTCAGCTGTTTCCGACTCCTCGCCGGTGAGGAAGCTGGCCAGACGCTGCCGCCGCACTGGGTGTTGCAGCTTGCGAAGGGCTTTGCTCTCGACCTGGCGCACGCGTTCACGGGTCACCTTGAAGATGCGGCCCACTTCCTCGAGGGTATAGGTGTATCCGTCGCCGATTCCGTAGCGTAACTTGAGAATCTCGCGCTCGCGGTAGGTGAGGGTCTTGAGAACATCATTGATGCGACTGCGCAGCATGTCGTTGCTGGCCGTCTGGCTCGGTGCCTCTTGGCGACTGTCCTCGATGAAATCTCCGAAGTGGCTGTCTTCACTCTCGCCCACAGGGCGATCCAGGGAAATCGGATGTCGGGAAATCTTCATGACGCGACGAGTCTCATCCACGGGCATCTTGGCGCGCATGGCGATTTCTTCGACCGTCGGCTCGCGACCGAGTTCCTGAAGCAGGTGCTTCTGGATGTTGCGCAGCTTGGACATGGTCTCGATCATGTGTACAGGAACACGAATGGTTCGGGCATGATCGGCTATGGCCCGGGTGATGGCCTGGCGAATCCACCAAGTGGCGTAGGTGGAGAACTTGTACCCGCGCTTGTATTCGTACTTGTCGACGGCACGCATCAGCCCGGTGTTGCCCTCCTGAATGATGTCGAGGAAGGGGAGACCACGGTTGCGATACTTCTTGGCAATCGAGACCACCAGTCGCAGGTTTCCCCCCGACAAATCGCGCTTTGCCTGCTCGTACTCGCCGAACACATGGCTGATCGCCCTGACTCGCCGAGAGAGGTCTGCAGGGTCTTCCAGAGTAAGAGAACGGAGTCCGTCGAGGGCATCACGGACAACCTGAACATCCTCAGGGTCAAACCTCTCCGGGTGACGCTCCGCCTTGCTCAGCCTTAACTGCAGCTCCGAGACCTTGCGATCGATGGCCTGAAGCTTGCGCAGGAGAGGTTGAATGCGCCCGGTGCGCAGACAGCACTCTTCCAGAAGCGTAGCCACCTTGCGACGACGATCCAGAAACTGCGCCTGCAGTTCGCGGCGGCGTGCCTGGCTGACATTCGTGCTCTCAATCTCCTCCCAGCCGTTACGGTTGGCTTGCAACAGCGCACGCACCGTGATGGGGTTGCCGGCGATGCGCGCCGCAACCTTGTCCTTGGCATTGCTCTCGGCTGTGGAGATGCGCATCGTTCGATCGAAGGGGAGATGCCCCTCATGCACCTGCTGCAGAATTTCAATGGCCTGAGTGGCGGAGTAGTCGCTTTCGAGAACTCGGCGGCGGAAGATCATGCGGGTCGTTTCAATCTTCTTGGCCAGACGAATCTCCTCCTCCCGTGTGAGAAGGGGGATGGTGCCCATCTGCGTGAGGTACATACGGATGGGATCATCGATCCGCTTGGCACCCTGTTCAGCCAGCGCTTGCTCAACTGCGGCCTGAGCCTCAGCGTCATCGAGAATCTCGTCATCATCAAGCGTGCCGCCATCGGGAAGGCGAACTTCAGCGGGCTTGCCGGTCTTGTGGTGCTTGTGATGAGCGTGCCCCGCCGCAGCGCCTGAGCCTGAGCGAGCCAACTTCTTGGGGTCATCACGGACGAACTTCAGATTCGTCTGCAACTCGGCGACGAAGGGCGCATGTCCCGCCTTGCGAAACTCGATCTGATCGATCATCTCGATGCCGCTTCTACGGGCGAGGTCCAATACCTCGTCTAGCCGATCGGCATCTACGAACTCATCTGGAAGGCAGGTGTTGAGTTCCTCGTAGGAAATCCACCCACGCTTCGATCCGAACTCGACAAGGCCGCGCAATACAGGTTGAAGATCGCTAAGGTTCAGGCTCAAGGGGTGCTCCGAAAAAGGGGTCAATATTCTAGGCACGATGCAGGTCAGAGGCAATCGCCGTGCCGCGTGGCACTGCGGTTGGGCGCGGTCCACGCGCACGAATCGAATCGAGACGGGCTTGAGCGGCTTCGGCGCCAAGTCCTAAGGAACTGTTAGTTGATTGATCTGTCTGACTCCACAAAGACTCGAGATCGCTCGCTGCCACCGCCAATAGTTCGGCTGCTGAGCCCTGCTCCAGGCGGCGCGTACCCGAGTCGAAGAGGGATATGAGAAGGGTTCTGGTTGCTCCGTCAGAGATGTCGGCAAGGAGTGACTGAACACTCCACGATTGGCCGCTCTCAAGGCGGTCGTGAATGGCGGCGTAGGCGGCTCGTTCGCAAACTCCCAGAAAGCGATGGGGAGGGAATGCCTCGGAAAGCGGCTGAGAATCGCCCTCCTTGCTCGTGACGCGCAGGCCAGCAATCGAGGGATCTCCCAGCAATAGAGCAAGGAACGAGTGCTCGGCCATCAAGCGCGCTCGCTCTACAGCAGTCGACGCGATGGTCGGACGAAGAGGTTCCGCTGCGGATAGTGGAGCCTGCATCTGGTCTTCGGATGGCGCCGCCGTGCGAGACTGAGACTTGGGTAGCGTCGCCTCCAGCGTTGCCACGGGAACCTGAGCCGCCTTGGAGATGCTCGTGAGCAATAGCGCACGCCGCAGCGGGGGCAGTTGTGACAGTCCGATCTGACTGAGGCGAGCCATCAAGGCCTCGATCACGCGCTGCCGAGCGCCCGCGCCTGGGGCCGCATGAATCTGAGTCTTGAAGGAGGCGGCAAGGTGGGAGAGCGAGTCGACTGCACTCTCGATCACCGCATCGAACTGCGCTTTTCCATCGGATTGCGCGAGCAGTTCATCGGGATCAAGGCCGCCCGGAATCGAAGCGATAGAGACATCAAGCGGTTCAGCGAACACCATATCGAGCGCCCGGTCGGCGGCACGGCGGCCGGCCTCGTCACCGTCAAAGAGCAGTACCACGCGGTCGCACAAGCGAGCAAGAACGCGGGCATGGTCGCGGGTGAGTGCGGTGCCAAGCGTTGCCACCACATTGGTCAGTCCCGCCTGGTGGCAAGCGATCGCATCGGTGTATCCCTCGACGACGATAGCCGTCCGGGATTGCATGATGCTGCGCTTGGCCAAGTTGATGGCGTAGAGGGAGCGCGACTTGTGAAACAGGTTGCTCTCCGGGCTGTTCAGGTACTTGGGTTCATCTTCGGGATCGATCTTGCGAGCGCCGAACGCGATGCATCGCCCGAGTTCATCGAGGATAGGGAACATCGCGCGATTGCGAAAGGAGTCTTGAAGGCCCGAGCGACCGCGTCTAAGTAGACCGGCGGTCTCGAAACTCTGGCGGATCGCTTGAGGCGAACCGTGCTGGTCCGATCCCTCCGAGGCATGTTGAACTAGCCGGTCGACATGATTCACCAAGTGGGTGCCCCCTGAAGGTGCGGCCCCCAGGCAGAACTGCTCGGAGACTGGATCGGAAATGCCGCGAGCAGTGAATAGGGAACGGCTGGCCCCACCGAGCGTCGCATCCATGAGAGTGCGGCGGAAGAAGCGCAGAGCAGCATCGTTAGCTCGGCGCAGCATGTCTGGTGACGCAGGATCTCCCTTGGCGACTGCGGGGCCTCGGGGGGTGAGCTCGATTCCAGCCCGCATTGCTAGAAACCTGAGAGCGTCGGGAAAGTCCATACGGTGATACCGCATCATGAAGTCGATGGCATTACCACTGGCTCCACACGCAAAGCAGTTGTAAAACGCATTCCCCTTGTGGGTGACCACAGCCATCGATGGCGACGAGTCGTTATGGAAGGGGCACAGTCCTACATGCTCTCTACCCTTGGGGCGCAGGGATACTGACTCCCCTATGAGGCTCACCAAATCGGTGGTCTCGAGGATTCGGTCGCGGTCGGAAGACTGGTCTGAGGACGTCATGCTTTTCGTCGAGGGGGAAGGGGAGGGGAGGGGAGCGAATCGCAGTAGTGAGAACGCTGGAGTAGAAACTGGTGTTCGCAAAAGACACAGACATGCGCCGAAAATGCGCTTCTAACAATCGAATGACGATCCGCCTCGCCGCATGTCCAAACCGAAACCAACCGCAAAACTGCAGGATGTTTCCGGAGTGTCGATCGCGAGAGCAAATCAGCACTCATCGAGCTGATTCCAGTGGTTGTGCCAGCCGTTGGGGGCTGGTTTCGCAGGGAGAGGGGGTTGCTCAGGTCCTACGGCCGAGGCCGCAATGGTGTGGACTTATTTGAGCCTTGGTTTCCGCTGCGATGTCCCTATTCTAGCGATGTTGCCTCAGGTGTCAACAGCAAAAAACAATAATTATGTTTCTGACTCTTGACAGCGCATAGGACAGCCGCTTAGGAGCACGCAGCGGGTGCACCTCACTGACCCCGGTTTGTCATGGGGTTTCCTAGCCCTTGGCGGCGGCAGCTTTGGCCGCGCGTGTGTAGGTGTAGGCGCGCCTTACCGGCTTGACCAGTAGGCCTGTGCGAATGGCGCGGGCTGTGATGAGGATTCGCTCCTCAACCCCGTCAATTACCGCGCTAACCCGCTGAATATTGGGTTTGAAGGTGCGCTTGTTGATGGAGGTGGTCTTGATGCCGATGCCCCCTAAATACTTTGCCTTGCCGCGGCGGGTGAGGCTGTTACCACTCTTTGTTCGAGCTCCAGTCATTTTGCAAACGCGCGGCATAATTCAGTCCTTTCGGGAGAGTCCCGAAGGTTAGCCGAATCCAGCGGGCCAAGCAAGCCTTCTGCCCGGGGTTGCGCTCCTCATTCAGGCGTCCAAGCCGACAACTCGAAGTGCCGCCGCCAGGTGGACCGAGTCGGATTGATCGAAGGCTCCCAGAGAATGGCTGTCCAAATCCAACACCGCCGTAACCGCACCGAAACGATCACGGCAGGGCAGCACCAACTCAGAGCGATCGAGTGGGTCACAGGCGATGTACTGATCGGCAAGAGCGGAGACATCAGGAATAAGAATGATCTGAGCAGTCAACAAACAGCGGCCGCAGGCGCCATGCAAGCCGATGGGGCTGCACGCTGCTTTGTCACGGCGAGGGCCGAGCACCAATGATGCCAGAGTTGGTTGTGAATCACAGTCTGGTCCGCTGGTTCGCTGTGGCAGGTAAAACCCTACCCAAGAGAGACCGTTGCCAGCGCACTGCTCCCACACCAAATCAACAAGGTTCGCCATCTGGTCTGCCGGGGTCTTGCTGATTAGTGAGATTCGCGCCGCACCAGCGAGCAGTGATTGGCTGTCCCTCACAACACCCATTCTTAGAACTCCCTGAGGGTCGGCGGGGCTAAGCCGATTCTTTGGTCCTGCGTCTCACCGACTCAGGCAGGGCGCGTCCAGATTCAACTGCCGCCTCATCTATGTAGTAGACGGTGTTGGCGTTGTCCGCCTCAGGCAGGTGGTACATCAAGTCGAGCATCATGTCATCCATGACGCCCCGCAGCGCGCGCGCTCCGGTCTTTCGCTTCAGGGCCTTATCCGCAATGGCATGAAGCGCTCCCTCGGTGAACTCCAAGTCCGCGCCCTCAAGCCGGAAAAGGTGCTGATACTGCTTCACAATTGCATTCTTGGGCTCCGTGAGGATTTGGATCATCGCCTCATGCGTAAGCGGCATGAGCGGGCATAGCACTGGCATGCGCCCAACGAGTTCCGGGATCATCCCAAACTCCAGAATGTCTTCCGGCGTGAGCTGCGCCAATATCTCGGAGGACTCCTTGCCGGTGTCGGTAGCAGCGTCTGAGGCATGTCCGAATCCGATACGGCGCTGGCCAATCCTGCGACGAATGATCTCCTCCAGACCGTAGAAAGCGCCTCCACAAATGAACAGGATGTGCGTCGTGTCCATTTGGATGTACTGCTGCTCTGGATGCTTTCGCCCCCCTTGGGGAGGAACATTGGCGATAGTGCCCTCAAGCAACTTGAGGAGCGACTGCTGTACGCCTTCGCCGGAGACATCTCGCGTGATCGAGACATTCTGGCTGGTCTTGCCAATCTTGTCGATTTCATCGATGTAGATGATGCCGCGCTGGGCACTCTCCAGATCAAAGTCCGCGGCCTGCAGCAGCTTCAGCAAGAGGTTCTCTACATCCTCGCCCACATAGCCAGCCTCGGTCAGCGTTGTGGCATCACCGATAGCGAAGGGGACATTAAGGATGCGGGCAAGGGTACGAGCCAGCAGAGTCTTGCCGGTACCGGTCGGGCCAGCGAGCAACACATTGCTCTTCTCCAGTTCGACGGGTGCATCAACCACATCGACCTGACTCAGCCGCTTGTAGTGATTGTGCACAGCAACGGCGAGCGACCGCTTGGCCTGCTCCTGACCGATGATGTATTGGTCGAGGTAATCCTTGATCTGGCGCGGAGCGGGGATCTGCTGAAAGAGTGGTCCGGCCGTAGCACTGCGCCGTTTCTCCTGCTTGAAGATGTTCTGGCAGAGATCAGTACAGTTGGTGCAGATGTACACATCGTTGGGACCTTCGACCATCGGTCCAACTTCCCGGCTCGTCTTGCCGCAGAAACTGCAAGTGGTAACTCTCTTTCCCTTGAAGCCAACACCATCACCGGAGTCGCCACCGCCAGGACCGCCACCGGAGCCGCCACCAGATCCACCAGTAGCGGTGGGTCCGCGCCGAGCTGCAGAGGCAGGGTGGGGTGGGGTGCCGCGAGTGCGAGGAGGGTCGTGTCCCATGGATCAAGAAGTCTATCGACTCGAATCGTCGGGTTCCTCTGGGGATTTGGGCGATTCAGGCGATGCTTGCGGATGAATCCTGGTGACGATCGCCTTTTTGATCTGCTTGGCTTCATCGGTGCTGATGAACCCCTCAACTTTCATGCGCTCGAGTTCCGAGAGTTCAAACCCCGGAGATGGTGGAAGCGCCCGCCTCAACTTCTTGGCTGCAAGTAATCCCAGATAGCCCAGCAGCACCATAACTAT
>SIAA01000061.1 GCA_009692045.1 Phycisphaerales bacterium | reverse complement strand
TTCAGGGTTTGATTCCAGGTGCTGGTGAACTCAACTGCGCTCGCCTCATCCTCGAAGTAGCCGCGCATGAGAATAGCTGGATCGGCCCCCAGATTGACGCCCATCGCCCCATTGGCCAGCGACAGGAGCGGTTTCTGAAAGCCGCCGAGTAGTGCTCCGGCCATGGGGTTCACATCGCTTGCGCTTTCGAGCAAGGTGGAGCGGGACTCCGGGCTGAGTATGAAAGCAACTGCCATCGCTGAGCCGGAAACTGATGTGAGTGCCGCATCCAACTGAGCGGCGACCTGCGCGCTCGGAAGTTCTGGCAGAGCCTTGCCGGTGCTAGTGAGGTGATACCAGCGTCCTCCTAGATCTACGACTCTCGGCTCGGGCGACTTGTCGGCAACAGTGGAATGCACTTGCAGCAGCGCTTGACTGACAGTCTCCAAGGTGGAGCGATCCGATCCTTGGAGTAGGTAAACCATCTCCGTTGCGTCAGTTGAGTTTTCGGGGATCACGATGCAGATTGCCCGAATCCCCGCGCTCATCAGCGAGTCGCGTGCGTCAAAGAACTTCTTCGACTCAGGATTCACTTCCGGATCCATCTGCATAGCGGATAGGCCGAGCAGCCCCGCCCCCTGCACGACCTGCGGGGTCGTCGACTCCTGCGCCATGTTCGCCAGCGTCTCGATGCTCGACTGAACGTCGGTGTAGGAAATGCCCGCGAGATTGATCTTCATAACCGCCGTGGTGTTGGCTGCGATGGCTCGCTCGGGCAGACTGTCACTTGGTCGGTCACAGCCGGAGAGGGCCACAACAAGGGCCAGGAGCAACAGCGATGAGATGAGCCGAAGTGACATGATTACTTCCTCGGGTGGATTTGATCTGGAACTGAAGTCGCGCAGGATAGCCGCCACTAGACTCAAGTGCGACATGAGCACCATATCCGGTTCCAGCTCTCAGTCGTTGGCAGCGCCGCCTTGGTCAACTAAAGAGCAGGCGTGGCTGGGAGAGAGGGTCCCCGTCATCGTGTTTGCGCAGGCGCCTGAAGTGTCCCGCGCCATAGCCGCGGAGATTGCCTCGTTGATTCGGGCCAAGGCCGAGCGCGGCGAGAGCTGTGTGCTCGGGCTTGCCACGGGTGCAACGCCAGTTGGTGTCTATGAAGAGCTGGTTCGCCTGCATCATGAGGAGGGGCTCTCGTTCGCTGGTGTCACCACCTTCAATCTCGACGAGTACTGGCCCATGGCGCCATCTCTGCTGCAGTCCTATCACCGCTTCATGCGGGAGATGCTCTTTGACAGAGTTGACATTGATCCGGCGCGCACCCATTTGCCCGATGGGTCAGTGGTGTGGGAACGCGTGGCGAGTATGTGCGCCGAGTATGAAGCGCGCATTGCCGAAGCGGGTGGCATCGATCTGCAACTGCTTGGTATCGGGCGAACCGGGCACATCGGATTCAACGAGCCAGGTTCGGGTCGAGATAGCCGTACCCGAGCCATCACGCTTGATCGCATTACGCGGCGCGACTCCGCCAGTGATTTCTTTGGGGAGGACAATGTTCCCCAGAGAGCGGTAACGATGGGCGTGGGAACAATCATGGATGCCCGCAGGATCATCATGCTGGCTATTGGCGAGGGCAAGGCCGCGATTGTGCGGCGCTTGGTAGAGGGCGAAGCAACCGACTCGGTTCCCGCAACTCATCTGCAGGCACATCCGCGCGTGACCGTGATGCTCGACCGCGCCGCCGCCGCGGATCTGATGCGGGAGAAGTGCCCTTGGCTGGTGCGCCCCACCTCCTGGGATGACGACATGACTCGCAAGGCAGTGGTGTGGCTGGCCACAACTGCGAAGAAGGCGATCCTCAAACTCGAGAATGAGGATTACAACGAGCATCAACTGCAGGATTTGCTGGCGAGTCGGGGCAGTGCCTATGACATCAATCTGGGTGTGTACCGTCAGTTGCGCAACACAATCACGGGTTGGCCTGGGGGAAAGCCCGCAGGCTTGAAACTGCCGGGCGATCTTTCGCGCGTCGGTGACGGCGTGTTCCCCAAACGAGTGTTGGTGTTCTCACCACATCCTGATGACGATGTGATCTCCATGGGCGGCACCCTCACCCGCTTGGTGCAGCAGGGTCATGAGGTTCATGTCGCCTATCAGACTTCGGGAAACCTCGCGGTGTTCGACGCCGAGGCGCTGCGCTTTCTGGACTTTGCCGCGGACTTCAATGGCTCATTCGGATTGGATGGAGACGGGGCAGAGCGGTTGGAGCAAAAACTTGCCCTGACTCTGCGGGGCAAGAAACCCGGTGATGTGGATCTGCCCCAGGTGCAGCGGCTAAAGGGTTTGATCCGGCGCGGGGAGGCCAAGTCAGCGTGCGCTGAGTGCGGCATTCCTCAGAGTCGGCTCCACTTTCTGGATTTGCCGTTCTACGAAACAGGAAGGGTCCGTAAGCGCCCCATCGGCGAAGCTGACATGGCGATCATTCTTGATCTGATTCGGGCGCTTGAGCCCCATCAGATATATGCGGCTGGAGATCTCTCTGACCCCCATGGAACCCACCGAGTGTGCCTCGACGGCGTGATGGCGGCGCTGCAACGATCAGCAACTGATGACTGGCGCAAGAACTGCCAAGTCTGGTTGTACCGAGGTGCGTGGCAGGAGTGGCCTGTTGACGAGATCGAGATGGCAGTGCCGCTCTCTCCGGGAGAAGTCTCTAAGAAACGGATGGCAATCTTCAGGCATCAATCCCAGAAGGACAGAGCGCTGTTCCCTGGTGCGGACACGCGCGAGTTCTGGCAGCGCGCGGAAGAGCGAAATGCCGCCACGGCAAAGACTTATGACAGTTTGGGTCTGCAGGAGTTCGCGGCCATCGAAGCCTTTGTGAGTATGAAGCCGATCTAATAGCCAATAATCAAAGCCGCCGTGAGTCAAGACGGCTGTTTATGATTCTGCAGAAAGTTCGGTCGAACTTGCCGTTTTCCTCAACTCTGTTTGGAAGACTGCAGGTGAATCTTATCTTTCAGGCGTTCGCAATCCAAGACCTGACGCGGCCATGCCGTCCCGGTCCAGGGTAGAGAACAAAGTGTTTTCAACGGGAGCAGACAGCCGCGTCAAGCGCAAGATTGCGTGGAGACCGCTGAATGCCACGATTCGACCGCAAGGCAACCGGAAACAAGACTTCGACAATCACTCTGGCCGCCCTGATGGCCGCCCTCAGCTTCTGCTCCACCGCCGCCGCGCAATCGCGTGTGGCAACATCCTCGACAAGTTCCAACTCGATCAAGCTTTCCGGCTCGCGCGCCGCGATCACAGCCAAGCCGTCCGCGAAACCAGTCGCCGCTGCCAAGCCAGTCGCCGCTGCTGCCAAGCCAGTCGCTGCTGCTGCCAAGCCAGTTGCCGTTGCTGCCAAGCCAGTCGCTGCAGCTGCCAAGCCAGTTGCCGCTGCTGCCAAGCCCATCGGTGCAATCAGCACCGATTCACACATTGCCGCGAATCAGGCCATGCCTTCGGTTCCCGGTAACGCCCGCTTCAAGGCGTGGACATGGAGCCCGGTCAACACCGATCGCACCGACTATCAAACCTCTTTCATCTGGGTTGGCAAGGCTGGCGGCTGGTGCCAGAGCGACCCCAAGGTCATCGCTGAGCAGTGCAAGGCACGCCCAGCTGGTCAGCGCGTTCTCTTCTTCTGGGATTTGACCCAGGACCTCGTCGGTAACGAGAGCGATCGTTGTGCATCATGGCAGGGCGGACAGTTGGTCAAGTCAAACTTCTCTGGTCCCTGGCTCGACAATGGTGTCAGCACTGTCAAGGCGCGCGTCGCCGCCTTCCTCGATGGATTCGTGGCCGCTGGTGGCGTGTGCGATGCGGTTGTTGTTGACAACGAAGTCAACATGCACTGGTGCTACTTCAACGACGCTGGTCACTTCAGCGCGATTCAGCAGGACCCACGCTTCCCTGTGCTCGCCTCGACTCTGGGATTCTCCAATCTGGGACTGATCTCCTTCGGCAATGAGCAGTTCACCAAGTGGAACTCGGTTGCCGCATCGATGTTTGATCGTGCCCTGAACGAGGCCGTGTTCGCCCCCATCGCCGAGCGCTTCCCTAGCGCAGCCGTCAGCAACTACGAGTCATGCGTCATCTCCAAGGATGCTCGCACCCCATGGACCGGCGGATGCGCCATGGATCTGCGCGAGACCAAGGGTTTCGGCAGCCATGATGCCAATCAGTTCTACGGAGTTGTCCGCAACAGCATGACCACCTGGAAGGTTGACGGAGTCAACCAGGTTGGTGCTGATGCCTTCGGCGCGCTTCGCCTGATGGTGCACCGCATGCGCTCCAATGTGATGAGCTCGACCCGCCCCCAGCAGGCGTGGATCACGCCCTTCTCCTACACCGCCAACGAAATCTGGACTGAGGACCGCATCGCTCTGGCCTCGACTCCCCACTGGGACGAACTCATCCTTCAGTTGGGAATGAATGGCGCCGAGACCTTCATCTGCTGGAACCCCAGCGCGTGGACCTCGACCATGAATACCGCTCAGTGGAACAAGGTTGAGGATCAGGCTCGCCTCGACCGCGTGCTCAGCGAGCTCAACAGCAAGGTCGGGCAGAACGCGGGATCTTCGATCTTCTACGCCGCTCCTCAGTTCTCTGAGCGCGTGATTGCCAGTGCTCGTCAGGTGGGCGACAAGATCGTGTGGCGCTTCTCCTTCGCCGATGGCATGGATAGCGTCAAGGTCTTCTTTCAGGATGGTTCAAGTGCCATCGTGACTGCGGAGCAGGGTCGCCGCGGCGCGTGGTTCGCCCACAGCGCTTCCAAGTCTTTGCAGATGAACTCTGTCGCCAGCGCGCCTCGCTTCGAGGATGCAGGAACTTCGATCGCGCTCGCGCTCGCTGGTAACTAAGTCACTCGACCAGCCGCAAGTATCGCGGCAGCCATAGGCCCGTTACGGCGCGCTGCCTACCACCATAAGCCCGAAGCTGGGACGACTGGCTGTTCAGCTCGAAGCTGTGAGTACTGGTTGCGCTCCGCGCTCACTACACAGCACCATAAGCAGGTTGGCAACCATCTGCGCCTTCTGCTGGCTCGACAACTCGACTGTGCGTTTCTCCTCAAGTCGGGCCAGCGCCATCTCGACCATGCCCACGGCGCCATCGACGATCCGCTGCCGCGCCGCGACCACTGCCCCAGCCTGCTGACGCTGCAACATGGCGGCGGCGATTTCCGGGGCGTAGGCCAGACTGGAAATGCGTGCCTCCGTGACCTCAACACCTGCCTTGGCGAGTCGCACCGCCAGCTCGTCACGGAGCTTGTCGCCCACCGCATCGGTGTTGCCGCGCAGGCTCATCACTGAATCATCGCTGCTGTCATAGTGGTACTGGCTGGCAAGATTGCGGAGCGCGGACTCGGACTGAGTCTCCACATACTGCTCATAGTTGTCGACATTGAAGAGAGCCTCGGCGGTGTCGATCACGCGCCACACCACGACTGCCGCAATCTCCACCGGATTGCCATCTCGGTCATTCACCTTGATGGTCGTACCGCGAGTTCGAGTGCCCGCCACCAGCACGCGGCCGGTAGCGGGATCCTTGGTTTCGGGGGTCGTATGGGAGCCCGTTTCAAAGGTGCGAACGCGAAGCGATACTCGGCGTTTGCTGCTGAACAGGTTCACATGTGAGAATCCAACCCGTCGCACCGTGCCTCGGTAGGTGCCGAAGAAAACAATGACGCGGCTGTCGTTGGGGGTGACAGAGAAGAAGCCAATCCAGTTGAGCAACCAACCTAGGAACAACAACCCGATGGCAAACACACCCACGATTCCGATCACCATCTCTACATCCTTGTGGCTTTCGTTTATGGTGATTATGAAGTAGACCTGCCCCACGACGAGCAAGGGCATGGCTAGCAGCTGCAAGACGAGGGCTGTCCAACCAGACATCGGATGAAGTTCGATTTCTTTGATCATGGGCGCATCGTTCATGCGCGCATTGTCTCCAGTCCCGGGGAGTGTGCAAAGGTAAATGACTTGCCACGGTAGTCCACGCTCACGGTGTCGCCAGCCTGAAAGTCTCCAGCAAGGATGCGCGTAGCCAGAGGGTTCTCCAGTCTTTGTTGGATGACTCGCTTGAGAGGCCGCGCCCCGAAGTGGGGGTCGTACCCCTCGTCTGCGAGGGCAGCCAAGGCGGCTGCGGTCAGATTCAGAGCCAGCCCGCGTTGGCTGAGGCGCTGGCGCAGAGTGGCAATCTGGATCACAACGATCGCGCCCAGTTGCTCCCGGCCGAGTTGCTGGAACACAACCGTCTCATCGATGCGATTGATGAGTTCCGGCCGCAGGTGCTGGCGGAGAAGTGTGCGCACATGAGCCGCGATGACCGAGTCATCCTCGTGGCGCGAGGCAAGTTCCATGATCGCCTGCGAGCCGATGTTGCTGGTCATGACAATGATGGTGTTGGCGAAACTAACGGTACGACCCTGGCCGTCCGTGAGGCGACCCTCATCCAATACTTGCAGGAGCACATTGCTGACATCGGGGTGAGCCTTCTCAAACTCATCGAACAGCACAACGCAGTAGGGGCGCCGGCGCACGGCCTCGGTGAGTCGACCACCCTCCTCGTAACCGACATACCCGGGCGGTGAGCCGATCAAGCGCGCCACCGAGTGCTGCTCCATGAACTCGCTCATGTCGATGCGGACCATTGCCTCCTCAGTGTCAAAGAGCAACTGAGCCAGAGCCTTGCACAATTCCGTCTTGCCCACACCGGTTGGGCCGAGAAAGAGAAAAGACCCGATGGGCCGATGTGCTTCTCCCAGACCGGCGCGATTGCGGCGCACCGCCTCCGAGACGGCGCGCACCGCCTCCGGCTGTCCCACGACTCGTTGCGCCAGTTCCTGTTCGAGATGCAGCAGTCTTTCGCGCTCGCTCTCCACCAGTTTGCTGATGGGGATGCCCGTCCACTTGGACACAACTTGGGCGATGGCCTCAGGATCGACCTCTTCCTTCACCAAGGCACTGCCAGACTCGAGCCGCGACTTCAAAACCGCTTCCGCGGTGTGCAACTGCCGCTCGCACTCGCGCACTTCGCCGTACTGAATGCGCGCGGCGCGCTCCAGATCGCCTCGCCTTTGCGCCTGCTCCAGCTCGATGCGCAGCTCATCCATGCGGCGCTTGATGGACTTGATCGCGTCCAGTTCCTTCTTCTCGATCTGCCACTGCGCCGTCAGAGTGCGATCACTCTCGGCGATGTTGGCAAGCTCCTCCTCAACTTTGACGCGGCGCTTGCCGCTCTCGGGATCGCGCTCCAGTTTGAGGGCCGCTCTCTCGATTTCCAACTGCATGGTGCGACGACGCAACTCATCAAGCTCGATCGGCATCGAGTCGTTTTCAATGCGCAGGCGGCTAGCCGCCTCGTCGAGCAGATCAATGGCCTTGTCAGGCAGGAATCGATCGGCGATGTAGCGCGTGCTCAGAGTGGCAGCCGCGATGAGGGCGCTGTCCTGAATGCGAACGCCGTGATGGGCCTCGTATCGACCCTTCAGTCCACGCAGGATGGCGATGGTGTCCTCAAGACTGGGCTCGCCCACATATACGGGTTGGAAGCGCCGCTCGAACGCCGCGTCCTTCTCTACATGCTTGCGGTACTCATCAAATGTGGTCGCGCCGATGCAGCGAAGTTCGCCGCGAGCGAGGGCGGGCTTGAGAAGTTGCCCAGCCCCCACGGCTCCCTCGGCCTGACCGGCACCGACAATGGTGTGAAGTTCATCGATGAAAATGATGATGCGCCCCGCGCTGGCAACGACCTCGCGCAGCACACTCTTGAGGCGCTCCTCGAACTCGCCGCGAAACTTGGCGCCCGCGAGCAGCTGGCCCACATCGAGGGCCACGACCCGCGAAGAGCGCATCGACTCCGGGCAGTCGCCATTGATGATTCTCTGGGCAAGGCCTTCGGCAATGGCAGTCTTTCCCACGCCCGGCTCGCCTATGAGAACCGGATTGTTCTTGGTGCGCCTAGAGAGCACCTGCATGCAGCGGCGGATCTCCTCATCACGGCCAATCACAGGGTCGAGCTTGCCGCTGGCGGCGCGCTCGGTGAGGTCAATGCCATACTTCTTGAGTGCCTCATAGTTGGCGTCATCGCCCTGATCTTGCACCGACTCCACACCGCTGGCAGTGCGGATCTCCTTGATCGCGCCCATCAGTTTGGCTGCGTCCGCACCGAGAGCTGCCAGCGCCGATTGCGCCGGTGACTTCACCTCCGCGAGTGCCAGAAGCAGGTGTTCGCAAGTGACAAACGAGTCTCGCATCGACTTGGAGAGCTGCTCGGCCTTGTTGAGCACCTGCCCAAACGCTGCCGATGCCTGAAACTGCGCGCCAGAAACGGTCGGCGTGCGCGCGATCTGCGCATCAACCACCTGCCGCAGCGAACTTGGCTCAATTCCGACCTTGGTCAGAACTCCCGCGACGGGACTCTCCTTGAGTTCAAGCAGACCCGAGAGGAGATGCAGGGGGGTCAGTTCGGCGTGTCCGCTTTGGGTGGCCAACGACTGCGCGGATGCCAACGCCTGTTGCGCGAGATTTGTGAATCGATCGTTCTGCACTTGGTTTCACCTTTCTCTAGGACAAGTATCTCAAAGGGCGCGGGATAGTTTGTTGATCTTCCAAATCCAGACGAGGAATACCACCATCGAGACCAGCCATGCGAGAGCCCCAATCATCACCGATGCGCTCAACAGAAACAGACCTGGCAGCGCCTCGGGCGGCAGACCAGAGCCCGATTGAATCGACTCTCCAAACAATGGGTATGCCGCGAACACCCACACCACGCCAGCAATGCCGCCGATGGATGCGCAGGCAGCACCGAGAGTCGTAAGGATGCAGGAGGTCCAGGCCAATCGTTCCCCGCAATCGCCCCTTGAGGAGTCGCCCCCAGCGGCGAATGCACGCGCGAGTGATCTGCTGGTTCGAGGCAGCAGAAAGAAATCGAATACTTGAACGAAGATGGCGCCGATGCAGGGCGCCAAACTCAGAAGTCGCAGCCAGGCTGAACCGGGCGGCATGTAGCGGTACTCGGCTGCCACTCGTTGCAGTGCTCTGGCGATTACCGCGCTGAACCAGATCGTGCAGGCGATGTGCGCGAGCAATAGAACGAGCTGCAGAACTATCAGCAGGGCGGCGGCCCCTGGATCAAGTCCAGCCGTGAACGGATTCATGGAGATAGACTAGTCCACGGTTCGGCGGGAAA
>SIAA01000003.1 GCA_009692045.1 Phycisphaerales bacterium | reverse complement strand
AATAGCGGCACCAGCATCGGTGAGAGTCGGCGTAGTTGCGGCCGGCTCAACTGCCGCGGAGACAGTTTTCATGGAAACAAGATCAGTGAGGAATACTGGCTTCCGTGTGGCAGTTCCCGTCGGAGTTTCGATGGAAAAGAAGAGCATCTTTCCGTCGATCTTGGACAGCGTGCCGGTATAAGTTTGGTTCTTGCCGCTCTCTTTCACCACGAAGAGAACCACCGCGCCGGTGTCGCCGTGCCACACCACTCCGCTGGGCAGTTTGACATCAGCGGCATTAGCTGTCAGCGCAAACACCGTGGAGGTAAGGGCGATGACAACGCGAGAGAGAAAACTCATTGAATACTCCTGGAGACTTGCTGCTCAGCCCGCTGGGCCGCGCTTAGATCCACCACCGCCGCCTGATCCGCCGATTCCTCCGCCACCAGAGCCGCCCTTGCGGAGGCCGCGCAGCTGCTCTCCAAGTTGACCGATCATGGTCTCCAGCTTCAGTTGTGTGAGCCCCATGCGGCCCAAGCGGACCTCCACGGCGGGATGCTGCTTCACATATCCGAGGATCTTCTCCAGATCCTGCTTGGCCATCCCCAGAAACTTCAACTGATCGTTGCCGCTGGCCCATCCCATGTGCTGCTGATAGTCGGCATAGATGGACATGGCCCGAGCCAGAATCTTGCGCCATGTCTTGATGTACTCGGGAACGGTGACCGAACCGTCGCCTTCCACCTGGCGCCAATCGGGATAGCCCATGATCCACATGAGTTCGCCCAAGTCATCAGCAACGCCATCGCAAAGTCCCAGCTCCTCGGCAGTAGATGCAGTGAAGTTGGCGACACCTTCGTCGGAGTCATCGACCACCCAAGTACCACTGGCATCGGGCAGCCATTTGATAGTGCGCCCTTCCCAAGTCGCGGACAATTTCTTCTCGGGACGCATCATGGCCATGCCCAGCTCGAGTGAGTAGCCCGCCTGCTGCAGGAATCCGTTGGCAATGGCAACGACGGCTTCACGAAACTTGGCGCGAACCTGAGGATCAGCAACCTGCGCGCGCTCCATGATGCGGCTCAGGCCCCAGAGTCGAGCATCGCTCGCCATGTACATGTTGGACCAACTCAGAGCGAGCAGCGAGCCGAATCCCACCGAGTCGCGGACCCACATCACCTGCCGCTCCACGGGAATACCCATCTCCTCGCGCAGCCGCTTCACCATGCGCCGGAGGGCATCATCGTCGAACGCGCCCATCTCCTGACGATTGTCATCGCCGATGTAATCCTTCTGGTTGATGTCGGCTGAGAAAAGCTCGTACACCACGAGGTCTGGCTTCTTCTTCTTGACATCCTCGATGATCTTGTCATAGATAACTTCATGAATGTCGGTGCCAAGCTGACCGCAGCAGTCCTCCTCGAATTTGGCGTTCTTGTCGATCTCGTTGATAGGAATGCGCTTCCCCATGGGAATGACATAGACGCTCACGGTGTTAGTGGGAGCGGACGTGATCTCGGCAGCCTTGACCGGTGCGGAAACCGGTGCTCCTGCGCCCGGCTTCGCCGGGGTACTGCTCTGCGCGGCGCCCAGCGCCACCAAGAGCACTATTGAAGTGACAGCGAGCACCGAGAGTGCCAGAATCGATCTTTGGAGTGAAAGCGCCATGCCCACATGATACGCAGGCCGCGAGTACTTGTTTCCTCATAACTCGCGCGATCACGAGGCCGAATCCGGGCTGTACTGAGCCCTGGTTACAGCCTCACGCCACCGCGATCCTAGGCGGGAGCACTCATCAACAGGCGGGCCTTCACCATCGCCGCTGCTTCGTTGCTCAACTCACCCTCCAACTGCAGATCGTAAACCGTGTCAAGGATGCTCCGAAAGAGCGGTCCGGGTGCGCAGCCGAGGGCTATGAGATGGTTGCCATTGATTAGTGGTTTCGGGCAGAGACCCAGTTGCACGAAGCGCTCGAAATCCTCGGCGATCTCTGCGGCAGGAGTTTTCGACTTGGCCGCGAGCACCGACACCGCATCCCCAAATTGCCTATGCATCGCCAGGCGTCTGCGCGCGGCAAGGCGCCGACTTCCCCAAGGCTGGGCAGGATCACTGAGCGAGCGAACCAGATCGACGGTTGCCGCCATGGCCTCGGACTCTGCCTTCGAGAGCATCAACGCCCTCTCCCAACCATCGTCGAATGCCCGCGCGGGCGATTCTCGCTCTGCCCTATCCAGCCACCAGGCCGCAATGGCGCAGGAGAATGAGGCCAATTCAGGCAGCGCCCTCAATCGCGACAGAGTTCCGCTGCTGTGCGTTTCCGTAAGCGATGCCGCATCCAAACCCAGCTCCTCCATTAGTTCGGCAGCTTTGCAGCGGGAGCGATGGGTCATCACGCGGCGCAGCTCCCCGCCAATGCGTTCGCGTGACACCCCGGTGAGTTCGCCGGCGTGCCGCTCGATCGCAACCCGGGTTGCGGGGTCAATCGCCAAGTCAAACCGTGCCACGAATCGCACCGCTCGCAGCATGCGCAGCCGGTCCTCGTTGATTCGGGCATCGGCATCACCGACAGCGCGCAGGGTGCGCGAGGCGATGTCTTTCATCCCCTCCACATGATCGATGATTTCGCCCGTGGCTGGATCTTCGAAGAGTCCGTTGATGGTGAAGTCGCGCCGCTTTGCATCTTCGATCTCCGACGAAGGGTCCACAGAATCCGGTCGACGGCTATCGGAGTAGGGACCATCCTTGCGGAATCTCGCCACTTGAACCGTGTGGTGCCCCTCTCGGACGAGCACGACCCCAAAAGCCTCCCCTACCATCCATGAGGTGGAGAACAGGGAACGGACCGTCTCTAGACTCGCGCTCGTGGCAATGTCAAAGTCAGCGGTCTCGATCGCTTCCGCGTGTTTGAGGTTGAACTGACTATCCCGAACGCAACCACCGGCGAAGTAGGCAGTGTGACCGGCGGCGCTGAGCTTGGCGGCCACGGCAGTGGCGGCTTCACGCGCGCTCATGCTGGGAGCCCTCTTGGGATGTTGCGCGTCACTCACTGTTACGAGACTAACTCCCCGGCTCCCACATCTGCGCGATGTTGATCAACTCTAGCACGCGGTTACGGAGGTGCTCAGTGGCTCCCTCGGGTGCAGCGAGCAGTTCGCTGGGGGAGATGGGCTCGCCAATCACGCAGCGCAGCTTGCCGCCTGCGCGAGGGAAGGGCCGAGTCCGAGGCCAGATCTCATAAGCGCCGGCGATGCCCACAGGAATGATCGGCACCTGTGCCCGCTTCGCCAGAACCTCAAACCCTCTCTGGAACGGGCCGACAGTTCCATCCCACGTTCGAAGTCCCTCGGGATACACCGCCACCGGTCTGCCAGCCTGCAACTCGACAATTGCCAAGCGGATGGCGGCCGCATTCGACTCCTGACTCAGCGGAACACAACCTAGCGAGTACAGCAGCCGACCCAGAAGTGGCACCCGAAAGAGTGCCTCCCGCGCGATGGGGCGACCCGGCCGAGAGTGAAATGCGGCACCGACGATCATGGGATCGAAGTAACTGGAGTGATTCGCGGCAATGACGAAAGCCCCCGTGCGGGGAATGTGCTGCGATCCGCGGATAGCGAGCCCCCAGCAAACCCGCAACCACCACTCGGTCATGCGCTGCGCCACGATGAACCAGCGCCGGTTGAGAGTCCCGCTGTTAGCGGAGGCACTTGACATCACCATGCGGCACCAGGCGCACCGATTCTCGAGCGAACATGGGCTTCCAGAATGTCTACGACCTGAGTCAGACTCTTGTCGCCAGTCTCCACGATGATCGCGCCTTGGGGAACAACCAATGGTCCGTCCAGCCGAGTCGAGTCGATCCGATCTCGCTCCAGCAGCGAGGCCAGCACTGCGCGTTGATCCACATGCTGAGATTCGGCATACGGTCCATCAGCCCAGCGCATTTGCGCCGCGCGCCGAGCCGCTCGGATGTCGGCGGGAGCATCGAGATAGAAGCGCAGATCCGCCTCGGGAAACACCACACTTCCCTGATCGCGTCCCTCAGTCACCAGACTGCCCGCCTGCTGGGCCCACTCGCGCTGCAACTGCACCAGATGTTGCCGGACGCCCGCATGCACCGCCACCGGCGACACGTGCGCGGTCACCTCATCGGTGCGGATCTGCGCAGTCACATCCTCGCCATCAATGCTGATTCGCGGCGGAGATGCTGCCAAGTCGACGCTGATGCGCAATCGGCTACAGAGTGCCTCGACCGCCGCCTGATCGTGAGGAGAGACTGCCCCCCGCAGCGTCGCCAGAGCAACGGCGCGGTACATAGCACCGGTGTCCAGAAAGGGAAGACCGATGCGCGCCGAAAGTTCATGGGCAACCGAGGACTTCCCCGTGCCTGCTGGCCCATCGATGGTGATGATCAACGGGTTGATCAATCGCCGTTTCCCTCGGGCTCCTCCCCCATGAGTTCATCGGGGTCCGCCGTGTCAATACCGGCGGCACTTGCACTCAGCTTCTCGATCAACTCGTCATCGTCATCGTCGATCACTAGTTCTGTGGAGATGGCGCTGAGAAGTATCTGCCGCGCCGTCTCTATCACTTTTTGGGCGTTGGTGTCACCTAGATAGTTCAGACAGAGTGTGCCCTCATACCCAACCCCCATGACAGCCTGCACTGCCGCCGCCAGATCGAACTGGCGATGCTTGCCATTGCGCGCAAAACCGAGAACAGAAGCTTCGATGCAACGGGAATAGGGCGCTAGTCGGCGCAGGCTTGCCATCATGTCGGGACCTGATGCCGCCTGCGCGAAGGATGGCATGGCGCCGATACGAAACCCGCCGATCTGCTTGATCAGATCGCAGAGTCGGGCGGCATCGCCCGTTAGTCCGCTCGCTGGCTGCAACAGCATCGTGATCTGCTGCCGTTCGATTTCCCCAAGAGCGCGCTTGGCCGTATTGACACACTGCGCCATGGTTGCCTCATCCTTGACCCCATCAATCACCACCGCGAAGTCTCCACAACCAAGGCGAAGAGCGGCGGCGCTCAGTTTGCCGACTCGTGCTATTGCTGCTTTCGGATCAGTGACGAAGGGAATGGGGAAGTTGTCAATCAAGACTAGGAATGGACAAGCGGCGCGGTCGGCGCGGTCGCGCAGCCGCTCGAGATCTGAAAAGGTCTTGCCCGCAAGCAGCCCTACCGGAACTGTCATCCCGGTGAATCCAAATGTGTCGCGCGCAAAAGCTGGCAGATCCTCCAGAGCAATGGGCGCCGGCTCAATCAGAGGTGGAGTGACTTGCTTCTTGCCCTTGGCGCTTGGCTTGGCATCACCTTTGCGCGGGCGTACGACTGGTACGACCCGCGGCCCCTTGGGTTTGATCGATATCAGAGTGCCCGCCGAGACTGTTATCTGTATTTGCGATTGCAAGTTTGCGTCCTTGATGAGCAAGTCTAACAGTCACGGGCAGGAGAATGAGGCGCAACCCCCGAGCAGGTTATGATTCGACCCCCTGAATGGAGAACGCCATGAGCAGCCCCGCCGATCTCAAGTATTCCAAGTCTCATGAGTGGTTCCGCTGTGAGGGGAACACCATCACCATCGGCATTACCAAGCACGCGGCAGACGAGCTGACTGACATCACCTTTGTCGAGCCCAAGCCCGTAGGAACCGTGATTTCCGCAGGTGGCGCCATTGGCGAAGTGGAGAGCGTCAAGACGACCAGCGATGTCTTCAGCGCATGCGGCGGAACCGTGGTCGAGGTGAATGTAGCGGCAGTTGCCGATCCATCGCTGGTGAACTCTGATCCATATGGTTGCGGCTGGCTTGTGAAACTGGCGGTCGCCGACCCCACGCCTCTGAAAGACCTTCTCAATGCCGCCGCCTACGACAGCGCGAATGCCGGACACTGAACGGCCTACCGCAGACTCCGCCCGTCCTGCCGTGCGCATCAGCGGAGTGCACAAGTCATACCGGCTGGGCACAGGATCCGTACCGGCACTGCGGGGAGTCGATCTGAACATCGACCCCGGGGGAATCACCGCCATCATGGGTCCATCAGGGAGCGGCAAGAGCACGCTGCTGCACCTGCTGGCTGGCTTGGATCGCCCCGATGAAGGGACGATCGAAGTGGACGGCCGATGCGTCAGTTCCCTGAGCGAACGCGACCTTACCCTGTTCCGGCGCCGAAACATGGGCATCATCTTTCAGCAGTTCAACCTGCTTCCTGCCCTTGATGCCACGGACAATGTCGGGCTGCCGGGAATGCTGGATGGGATGCCCGAGGCGCGCGTGCGCGCCCGATCTTTGGAGTTGTTGCATGAACTTGGTTTGGGCTCTCGATCTCATCATCGCCCCGATGCCCTCTCCGGCGGCGAGCAGCAGCGCGTGGCCATTGCCCGGGCGCTGTTCTTTGAACCGCGAGTGCTGCTTGCCGACGAACCGACGGGGAATCTTGACTCCGAGTCGGGTGCCCGACTGTGGGAGGTCGTTGAGAGAGTGATAGCGCGACATGGATCTACAGTTGTTGTAGTTACGCATGAACCACTGGTGGCGGCGCGTTGCCGTCACATTCATGTGCTTCGCGACGGTATCGTCGCAGGAAGTTTTGAGGCGAATGGGCTCGATGCAAGCGATCTTGCCCTTCGTGCGGCAGGGATTCTCCGGTCGGCGCAGTAGGAACCTCTTCCTCGCCGCCGCCGTTGCACTGGCGAGCGCCCTAGTGGCTGCCGTTGGCTGCGCCATCGCCACAGCCCAGGACAACATGCTGGTGCAGATGCACCGAGCGATTGGTGAGGAAGATGCCCGAATCATTCATGAGTATTCCTCGCTGTTTCCTGCGGAGGTGACCCATCGTGCGCGCTCCCTTCCCGGCGTGAAGGCGGCGGCGGGGCGAATGCGCGGTTCCTTGACTCTCGCGCAGGGCAGTACGAGACCCGGAGAGCTGCACCCTCGGCGCGCCACGGTACAGGCCCGGGGAGTAGACATTGATGGAGACGAGGGGTTCGATCAGGTGAAGATTCTTGAGGGCCGTGCTGCTCAAGAGGAGAAAGAGGTGATGCTCGATGCGCTAGCACGGGAACAACTCGCTGCCAAGGTGGGCGATCAACTCATTGTGCAGCGCTTCGGCGATCCCATCACCCTGACAGTTTGTGGCATCTATGAACGACCGCGCCTTGGCGCCCTGCAGCGCGGGCATGTTCAGCTCTCGCGTGCGCTGCTGGCGCAGGCCACAGGTGCCGAGGACGAAGTCAATGTGGTGTCCATCGTTCTCAAGGATGGCGTTGATGTGCTTGAGTGGGTGGCTGCCAACAAGGACAAGTTCAAAGCTCCGCTGGCACTTGAACCATCCGAAGCGGTGATGAGTGGAATCAGCCGTGGACTTCAAGCCAGCAAACTGCTGATGTGGATGGCGACGATGGTCGCGTCGCTTGCTTGCGCGTTCATAGTCGCCACCGGCATGACGACAGCCTTAGCCGAGCAGCAGCGCGAGATAGCCATCCTCCGAAGCCTAGGTGCATCTCGAGCTCAGGTGTTGCTGGGTCAGCTGACCATGGGACTCACTATCGGTGTGACGGGCGCTCTGGTGGGAATCCCTCTGGGAGTTGCCATCGCTTGGTGCATCGCCAACTACTTAGTAGGCCAGCTTCCCAATGGATTCAGCGTCGCTCCCTCGGCAATCGCCTGCGCAATCGCAGCCGGATTGGTCGCTTCCGTTGGGGGCGCCGCCTATCCCGCTTGGCTCGCCTCTCGGGTGAGCCCGCTGGAAGCACTGGCCGTGCGCTCCCGTCCCGCGCGCGCTCACGCAGCAGTGTGGTTGTTTCTCATCGCATCGCTCTGCCTGGTCCTCCAGTGGGGAGTGATGCAGATTGCCGATGATCAGGAGCGATTTTGGAACTGGATGATCGTGGGAGTCCCACTTCTGGCACTCGGTTGGTTCTGCATGGGTGTTCCTATGGTGACACTGCTCGCGCGCACATCCTCGCCAACTCTTGAGCGTCTCCTGCGCCTGCCCCGTGGAGTATTGGCGGGCAGCATGCGCGCCTCGCCCTATCGCCTTGGGCTCACTGCGGGCGCCATGATGATCGGTCTGGCATTCCTCACCGAGACTTGGACAAACGGCCCGGCGCTGTTTGCCGACCTGACAGAACGCATCCGATTCGCCGATGCTTTCGTCTTTCGGCTTAGCGGCTTCACCCCCGCCGATCAGCAACGCATTAGGACAGTTACTGGTGTCGAGTCAGCCGTCGCCATCGGTTACCTGCCGCTGCGATTGGGTGGCGCCGGCGGGCTCGGCGTGGAGGGACTCTCTTCGCCCAATGTGGTGTGCATTGGGTTTCCTCCCCGCGAGTTCCTCCGACTCAACAGAATCGATTGGTTCGAGGGCACGCCAGAGTTGGCGCTGCCTCTCTTGGAGTCGGGACAAGGCGTACTGGTGGCCCGCGAGTTTCTCGAGGCGCACCATAAACATGTTGGTGACGAGCTTGAGTTGGGGAATGCGCGGCAGACTCGTCCCTTCGTCATCGCCGGTGTGGTGGGCGCGGCCGGTCTCGATGTCGCCACGCAGTTCTTCGGAATCCGCAGCGTCTACATGGAACATGCCGTCAGCTGCGTGTTCATGGACTTCGCCACGGTTGCGCGAGAGTTCGGTGCCGACGAGGCCACCATCGTCCAGTTGCAGTTGGAGCCGGGCATAGGAGACCAGGAGGAAGATCGCATCAGCAGCGCCATTGCCGCCATGGCGCCAGGCGCCCAGTTCGCCAGCGGTCGCGCCATGCGAGAGGACATCCTCAGCGCCGGGCGCCTGGTGATGACGCTCAGTTCCTCGGCTGGTTCTGCCATGATTTTGCTCTCCTGCCTCGCTGTCGGCAACATCGTTGCCGCTGGAATCACGATAAGACGCCACGAGTTCGGCGTGATGGCTGCCTGCGGCGCTGGGCCGGGTGTCGTGGCCCGATTGATCTTGGGAGAGACGCTCCTTATGGCTGCTGCCGCCTGTGTGTGCGGCGTAGCCATGGGATTGATTCTTGCCTGGAACGGCCGCGAGTTGCTGCTGGCACTCGGCGGCATCGCTATCGAGGCCCAAACGCGCTGGGCCGCCGTTGCGCTTGGTTGTGCCCTGCTGTTCGTGCTGGCATTGGCAGCGGCAGTTCCGGCAACCATTTCTCTCATGCGCCGACCGCCGCGTGATCTCCTCTCCTCGGCGCGAGGTTCCTGATTTGGAGCAGAAGGCATTCAAGATCAACAGCCCCTTTCAGCCGATGGGTGACCAGCCTCAAGCCATCGAGGAACTGGTAGCCGGGGTGGATGCTGGCAAAAAGCTACAAGTACTTCTGGGGGCGACGGGAACGGGAAAGACTTTCACGATCGCCAATGTGATCGAGCGCACCCAGAAGCCGACGCTGGTGATTAGTCACAACAAGACTCTTGCAGCGCAACTCTATGAGGAGTTGCGGGAACTGTTCCCCGAGAACTCCGTCAGCTACTTCGTCTCCTATTACGACTACTTTCAGCCTGAGGCTTACATACCTCAGCGTGACATCTACATAGAGAAGGACGCATCGCGCAACGCCGATCTGGATCGCCTGCGTCTGGCGGCCACCAGCAGCCTGATGTCACGAAGCGACACCATCGTGGTCGCCAGCGTCTCCTGTATCTATGGACTGGGCTCACCCGAGGAGTACGCCCGACAGATCACCATGCTGGAGCGGGGCATGCGTATGGATCGACGGACATTTCTGCTGGCTTTGGCGAAGATGCAGTACACGCGCAACGATGCGGCACCCACCCGAGGCTGCTACCGAGTCCGAGGCGATGTCATCGAGGTGTTTCCCGCCCAGGAGGAGTTCGCCCTGCGCATCGGCCTACTCGGCGACGATGTCGAGCGCATCGAGAGGATTGATCCACTGACCGGAGAGTTGCTGGCCGATGAGCGCCGGGTGTTCATCTTCCCCGCAGTGCACTACATGATGCCCGCCGAGCGAATGCAGACGGCGCTGGCCGGCATCGGCTCCGAGTTGCTCGCGCGCTTGGGCGAGTTGGAGGCACAGGGCAGAATCCTCGAATCGCAGCGACTTCGAATGCGAACTCGATTCGACCTGGAGATGCTCCACGAAACCGGGGTGTGTCCTGGAATCGAAAACTACTCCCGCCACATGGAGGGTCGGGCCCCGGGCTCACGCAGCTCTACCCTGATGGACTACTTCCGCATGATCCCTGGCCGAGCCCCCAATGACTGGCTGGTCGTGGTTGATGAGAGCCATGTGACTCTGCCCCAGATCAAAGGGATGCACCTCGGCGACCGCGCCCGCAAGCAAACGCTGGTGGAACATGGGTTTCGCCTGCCGAGTGCTCTGGACAATCGCCCTCTCACTTTTGATGAGTGGCTGGAGCTGCTGCCCCAGGCGATTTGTGTCAGCGCTACACCCGCTCCATGGGAGTTGACCCAGACAGAGGGCTGCGTGGTGGAGCAAGTTCTCCGCCCTACTGGCTTGGTCGATCCACCCATCTCCCTGCGTCCTGCAACAAGCCAAGTTCCTGATGTTGTCAAAGAGGCGAAGGCACGCGCGGCACGGGGAGAACGAACTCTGGTGACTGCGATCACCAAACGATTGTGTGAGGACCTGACCAGTTGGATGCATGGCCAGGGTGTGCGCGTTCGCTATCTGCACAGCGATATCGAGACTCTCGATCGACTGACGATTCTCCGCGACCTGCGTCGGGGTGAATTCGATGTGCTGGTTGGAGTGAATCTCTTGCGCGAGGGTCTGGACCTACCCGAGGTCAGCCTCGTATGCATCCTCGACGCGGATAAGCAGGGGTTTTTACGCTCTACCAGCAGTCTCATTCAGACCATGGGTCGAGCCGCGCGCAATGCCGACTCACTCGCGATCCTCTATGCGGATCGGGTCACGCCCGAGATGCAGGCAGCCATCGATGAAGTTGAGCGCCGCCGCGCTCGGCAGATGGAGCACAACCGACTCCACGGAATCACTCCGCGCACCATTCACAAAGAGATTCGGCGCGGGATTCAAGAGGAGGTCGCCGCGGGGCGAAAATCGCGTCGGTCCCCTACTGCCGCCGAGGAGTTCGACCGAGATGAGCTGATGCACGCTCTCAAGGAAGAGATGCTGGAGGCGGCCGAAGGGCTCGATTTCGAAGCGGCGGCCCACTGCCGTGATCGGATCAAACAACTGGAGTCGATGCCGATTGGCACCAGAGTTCCTCGCATGCCCGCGGATGAGGCTGAGGAGGGGCGGCTAGGTCCTGCGCCGGGAAGCCCGGACTCTCGACCCCGTCAGGCGCGTCGACGCAAAGGAAAGTGAGCCCACGAGGATCGGGCGCGATCCTGCACCTGCGATTGGCGAATTCAACTTAGCGCAGCAATACGCTCAGTCAGGCACTTGGAGCGCAGGCGCACCGAGCGAGATCGTCGCACCAAGCTTGCCTGCCCATCGAGCTTGGGCAGCGTGCGCGTGATGGCAGCGGCAGTAGTAGGTCCCTGCGGTTTGGTACAAGGCATGGTTGGTGTCGTGATCTGAGTCATGGGGATGGATCTGCGGCGAATCGGTTGTCGATCAATACTTTCGGCAATCCAGTGCGTCTCAACGCAGATTTCCGTTAGGTGGAGAAGTATTGCCCAGAGGATGCCCTAGGGCAAGCCCAACTTTCACTGAACTTGAGGGCTAATGCTTCGTCTCTGTCGCTTGGCATGCCCCATGGAGACTGCAAGTGGTTCGCGTAGCCTGAGACTTCGACCCCTCTGCACCGAAACCATGAGCAACCCGCCTTCAAAGTCGTGCATCTCGATCCGGGGCGCAAGAGAGCACAATCTCCAGTCGCTGAACCTAGACATCCAGCGCGATCGCCTCGTGGTGCTGACCGGCGTCTCGGGATCGGGTAAGAGTTCGCTTGCTTTCGACACGATTTTTGCCGAGGGGCAGCGCAAGTACATGGAGAGCCTCTCCGCGTATGCGCGTCAGTTCCTGAATCAGATGCACAAGCCGGATGTTGACTCGATCGAGGGCCTACCCCCCACCATCGCCATCGAGCAACGCTCGGGAGGCCACTCACCTCGATCGACGGTCGCGACCACGACTGAGATCCACGATTACCTGCGTCTGCTCTACGCCCGCTGCGGTGAACCGAGCTGCTGGCACCAAACTGAGGAGGGGCACACTTGTGGACTCCCTATCGCCGCCACAAATCCCACCCAGATAGTGGAGACTCTGACCATCACGGCAGCGGGCTGCAAGATTCAGGTTTGCGCTCCCGTGGTGCGGCAGCGCAAGGGCCACCACCGCGAGGCGCTCGAGGGATTGCAGCGGGCGGGATTCATGCGGGCGCGAGTGAATGGCAAGGTGCTTGACATCCGTGAGGCGCTGAGCAAGGGTGGAGAGAATCCCCTGGGTCTCGCGCGCTTCGAGAAGCACTCGATCGAAGCCGTTGTTGATCGACTCGTGGTCTCGGCCGCCGATCGGCAGCGGCTGGTGGAGAGCGTGGAGACTGCGCTGCGAACCGGCGATGGGTCAATGCTCGTACTTGCGGAGCATCCCGATGGCACCTGCTCCGAGCGCCGATTCAGCACCCGATTCTCCTGCGTCGAGCATCCCGATTGCAGTCTGGAGGAACTCGAACCTCGGTTGTTCTCCTTCAATAGCCCTCAGGGTGCTTGCCCCAAGTGCTCGGGTCTTGGCGTGGTGGAGTTGTTTGATCCCGACCTTGCCATCCCCGATCGATCCAAGGGCGTGACGGCTCGCGCCATCGAGCCATTCCACCGCTTCGGCCCCGTCATGAATGCGCGCTATGGTCGTGCCCTACGCAAGTTTTGTGACGGTGCCGGGATTGAACGCGACACTCCCATTGCGGCGCTGCCCCCCGACTTGCTTGCCACGCTTCTATATGGGAATACCCATGCGGAGGCGCGGCCAGGACTCAAGTTTGAAGGAGTGATTCCCAACCTGCGTCGCAGGTACCTCGAAACTACGAGCGAACTAGTGCGGGAGCGCTTGCGCAGCTACTTGAGGCAAATCACCTGTCCGGACTGCGGGGGGAAGCGATTGCACCGCGCCGCGCTGGCGGTGCATCTGGTGGGGCAAGGCAGGCGTCTCAGCATCGCCGATCTCTCATCGCTCCCCATCGCTCGAGCCATCGAGTTCATCGGCGCAGCCGAGATGAGCAGCGCCGTGCGCCCCATTGCCGCCCCGATTCTCAAGGAGGTGATGGCGCGGCTGGGATTCCTTGAGTCTGTTGGCTTGGGCTATCTCACACTCGATCGAGGTAGCGCCACGCTCTCCGGGGGCGAGGCACAGCGCATTCGACTCGCCACTCAGGTGGGATCCGGGCTGGTTGGCGTGTGCTATGTGCTCGACGAACCAACCATCGGTTTGCATCAGCGCGACAACGCTCGACTCATAAAGACCCTGCGCAGGCTGACTGACATCGGCAACAGCGTTCTGGTGGTTGAACACGATGAGGAGATGATTCGCTCCTGCGATCACCTGATCGACATCGGGCCTGGGCCGGGTCGCCACGGAGGACTAGTGGTGGCGCAAGGCACGGTGGAGGAAGTTTGCAGGCACGAAGAGAGTCTCACGGCTCAGTATCTTTCGGGGCGAAAGCAGATTCCCCTTCCCAGCAGACGCCGGGCTCTGCAACCGAGACGCGCGGTGCAGGTTCTCGGGGCCACGGCCAACAATCTCCAAGGCATCGATGTTTCTTTCCCGCTCGGCGGCATCGTCTGCGTGACCGGCGTGTCCGGAAGCGGCAAGAGCACTCTGGTGAATGACATCCTGTTGACCAGCTTGAAGGTCGCTCTCAATGGCAGCAAGGATCCGCCGGGGAGCCATGGCTCGATCAAGGGCATTGCGCAGGTTGAGCGAGTAGTAGAGGTCGACCAGTCGCCAATCGGTCGAACACCGCGCAGTAATCCTGCGACCTACACCGGCATTTTCGATCACATCCGCAGTCTGTTTGCCCGCACTCCCGAGGCGCTGATTCGCGGCTACGAGCCCGGCCGCTTCTCCTTCAATGTGAAGGGCGGAAGGTGCGAAGCCTGCCAGGGCCAGGGAGTCAGACGCATCGAGATGCACTTTCTCCCTGATGTGTTTGTCACCTGCGAAGTGTGCAAGGGGAACCGATACAACCGCGAAACGACCGAGGTTCATCTCAAGGGACGCACCATCGCCGATGTGCTCGACATGACGGTGGAGGACGCCTGTGCCTTCTTCGAGTTCTACCCTCGTGTTTTCCGCATGCTCGAATGTCTGAGAGAGGTCGGGCTGGGATATGTCCAGTTGGGACAAGCTTCGACGACTCTTTCAGGTGGCGAGGCGCAGCGGGTGAAACTCGCGACCGAGCTGGGATCCTCCGGTCAGGGGCACACCCTGTATGTGCTAGACGAACCCACTACTGGGCTGCACTTTGAAGATGTTGCCCGCCTGCTGCTGGTGCTGAATCGACTCGCGGATGCGGGTCACTCACTAGTGGTGATTGAACACAATCTCGAAGTGATCAAGTGCGCCGACTGGATCATTGATTTGGGACCCGAGGGAGGCGATGAGGGAGGGTCTCTTGTCGCCGTGGGAACACCGGAAACTGTGGCCGCGAACAACATAGGGCACACGGCCGCATTCTTGGCCGGTGCGCTCAGGGGACATGCCAAATCGCCGAGTGGCACGACCGCGAGCGGAGTCACAGGTCCTGGCGCAAAGCGATCGCGTCAGCGAGCGCAGCGCGGTTAGCAAACTCAATCTGGGAGCCGCTGGGTAATCCTCGGGCCAGCCGAGTCACCCGCACCTTGTCGAGCGCAAGTCGTTCCGCCACGATCAGAGCCGTACTGTCACCCTCCATGTCGGGATTCAGTCCAAGTATCACCTCGTGAATGGGAACCCCTCCCGCATTTTTCCCAGGATCACGCACGCGCGCCACGAGATCGTTGATGGTCAGGCTCTCAGGTCCGATTCCCGACAGCGGATCGATGCGGCCCATCAGCACATGAAAGACGCCACGAAACATTGCGGTCTGTTCGAGGCTCAACACATCCTTGGGCTGCTCCACCACCAGCACAGTTCCGCCATCGCGGCGAGGGTCGGCGCAGATTGGGCATGGTGTGGCATCAGCGAGATTCCAACAGATGTCGCAGTGACGAACTGTCCGCTTCACCACTTGAATCGCCTGAGCCAGCGCCTCTGCTTCTTCCGGCGAAGCCTTGAGGACCCAGAAGGCCAGACGCTCGGCACTGCGGCGACCGATTCCGGGAAGCTGCACAAATGCCTCAACCAATCGCACCATCGAGGCTGGATAGGCCCCGCTTCTGGGGCTGCCATCACTCATGGCCGGACTCGCTCTTTGGTGAGGAGGGTGGGGGAGAAGGCAGTGCTGCCGATGGATGATTGCTCGCAGGCGCGGCCCTCAGCCACGATGCGTCAAACACCTCCATGACTTCGCGTACCAACGGATGCGCGCTGAGAACCTCGCGGGATGGAACCTTTGCCGAGGAGGGTTCCCCCGGCGAAGCTGATGGTTGCGGGGCTGGCGCGCGAACTGGCGCGGGCGCTGGCGCGCGAACTGGCGCGGGCGCTGGCGCGCGAACCGGCGCGGGCGCTGGCGCGCGAACTGGCGCGGGCGCTGGCGCGCGAACTGGCGCGGGCGCTCCCCCAACTAGCTCAGGCTTTTTTTTTTGCTCGGGCAGTACCGCACTCGAATGGAGCAGGCTTGCCGCACTGGCGAAGGTCTCATGCAGGCACAATCGCACCACCGTGGCATCGAGCAGTGTGCGAGAAATGGCGCTTCCGCGCGCATTCCGCGCCGACGCATCACATAGCGCCACCATGTGTGCCAGATCTTCCGGCGCCAAGTGCGCCACCTGAGCGGTGAGAGTGCTCACTACCTCTGCACTCAAATCAACCAAACCGGCGGCAGATCCACAGGTGCGGCACACCATGGCGTCACGGATCCGTGCAGCGAGCACCTCCAGCGCGTGGTCACAGGCCATTCCGTTGTCGATGAGTGCTCCCACGGCCATGAGTCCGGCATGGGGATCACTCTTAGCAATCGCGGCGATCACTCCACTCAATGCCTCTTCATCTGGCAGTCCTAGCACCTCGCGCGCCATAGCCGCATCGATGCGCCCGCGCGCCCCGGCGATCAGGCGCTCCAGCAGGCTCAAACCATCGCGCATCGACCCATTGGCGAGGCGTGCAACCTGAAGTACCACTGAGTCGTCAGCCTCGATGGACTCCCCTTGCAGCACCTCGCGCAAGTGCCCTGCTATGGCAACCGTCCCGATATTGCGAAAGTCAAAGCGCTGACAGCGCGACTGAATGGTGGCTGGCACTTTGTGCGCCTCAGTTGTGCAGAGGATGAACTTGACATGCGCTGGCGGTTCCTCCATCGTCTTCAGCAGGGCATTGAATGCTGGCTGCGTAAGCATGTGCACTTCATCAATGATGTAGATCTTGTAGGGGCTGCGGCTGGGAGCGAGACCTGCCCCCGAGATCAGGTCGCGGGCATCATCCACTCCTCGATTACTGGCACCGTCGATCTCGATGACATCAATGTCATCGCCGCGCATGATGGCGGCCTTGATGGCATCGCGCTCCGAGAGAGTGTCAACTGCATTGAGCGCAGCGGCAAAGATTCGGGCGGTTGATGTCTTGCCCACTCCCCGAGTTCCACAGAAGAGGTAGGCATGGGCGGTTCGCTTCAGATCGATGGCATTCTGCAGGGTTCGCGCAATCGACTCCTGCCCCACTAGCTCGGTGAAGGTCCGAGACCGATACCGTCGCGCCAACACCTGATATGGAACGGATTCAGGCCCAACCTGGGGAATCGCCTCTTTGTTTGGTGTTCGCTTCGCTGCCATGCTCGGTAGTGCTTGGGACTGCTGGGGATCAAACTCAGTGCGCAGCGGAGGACGACCAGGTAACCGAGAGCTCGGACGACGACGCTTATGGCTGCTGCCGTCAGGCCCTGACCAGATTCACGAGACACCCGCCTCGCGGGCCCGGCCGTCCTCCGCTAGCACCGAAGTGGCATCGTACTCGCATCGATGGACTTGCGGCTCGATCATGGGGCGTAGGATGGAGCGGTGGCTGAACTACCCCAAGACGCTCACGCGGATGTTGGCAACATCGCAGCGGGGTCCGGGCGCGAAATAGATCGCCGACCCCCATTCCTGTTGTTCACTGTGAGGCTGATCTTCGTGGTGTTGCTGGTGGTTACCACCATGCTCACCGTCTCGAGCACAAGCGCCTCGGTCGAGTTTGATTTCGCCGAGGTCGTGGGAACGATTGTCGCCAGCGCTGGAGTCGGCCTTGCTGTGCTCCTCTTGGATGCCCTGACTCCCAACAAGCGCCTAACTTCCATCGTTGGTGTTTATCTGGGCGTCTGCTTGGGGCTGGTGGCGGCGCTGGCAGTAGGCAGTTTAATTGACACGGTTGCGGGCGCATGGGGACTCAACGAGGGCCCTCGCGCCATCTGGCTGGGGCTGTCTAAAGTCGTGGTTGGTCTCGTCGTCTGCTACCTCTCCGTCTCGGTAGTGCTGACAACCAAGGATGATTTCCGCTTGGTGATTCCCTATGTCGAGTTCTCCCGACAGACCCGAGGTGTCAGACCAATCCTCCTCGACACCTCTGTGCTCATTGATGGTCGCGTTGAGTTTCTTGGAGCCTCCGGATTGCTGGACGCGCCCCTCCTAGTGCCGCGTTTCGTGGTGGACGAGTTGCAGGCTCTGGCCGACAGCCCCGATCGCCGCAAGCGCCTGAGCGGCAAACGAGGGTTGGATGTGGTGGGGCGTCTGCAGGCGGATCCCAAAATCGAAGTCTCCATCGACAATCACCGCGCCCAAGGCATCTCCGTTGATCGCGCTTTGGTGGATCTGGCACGCCGCGAGGGAATGCGCCTCGCAACGACTGACTCCGCCCTCGCCCAAGTTGCAGCAATTCATCAGGTACAGGTCATAAACCTCCATGACCTCTCGGGATCTCTGCGTCCAACCTCACTTCCCGGCGATCTGATCGAGATTGAAATCACCCGGGTCGGTGAACAGACGGGACAGGGAGTCGGTCACCTCCCTGATGGAACCATGGTGGTTGTCGAGGCAGGAGCCGCCATGGTCGGACAAGTCGTTTCAGTCTCAACTTCGAACTCGGTGCAGACCAGCGCCGGGCGGATCATCTTCGCGAGGATCGAGCCCTCCCCATCGGGGAGCGTTTCCAACATCATGAGCAAAGCCACCAACCAGCCCAAGGTTCCCTCGGCTCCGCAGGCGCGTCGGCGATCGTAGCCACACCTTCGATAGGATTGTGTTGTATGCCCTTTTCCCGAACCGAGTTCCATGCGAGTCAGGCGGTCTTGGTCGTGGATCCCTCTCCGCCAGTCGCTGGCGGACCTGCCGAGTTACTCGAACGCGCCAGCGGTTTGATGGTGCACTCGTGTCAGCGCCTGCACGATGCACTCGATGAGTGCATCCGACTTTGCCCAATGACTGTGCTGGTCGTGGTGCATGAGGGCGAGTTCGCCACATCGCTGGCGCTTCTGACCAAGTTGAAGGAGTCTGCGGAAACCAGCGCCATCCCCATGGTGTTTATGATTGAGCCCGATGCTCTGCGCAATGTGCGAATCTTGGAGGCAGGCGCCTGCGATGTCGTAAGCCCCCGGGTCGATGCCGCCGAGTTACGCGCCCGAGTAATGGTTCATGTGCGCGCCTATGACTCGGTGATCGACCGAAATGACGCACTCGCCGCGCTACAGCGGGCGCAGAAGCAACTACGCCAAGTCTCCCAAGACCTGCTGGAGAGCCGATCTCCTAGTGCCACCATCTGTGCTGACTCCGAGCCCGGAACAATGCGCGGGCGACTCAACGAGTTGTTGCATCTGGGCATGGAGCTGAATCAGATTCAAGACTTTCACGCGCTCATGGAACGAGTGTTGACGGAGGCCCGACTGATGATCGGTGCCGACGCAGGGACGATCTTTGTACGCGAGGGAGACTCGCTTAGATTCGCCTTCGCCCAGAATGAGTCGCTGGCCCGGCGCACTGCCTCCGGCGGCACCCCTCGGTTTTCCACCTTCCGCCTGCCGATATCCGACCGGAGTATCGCTGGGTGGGTGGCTCAGAGCGGATCCTCTCTCAACATTCCCGACTGTTATCAGCTGGATACATCCAATCCCTACCGCTTTGATCCCTCCTTTGATCAGCTGCTCGGGTACCGGACAATCTCACTGCTCGCGGTACCGCTGAAAACGCGGGGCGGCAGAGTTCTTGGCTTGATCGAGTTGATCAATGCTCGCGATGGCGAGGGAAACCACCGCGACCGGTTTAGTGAATCTGATGAGGCGCTGCTTGAGCACTTCGGAGGGGTGGTTGCGAGTTCGATCGAGCGCGCCCAGCTCACCGAGTCCATCATCCTGCGCATGATCCGCATGGCTGAAATCCGGGACCCCACTGAAACGGGTGCCCATGTCGAGCGCGTCTCGGGATACGCCTGCGTGGTATTCGAAGAATGGGCGCGCCGCCGGGGACTCGCCGGCCACGACTTCGAGCGGCAACGCGATCGACTTCGCATCGCCGCCAAGTTGCATGATGTGGGCAAGGTGGGTGTCCCAGACGCCATCCTGAAGAAGCCGGCACGACTCGACGCCGGTGAGTTCGAGCAGGTCAAGAAGCATGCTGAGATTGGCGGCGCACTCTTTGAGGAACAACCCACCGACTTTGATGAAGCCGCCCGCGAGGTCGCCCTGCTCCATCACGAGAGATGGGACGGTACCGGCTACCCCGGCGTGGAAGAGGGGGGCGTTCGCCGCGGCCGCAAAGGCGAGGAAATACCTCTCTTTGCCCGCATAGTGGGGCTGGCGGATGTATTGGACGCGCTGTCGACGCGACGGTCGTACAAGGAGCCGTGGCCCGAAGCCCGCGTCATTGAAGTGATTCGCGCCGAGGCGGGGAAACACTTCGATCCCGAACTCGTTGAGATTCTCATGAGCAGATTCGCCGAGATCCGCGCCATCCGCGATTTCGACACTGAGACATGATCTGCAAGAACTCGTTCATCGCAGCGCTGACTCTGGCGCTGGGGGCATGCGGGGCCGCAGCCCCGAGTTGGGATTCATCCCGAGTACGCCACGAGTTCCGCGAGATGGCAATGGGAACCGAGTGCCGCGTTGTGCTTTACTCCGAGTCCGCCGCCACTGCGATTGCCCTCGCTCGAACAGCGTTTGCTCGAATCCATGAACTTGACGAAGCACTCAGTGACTGGGTGGCAAGCAGTCCCGTGCGACAACTGCCATCAGGGCGTGGTGAACGGGTAGGCGTTGGTGCCGATCTTGCAACCGCCCTGTTGACATCTCTGCAGATCGCCCTGCTCACTGACGGACGCTTCGACCCAACGGTCGGTCCAGTGGTTCGCCTGTGGCGCCAAGCGCGGGCTGACGGACAAGTACCGCCGGAGCCGCAACTGGCTGCGGCTCGCGGTTGCGTTGGCTATCAATATGTGAAGTTCGATCCCCAATGCCGCACCATCAGTTTCGACCGTGATGGGATGGCGCTCGACTTTGGAGGCATCGCCAAGGGGATGGCGGCAGCCGATGCTCTGGGAGTTCTTCGCTGCCACGGTCAATGCGACTCACTGGTGGCAGTCGGGGGCGACCTCGCCATTGGTGCGGCCCCTCCCGGCGCAACAGGCTGGAGTGTGGTGATTGATGATGGTTTGTCTCAGCCGCAAACACTGCTTCTCAGCGAGTGCTGCGTCTCCACCAGCGGAGACCGGGAGCAATGGGCGCTCATCGACGGTGTCCGCCGCGGGCACATCATCGACCCGGCCACCGGATTCCCCCCTCTCGAACGCCGCGCCGGTTGCGTGATAGCGCCCTGGCTGGCCGGTGACCCCCCAAGTCTGCTGATTCGCCGAGGTGCCGAGGCCGATGCCGTTGCCTCCGCGCTGTGCGTGGCGGGCGCCTCAGAGGGCGAGTTGGTCCTCCGAGGGTTTCCTCACCTCCTAGCGAGAGTGTCAATCGGGCATGAAGTGGATACCGTGCAATGCATTTCTTGGGGCATCCCATGCGACAACACTCCATGAACAATCCCGTAGACACGATCATCCTCGATCTTGATGGCACACTTATTGAGTCGACCGCCGACATCGCTTCAGCAGTTGATGAGGTCTTGACCGCTCGTTCCTTGCCACAGGCGGGCGTTGCCCATACCCGGGGATGGATAGGTGATGGCGCAGCAGCGTTAGTCGAGCGGGCACTGGCCTGGGGCTTGGGACGCGCGCCCACGGCATCCGAGGCCACATCGGCACTTGCCGACTTTATGACTGCCTACGACGGCACCTGCTGCCGCACCACGCGTCTCGCCGACGGCATGCCCGAACTACTCAAGGCATTGCGTACCGCCAAAGTTTCCCTGACCATCGCCTCGAACAAGCCCCAGCGATTCTGTACGCGCATCCTTGAGCATCTTGGTGTTCGGTCGGGATTCTGCTCGATAGTCGGCGGTGACACCACGGTGCGCCGCAAACCTGATCCGTTGCCGCTGCGGAAGGCGGTGGCTGATGCGGGCGGCAAGTGGGCATGGATGATCGGTGACTCAGAGTTGGACCGGCACGCCGCGGCAGCTGCTGGATTCCCCTTCATCGGGTTACTTGGCGGATACAGACCGACTCACCCCGAGACCCTGGCCCCCGCGCGCGAATCGGAGGTGATCGGAGTTTCCGTAGGCGCCTTGATTGAAGCACTGCACACCCTGCGCGCGCAGGGTACGCCACTCATGTTCACTCACCTGCGAGCTCTGCTGCGCGCGCGCTGACGCTGGGGTTCAACCGCGCCCGGGAATAGCAACTGCCGAAACCGGCAGCGGGCCAAACTCCAGAGGAGAGGGCATCAGGTCAAGCGGACTGGCTAATGCTTCCTCCCATGTGACTACCTGACCGGAGTAGGCCGCCATCCGCGCCATGATGGCGCTAAGCGTGCTGAAAGCAACCTGCTCGCCCTCATTCACGGGGTGCCCCGATTGGATGGCGGCGATGAGATCCATATGTTCTTGCACATAGGGGTTCACCTGCTTACCTGAAAAGCTCCAGGGGTCTTTGCTATCAATGCTGCAGGCACCAGAGTTGAGCGATGCCGTCCCCTCGGATCCGTAGATGAACTCGCTTACTCGCCCTGGCGTTCCCTCCCACTGCCGCGCCATGCTGAGCGCGAATCGGTTACCCGGGTATTCAAAGTCGACACCAAAGTGATCGAAGATGTTTCCGTATAGCGGATCCGTCCGCGACTGCCTGCCCCCCACCGCGACGCACCGGATCGGATGAGCCAAGAAGGCCCAGTTCACGACATCGATGTTGTGCACATGTTGCTCCACGATGTGATCACCGCTCAGCCAGGTGTAGTAGAGCCAGTTGCGCAACTGATTCTCCACATCGCTTCGGCCGCTCTGGGGTGCGACTGACCACAGCCCTCCCATATTCCAGAAACAGCGGGCAGCGATGGGGCGGCCGATGACACCAGCATGAATGCGATCCATCGCCTGTTGATAGCAGGCCTCGTGTCGGCGCTGCGTGCCCGCAACTACGCTGAGCCCCCGCTCCTTGGCCGCACGGCACGCAGCCAACACCTTGCGAATCCCCGCCGGATCAACGGCAACTGGCTTCTCCATGAAAACATTCTTGCCCGCGGCGATTGCTGCCTCTAAGTGGCCGGGGCGAAAGGCGGGCGGTGTCGCAAGAATCACCACATCGCAGCCGGTGGCAAGCACCTTTTGATAGGCATCGAATCCCCAGAAGCAGCTGGATTCCGGGACAGCCAGTCGATCTCCCTGCTGGGCAAGTCCCGTTCGCGCCGATGCCAGTCGATCAGGAAAGAGATCTGCCAAGGCGATGATTCTTGTGTCTGGAGAAGCTTCAATGGCGTTGACTGCCGCCCCCGAGCCGCGACCTCCACAGCCGATTACGCCGATGGTGATGGTGTTGGAGCCAAGCCCGTCATCGGCGCCTTTGGCGGTCGACGAGCTCGCCCCTTGCATTCCCGCGGATGCAGTGTGCGCCATGCTCGCAACCGCAGAGAGCGCACTAACTGATGCTGCATTCACAATGAAGTCTCGTCGGTCCATGATGCCTCCTGTCGATCAGATGAACTGGGTCTTGCCCGGATGCGCTACTGGTGATGCAGGCGGATGCTCCGAGTCGAGGCTCGTCGGCACGAGGTCCTGCTTTGACTGGGTGATCTGTTCCCAAGTGAGTTCCTGGCCCGTGTAGGCAGCCTCTCGCCCCATGACCGCCATCAGGCAGCTGTTGCACATCCACTTGCCATCGTTGATGGCCTTGCCGGCGCGAATGGCGGCGAACAGTTCATCGTGCTCAACCTGATACATATTCGGTTTGGCGCCATCCGAGGGATAAGCCCAGCCAAACTCGCCTTCGATCACATGGGTTGGTCCCCAGCCATTGATGGATGCCCGGCCCTTGGTGCCTGTTACCCAGTCGGTGTTGTCGTTATAACAGTTCGCCTGCTGCCGACAGTGCAGGAAGCAGCGCGTGCCATCATCGTATTGATAGACCACGGAGAAGTTGTCGTAGATGTTGCCGCGCTCGGGAAGCTCTTCGCGTTCGCCCCGACTGCCGATGGCGAAACACTTGCTAGGTGATCGGTCGCCCATGGCCCAGGCAATCTTGTCAATGGAGTGGACGGCCTGCTCGCAGATGATGTCACCGGCAAGCCAGGTGAAGTGCTGCCAGTTGCGAAGCTGCAGATCAAGCGGCGACCATCCCGGCTGGTTAGGGCGAATCCCCAGAGGACCGCTCAGATAGGTGGAGTGGGCCGCGCCGATATCGCCGATGCGGCCGCCGAGAATCTCCTGATAGATCGCCCGCTCGGGAGAGCTTCGCCGCCAGCAGAAACCGGAAACCAAGTTCAGTTCTTTGTCTTGCGCGAGGCTGGAGCTTGCCAGTACGCGGCGATATCCCGTGGCATCCACAAACATGGGCTTCTCGCAAAAGATGTGCTTCCCTGCGGCAACTGCCTTCTCCAGTTGCGCTGGCCTGAATGCTGGAGGCGAACAGAGTAGAACGACATCGACTCCGCTCGACAAAACCCCGTCGGTGCAATCGAGCCCGGTGAACTGCCGCTCCGGCGCAACTTGAACTCGATCCTTGGCCTCATGAGTCTGCAACCCGGAGAGGCTCGACTGCAAACGATCAGAAAACGCGTCTCCCATCGCCCACAGGATCACTCCCTTGTCCGCAGAGAGTGCCTGCGCCGCGGCACCGGTCCCGCGGCCACCGCAACCCACCAGCCCGACCTTGATCTTGTCATCGGCGCGAGTAGTACCCCACACCTGGGGCACGGCAACAGCCGAGAGAGTTGCCGCTGAGATTTTCACGAACTTTCTGCGATCGACTGGCATCATGTCTCCTTGCCCCAATTCAGGGCGCATCACAAACCACACGGAGTCCGACAAAGTTGGCATCCGCCAACCACCACTGACTCTTGGGAAACTGCGGATCCGAATCGTTCCACTCTGGCGTGTTCGCTAGACGCGACGAGCAGCCAACCTTGCTTGCCTCATCGTTGAAGGAACCACCCATGACGACGCCGGTTCCATCCGCCGCTACGGCCCACTCCCCCACATTACCCAGAAGATCAAACAACTTCAGGTCATCTGCGGTACGCGTCGCCACCTTATGAGTGGTCCGACTCGCGTTACCGATGTGCCACGCACTCGCTTCAACTTCACTGGCATCGATGCCGGCGTTCTGACACATGTGACTCCACTCCGCCTCGGTGGGAAGTCGATAGGGCTTGCCAGTCTTGGCAGCAAGCCAGGCACAAAATGCTTGCGCCCCAGTAAAGCTGATGGAAATGGCAGGCCAGCCGGCGTGACCGAAGCCGCGATCGACTGAAATGTAGGGTTTGGTTGGGCGAGTGGTCGCATCCGCCGCGCTGCTGGAACTCTTGCCGCCGACTTGATCTAGTCCGAACACGCAGATGTCGAACAACTCCCACGGCACTTCGGTGGTAGCAGCCAGGAAAGGCTTGACTGAACCATCTTTGCTGCCGGGCACTAGTCGCAGTTGCAGAGAAACGGTGGTGCCCTCAATGGGTTGCAGGCACGCCTCCTGCGGTCCAACTACTTGACTAGGTGAATCTGGAGGCGACTGCGCCGGAGCGCCCGCCTTCTGATCCACAACCTGAGTCTGCGCCTGACCGGGAATGGCACTGACCGATTGGCCTACCAGTGCAGCCGACAATACCAATCCGAAGATCGTCATAATGCGCGGCAACGGACAGTTCGCGGAGCAGGACATGGCAAGCCGATACTAGCGTCCGCCCCCTCGCCAAACCAGCATTGATGAGATCTCACCCTCTGGTCCCCTTGTTGATCCATGCTCTTCCTATACTCCGCCTTCCGAAAATAGTGCAACTGCACCTGAAGCAACAATGGCAATATTTCCCTGGACTAAACGAGGCACAACCAAGGATCAGAGTTCCTTCCCTCTGACCGCCGCTTCCGCTGAGGAGCGCGCGATCCAGACTCACGGATTGGCGTTGCTGACCGCAGCGCGCAGCAACAGCTCACTTCTGAGTGCCTCGGCGGTTTCGCAGAAGTTCATGGACTTCGCCATGAAGGACGAGAACTTCAAGGTTCAACTGTTTCGATTCGTGGATGCCTTCCCCATGCTGCGCACTCCGGAGCAGGTGCATGAACATCTAGTCGACTACATGACACAGCCGGGAGTTCGGGTTCCCGGATGGATCGAACTGGGGATCAAGGCGGGTGGCATCGCCAAGGGGCTCTTTGCTCGGACCATGTCCGGACAAATCGTGAGCATGGCCGGCACCTTCATCGCCGGTCGCAACGCCCACGCCGCCCTACCCACTCTGGAAAAACTCTGGCGTGAGGGATTCTGCTTCAGCGTTGATCTACTGGGCGAAGCCTGCGTCAGTGATGAAGAGGCTCGGCAGTATCAGACCAAGTATTTGGACCTGATTGAGAATCTGCCCAGTGCTGTTTCCCAGTGGCCGCAGCAGAGTCTGCTGGAGCAGGATCATCTGGGCGCTGTCCCGCGGGTGAATGTCTCAATAAAGATTTCTTCTCTCCATGCCCACACTGATCCCATTGACACCGCGGGCTCAATCAATGGTTTGGTAGAGGCGATCACTCCCATTCTGCGCGCCGCCAAGCAGAGAGGCGTATTCGTCAACTTCGACATGGAGCAGGCTGCGCTCAAGCAACTCACTATCGATCTCTTCATGCGCTGCTGCGAGGCTGAGGATTTCCACGCGGGCATCGCCCTGCAGGCTTACCTCCGCTCCGGCGATAGTGACGCGCAGCAGATCATTGCTTGGGCCCGCCGCACGGGTCGACAGGTTTCGGTGCGGCTGGTCAAGGGCGCATATTGGGACTTCGAAACGATCAATGCCGAGCAGCAGGGCTGGCCCTGTCCGGTGTGGGGCCATAAACGCGAAACTGATGCCTGTTTCGAGCGCATGGCTTCAGCATTTGTCGATGCCACTCCCCGCGCTGTTGCAGAGGGTGGAGTGAAGCTGGCTCTGGGATCGCACAATGCCCGATCGATTGCGGCGGCGATGGCGGCGCTCGATCGCCGCGGGCTGCCCCCGGCTGCGATCGAGTTACAGATGCTCTACGGAATGGGCGAATCGCTGCGAACTGCGGCGCGCGCTCGAGGCTACCGCGTGCGTGAGTATGTGCCGGTTGGCGAGATGATCCCTGGGATGGCCTATCTGGTGCGGCGACTGCTGGAGAACACCTCCAACGAGTCGTGGCTGCGTGCTGGGTTTATGGACAACGCTTCGCCAGAGTCGCTACTTGCGTCACCGCACACGCCCGCCGCACCGCAGGCGGATGCGGCGGTGCCGGCACAAACGGGCGCGATTCACGAGTTGGCCCCGACGCACCCAGAGATCGACGCAGGAAAGTGTTTCAGCACGGAGCCTCTGCGCGATTTTTCCAGCTCGGCGATCCGCGACGCCTTCGCGGGCTCCATCACTTCCGCCCGATTGCCCTCTCTCCCCGCTGAGGCAACGGTGACCAGTGCCAAAGCCAAAGTCGAGGAGCTCTCACGGGCGTTTCCAGCATGGCGCGATCGGCCCTGGCAGGAGCGCGCCCAGATCCTGATTCGCGCTGCGGCGCAGATGAGAGATCGCCGAGATGAGCTCTCGGGAATCATGATTCGGGAAGCCGGCAAGACCTGGCGCGAAGCCGATGCCGATGTTTGTGAGGCGATCGACTTCTGTGAGTTCTATGCCCGTGAAGCTGGACGATTGCTAGGACGCAGGCGCATGGGCAGATTCGTGGGCGAGATCGATGAAGAGTGGCATCAGGGTCGCGGAGTGGCAGCCGTGATCTCACCGTGGAACTTCCCCCTGGCAATCTGCTGTGGCATGACCGTGGCTGCTCTGGTGTGCGGCAACACGGTTGCGGTGAAGCCTGCGGAACAAACTCCCGCGATTGCTCAGGTCATGTGCGAGATTCTCTGGCGTTCGGGAGTGCCGCGCGAGGTGCTGGCGATACTGCTAGGCCCTGGAGAGACAGTGGGCGCGACTCTGGTTCGCGACCCTGCGGTCGCCATCATCGCCTTCACCGGCTCCAAGGCGGTAGGGCTCGACATCTGCGCTGCCGCCGGCATGACCCTGATGGGACAACCAGCCCTGAAGCGAGTCGTTTGCGAGATGGGCGGCAAGAATGCCATCATCGTGGATGCCAGCGCTGACCTCGATGAGGCGGTGCTGGGTGTTCGGCAATCGGCCTTCGGATTCGCCGGACAGAAGTGCAGCGCCTGCAGCCGCGTGATCGTGGTCGAAACTGCTCATGATGCTTTCCTGCATCGGCTTGTCGAGGCAACGAGGTGTCTGTCGGTAGGTGATCCGCTCCTTGCGGGGACAGATGTCGGGCCAGTCATCGACGAGGAGGCTGCGGCGCGTATTCGTCGCTACATCGACCTTGCCTCACGCGAAAGCAAACTTGAGGTTTCGTTGCCCGTGCCCGCCGGTCTGGCGCAGCGAGTGGGCAAGCCATTCATCGGCCCCACCATCTTCAGCGCGGTCAAGGCGGATCAGGCCCTAGCGCGCGAGGAGATTTTTGGCCCGGTACTGGCTGTCATGAAGGCTAGGGACTTCGATGAAGCTCTCGCCATCGCCAATGCACCGGAGTACCGCCTGACAGGTGGACTGTACAGCCGGCAACCATCGCATCTGGAAAGGGCGAAACGCGACTTCCATGTGGGGAACCTCTACCTGAATCGAAGCATCACCGGCGCACTCGTTGGCAGGCAACCTTTCGGCGGATTCGGCATGTCGGGAACGGGATCGAAAGCTGGTGGTCGCGATTACCTGCTTCACTTCCTTGACGCGCGAGCCTGCTGCGAGAACGCCATGCGCCGTGGATTCGCGCCGAGTCTTGTTTGACGGAAGCAGATCATCAGGCCGCAGCCAGAGCGCGGTCGAGAAAGCGATACTGCACGGCCTCGGCCACATGATCGTCACGCACTCGTTCATCACCCTCGATGTCGGCAATGGTGCGAGCCACTCTGCGAACCTTGTCCCAGCCGCGGGCACTCAGACCCAGCCCTGCCAGCGCCCCCACCAGAAACGAAATCGCCGCTGGCTCAAAGGCGCCGATTTGATCCAATCGGCCCGGTGATAGGTCGGCGTTGTAGGTCTCGCCCTGCCGTAGCGCTTGCCGAGATCGAGCTGCGGAGACGATCGCTGCCAGATCGGCGCTGGATGCCCCAGTTCGGGCACACGCCAGCTCGGCGGCACGGACGGCGGGCAGTTCAACATGCAGGTCGATGCGATCCACCAGTGGCCCCGATAGACGGGCCAGATACCGCGCGGCATCCCAGTTCCCCGCCACACCGCTCCCACCTCGCGCCGAGGGGTTCATGGCGGCAACCAACTGGAACTGGGCGGGCATTCGCACCGTGCCCGATACCCGGGCGATTGTTACTCGCCGCTCTTCCAATGGTTCTCGCAGGCTCTCCAACACATCGCGAGCAAACTCGGGTAGCTCATCCAAGAAGAGGATTCCGCGGTGCGCCAGACTTGCCTCTCCCGGTCTGACGATTCTGCCTCCACCCACAATCGCGGCGGCGGAGGCCCCGTGATGGGGCGCCCGTACCGGCCGCACTGTCTGCCCTCCGCCCGGCGGTTGCAACCCAGCGGCCGAGTGGATCCGCAGCACCTCGATCACCTCCGAAGGAAGAAGCGGCGGCATGATGCCGGGAAGAGCACGGGCCATCATGGTCTTGCCGCAACCCGCTGGCCCGACCATCAGCACATTGTGGGCACCGGCAGCAGCGATGGTCATCACCCGCTTCGCTGATTCCTGGCCGCGAATCTGAGAGAAATCGAACTGTTCATGAAGTTGGCACTTCTGCGGCGCAGCACGCGGGCTGTGAGTCAGTCCGCCCTCGCCTCGGAAGTGCGCTACTACCTCGGCCAGATGTTGGGCCCCCAGCACCTCGATGCCAGTGACCGCGCCAGCTTCCTCCACATTTGCTCTGGGGACAACGACGCCGCGCCGATTCAGGGTTGCGGCGAGTACCGCCATGGGACAGGCCCCGCGTATCGGGCGCAGCCGACCATCCAATGCCAACTCACCGGCGATGAGATAGTCGCTGACACGGGGCGCACTCGCATGGGCGCTGGCAAATGCCCCCGAGGCGTCAAGAAGGGCGATGGCGATGGGGAGATCGTAGAGAACCCCCTCCTTTCGACGATCGGCGGGAGCGAGATTGATGGTTACGCGGTGGCGAGGGATCTCTAGACCACAACTCTCAACTGCGTTGCGGATCCGCTCTGACGACTCGCGTACTGCCGCATCGGGCAGCCCCACCATTGATGTTTGCGGCAGGCCGCGCTTGGATGCGTTCACCTCAACTTCCACAAGTTCCGCATCGATACCCAGCAGCAGAAAACTTTCACACCGATGGGCCACGCTTCGACAATAACCGCCGCTCCCCCATACATTGCGCCCTCGTCCCCATTTTCTACTCCAGACATGGAACTCTCAACAGTCATATCTCTCATTCCACTGGGGATCATCACCGGAGCCTTTGGCGGCTTCTTCGGACTCGGCGGTGGTCTGCTCCTGATCCCGGCACTCACTCTCCTTCTTGGCAGCCATCCCCAGCTTTACCAATCAGTCAGTTTTCTCGTGGCCACGCTCGTGGCTGCTGCCAGCCTGCGCGTGCATTTAAAAGCGCGCGCTGTGGTGAAGGGGATCGCCACCCGCGTCGGCGCCGCCAGCGTGTGCTTCGCCGCACTGGGAGTATTCGCCAGCAACTCACTCGAGCCCGAGTGGTTCAACCGCATCTTCGCCTGCTTCCTGCTCTATGTAGCCATTTACGAACTGGTCACGCTGACTCGCATCTCCCGCGAGACCAAAGTGGATGAGACCGAGAGCTCCGCCCCGCGGAACACGAGCTGTTTCGGAGTCGGCGCCGCCATCGGATCGATCAGCGGACTTCTGGGTGTTGGGGGCGGGGTTATCGCCGTGCCCTTATACCGAATGGTGTTCCGACTGCCCATCCGTCAGGCGGTCGGCACCAGCACCGCCACAATCCTGCCAACTCTTGTGGTGGGCGGAGCGATCAAACTCATCAGCGTTGCCATGGGAGTTGTCCACGAGGGCGGCGTGACTCTGTCATCCGTAGCGGATACCTCCTCGGCGGCGGCGATTGAATCATCGGTCACTGTCGCTCAAGTTCTGCTCATGGCCGCGGTGCTGGCACCAGGCGCGGTGATAGGAGCAAGGATCGGGACAGGCATGCTGCACCGGGTTTCCCCACGCAAAGCGGCACTGGCATTTGCTCTGCTTCTGCTCTTCCTCGCAGCGCGGATGGCAGGAATCCTCTAGGTGATCCCAACTACGAACGCGTGATCGAGTGATGGACCACCTGCGTCAAAGGCGATTCATTTGGCCTTGAGCCGGAGCACACCATCGGCGCTGGCGCTGCCCTCGGCGATGGCCTCCAGGAAGAGACGCGTCAGTTTCGATGAGCCGAAGCGCTGCTCGATGGTCGTGAACACCCGCTGCGACTCGGCAAATCGCAACTGCGAAAAATGGGTCGTTGCTTCAAGAGTCAAATCGACGAGGTCCTGGGCGACCGACTCATCTATCACCTCAAACAGATCGATGGGCTTCGACTGGCCCATCACCACGACTCGTCCTAGAGACTTCAGCCTAAGGAGTTCTTCCCCGACGGCTCGCCGAGTCGCACCATCGATAAGAATGCTGCTGCCAAACTGTTTGTTGGCGCTTTCGAGCCGTGCCGCCAGATTCACCGAGTCGCCGATGGCGGTGTAGTCGTTGAGTCTTGGTGGCGCTCCACAGTCACCGACTACCGCCATTCCCGTGGCAATCCCCAGTCTTAGAGAGATAGCGGGCCCGCTTCTTGCCTGCTGCTTCCCCAAATCAGCAACCGCTCGTTGGCAGGCTAGCGCCGCCTGACAGGCCTTGGTCTCTTGCAGCGGATCATCACCAAACGCGCTCCAGAATGCCATGAATCCATCGCCCAAGAACTTGTTGACATAGGCATCGCGCTTCACCAGCTCTTCTGCGAGGCAGGACATATATAGGTTCAGGGTTCGCACAACTTCAGCACCACCCAACTGCTCGGCGATGGTGGTGAACCCCGCAAGGTCGCCAAAGATAATGGTGATTTCCCGGCTCTCTCCACCGACGCTCAACGCCCCGGGATTCTCCGACAGCCGCGCTACCAACTCGGGTGCCACGCGCGCCTGAAACTGCCGAGTAACTCGCGCCCGTTCCTTTGACGCGATCACCGCAACTGCGGCCGTGCCCGCGACCCATGACATGGCGCTAGCTCCAAGCGGCGCAGCCAATGGCCACACCACATGCCACTCGTCAAAAGCAAAGACTCCCGCTCCGTAGAGATAGGCACCACCGATGCCGAGTGCCAACACGAAAGAAACCGGAGCCGGGAATCGCGCCGCAACAATCGATGACAGCAGACCCATTGTCAGGATCGCCGCCCATCTTGCCCAATCGGCCGTGTCTCGCCGGTGATGCGCCGCCAGCACCATGTCCGCCGCGACGGCATGGACGAACACCCCTGGGGTGCGGGGTCCAAAGGGCGTCTGCATCTGATCCGCGAGAGCGCCCGTGGCGGTCCAACCAATAAAAACTAGTCTCCCCTCCACCGCTCGGCGAACTTCGGCCGAAGCAGCAGCGACGATCTTCGCACCTTCGTTGGCGTACTCATCCAGTTTCATGAGCCGCGCGGCCTTGCTGGCCGACTCCGCTTCAGCCGGGTTGTTCGAGTCCAACTCAAACGACCAATCCTCTATGCGGTCCTTGGCAGTCCGAACTGACTCTGCACTTGCGAGATCCAACCCTGCCACCCCGACCTTCGCTGCAAGTTCCGCAAGGAGTTGATCTCGTTGGGTCAGATACGCAGCCAGTTTGGTGCGCTCGCGCGCCAGACTCACTAGCCGCCCCAGAGCAATGGCGGGGCGCTCCTCACCTGCGCGATCCGGCTGCAGCCGGGGGAAGCCATCAAAGGTACTGGTGGGCCAATCGAGGGCGAAGGCTCCCTCGCGGATTGGGATGGTCGATTCGCCGACTCGAAGAATATCCCCCTCAATAGCGGCCTGATCCGGCGGCAAGCCGAGGTGAACGGCTGCTGCAGCAACACCGAACTGGATCGCCTGCCCTGCGGGCGAATCGCAAAACGCCAGCGTGCGCCGCTTGACGCCGTCGCCATCGAATGCGTCACTAGTGACCACCCCCACACCACTCGCCACACTGCTCAACTCAAAGATCGGTGGGGTGTCTCGGTAGCTACCACCTCGGGGAGCAGTTCGATGCCTAGCGACTAGGACCTTCCAAGAGCGTGCCCTGCTCCACGCTCGCTCCACCGCACTGCTGGCATCAAACGAAGCAAGATCACGACCGCCTGTGAGTGAGTGCTGAAACTCTGGCAGAGTTCCTAGATCGCCCTTGAGTGATTGGGCAGCGGCCGCATGCGCCGCCGCAATCCACTTGAACTCGAGCGGGCGCGCAAGGAACCGGTCCCGCAGTGGGGGTGACAGTACGGCTCGGTCAGCCGCAATCTCGGGAGCGAGATCGATCTCCTGACTCAGTACCGAAGTGAGCCGATCTAGTGCGCTGGCGCCCTCAGCAGTCCGCCACTCTGGGCCCACGGTATCGACAAACTCCAGATGGAGACCGAGCACGCCTCGGACACGACCGAGTGCGGCCGCAAGTCTCTCATCACCGACGGTAGAGACTGTTCCCGATTGCTGCCCGTGCTGATCCTCGACCTCCGATTCGCTGAGCAGAAGATCGAGCGCAACAGTCCGAGCCCCAGCGAAAGCCAGCTCCTCAACAGCGAGCGCCAGCAGCTCTCGAGGCCATGGCCACCGGCCGATGCTGTCGAGACTGGCATCGTCTATTCCCACCAAGCAGACTTGGTCAGAAATGGGCTGGGAGCGGCTCCGCGCCGATGCGTAGCGCCAGTCAATGGTTCGCCACTCGATTGAGCGGAGCAATCCCAGCGAGTCGGCCAGCGCCACGATCAAGGTCGCCGCAGCAGCTATCGCGAATGCCGGTGACGAGAAGCGTGACTTCACACCGCGATGGCTACCGCAAGTTCAACTCGAAGGCAAGTTCCCGGCAATTGATCAACGAGGACTGTTATTCCCCATGCCACGATCGTCGCCACCGACACTTCCCTCGGGGGCCTGCAGTATTCCGAGAAGTCGAGCCGCTTCGTCGTAGGCGGCAATCGCCCGAATAGTGGCACCATCAGCTGCTAGTCGGGAGAGGTGAGCCGCGTCGGAGTAACTCCCCGTGAGCACCACTTCCGCGGCTACGGCCGAGAACACCCGCCTCTCGGCCATTGTTCCGGCATGCGCGGCAAACTCGTTCGCTTGAGTCAGGGCCAGTTGAGCCATGGCCCGATGGGTATCGGCGCGCGCCGACACGAGAGTGGCAACAGCAGCCGCTGCCCTGGACTGCTCCGACCCACGAGCATTGGCCGCCAGTTGGATCGCGCTCAGAGCTGCTCCCTGCGCCGCTGATGCGGAGGCATCCGCGTTGGTCGCCGCACTGAGGCTCGCCCCCTCAACATCCCCTTGAAGGATGACAATGCTGGCTAGAGCATCGGTCGCAATGCGCTCCTGAACTAGGCTCAGATTCCCCAGCTCCACCGCAGTATCGGCCGCATCTCGCGCCTGGCCTTCCGCGTTGATGGTCCGCTGATGGAAGATCTCCGCTCTATTGGCTGCAGCACCGGACGCATGTGTCGACACGGTAGCGCGGAGTAGGTCCTGGAGATCGAAGTTGACCACAGTCTCGGCAAGTTCATGCTCGGCAACTGCCGCAGCAGCACCACATACCGCCGAGAACTCCGAGGCCCGCAGGCTGGCGTTCGCAGCGATGTCGCTCTGTGTGGTCACCTCAATCAATGTGCCATCAGTCGCTGCTACCGCAGAGACCAGTACTTCGAGGTGTCCGGCGCTGCCATCACTAATGAGAGCGACCGCGGACTGTGCCGCATCGCGGGCGATGCGAGCCACATCCTCATATGTCCTGGCTTCCAACATCAACTCCAGAGACTGATCAAACAAGTCGTCGGCCTCCTGAACCCCCACCATTACATCGGCGGCCGCAGCGGCTAAGCCCACTGCGGCATCGGCATCCTGGCCGATTTGCGCAGACAGAATTTGAATGGCTCGCAATCGCAGCGCCATATCTGCGGCCTGTGCCTGCGTTGCGGTCTCAGCAAGGAGCGCTGCTACTGCATCGGATTCTGCATCCTGCAGGCCAGCAGTCGCGTTGTGCAGCGCCTCGAGTGCTGCGAACACTCTCTCGCCGGCCGGATGATTGACCTCAAGATCATCCGCAAGCGATTCGGCCGCGGATCGCAACTCGCTCAGCATCACACTCACTTGACCGGCTATCTCCAGGCGCAAGGCGACGCGCGCTGATGCTGTCTCCACCGCTGCCAGTTGCGCCTGCCAGTTGGAGAGGTTCGCCTCCACCTCGGCCAGCTGCCCGATGAATCCATCACCGCCGAATACTGCCCCTTGCGCCATGGTCGCCTCATCACTCAACACAGCGATCTCATCCACGCGCGCCTGCACCCGAGCAACTTGCCCGTCCACTTCCCCCGAAAGCAGCCCCTCGGGACCGAGCGCGCCCCCAAGGTCGTCAACACTGCCATCAAGACCATGCGCGATGAAGTATTCGAAACTTGCATCCTGCGCCGCTATGAACTGCTCGATCTGTGCGCCATTAGCACCGCCAGAGAGACTGAGTTCTTGCATCTGCAGTTGGGAGTCGGCGTGGGCGTTCTGCGCCACCACCGCGTGTTCTTCGATCTCGTCGGCCATAGTCTGCGACTCGATGCTGAGTGTGGTTGCGGCGTCGGCTGCCACCTGCGCCTCCGCCAGAGACTCGTGGGTTAGAGCGGAGAGGATGGCACCGGCTGCGAAGGCATCGCCACCGATCGCGGCCACTTGGTTGGCGCCCTCATCAGCCAACGCCGCCGAGGCATCCCCAGCCTGCGTGGCTGCAAGGGCCGAAACACTGGCAGCATCGGCGGATGCGGCAGCTGCCAGCGCCAGCAGTTCGGTAGCGGCAAAGTCGGGATCGCTTGTGCCGGCAGAGAGCGATCCCGCGTCACCGTCAGTGCCGGAGTCATCTGGGGTCAGGGCGTTAGCCACGCCACTTGCGGCCTCGAGAGCGGCCGCCGCATCGTCGCCCGCCCCCTCTCCCAATGACTCGGCAATCGCCAGTGCCTCGATGGCTGCCAGCGAAGAGGCAGATGTCTCCCCGTACGCCGCGCCGACTTCAGCAAGATTGCTTGCTTCGGCAAACTGCGCCTGAACCGAGTCGCTATCGGCATAGCCGACGAAGTGCCCGACGGCTTCCCTGGCAATCTGCAACTCGTCACCGGCAGTTGCGGCTGCCAGTTGCGAGGCGCTCGCCGCAGCATCGGCCCGGCTTTGCTGCTCCGCAAGTTGGGAATGCCCCAGCGCGAAGGCCTCTCCAGCGCTGTTCGAGAGATCGGATTCGCCTTGCGCTAGTGCTGCCTGCAGGCTGGCATCATCCGCCGCTGTCTGCGAACTTATAGCGAACACCTGCGAGAGAGCCGCACCCAGTTGCGATCCCATGGCCGCGAACGAGCCACCAATCTGAGATCTGCCGAGGTCAACATCTCCAAGCAATGCCAACATCAGGACATCAAACTGTTCCGCGATTGCGGCAAAGGATTGGGCGGAACCTCGATGATTTTCAGCTGCTATGGCCGCGAGGCTCGAGGCCTGCGCCGCGGCGCCGGCCGAATCGAGGCTGCTCGCGTGCGAGGCGATAGCGTCGTTGATTTGGGCCACCGAACCCTCAGAGCCGAACACATCAGCCTCTATCTCCTGCGCAAGGACGCGCTGCTCTTGGGCGGCACGAGCTTCGTCGCGAACCGATTCCATCGCCAGTACTGCATCCGATGCGAACTGGGACCGGGCGCCCGCGACATCGGCACCGAGTCGGGCATCAAGTGCCTGAGTCGCTGCATTAGTGGCAGCCGCCACGGCCAATGACCACTCATCGTTGGCATCTCCGTCAATGACACGAAGGGCATCGTTGGCGGCAATCGCCTCCAACCCGATAGCTAGAGATTCGCTCTGTGTCGCTTCCTGGAGTCGTGCCACGGCCCCTGCTGCCGATTGCGCCGCAACCATGAGGTTGGCGATGATGCGAGGAAGCGGCCGGTCCTGGGCGAGTTCGGCAAGCGCAGAGTGAACAGCCTGTGCCAGCTCCACGGCGCGCAAGGCAGCCAAGTGGGACTCAGTTGCCCGAGAGAGAGCCGTGGCGAGATCGCCATAACGAACTAGGAAAGATGCAGCGGACTCGTCGGCTGCGGCTGCGTCAGTGGCGCAGTCGACGCTGGCATCTGCCGCCCAGCCGGCGGCAACAACCGCAGATTTGGCAAACCCGAATGCGTCAGCGCTGTTCTGCTGGGCAGAGGCCAGGGCCTCAGTGGTCTCGGCGTTGCCGATGAATCTCTGAAATGCCGAGATCTCATCCTCCGCACTCTGCGCCAACGAGCTCTCGCTCTCAACTTGCCAACTGGCCGCATCATCCAAACTGCCCAGCGCGCTCTGGAGTGCCAGCTGTGCTTCCGCCAGTGCATCATCAAAGGACTCCGCATCGATCGCCGAAAACGCGCTCTGCTGAGCAGCCGCCTGATATGCCAGTTGCCCTTGGCTAGCGGCAACCACGGCGTTCGCATGCTCTGTCTCTGCTTCACTCCGGAGCGAATCTGACCGAGCGATGTCGCCCATCTGATTCGCCGACCCCTGCGCTGCTTGCTGGTTGCTGATGCCTGAGGTGCCGGAGATTGTGGTGTTCTCGATGGCAGCGCCGCTGCTGGCGGCAGATACCTCGATTTGACTCGCGCTCATTAGCATGGCTGCGACTGGAGGGGGACCAATGGACTCAATCCAAGCCTGTTTGACTGGATCCTGCACCGACTCCGTGCTGGTGGATTCGCCACCGCCACCTGACATGAAGAAGCTGGCATTGCTGGCCACATACCGCACTTCGATTGCCTGAATAGTGTTGGCGCGCGCGCCCACGATCTCGGTGCCGCCCAGAGCGCCGTGCGTTGCCGCAAACTCGGTGCCGCGCACTGCGAGAGTAGTACTCGGGGTAACAACCCTGAAGTCGTTTTCAAGCGCTACCTTGCCCTGATCGGGGCTCTCGTCCTCGACATGATCGATCTTGAAATCAGCGCGGCCGCTCTTCACCGCGGCAACCGTATGCAGCACGCCTTGATCCTGCTCAATGTGAGGGACTACGAAGTTGGAACCAGAATCAATGAGTACGGTCGCATTCTTACCCACGCGAAGCGCAGCTCGAGATTCAAACCCGGTGCGAACCTCCACCCCGGCATTGACGAGATCATTCACCTTGGCATCCTGCCACGGAGAGGTGCCCGAGGCTCGCCAGCGAACCCTGCCCTTGACATCCATGAAGATGCCCATGAGCTGCTTGGCTGATGCCGAGGGCGCGGTGCCCGAAGCAGGCGCAGGTAAGGAGTCATCCGCGCGCGCCAACGCGGCATCAGTCGCAAGAACCGCAGCGATGGTCAACAACCAGAATGGGCGACAAGTTTTCATCGGCAGCGATTGAGTCAGATTCACAAGGCGGGAGTGACCGCCTCAATCATCTTTACGGACTCGACATCTAATCTGATCCAGTCTAAGAGCCAATCGGTGAACCAGTCTGTGATTCATGAACCGAGAGCTAGGCCACGGAATCAGCCGGGCGGCACTGGAGGGGTTGCAGGATTGATCGATGCAGCGGGTACAGCCGACCCGCTTTGGTTGCCCAACTCTGACACACGATTGAGCCGATTCAAGAAATCTATGAACTCAAGGCCAGAAAGGGACTGGTTTTCGGTCCTCATGGGGATGACCCTCATGAATACCAACTCCTTGGTGGCATAGCGGGGAGAGGAGCCCAGTAACCGCATGGTGAGCCCACCCTTGACCTTGCCCTCTATGCATGCCGCATTCATCATCCAACCCACTCGGGCACTCTCGTTTGCAGGTGCATTGAAGTCATGAGGAAGCCATCCCCGCCGCACGCCCTCGGCTACTCGCTCCATATATGAACCGAACTCATCCTCGCGCTCGCATGCAAGGAGGAATCCATGCAGTGCGTCATTGTTAGTTACTGCCTGAAGGGTCTCCACCCGTTCGATGAATGCCAGTTCGTCCTCCGCCTTGGGGAATTCGTCCACCGCACTTCCCTTGAAAATTGTGCGCATGCAACCGCCACTGAGGCTCATGCCGAGCAGAGCGATGAGCAATACCAGCACATTCAACCTGTTGCGGATGGTTGTCATGACAGTGCCTAAAAGGAGTAGGTTGCCCCCATGTAAAGAAACTGCCTAAGGCCGCCCTCGTCAGGAGCAAACACGGTGGAGTTAGGTATGAACAAGCCATACTTCAAACTCACCGAGAAGTCGCTGAGCACGCGCCAATCGAGTGTCAGATCCATCTCACCGCCTACGAAGTTGGGACCACCCACCAGAGTGGGTACGGAAATCGGCGCGTAGGCATCAGTCTTGAAAAACAGATAGCCGGTGGCGCCGAGCCGCAACCCATCCAGCACTCCACCATCATGAATGGGGTTGCTGCCCCACCCAACCGAGGGGCAGATGATGTTTGCCAGTTCGGGGGCGAGAACTAACCCGGTATTGATGTAGCCGAGTGAGTTGAAGGAGTGATCAGTTGTGTTGGAGGCTGGTCCGCCGAACGTGTTGCCCGAATCCAATCTCGTTGATTCACCCGTTCCCAAAGCGAGTTGCAGATCGAGGCGGGTGTCGCCCTCATCCCGTGCCAGCCAAGTCGTACCAATGACCATTCCAAATGCTGAGATGGGATCGGTTACCTGTGTTTGCGGAGCGATACCACCGGAGGGATCTAGTGAGTCGGAGAGCGTGCTGCCGAATTCATAGACAAGTTCGCCTCGATAGATCCAGTCGGCGCCGATTGAACCGGTCGCTCCCCAACCGATATAGGTTGACTCGTAGTTAAATTCGGTGGGGATGATGGGCAATCCCGCGGGGAGCATGGCGGTCTGTCCGGCATTGCCATCTACCTGAGCAAGGACATAGGCGAAGGGAGTGACCCGAGGCAGGCCGGTGTACTCAAGTTGCACACCGAAGTAGGACCGCTTGGTGTCGTTGTCGAATCCTGGTCGCGACACATCCCAGTCGATCGTGTCCTGACCTGCCGTTTGACCAAAGAGCGTCTTGATCCCGATGTCTCCCATGGAGAAATCGAGGGTCAGGGCATACATGTAACCCGTCAGGGAGACTCCCTGCGCCCAAATCACATACTGCCGACCCACGCGCATCACCGCTGAGTCGTCAGAGCGAGCGCTGCTCGATGAAAGGCTTGATCCCGCAAGGTCCAACTCGTACCAATACAACTCCCCGACTGGTTGCTGCCAGCCCTCCGTCTCCGAATCTGGCCCGGGGCCCGCGGTATTTCCGAAGTCCCACTCGTTGTACATGAGGCGGAGGCGTCCATAGAACCGATGCATCCCATCCAGGTCGGCACGCGCCGAGAGGCGTGAGTCATAGGTCCGCAGTATCTGGGACTGACTCTGAGAGTTGTCGATGACATTGAAGGCGTATCTGAAGGTGCCCGAGGCATCCAGAAGAAGGCGTTCCGAGATGGGCGTATCCGCGAGGTATGCCTGACGGACTAGAGCATCCTGTTGATCCAGTTGTCTCTGCAACTGCGCCGCGATAAACCCGGTTCCGCGATCCTCTTGGGCGTGGACGGCCCCGGCAAACACCATCATTATCGCAGCGGCCATGACTGGACTCTCGACATTCATGCTGCCTTGAATCCTAACGATTTACAGCCTCTCCACCCTGATAGTCTCTGCTCGTGTCGATCAAGACACTCATCCTCGGAACTGGCAACGCGTTTTCCGCACACTCGTGGGGTTCGTCGTGCGCGATAGCCACTCCGAGCGGACATGTCCTCGTCGACTGCCCTGGTCCGATTGATCGCATCCTTGCCGAGGGCGCTGCTCGAAGCGGATGGAAAATCTCGGTCGGCACCGTCACTTCAATCCTTCTCACCCACCTCCACGGCGACCATTGCAACGGGCTCGAGTCGGTGGGATTTCAGCAGTGGCTACGGCGGAGAGTCTCCCCGGCGCCTCTACCCAAGATCTATGCCTCCCAAGCGGTGTGTGACCGCCTCTGGGAGCGACTTTCCTCGGCCATGGACCAACGCGGAGAGGCCACACTAGCCGATTACTTTGAGGTGATACCCGTTTTCCCAGGTAGGCCGCTAACGCTTGAATCCTTGACCATTGAGGTGAGAGCCACCAACCACAGCATTCCTACCATTGGTCTGCTGATTCGAGCGGGAACTGCCTGCCTTGGCTGGAGCAGCGACACTCCCTTCGAGCAGGCGCATATCGATTGGCTTGATCAAGCCCAGGTCATCGTGCACGAGACAACTTCACCTCCCTACCACACGGCTATCTCTGAACTCAACTCACTGCCCTCGCGGATTCGGGGCAAGATGCGCCTGATTCACATGCCCGACGACTTCGAGCCAGGGAGTACGGAGATAAGTGCGCTATCCCAGGGCGAGGTTCTCCACCTCGACTAGCGCAATGTCTCCACTTCCCATCCGCACTCCCACCAGCCTTACGCGCACGATCATCGTGCTCAATATTGCGTTTTACTTCCTAGCGATCATGGCAGTGGGAAGCGACAAGGACAAGGAGATTGAGTTCATCCAGCGCTTCGGCGCCAATCCTCAATCCTTTCACTGGTACCAACTCTTCACCAGTCAGTTCATGCACGCCGGGCTGATGCACCTTGGCTTCAACATGATCGGCCTCTCTATCTTTGGACCGCCGCTGGAATGGCGGCTGGGGAAAATCCCATTCCTGTGCCTATATCTCTTGGGGGGAGCCGCCGGAGCATTCGCCCATGTGTATTTCGAACGAGTGCCTGCCATCGGCGCCAGCGGCGCGATCTACACGCTGGTGGGCGCATTCGCGGTGCTCTTCCCCCGCACTCGCATCGGTCTGATCATGGTTCCCAAGCCGGTCCCTGCGCCGGTGTTTGCTCTGATCTATCTCCTCATTGACATCCTGGGGGCGAGTGGCAGTCTGGGTGGGCGCGGCGTAGCGAATCTTGCCCACATCGGGGGCATGGGCTCTGGCGCGGTTGTCGCGATGGCGGCTCTTTACTTCGGCTGGATACCCCGCGATGGAGGCGACATCCTTTTTGTAATCAAGCAATGGATGCGAAGGCGCAAGGCCCGCGCTGCTTTGAGTGGGCCACGCGCGGGGCCGACTGTGATTCCCAGCCAGCGGGACCCCGAGAGCGCAGAACAGGTCAGGAGGCGAGGTCTGCGGATGGACATCGCGCGACTGCACGGTGAGCGCGACCTAGTGTCGGGTGCAGCGCTCTACCGCCAGTTGCGCGCACTCGACGGCGGGGCGGTGCTGCCAGAAGGTATCCAACTCGATATCGCCAATCAGTTGTGGGCGCTTGGAGATGCCGCCGAAGCAGCGGCCGCGTGGGAACTCCACCGTCATCGGTATCCTCACTCCCCCCGGGCCAACGAAATCGACCTGCTGCTGGCACTGGCCTATGGCCGCCGCCTGAATGCGCCCGATCGCGCCCGAGAGATTCTGCACAAGCTGCTGCCGCGCCTAGGGGACGGAAGTCTGGCGACTGCGGCGGCGCAGCTCTCGGCAGAACTGGGAGGGTGACTCACTTGTTCCCCACTCTCCAGAGCAACGGGCCTCCCCTGATCAAGATCTGCGGAGTGAAAAGTGCCGAGACTGCGCTGGCGGCCGTGGCCTGCGGAGCGCGCGCCATCGGCGTGGTCCTGGCTTCGGGAGGTCCGCGCTCCGTGACTTTCACAGTTGCGCAGGAAATATGCGCCTGCCTCCCCGCCACAGTCCTATGCGTTGCGGTTGTCAGGAACGAAACCGAAGCATCAAGCGCGCTCCTGAGTGCTTGGAAAGGCGCCATACAGTTTCACGGCGATGAGGCTGAGTCAGTGCTGGTCGCGGCAAAGCGGGATAAACCCCAGCGACTGCTGATCCGCGCCATTCCCCTCTCATCCGCAGCCTTTCACATGTGGAATCAGTGTGCCGCGGTTGATGCGCTGCTCATCGATGGCAACACTCCTGGCTCGGGTGAGCGTGCTGACTGGCAGGCGCTGATCCAGCTGCGCCGACTCAGCCTCAAGCCGCTGATGCTGGCAGGCGGGCTCACATCCGGCAATGTGGCTGGCGCAATCGCGGCAGTTGCACCCGATTGGGTCGATGTCTCATCGGGCGTTGAGTCATTGCCGGGAGTGAAGGACACACGCCTCATCGAGGAGTTCTGTCTAGCGGTCGCACGCGGCTGACTCACTCGGCGGCGACTAGTTCACTGGCAACTGTTACCTGCACCAGATCACGAAGTGGTCCATGAGGTTTACGGGACTCCTCCGCCAGCCGGTCTTGAGCGCCAGGGTTCTTGTAGCTGTCAAAGAGTGTCGCCTTCACCGTTCCCCAGAAACCAGAAAGGCTGTTGAAGGTGTGATGCACCGCGCTCGGTTCATATCCGCAGTGCACCATGCAGTTGGCACACTTGGAGTTTCCCGAAGCACGGCCGTAGCGACTCCACTGAGTGTCCTCCATGAGCTCCTCGAATGTGTCGGTGTATCCCTCCTGCAACAGGTAGCAGGGACGCTGCCAACCGAAGATGTTGTAGGTAGGAGTTCCCCAGGGAGTGCACTCGTACTCCCTCTTACCCATGAGAAACTCCAGGAACAGAGGTGACATATTGAACCGCCAGCGCCGCTTTCCCTCGCGGCGGTTGGAGAGAATCATGTCGAAGAGCTCGTTGGTCTTGCGCCGCTGGAGAAAGCTCTTCTGGTCTGGCGCTTTGTCATAGGCGTACCCCGGACTCAGCATCATGCCTTCGACTCCGACCTCCATCATGTCATCGAAGAAGCGACGCACGGCATTGGGATCAGCGTTCTCGAACAGAGTGGTGTTGGTCGTCACTCGGAAGCCCATGTCAACCGCCTGCCTGATCGCCTGCGCGGCCTTCACATAGGTGCCCTCTCGGCAAACGGCAAAGTCGTGATGTTCTTCCGTGCCATCCATATGGACGGAGAAACTCAGATACTTGCTGGGCTGAAAGACACCCTGATCCAAGCGCTCCTTCAGAAGGAGCGCGTTGGTGCAGAGGTAGACATACTTCTTCAGCCTCACCAACTGTCGGACAATGTCCCCGATCTCGGGGTGGAGCAGAGGTTCCCCGCCTGGGATCGACACCATGGGCGCACCGCACTCCTGAACTGCTGCTACGCATTGGTCCACCGTCAACTGACGCTTGAGGATATGGGCTGGGTACTGGATCTTTCCGCACCCGGCGCAGGCGAGATTACAGCGAAAAAGAGGCTCCAGCATGAGCACTAGTGGGTAGCGGTCTTGCCCGTGAAGACGCTTCCCCAAGACATAGGAGGCGACTGTCCACATTTGACTGATCGGAACGGGCATGGAGTTGGCAACTGAGTGAGGAAGTTTACCGAACCAGTTGCAGTTCACCATCGTAGCAAGGTCGTGTTCGCCTCGGTCAGAAGCCAAAAACTTTGTGTTAGTAGAACGCTACTATCGCCACGATGGATCACCAGCGTAAATCGGTGCCCCGGCCCGACGAGGCGCTGCTGGCCTCCCACATGGCCGGAGATGAAAGCGCCATGGCGCAGCTCATCGAACGGCACAAGATCGACCTGCACCGATTCCTGCAACGATTTCTGGGATCGGCCACCGCGGCGGATGATGTCTTTCAAGAGACCTTCCTTCAGGTTCATCTTTCTGCCAGCACTTTCGAGCAGAGTCGCGCCTTCAAACCCTGGCTCTACACCATCGCGGCTAACAAGGCTCGCGACTTTCACCGCAAGCGACGGCGGCGCACAATGACAAGCCTGTCGACTCCAGTCGGCGGCGACCAGTCCGATGGAACACTAATCGACATGTTGCAGGGCTCTCCCGACACCACCTCTGCTGCGAGCGAGTCGATCGAAGAATCGCTGCGCGTGAAGGATGTGGTCGACTCCCTGCCGGATCATCACCGTGAAATCGTTTTGCTTTCCTACTTTCAGAGGATGAGCTACTCGCAAATCGCTGAGACTCTGCAAGTCCCACTGGGCACGGTCAAGAGCCGGCTCCATGCGGCGGTCGCCACATTCGCCGATCGATATCGCCGGGCATTCCCCCACAGTTTCAAGGCAAACTCCTCATGACAGTACCGAATCTTCACCCATCCGATGCCCGAGTCCTCGACCTGCTCGTAGAGGCTGGATTCGATCCCGCCGTGCTTCCTCCATTGAATGCCGAGGATGCCGCGCGCGCTCGAGCCCTGTGCGACTATTTTCATTCTCTCGACCGCACCCCCATCGCCGAACCGAGCGATGTCTTGGTGGAGGCCACGCTCGCGCGCATCCAGCAGGCAGATCGTGACTCTGCCGAACGAATGAAACTGGGATCAGGCGAGAGCCGCGGCCTACGCGTGATGGGAATCGGCAATCATCTGGCGCTGGCGGCGACAGTTTTGATCGCCGTCTGTGTTGCCATTCCCCTCGCCGCTCACTCGCGCAACGGCAGTGCCGAGGCTCTCTGCGCCAACGGCCTGCGGAATCTGGGACGCGCCCTGCACGGATACTCGGCCGACAACCTGGGAAGCCTGCCCATGACGGCTGGCTTCGCTGGCTTTGCCCCGGGTGGTAACGCCGATCAAATGGCGCAGGCAGCCGATGGCAAGGGAGGCGAAGCACTGGCGACGCTGGCACACAAGGGGTACTGCACAGCGGCATGCACTCGCTGTAATGGCACCCGGCAACTCGCCTACCGCGTGCCTATGCACCGCGTGCAACTCTCACTTCTCATTTTGCCGGGCATGCCCGTGGTCGCGGATCGCAATCCCGAAATCGGCTTGAACCCCGAGCAAAAGCTGAGCTCCTCCGCAAAGACGGGGGAACTGCCTCGAGGGTCGGACAACCATGAGCGGCGCGGACTCAATGTGCTCTTCAACGATGGGGCAACTCGGTGGATCATCGAGCCCATCGTGAGAGTTCGGACCCCACTGGGTATACGCGACGAGGACTTGTGGCGACCGCGCACCACCGACGGGACCGAGTCTTTGGGCAGCAAGGCCGTTGCCAACGATCCCTTCGATGTCTTCTTGGTGAACTAGAGCTGAATCTCGAGAATCGTCTGGCGAAGATGGGGTGAAAGCGGTTGCGGGCGCGCACGAATGTCGCTATCCTGCTCCACCCAAGCCAGAATCAAATCACATGCATAAGCCAAAGTCACACAAGGGTCTCCTCAAGCGCATCAAGATCAGCAAGACTGGTCTGGTTCGGTTTGGAGCGCCCGCAAGCCGTCACCTCAAGAGCAATAAGAGCGGGACTACGGTTCAGTCTTATCGCAAGAAGAAGTACGCGACAAATGGCGACATGGGTGGGTATGAGCGCCTGCTGGGACGAACGCTTCGATCACGAGAAATGAAGGCCGCTGTGGACGCGGCCCGTACTGAGGCCACCAAGGCCTAACTTTCACCGCTCGTCGGGATCAAGTCCGTCGAACGACGGCCCCGCCGCAGCATCTCCCAAGGGAGTCGACTCATGGCACGAGCACGCAAGGGCGCAGCCCGAACGCAGGCAAGACGCAAACTCCTCCGCGAAGCGCGAGGATTCTACGGAACAAAGAGCCGTCACAAGCAACAAGCCAAGGTGGCAATGTTGCGCGCTGGCCGCTACGCCTGGACTCACCGCCGACTTCGTCGCCGCGACTTCCGCAGCCTGTGGATCACCCGCATCACTGCTGCCTGCCGTATGCGCGGCATGCGCTACAGCGAGTTTATCCAGCTGATCCAGCGAGCCAACTGCCTGCTCAATCGCAAGATGCTCAGCCAGATTGCCATCGAAGATCCCAAGACCTTCGATGCACTGGTGGAGTTGGCCTGCAAGCATCGGGTAATGGCCAAGGCGGCCTGAGTCTCCTCTATGAGTCCAATGGTGCTGCCTACAGCGACTCTCTCAGTCGCTGGGGTCGTCGTCATTACCGTGGCACTGCTCACCTTTGTGGCAGGTGATCCCGATGCCATGCTGCGCGCCGCAACCGAGTTGGTCTCGCACGCGTGGTTGCCCGCGCTCTGGCTACTCAGTTCATTAGGGTGGGGCACACTCGCGATTGGTGCGAGAGTTGGCGAAACGCAGCACGCTCGGCTGGCGTTGCAACCGCAGGTAGCGTCGCAACTGACAAACTTGGCGCTGCGGTGGGGCGTGGGAACCGCCCTGCTTCTGGCGCTCGATCAGGTCATCGGAGTTTCCTCACTCGTGTCGTGGGGCGCGGCTCCATACTTCTTGCTGCATGGAGTGGGCATTGCCGTTCTGGTGCGCGGTTGCCTCCTCGCGAGAGGCCGCATCAGGTGTCATCTGCCAATCTCACCCGTGTTGCTGCTGCTGGGAGTCCCCTGTGCGGTGCTCCTGCTCGCCTCAGTGAGCCCCCCGGGTTGGCTATGGCGTAGCGAGTTCGCCGGCTACGACGCGCTCAGTTACCACTTGCAACTTCCCAAGGAGTGGCTCGAGTCTGGGCAGATCGCCACGCTGCCCCACAATGTCTACAGCGCTCTGCCGAGTTTCACGGAGGGCGCGTTTCTTGACTTGATGACAATGGCTTCAAGTGCCCACGCTGCCGCAGTTGACTCACAGATTCTGTGCGCAGGATGGACGCTCATCGCGGCGATGTCGGTAGCAGCTGCGGCAATCAAGTGGTGTTGTTCGCCTGCTCGGGAGGGCGATGATTGTGGCCGCCGATCATTCGACACCGGAATGACTGCTGCGCTCATCTTTCTGATCACGCCGTGGGTACTGGTAACGGGATCGCTCGCCTACAACGAGTCGGCGACGATGCTGGTATTCGCCACCATCCTGCTCGTACTCGCACCATGCCCACCCGCAATCTCATCTCCATCAGGCGGCGGTACCGGGTCATTGAGGCAACCACTCCTACTAGGCGTCCTGATGGGCGTGGTACTCGGATGCAAGCTCTCGTCGGCAGCAATTCTGGGAGTCCCGACTGCTGTATTGGCGCTGGTGTACTGGCTGCCGAAACTGGGAGTGCTACGAACCCTGTGTTACTCGCTGTTGGCAGTTTCAACCTGCCTGCTCGTGCTGCTGCCTTGGCTGACTCGCAACACGATCGCTACCGGAAACGCCCTGTTTCCCTTGGCATCGGAGCAGTTTGGCGCGGGATGGTGGACAGCAGCGCAGGCGGCCGCCTTCCACAGCGCCCATGCACCGAGCGCACCGAGCAACTGGCCGCACGCGCTCTGGCATGAGTTTCTCGCCTATGGCTGGTTCGATTGCGCTACGGTTCCCGGAGTTGGTTTCCTCCCTCAGTGGGGAGTACTGCCTCTGTTCGCACTCATTGCGGTGCCGTGGGCGATTCGCTCCCCGCAGCGCCAATCGATTCTGCTGCTTACTCTCGCCGTAAGTCTCGGCGTTGTCGGCTGGCTGCTCTTCACCCACCAGAAGTCGCGGTTTTTGGTGCCGCTAGCGATACCAATGGCAATGATTGTGGGGCACTTCGTCAGCCGCATGATGAGTCCACGCGACGACTCGGGGCGCGGGGCATCCGCAAAGACCCATGCTTTCCCGAGAGCGGCAACTCTGGCGCTTCTCGGCGCGCTCACTCTCCTACCCGCATCGATTTATCTAGCCGAGGGTCGCGCCCACCCAACTGTCGCTATCGGCAATATGGCGGCTTTCAAGGGGGGAATCGACCTTGAGTCTGAGGCCAGTGGCGCAAGCGGCCCAGTCGCTCTGCTCAACTCTCTCGATGTAAACGAGCGCGTTCTCGCTGTGGGATTCTCCAATCCCTTCTATGTCAATCGCACTCCCGCATACAGCACGGTGTGGGACAACAACCCCCTTGATGAGATTGCGGCAGCCCTGCCGGACTCGCCCCAACTGTGGGGGCGGGAACTGGCTGACTCCAACTTCACCGTGCTCATCCTCAACCGCGAAATGTTGCAGTTGTGGCGTGTGTCAGGCTGGTCACATCTGGCGGCGACCGAGGCCCAACTGGATGCGATGGAACGATCGCTCGCCGGCTCGCGACTCGATGCTGGCGGTCCTGACAACCCCTATCGCGTCTATCGTCTGCCCCAATGAGCGTTCTCCACCGGTACCGAGGTGCAGTTGCAACGGTCCCCTGCGTGATGGCGTTGGCGGGAATCGGTGGTTGCTCCACGCCGGCAACGACTGAAGCAGTCGCCGTGCAAGAGTTGCATTCGGGTGAGCGAGCGGGCACCGCGCCCCGAGTTCCTGCAGCGATGTGCAATGGAGTCGCACTCACTTGGGAGAGAATGACTCCACTGCTGGCAGAGAGCAGCGGCGCCGAGGTGTTGGAGGAGACCATATTGGACATGCAGGTTGCCGCGAGGCTGGCGGCTCGCGGTATCCAAGTCAACAGCGAAGATCGATCTCGAGAAGAGGAGCTGGTCTGCGCTGCTTTGAGCCCCGACCGAAATCGTGCCCTTGAACTTCTCGACGCCGTCCGAACCCGCTCCGGACTCGGCCCCACTCGGTGGCAGGCGCTACTGGAACGGAATGCAGCACTTCGAGCGCTGGTGCGTGAGGATGTTGTCGTTACGGAGGTGCTGGTGGCGCAGGCGCACGAGTCGCTCCACGGCACGAGGCGCAAGGCCCGCATCATTGTTGCTCCTGATCTGGCCACTGCGAAGGAAGCTAGGCGGCGGATCGATTCGGGAGAGCGCTTCGGAGAAGTCGCCGCGCAACTCTCCGCCGATCCCAGTGCTGCCCGCGGCGGAATCGTGGAGCCAATCTCGCGTGTGGATCCTGCCTACCCAGCCGTGGTGAGAGAGGCCCTCTTTGCGCTGCCGCCTGCAGCAACAAGTGAAGCCATCGTCGTGGATGGTTCATTCGTGTTGATCGCCTTCGATGGTGAGGTACCCGGTGATGGAGCGACACTCAACGACACTCGCGGCCAGTGCGAACGGGCTGCGCGCACTGCTCAAGAACGCTTGGCGATGGACCAACTGGCGCGCGCGCTTCTGCGAGAGGCAGAGATCACGGTGTTTGACCCCTCTCTCTTCGATGCCTGGAAGCGGGCCAACAAGAGTTGGTGAGAGTGGGCGGCGTGTTGCCGACCTCCGCCGCGGATTCACCCCAGTGATGTCCTAAGTACGCAAGGCGCTGAGCCGCCAGACAGCCAGCGGCAGAAGTATGGCGATGGGAAGCACAACAGCCACGGTCGGGGAAAGCGAGGCGATGGGAACGCTCATGGCGATCACCGATCCGAAGATAGCAGGCACGGCAAAACCGGCGCACGCCGCACTTTGACGCAGCAGATTGGTGGGTTCTCTCAGGAGAAAGAAGGGCAGCGACGCCAGCAGGACCAAGAGGCCCGCCGCGATTAGACCGAAGCGCCCCGCCGCCATGCGCCGCAGCTCATCCGGCCGCACCGCCCCACCGGCCTGGAGCTTCGTCAGTTGTCGAAGCCCCAATAGATGGGCATACAGTTTGGTGTGGCGCAGCACCAAGGCATCGGGAGTGAGTCCGCTCGTCAGCAGATCGACCGAGTGCGCGCTCGGCGCAACGCCGTTCACCTGTGCCGCTGACTCGACACCGCCACTCAGTCGCCACGCCGACTGAGCCTGACTCCACTTCGCTGAAGTCGCGGAGACACGCCTGACAATCCGACCTTCAGAGTCCCTGTCTATCGCGATCAATCCTTTGAGTTCGCTAGTGCCCGGATCGAACGCCTCCGCCCGCAAGAGCTGACCTCGGCCATCCGGCCACAGCGGCACCGGGAAAGACATTGTCGCCTTGGCAGTGATCTCCTCGTGACCGCGCAGCAGTTGTACGGCGATTCGAGGCAGCACAAACTCCTGATTCGCCGCCTGCATTACCGCAATGACAAGACCCGCCACCATGAAGGGCGCTCCGATACGTCGCAGCGAGAGACCGGCCGACATCAACGCCACTAGCTCCCGGTTTCGGTGCATGCTGGCAAGGGTGAATCCCGCTGCTCCCACCGCTATCAGCGGCGCCATGTACTGAAACATTTGAAAGGCGCGCGGGCCGTGGAACTGCAGGATCACCATCCCCGTGCTCCAGAGGCCGGAACTTCCCCAAAGCGCCTCCGCCGCGTGACGGAACTCATCCATCTGCAGCACGACATCTATCGAGACACCAAAGACAAACAGCACCGAGAACAGCAAAAGGAAGTTCGCTGTGAATCGCCAGAGGATCCAAGTATCAATGATTCGCATGTCAATGCCTCGAGAGTGCCAGCCAGGAGGCTGCCAGCACCAGCAACATCAGTAGATTGCCAGACCACATCAGGCTCATACCCATCACAAACTCCCCCGCTCTGATGTGCTGCTGACCACTTGATATGAGAATCATGTCGGCGATGGCCGGAATGAACGCCAGCAAGAACACGATCAGAGGCAGGCTATATCTTCGCCACACTCCCAGCACCGCACCCAGCGCCAGAGTGAGGGCGACGGCAACGACTTGACCGAAACGCTGCCAGCGGTGCGATACATCCTCCCAGTAGACCTCGGATACCGCCCGCCGCCAGCCTGCCACCAGTTTCGATTGCTCCGGTGCACCGGCTGCGGCACTAACGAGGGGCTGACTGGGATCATTTGGGCCAATCACAGCTGAGGAGTCGGGCTGGGAGTAGGAGACCAGCGGTGTCAACCCTTGCAGCTCCGTAGGAAGACGAGATCGTGATGTAAGTGCCGTTTGTCCTGCCACAGCCGCAAAGGCTTCGGGCACCAATGACAGACGGATGATGCGGCTATCTCCTCGATCCGTGATAGCGGCAACGGCACTCAGCCGCGCTGAGCGACACTTCGCCTCTCTCATGGTTCGATCACCATCCCGCTCCGCGATGCCGATGGACTCGCCCCCATCAGCGGGCACCAGTGAGTCTCCCCTGAGCTCAGCGCGGGAAACGTCGTAAACGCGATCAGTGGCGAGGTCGCGAAACTTCAGAACTCCCACTTGCGCCAGAGCGGCTCTCATCGCGGCCCAGGCCTCATCACGCAGCAACGCGTCATCGAGAGGAAGGCGGGCAGCGCGCGACTTGAGGGCCTGCTCGGGATGGGCAATCTCCTCCTCGAGCGGCACCCACGGCATGGTGTTGGGCCCAGGGGCATTTTTCCGCAGCAGTCGCACGGCCTCGGGACGCGCCTCAGGTACGCGGACAAATGTGCCATCAGCCGGGCGAATCACTGTGGCATCGTGCATCGCCATCTTGAGCAGGATGCCATCGCTTGCTGCATGGAGATCCACTACCGCTTGGCGCGCCACAAACTCGGTGCGCGCGTGCGAGCCATCCAACTCGATAGCGGCCACGCCATCGAGAACAATTCTCTGCTGCGCCCCCGAGGGTGGTCGGCCCGGCATGAGCGCGGCGCGATCGGCATGAATGATGAGACTGCCTGCAGTGAACGACTCGCCCGCGGCTAGCGCGGAGACGACGACCGACGCAGCATCATCAGCAATCACTTGCTCCATCCGACCCAGGAATCGGGGAATCACCATCTCCACGAGAGCGAGCATGCACAGGCTGAGAGCCAGCCCCATTGCAGCCACGGGAACAAAGACCTTTCGATAGGAGAGCCCGCTGGCACTCATCGCCAGCACTTCATTGTCAGATGCAAACCGGTTCATCACCATCGTGGCCGCAAAACCCGCTGAGAATGGCAGGGAGAACTGCAGCATGGGAATGGTGGCGAGGGCGATGTACTTGGCGATACCGATCGGACCCAGCACTCCCTGAGCGATTGGCCTCACTACCGCCCCGAAGGCAACGACGACCACAATCACCGCCGTGGTGAGCAACAGCACCTTGGTGATTTCTATGAGGATGTGACGCCAGAGAATCCAGGGCATCATCGGCACCAGAGTTGCGAGCGGGTAGGGTTGCCCATCAGCGCAATCCGTACTCCTTGAGCTTGCGGTAGAGCGTTCGTTCACCGATCCCCAGCAGATGCGCAGTTTGCTCGCGATTGCCATTGGTCATGGAGAGCGTCTGCCGGATTGCCTCCTTCTCAAGCTTGTCCAGACCGATGCCGCCCAGACTGGCTGCCCCTCCGCCGTGGTCACCGCTATCACGCTCCTGAACTTCCTCGGGGACATCAGCCAAATCGAGCATGGGCGCCTGCGATGTGACCACCATGCGGTGCACCACATTCAAAAGCTCCCGCACGTTTCCAGGCCAGCGATAGGAGACGAGCCTCATCAGCGCCGGGCCAGTGATTTGAGGTCTGGCTCGCCCCATTTCGCCGCAGTACTTGCCGATGGCGTGATGCACTAGAGCAGGGATGTCATCGCGGTGATCTCGCAGCGGTGGTATGTACAGCTCTACCCCGCGCAGGCGGAAGAACAAGTCATCACGGAACTTGCCCTCGGCGCAGGCCGTCTTGAGATCCCGATTGGTGGCACTGACGAAACGAACATCGATCTTGCGCGTCTCATTGCTGCCGAGGCGAACCAGGTCGCCAGTCTCGAGCACGCGCAGCAGCTTTGGCTGCATGGAGAGCGGCATGTCACCGATCTCATCGAGAAAAACCGTGCCGCGATCGGCGTATTCAAACACGCCCTCACGGTCCCGATCAGCGCCGGTGAAGGCTCCGCGCATATGGCCGAACAGTTGATCCTCCAGCAGGCTTTCTGCCTGACCGGCCGCATTGAATGTCACATATCGCTTGTCGGCCCGTTTGGAGTGCTTGTGCAGCGCGGCGGCAACGAGCTCTTTCCCCGTACCACTCTCACCGCGGATGAGCACAGGAATGTTGCTGGGGGCAACCTGACGAATGCTGTCAATGAGAGCCTTCATGGCACTCGAGTGACCGATGATGCCTTCGAATCCGAATGATGAATCGACCTGATCCTGCAGACGATGGATGGCGTGCCGCTGCGCCACCGTCTCGGCGGCGCGGTGCACGAGGTTGCGGAAGACAGTCAGATCCAATGGTTTTTCAATAAAGTCGTAGGCCCCCCCTTGCAGGGCGGCCTTGGCAGTGGGGACATCGCCGTGAGCAGTCACCATGATGGTCTCGGCATCGGGCTGGTGCTGCTTAGCCAGCCGTAACACTTCCAGCCCAGAGGTCTGATGCTCCATCACCAAGTCGGTGACGATGACATCGAAGCAACCGTGCTGGATTTCCTCGGCTGCGGCATTGAATCCATGGACTACCGTGCAGATGTGCCCCGGTCGCCTCAGCGCGTCCGCCATGATCTGGGCGTGGTCAACCTCATCATCAACAATGAGCACTTGAGCTCGAACTGCATCCCTTTCCACTGTCATGGGTGAGGATTGTAGGGAACGGCGGGCAGAGCGCCGATATTGAGTTCACAATGCTCAAGGCGCGTAGTGAAGTGTCGACCCCGTGCGGTACGATTCAGAGCTTGGAAACGCAGGAGGCGGCCATGGCCGCGGCAAGGACGAGAGACCCGGTTTTCGGCATGCGCCGAGCATGGTTTGTGGGGATAGGCGGCAGCGGCATGCGTGGACTCGCCTCCATCATGAAGGCCCGCGGCGCCACCTGTGCCGGAACTGATACCGAGGGCAAGTCAGTTGCAGATTCCTTGGCCAAAGAGGGCATTGCTGTCCACTCTGGCGATCCGGCCGAACTACCCCGAGGCATTGACTTGGTGGTTCATTCAGCGGCGGTGGATCACAACCATCCCCACTTGCTTGCCGCCCAGGATCGAGGCATCGAAGTGCTGACCTACGCCGAGGCGCTAGGCCGAGCCATGGAGGGCCGCACGGGCGTGAGCATCGCCGGCACGCATGGAAAGAGCACAACCACGGCGCTTCTGGCTCACGCACTAATGAGCTGCGGGCTAGATCCAAGTTTCATAGTGGGCGCCCACTGTCCAGACATCGGCGGCGGTGCGCGCACAGGCGCGGCCGCGATTCCCCGAGGCGATCGCAGCGGTCAGGCAGGCATCATGGTGGCCGAGGCGTGCGAGTTCAATCGGTCCTTCCACAGCCACCGCCCCACTATCGCTCTAATCAACAATGTCGAGGAAGATCACCTCGACTGCTACGCATCGCTCGATGAAATCGTGCAGTCCTTTCGCGAGTTTGCCCGGCGCCTGCCCGCAGCCGCCGATGGAGGGCAACTTCTGATCGGGGAGCAAGGCGCCCATCGCCGCGCCGTTGCCTCCGGCCTCGATTGTCAGGTCTCTACATTCGGTTGGTCACCTGGAGCCGACTATCCAGTGCAGATGGATACTGGCAGTAACGAGGTAGTTGTGACTCATCGTGGTGCTGAGATACTGCGCTTCACTACCGAACTGTGGGGGGAGCACAACGCGCTCAACGCCGCCGCAGCGGGAATAATCGCCCTCTGGCTGGGAGCCCCGCGTTCGCCACTGGAAGCCGCACTCTGCGCGTTCAAGGGAGTCGACCGGCGCATGCAGCACTTGGGCGACCGAGTACTGCCCCTCGGGCGCCGCGTTCGAATCTTCGATGACTACGGACACCATCCGACTGAGGTCGAGAAGACGCTGCGGGCCTTGAAGTCGGCCCATTCCCCCAAGAGGTTGGTGTGCGTATTTCAACCCCATCAACACTCGCGGACTCGATTCCTGTTGGAGCAGTTTGCTCAAAGTTTCTCCAACGCCGATGTAGTGATAGTGCCTCACATCTATTTCGTGCGCGACAGCGAGATTGAGCGCACTCGAGTCAGCGCCGGGGATCTGGTGGACAGGCTGCGGAGCAAGGGAGTGTGCGCCATGCATCTCTATCCCTTCGAGGCGATTGTGGAACAACTAGAGGTGATGTGCCAGGACGGCGATCTAGTAGTGGTGATGGGCGCGGGACCGGTTTGGACTGTTGGTCGCGACTTTCTCAGCCGCGGGTCTGCTGCCAAGGAGTGATCTGTGCCGACAGTTCTAAGCACCTCGTCGTTTGCTGGACTGGACCTAGAAGTAGAACAGGATGCGCCGCTTGGCGCCCGCACTTGGTTCGGCGTGGGAGGTCGCGTTGAGTGGCTGATCAAACCCCGCTCCGAGATGGCACTGTCGCAGCTATTGCGGCGCTGCACCGAAGATGGCGTTGCTGTACGTGTGCTGGGAGAGGGCGCCAACCTGCTGGTAGATGACGAGGGCATCGACGGCGTAGTGGTGCAACTGACCCACGCGGCATTCCGGGCGACTCGCTTTGATGGCAGCAGCGGCGATGTTTCTCTAGAGGCGGGAAGTGGCTGCTCTGTCAGCCTGCTCACCACCGAGTGCGGTCGTCGTGGCCTCGCGGGCATCGAGCAACTCATTGGCATTCCTGCATCGCTCGGAGGGGCAATCAAGATGAATGCTGGAGGCAAGTACGGTGACATCGCCTCCGCTATCCGCTCGGTTCGCCTGATGAACACATCGGGGAGCACCGAGGAGGTTTCGACCTCGGAGGCCAAGTTCTCCTACCGCGGCAGCAGTTTGCCGGAGGGGATCATCGTGAGCGCCTGCCTGCAGTTGGGTGAAGCCGATGCGCAACTTCTGCGCAGCCGCATGAAGGAAATCTCCGCCTACAAGGCCAACTCGCAGCCTCTGAAGGACAACTCGGCTGGTTGCATGTTCAGAAACCCCGTCGATCCCCAGACGAACCAGCGAGTAAGCGCCGGCATGCTCATTGATCGCGCGGGCCTCAAGGGCACGGTGCTGGGGTCAGCCGAGGTCAGCGACTGCCATGGCAACTTCATCACGGTGGTCAAGGAGGGTCACGCAAGAGATGTGCGCGCACTTGCCGAACTGGTGCAGCACCGCGTCAAGGCGCACTGCGGCATCTCTCTTGAACGCGAAGTTGTGTTTTGGACAAAGCCCCGAGATCACTCATGAGCAATCCAAAGGTTCTAGTTCTGATGGGCGGCCCCGATGCTGAGCGCGAGGTAAGCATTCGCTCCGGTACCCGCGTTGCCGAGGCTCTCGTGCGCGCCGGTGGGTGGGAGGTCGAGTCTCGGCTGATCGGCCGCATCACCAACGAGGACTTGGCCCAGATGCAGTTTGATGTGGCCTTCCCCGTCCTCCACGGTCCGTGGGGGGAGGGGGGCCCGCTGCAGGAGATTCTCGAGGCGGAGGGTAGACCCTTTGTCGGTTGCCGCTCCAAGTCGGCGCGCCTAGCCATGGATAAGGCTGCCTCCAAGATGTATGCACAGCGCATCGGAGTGCGCACGCCGCCCTCGCGGATTGTCACCTCCCCCGCTGATCTGGACCTGGAACCGCCATTCGTGCTCAAGCCGGTGGACGACGGTTCGAGTGTCGACATGCGAATCTGTCATGACCAGGTCACTGGCCATCAGGCCTGTCTGGAGCTGCTGAAGGGCCGACCTCGGCTTCTCGCCGAGCGGTTTATCAAGGGTCGTGAGATAACCGTGGGGATTCTCCATCGCCAGGTACTCCCCATCATTGAAATCGTTCCTAGCGTCGACTTCTACGACTACGAAGCAAAGTACAACCGCGATGACACCAAGTATCTGTTCGACTCTGACATTGACCCCGAACACACGGCTGCGGCATCGGCCTGGGCACTCCAGGTGTTTGACGCCATCGGGTGCCGTGACATCGCCCGCGTCGACTTCATGGTTGATGAGCGAGGTCCGTGGTTTCTCGAGATCAACACCATGCCCGGGATGACTGATCACAGCCTCATCCCCAAGGCCGCCAGTCACGTCGGTATCAGCTTCGAAGAGGTTTGCGCCTCTCTGGCAACCGCCGGTCTCGCTCGGCGCGCGCGCGACAGAGGCTTGGCGGATATTTCTCCCTCACCGGCGCTTCGAGCCGAATAACTAGGCACGAATGGCCAAGCAGCAATCGAGCTCGCAGGGGATGTCATGGCATCACATTTCCACCGCGATCGGCGCTGGGGCACTCATTCTGGGGCTCGCCCTCTTTGCAACCGTAGTCCTTCCCAAACTGCGCAAGGCGGCTCACGCTAGCGGCGCCAGTACTGTGGGAGCCGTGCGCGTCGCCTTTACCCGCGCCCCTGCCTGGCTCGGTGAGAGCGACATTCGACTGCTCTCGGAGCTCGCGGCAGCCGAGGCTGGCCCTGATCCCGGCGATCGTCAGGCGTTGGCTAGAGCCCAGAAGGCGCTGATGGATAGTGGTTGGTTCTTCTCCGTAAGCCAGGTACGCCGGGCCAGCGTGGGCGAACTCACGGTAGATGCCCTATTCGCGGCGCCCTTCGCTCTGGTGTGTGATTCGGATGGCGAGCACCTGATAGCTGCTGACGGCAGACTCCTACCGCGAACCTATGCCGCCGATTCCGGCCCGGCCTTTCCCCGCATCCGTGGTTGTCGCGAGCCTCGACCCGATCATGCCGGAACCAGATGGATCGGTGCTGATCTCGCGGCCGGCTTGGAACTGGCGCGAATGATCGACACGCAAAGATGGCGTTCTCAAATCGAGTCCATTGAGGTCGGCGGATATGCCGAGGATGGGCAACTGAGGATGAAGACCAGAGGTGGCTGCACCATTGAATGGGGACATCCTCCCGGAGAAGAGACCCCTGCTGAGGTCGCAGCGGTACAAAAGCTGCGATACCTCCAGTACTTCGATTCGTCCTTCGGCAAGGTCGACGGCGAATGCACAGGGTCACTCGATGTCAGAACCGACTGCGTTGGCATACGCTGATCTATCTGAGGTGAATGATATGGTTCCGCGCGATCTCGTTTCCTGGGGTGCACTTTGGCTGGGCGCCTCCATAGCGTTCGGCATCGGAGTGTCTGCGCCCATTGAGCCGAGCCTGAACTCCTACCACCCAGCGGTACTGCGAACAGTTGTGCTCTGTGCCACGGGACTGATAGTGGCCTGGCCACTGCTGCGATTGAGCGAGGCTCCCTGCCCGACACCGGTTCGATCAAGCCTGCTTGACCTCCTCACGGTGGCGTGTTTGCTGCAGCTGGTTCTCTGGCCGCTGCGCCTGATTTCCTCATGGACTGTTGCCGAGGTCGCCAGTCTCGATGCCATGCTCCTCGCTCACGCCGCCTGTATCTGCGGACTCCTTGCTTGGGCGCGAGGATCACGCCTGGGATGGGAGCGGGCACTCGCCATGTTCCTCTGCCTGCTGAGCGGAGCAGCGCATGCTGCCGCCGCCGCCCCGGGGACTGCGGAAACATGGGCACTGGCCGCCGTGCTGCTAGTTGCGGGGGTCGCCGCATCCACACTGCGAAACCTTGCGCCCGTGCCCAGTGAGGGATAGCGTTCACCTGTCTATGGAATTCATCACCAAGGCTGATAGCGAAAGGCTCCATGCTCGGCTCCAGGAGTTGAGAGCACTGGACAAGGTTCTGATCACTCGCATTGCTGAGGCTCGGGCTCAGGGCGATCTGCGCGAGAACGCGGATTACCACGCTTCCCGCGAGGACAAGTCGCACAACGATGCTCGAATCCGCGACATCGAGGAGAAGCTACGCACCTGCCAGATTCTGGGCAGTAACGACCTCCCGAAGGACATCGTGTTCATCGGGGCCGTAATCAAAGTCCGGGACGAAGCCTCCGGCCGGGAGGAAGTACTCAAGTTGGTGACGGGCTACTCGGATGATGCCGACGAGTCCGTGGCACGCGAGGTGACAGCGACCAGCCCCATGGGGCAGGCGCTAATGAAGACTCGCATCGGCGATACCGTGCGAGTTGCCCTACCCAAGGGCGATCGCCGCCTGACCGTGATTGAAATCTGCTCCTAGCTCTGACCGAGCCCCATCTTGGATTACCTCTATCCGACCATCTTCGGTATCGAGGCAATCACCCGCCTCTTGGTGGCTTGTTATGTTCTGATCCGCAAAGGAAACCGCCCCGCCGTGGCCACGGCTTGGGTTCTGTTTCTCCTTCTCATGCCCGCGGGAAGTTTGCTCGCCTTCGCCATGTTTGGCGAGCCGCGCCTGGGATGGATGCGCAGGAAACGACATGCCGAGGTTCTGGCTGCTCTAGACATTGAGGCGCATCACGGGCACCGCGATCCCGATGCCATCGAGATCAAGATGGATCAACTCGATCGGGCGGTCTGTCAGATCGCCACCTCTGCCTCTCACAGCAAAGCCACAAGAGGGAATGCTCTGGACATCTGCGGGGACACCGACTCAGCCATCGCTCGCATGGTTGCCGACATCGACTCTGCCTCCGCTCATGTGCATCTACTCACCTACATATTTCTTGATGACGAGTCGGGCCGCGCCGTAGCTGATGCTTTGATCGCTGCCGCCAAACGCGGCGTGAAGGTTCGAGTGCTCTGCGATGATGTCGGATCCCGCAGGTTTCTCCGCGGGAAGTTGTGCCACACGATGATGGCTGCTGGTGTCCGAGTTACACGGGCGCTGCCCGTGGGCCTGTGGCGCATTATCTTCACCAGACTCGACCTGCGCAATCACCGCAAGCTCCTCATCGTTGACGGACGCATCGCTCATGTGGGCAGCATGAACATTGCCAGTGCTTCCTTCGCCCCTGATCCCAAGTTCGCTCCCTGGGTTGATTGCATGGTTCGAGCAGAGGGGCCGGTAGTGCGCGAGGTGCAGTTGGTGTTCTTGGAAGATTGGTACTTCGAGACGGGGGAGGACCTGCGGGAGTTGATGAACTTGCACCCGCCACTCTGTGCGACTGGCGAGGGCGCCGCCGCTCAGTTCGTCGCCAGTGGCCCCAACTTTGACAACGAGTCCACTACGCAACTGGTGCAAGGGATGTTGCGAGTAGCGCGGCAGGAGGTCGTCCTCACCACGCCTTACTTCGTACCCAACATCGAAACGGTCATGGCGATGTGCGTGGCAGCCAAGAGCGGGGTCTCGGTAACACTGGTGATTCCCAAGCGCAACAACAGCCGACTGGTTGCGCTCGCCAGCCGCGCCTATTACGAGGTGCTTCTCAGCAGCAATGTGAAGATCTTTGAGTTTGAGAAAGGACTGCTGCACGCCAAGACGGTGACTGTCGATCGGCAACTCTCGTTGGTCACCAGCGCGAACTTGGACAGGCGATCCTTCGACCTGAACTTCGAGGCTTCCTTGGTGGTTTACGACAACCCGTTTGCGCACGCGCTTAGAAAGTTGCAGGCTGGCTACATCGCAAGCAGCACGCAGCTCTCAGGGGCAGCATGGCGGCGGCGTCCCCTCGCCAAGCGGCTCATCGAAAACGCGGCAGGGCTTCTCAGCCCCCTGCTCTAACTGCCAACAAAAGCTCCAAAAAGCCTTGTATCTCCAAAGGGCAGGCTTAATATTTTGTTCATGCGACAAATCCTCATCCCCGCTTTTGCGCTCCTCGCGTGGCTGCCCTATGCCGCCGCGCAGACCACCTTTGTGAACTTCGAGTCGCCTCAGGTACACCCGCTTGAAGTGGTCACGGTTGCCTCGGGAGCGACTTGGCTGCTGCAAACCAACACGCCAGACAACCGGCTCGAAGTCTACGCGGCAGACGCTGCTGGTCTGCACAAGGTGGGAAGCATCGGCGTCGGCCTAGAGCCGATCTCGGTGCGCGCGCGCGGGAACTCGGAAGCCTGGGTCGTCAATCATCTCTCCGACTCGGTGACGGTCATCGATCTGGCCACCCTCAAGGTGAAGGCGACTCTCCTCACCGGTGATGAACCGGCCGATGTGGTCTTTGCCGGCTCACCGCAGCGGGCCTTCGTTTCGGTATCGCAACGCAACCGCATCGAGGTATTCAATCCGGCGCTGCTCTCAGCCGCACCCACCACGGTCGCCATTGCCGGCGAGGAGCCGCGGGCGCTGGCCACCGACGGAACACGGGTCTGGTGCGCGATCTTTGAAGCGGGTAACGACACCACGGCTATCCCCGAGACAGTCGTCGCCTCCTCGGTGAATCCATATCCGGGCGACCCGAACCCCCCGCCCAACTCGGGCACCGCCTTCAATCCGCCTATCGCCGCGGACCTGCCCAGTGCTCCGGACAGCAGCATCATTGTGCGTAAGGCCGCCAACGGCACTTGGCGGGACATCAACGACAAGGACTGGTCGGCCGCCGTCACCTGGGGCTTGCACGGCAACGACATCGCCCAGATCGATGCCAACTCGCTGGCTGTTACTTACAAGAAGGGGTTTCTCACCGCCAACATGGCGCTGGCATCCCGCGCCGATGGCAGTGCGGTGGTGGTGGGCACCGAGGCCAAGAACGAGATCCGCTTTGAGTCCAATGTGAAAGGGATCTTCACCCGCGTTGAGGGGGCGACATTCAGTTCGGCCAGCAGTACGCCAATCCTGCGCCGCGATCTGAATCAGCACCTGAGCTACGCCACGGCGAGCATTCCCATGGCGCAGCGCGAACTGTCACTGGGCGACCCGCGGGGCGTGGCGTACTCGTCCGATGGCGCACGGGTGTTCGTCACCGGCATGGGGTCTGACAACCTGGCGGTGTTCGATGCCGCCACCATGAACCGCAGCGGGCTGGTCAGCGTGGGCGAGGGACCGACCGGTGTGGTGAGCGATGCCGCCAACAACCGCATTTATGTGCTCAACCGCTTCGAGTCGACCATTTCGGTGCTGGATCAACAGACACTTGCCGAAGTCGAGCGCGAGAGTTTCTTCGACCCGACACCAACAGTGGTGCGCGTGGGCCGGCCGTTTCTCTTCGACACCCACATCGCCAGCGGCCTCGGCCAGGCGTCCTGCGGCAGTTGCCATATTGATGGACGGCTGGACCGACTTTCTTGGGACCTGGGCGACCCACAGGGTGTCATGGTCGACAATCAGGAATCGTGCAACCTCGGCTTGCCGGTAGGTACCTGCGAGGATTTTCACCCGATGAAGGGGCCGATGAACACTCAGACGCTGGTCGGCCTAGGCGGTCTGGAACCATTCCACTGGCGGGGCGATCGCGCCGATCTGAGCCAGTTCGCCCATGCGACTGTCAGCCTGCTGGGTGGGGACTCGCCTTTCACCACCAAGGAGATGACGCGCCTGCAGGCTTATCTCGCATCGATCGCCTTCCCGCCGAATCCGAATCGCATCCTCAACGGAACCATGCCCAGCATCATCGACCTGGGTTCCGGCGGCGGCGGCTCGGGCAACCCGAACACAGGCTTCACCCTTTACACCACCGGCAACCTCGACTTCGTACAGTGTTCCGACTGTCACACCCTGCCGACGGGCGGCCAGGGAACGATCATCTCGGCGTCGCTCCTGCAGGAGGCGCAGTCGATGAAGGTGCCGCAACTGCGCAACATCTATGAAAAGTCCGGCATGGACAAGACCAGCCAGAGCAACAACTCCGGGTTCGGCTTCGTTCACGATGGCGCGACAGACACTTTGTTCAAGTTCTTCTCGCTGTCGGTGTTCAACTTCGCCAGCGGCGCGGCCGGAAACCAGCAGCGCCGCGATGTGGCGGCGTTCATGATGTGCTTCGACACTGGGACGCACGCTAGTGTCGGCGCACAGGCAACCATGGGCGGCGCGGGCAGCGATCAAACGGCGCGGCGCGCCACTCTGCTGACGATTGCCCAGGCGGGCTCGGCGCAACTGGTGGCTCGCGGCAACTACGCCGGTGAGCCCAGGAGCTTTCTGCTTACTAGCGGCACCGCGATGCAATCCGATCGCCTGAGCGAGGTGCGCACCATTGCCCAGCTCGACGCGCAGGCGACCGCTGCGAGTCCGTTCCTGTACACACTCGTGCCCAACGGCACGGGCGCGCGCACCGCTCTCGATCGCGATGGTGATGGCTTCTATGACCGTGATGAACTGGACCAGTGTGCGGACCCCGCAAACCCATCCAGCGTTCCTAGCGGCGGCAGCGGTTGCCCAGACCTCGACAGCGATGGACTGGTTGCTGGTTCCGATCTAGCAGTGCTGCTCTCTCACTGGGGTTCCACCGGTGCCGGCGACCTGGACTGCTCGGGAGTGGTCGATGGAAGCGATCTGGCCACCCTGCTGGGAGGCTGGGGAATCTGCCCGTGATCGGAACGAGTATCGAATAGCGTTACTCGCTCATGCTCGGAAGTGAATCCGAGCGCTGAATGACGACTCTGCTGCCAGCGGCGACGCCGGTGGTTTCCTGCACGGTGCCATCAGGCCAGCGCACGATCACCTTGCACGGAGTGCCGGGAGAAACTCCAAAGTGGGCCTCGGCTACGGCATTCGACTGAAATGGCCCGCCGCCGTACAGCCAGCGACGCTGAGTTACTCCGGCCTGCTCCAGCTCAATCATCGATCCAAGTCCGTGGCGATTCTTTGATTCTGCTCGCGAGTCGTTGAGACCGACCATCAACCAGTCATTCGCGCTGTCATGATCATTGCGCAGCAGCCGCAGTGGGCCATTCAGTTCTGCAACCACCGCATCGAGATCGCCATCGCCATCGAGATCACCCCAGACCGCGGATCGATCACAGTGGGGAACTGCAAGTGCATCCCCGCCTTGCGCTTTGTGAAACCGCGCCCCATCCCGCCGCAGCAGAAGCGCAGGCTCTCGGTACTCGCTGTCCATCGCCGCCATCGTGGCTTGGGGATAGACATGACCATTGAAGACGATGATGTCCTCATCAGCATCGTGATCCAAATCAGCGAACTGGGCCGCCCAGCCGCAGAGAGTGCGGCTGTCCGCGCCTGCGCCGAACTGAGCCGTTCGGTCGGCAAAGGTTCTGCCATCTCGATTGAGCTGCAGAGTGTTGGAGTCATTGGAGAACACGCTGATGTAGATATCCGGACGGGCATTGCCATCAATATCAGAGATGGCGACTCCCATGGCGGCCTGCTCGAGTCCGTCCAAGTTGGTCGCGACTCCCATCGACTTGCCCTGGTCAGTGAACCTCATGTTGCCCTCTGCGCGCCATAGAAAGTTGGGGGAGGAATCGTTGGCGACAAAGATGTCCGCCGCACCATCTCCGGTGAAATCCAGGATCGCGCAGTTCAAGCCGTAGCCAGTCGACAGGGCAGCAACGCCGCTCTCGGAAGATCGATCGGCGAACTGACCATTGCCCAGATTCTCGTGGAGCCGATCGCGCTGGGCGCGCATGCCCCTCGGCCCGCTCATCACCGTCACACCCTTGACGAAACTGGGACCGGGCGGATGGGTCGGATCAAACTCCAGATAGTTGGTGACATAAAGATCCAGATCGCCATCACCATCGAGATCGCCGAACGCCGCCGAAGTACTCCAGTCGGTGTCCCTGCCGAGTCCACTGCTGGCCGTGACATCCTCGAACCGCATCGAGCCGCGGCCGCGCAGGAGGACATCTGGGCCGAAGCAGGAAATGTAAATGTCGTCTAAACCATCGTTATCGAAGTCAGCCACGGCCGACCCGAATGACCAACGCCGGTGGGCGATGCCGCTCTGCGCCGTGACATCTCGGAAACGCATTCCACCTAGGTTCTCAAACAACCGAGCACCCGGCCCGTGCTCCGGATCAACGAGTGTGGCGCCGTTGGGAATGAACAAGTCCAGATCGCCATCCTGATCGGCATCGAGGAGCCCGAGACCTCCACCTTTGACTTCGAGAATCTGGGTTGATGGGGTGGCGCCGCTTGTCATCGTCATGTGCAGCCCGCTGCCTGTCGTGACATCGCTGAAGTGGATTGCTGACGACTGTGGCGCTGGAGAAGCCGCGGGTACAGCTTGCATCAACCCCAGACCTCCCCATGTGAACGCCCACAGCAAGCCGCCGCATGTCATGGCACGGTTGCCGATCGTCCGAGGCGCTGGCGTGCGGCTTCGGCACTGGCTCTGGCGGCTTCCGCCTCCTGCGGCAGTGAGAGTTCCGACCTGACTCGGGCGAGCCGTTCCCAGACTTCGTAGTGATCGGGCCACATTTCCACGGCCTGGGCGTACATCTGCGCCGCATCGCCGAGGCGGTCGCGCCGAAGTGCAATGTCACCAAGTCGCGCCACGATCTTGGCTCGCTGACGAAGGTCTATGGGATTCTTGCCATCGCAGACCTCGAGCGCACGCTTGAGGCTTCGCTCCGATTCGTCTACGGCGTCGAGCTCCAACTGCGCGGCACCCAGTCCAAACCAAGAGTCATCGGCGTCAGCGGCACGCCGCACATGTTCGGCGAAGGCATCCGCCGCGGGCTGCATGTTTCCCAGGTGGTACTCGGCCCAGCCAAGAAAGTGCTCAAGATGCATCCGTTCGGGGAACTCCCCCTCCATGGACTTCGCGTGCAAGTAACACTCACGCGCTCGACCGTAACGCTGTTGCTTGTGAATGCTCAGGCCAAGCAGAAACTCAATCCGCGCATCGGCCGGGAAGTCGCGGCCCAGTGCTGTCATCACCAGTTCTGCATCGGCGAAATGAGATGAGTTCAACAAAGCACGACCGACGCGCAACCGATCCTCTCCCCCTGTTGGAACCAGAGGCAGCGCACTAGCGACATCTTCAAGGGAGACGATGCTCGTAGGTTGATCGAAGGCCGCGTCCGTCACGGGGTCGGCGGCCTCAGGAACTGCGGGCGGTGCGGCCGAACGCGCGGCCTCGCAACCTAAATTCAGCGCAACCGAGTGGCAAGCCACTGCGAGTGCCACGATTGCCGCAAGTGGCGTATGCGATGGGGCGGATACCGTCATGTTGCTTGGTCCGATATCCTTCACGCCCATGGTTGTGGTGATGATAGTCCACAAAAATCGAAGGTAGTTCGCAGAATCCTTTGTATTGATGGTGGATGCTGTTTCCCTTGTTCGGCATAGGGGCTACATTTGAAGTGCCGCTCGCGCCATCAATACTGACCAATAAATAACTTCCTTTTTGCCGATTCCCACCCTTGCCTAGGGCCAGACCGTCGAGAGTTACATACCGGAACTGACATGACTCCAATGCTCTGCAACCAACTTGTGATCAGCGTAGCACTCGTGTTCGTCAGCAGTGCTTTCTCCATGGGCACAGAGTTGCAGCCGCGAGCTGGTGAGCCGCTGCGGGGTCTCACCAATGAGCAGTTGGCACTATTCGAAGCTGGCCGTCTGCTGTTCCAGCATCCCATCACCGAGCAAGAGGGGCTCGGGCCAATCTTCAACAAGCCCGGCTGCATGTCCTGTCATGCCAATCCTCTGGGTGGCTGGGGCACCATCTCGGTTTCCCACTTCGGCAACGACATCAAGGGTGAGTTTGTCTTGTACCCCGGCGAAGTACAGTCGCTCGCACAAGCGTTTGGCATCAGCGAGGGATGCAAGGAGAACATCCCCGCCGATGCGACCGTGAATGCCATCCGCGTAACCAACAGCTCCATGGCGTTCGGCTTGATCGAAGCGATTCCCGATTTACAGATCGCGGCCAATCAGGATCCCAATGACTCCAACAGCGATGGCATCAGTGGCCGCGTCCACTGGGTGGAGGCACTCGAGGCTCCTGGGATCACGCGCGCCGGACGATTCGGCTGGAAGGCACAGGTTGCCACCACGCTCACCTTCTCAGGTGATGCCTCGCGCAACGAGATGGGACTTACCAATCGACTCGTACCTAATGAGAATCCCCCCAACGGCAACTACGCTCTGCTGGCGCAGTGCGACACGGTCTCTGATCCGGAAGACATCGAAGATGCCAATGGATTCGCCTTCATCGACCGGGTAACTCACTTCCAGCGCTATCTCTCTCAGCCTCCTCAGACTCCCAAGTCGGGAATGACGGGCGAGCTGCTATTCAATCAAATCGGCTGCAACAAGTGCCATGTCGCCCAGTGGGCGACAAGCTCGGACTCCAGTCTCGAGACCGCAATCGCCGGTAAGACCATTCGCCCGTACTCCGACTTTCTACTCCATGACATGGGGCTTCTCGCCGACGGCATCCAACAGGGCGATGCCAGCGAGGGTGAGTTCCGCACTCCGGTGCTTTGGAACCTCCGCACGCGAGATCCCATGTTGCATAACGGCTCGGCATCCGGCTCCGACATGAATCTGCGATTGCGCACTGCCATCAGCAAGCATGGGCCCTATGGTGAGGGCGCAGCAAGTTCGGCTTCATTCAGCGCGCTCTCGCCTGCATCACAGCAGCAGGTCATCGACTTTCTTGGTTCGCTTGGTCGGATCGAGTTCGATCTTGACGGAGACTCCCATGTCAACTTCAATGATCTTCCCGCTCTTCGTGATTGCTTTGCTCTAGGCCTGAGCAGTCCTGATGAGAACTGTTCTGTCGCGGACTTCGATCAGGATGGAAATGTTGATACCCTTGACATCGTCATCTTTGAGACCGCTTATGAGAGCGCTAACGGCGATTGCAATGACAACGGCCTCTCCGATGTCTTTGAAATCGTTCTGGGCTTGGCTACCGACAACAACTTCAACGGCATCCCTGACTCCTGCGAGATCTGCATGGGAGACTTGAACGGCGACGGGACAAAAGATGGCATTGACCTAGGAATTCTCATGGCTAGCTGGGGCCAAAGTGGCATCGGCGACATCGACGGAAACGGGGCAGTCGACGCTGTCGATCTGGCTCTGCTGCTAGCCGCCTGGGGGCCGTGCAACTGATCCGCAGGCTCGGTAAACTTTGGACTAAACTAATCTTCTGACTCGAAGGCACAATCTCCCACTCTCGCCCTGTGACTGACATTGGAGACACTCGCATGATGATTCGACACATCGCTCTGGCTGCAACTTCGATCGCTATAACTGCGGTGAGCGCCTCTGCTCAGTGGGTTACTTTCTCCAATCAGACATCAACGCGTCTGGTGGCATCCCCGGCATTGGTGGTGAATGACAATCTCGAAAAAGACTTCGCATGGGCTGACTTCGACAAGGACGGCGATACCGATCTCATCGTCATGCGAAAGTTTCCCGGGTCGATCCAGGGAGGTTTCCGCGACCTGATTCTTATGAACGAGGGTGGAGTTCTCACCGATCGCACCACTGAGTACGGCACGGCATCAGATACGGCGGGGTACTCCGCCATGATGGATCCTTGTAACGACCGCGATGTCGAGGCCGTCGATGTCGACAACGACGGCTGGCTCGATCTCGTCACTGCCACCACCATGAGCGATCAGGTGAACGCCATTCTCGGACAGCCTCGCGTCTATATGAATCTCCGCAACAACGCTGGGGGCCAGTGGCAGGGATTCCGCTTGGAAGATGCCCGCATTCCGGTACTCACCGCCGCCAGTGGCAGCACTGCCAATCCACGCTTCTGTGACCTCGCTGTGGGCGACTTCACCGGCGACGGATTCGCCGATCTGTACTTCGTGGATTACGACACTCCCGAGACCAGCGGCACCATCTGCATCGACTTGAACTCCAACGGCAGCACTGCTGATACTGGCGAGTGTCAGCAGAGCCCGGGCGAGTCCGCATCCCTCGATTACAACAACAAGCTGCTCATCAACTCTGGTCTGGCAAACCCCGGCCATTTCACCGATTCTGGTAGCACTCGCATGACCACGACCCAACTTGCCAGTGCGTTCGGCAACATGTGCATGGCCGGAGATTTCAACTCTGACGGACTGATGGATGTGATTCGCGTGAGCACCCTGACAGGCGGTCAGGATGCCGCGATTATCTGGAACAAGACCTCCGCAGGCGGAGTGGGCGCTCAGTGGAACGGCCCTGACAGCATTTATCCCGGACTCGCCCCCTACGGCATGAATGTGGCTGATCTCACCGGAGATGGCAAGCTCGACTTTGTCATTGCCGACGATGGTCAGGATCGGTACTGCATCAATACTGGTAACGGCACTGACGGGCAGGCGAATTTCTCCATCTCTGTCATTGCCGACAGCGTCGGGGAGTTCGGTAACACCATCACCATCGCTGACTTTGACAATGACGGCAAGAAGGATGTCATCATCTGCGATGTCGATAGCGATCTCGGTCCCTTCTGCCCCTCATCCGGTCGGCGCACGAAGTTCTACCGAAACACCGGCGTGACGACCACTCTTCTCGATGAGATCGGCTTCCCCATCCCTCAGGCTGACCTCAACTCACTCTACGACGCCGCCGCATTCGACATCAACGGCGACGGCTGGCTCGATGTTGTCACTGGTGGCTGCTACGGCCTCAAGGTGTTCATAAACACACCACCGATCAACCTCACATGGAGTCTGCCCAACGGCGCTCCAGCCGTGCTTACTCCCGGGCAGGCCACGCCCATCGCCGTCAATGCCGCACTAATCGGCGGTGGATCCGTCGTCGTCGGCAGCGCCAAGATTTACTCGCGAGTTGGCGGCGGTGCTTGGAGCAGCGGCAACATGACGCAGCAATCCGCTACCGCCTTCACCGGCACACTCCCGGCCTGCAACTGCGGTCAGACACTTGACTGGTATGTGAGCGGTCAGTTGACTAACGGCGGGGCAACTCTCTACACCTTGCCATCGGGACCTGCTCCGGCGACCTACTTCTCGGCCGTTGCGGTGCTCGGGCAGGTGGTCGCCTTCAGCGACGATATGGAGGGTGCCACCACCGCGTGGACCGTGACAAATGACCCATCGCTGACTGTCGGTGCATGGGCAGTTGCTGATCCGACCGGCACGACCAATGGCACTGCGGAGGCTGAGCCAGCGAATGACAACTCGGTGGTTGGTACCAAGTGTTGGGTGACTTACCCCGCACCCGCCGGCACGTCATCCAGTAGCAGCGATCTTGACTTCGGTCCCACGACGCTTACCAGCGCGCCAGTCGCGATCAACGGTTTGGATGCCACACTGGAATACGCTCGGTGGTTCTTCTGCAACGATGCCCTGATTCCTGCGGAAGCCGATGCCCTGATTGTTCAGATTCAAATGGACAGCGGCCCATGGAATACAGTCGAGACTGTCAGCAGCAACGCCGGAGCGTGGGTGAGCCGATCCGTGCAGGTTGCTGCCATCGCGCCGCCCGGCCAGACCATGCGTGTGCGCTTCGTCGTGAGCGATCCAAGCAACAACTCGGTAACCGAGGCTGCTATCGATGATGTTGTAGTCAAGCGAGCGCTCTGCCCGGCTGCATGCCCCGCTGATCTCGACGGCGACTCGGTCATCACCGGTTCAGATCTTGGTGCCCTGCTCGGCGCATGGGGTGCCTCGGGTGCCGCAGATCTGGATGGAAGCGGCGTCGTTGATGGAAGCGATCTGGCAGCCCTTCTAGGAGCATGGGGCAACTGCCCCTGAGGATCGGAGTCTCAGCACTGCAGTTCTTCGGTTGGATGCCCCCGCCTCTTACCGCTCGGATACCACTATCTCGCTGTCGATTCCCTCGACTGGTACGACCTCTATTGAGCCACTCGGCCAAGTAATGGTGAGCGTTTCCACCTGATCACAGCTGCCCAGTCCGAAGTTGACTGCCAGTTCGACCTGCGAGAGATAGCTTCGAGTCCCGCTCACGAGGCGGCGCTGCGATTTGCCGCAGGCAATGAGGTCGATGCGGCTGCCGATGGCGCCGGTGTTGGGTGCCTTTCCGATTAGCCGCACTCGCAACCAGTGTCTGGATTGATCGGGCAGAACATCATTGCGGAGAACGGCAACGCTGCCGCCGACCTGTGTGCGCACGATGTCAACATCACCATCGTGATCGAGATCAGCACTGGCCGCGCCGCGACCAACTGCCGGTAGAGCCAAGTCGCCGACTTTATCCGGCGTTGCCTGCACGAATAACGGCGAGGATGATGACAAGAGTTGTGAGGACTCTCCCTTACTTGCCGCCTCCATTTGCTCCGTTTGATTCAAGAACAACTGCCCGGGCTGCTCGTAGGACTGACTCGATTGCACTCGGTTGATCTCGCTCTCGATATGCCCGTTGGCCTGATAGAGATCGAGGTCGCCATCGAGATCGGCATCCAGAAACAACAGCCCGAAGGTCAACACCGGTCTGGTCGCGGCAGCGAGCCCTGCAACTGTGGCATCGTCACTGAAGCGGATGTTCAAGCCACGGGAGACATAAAGGGAACTTGGTTCATTGGCGAAATTACCTACCGCGATCGCCAAGTCGTCACTCTGGTGGAGTGTGGCGGCGTCGATTCCCATTGCTCCTGTGGCGGCGCCGTTTCGATCGAAGGCGAAGCCTGAAGTGGTGCCGACCTCGCGGAAGATGCCGCTGCCCGTGTTCTCAAAGACGAACTTGGGAACCGTGTCATTGGCTACAAAGACATCCAGGTCGCCGTCTCTATCAGGGTCCTCAAAGAGCAGCCCAAGAGCCTTGCCCACGGGTTCGCCGCTACTGCCGTTGCTGACAGTGAATCCTGACTCAGCGGTGGATTCATGAAACACCCCACCATTGTTTAGCCAATAGCTCAGCTGCGATCCTCCGAACCCGGTCGGCGGTCCGTAGGCGCGACCAACTCCATCGAGCCGGAAATCGACCACTCTGTCGATCGCGGGACTCCAGCGCACATATCGAGCCACAAGAAGATCAAGATCGCCGTCGCGGTCGGCATCGAAGAATCCAGCCGAAGTCGACCATGCTCCATCGCCTGCGATTCCTGACTCAGCCGTGGCCTCATGAAGTCGAATCAACCCGCCCTCGCTGACATTTCGGTAGAGACGATCCTCGCCCACGCCGGTGACGAAGAGGTCAACGCGGCCGTCGCCGTCATAGTCGGCCGCCGCCACCCCCATGCCATACATGGGTGAATCAGCAGCAACCGCCTCGGGCACGGCGACGAACTTCATGTTGCCGAGGTTCTGGAATACTTGAACCGGTCCACGACCCTTGGGTGGTGCAGAGAACGCTGGCCCATCGAACTCGCAGCCATCGATCAGCACGATGTCAGCATCGCCATCCGAGTCAAGGTCGGTGAGAGCCACGCCGCCGCCCATTGTTTCCGGCAGCAGTTTGTCGCCCTGAGCACCCGTGGTGTGGGTGAAGCAAACACCGCTGCTCTGGGCAACATCAGTGAAGTGAGGAGCACTAGGCGCTTGAAGTTGCGGGGGACCTGGCAGAGCAATCGGTGCGCCCGAGGGGCTAGGCGCGGCTGGCGGTGCTCGTCGAACGAAGAGCACGACCCCAGCGGCAGCGACCCCGAGCACCGCCACAACCAGCAAGCTCCACCACCACGCGCGCGCGATTATCGAGTCAGTCAGCGGCACATCATCCGGGTCATCACTACTCATTGGCCCACCTTGCGTGATTCGGCGGGCCCGATGGCAAAGGGCTCGACATCACCGCGGGGAGCACCGGGCCGCTGCAGGTCGAAGACTGCCATCGGCTCTGCCGCATGATCTGCTGCTGGGTACTTCATGCGCGCCATGTTCACCGCCCGATCGCGCGCATTCTCGTCGGGCTTGTAACGAGCATGCTGCGAACGGGCTCGTTCTGCGAGCTCTTTGTTGCCAAGATCATCGGCGACCAGGGCCAGAGTGTGCCACGCCCCGACACTTTCGGGGTCGAGCGCCAGCGCCGCCTCACACTCGCGCTGCGCGCGCGCCAGGTGATCGGTTGCAGCTGCGGGCGCCTCGGAACGCACCTTGCGGGCGATGTCGAAGCGCAACTGAGCAATCTCCAGAAGCAATCGATCATCCATGGAGAAATCAAATCCGCGCGCCCGCCCCTCAGCGAAGTCTGTACTGCGAACCCGCTCCAACCCGACTAGTGCTTCTTCCAGTCGGCCATTGAGCCAATCAACTTTAGCAATGAAGTAGGTCGCGCTCCAGGGAGTTGCTTGGAGCGACATCGCCGAGTTCAGAGCACGCGCCGCATCATCAACTCGGCCCTCCTTCAGATAGACGCGAGCGAGCCCGAGCGAGCCTGCGCCTTGCCCCAACTTCTCGACTTGGCGAAACACCTCCTCGGCTCCGCGCAAGTCACCCTTGCGCGAACCGGAGTCGCCTAGTCGGAACAATCCGATCCCATAGTCACTCAGGCGCTCCCATGTCGGGGTCTTAGGAGTGGTGTTGGCAAAGTCGGCAGAGGCCGCCGACAATCCCTCCGCGCCCACCCAGAATGACACCTCATCCCGAGCCAGAGTCATTACGGGAAGGTTGTTGACCGTCTCTGCTCCGAGAGCGTGCTTGAGGAATGTGGTGTCGAACTTGCGATAGCGCAGGGCAACGCTCACGCGAACTTGGCTTGCACCCTCGCTGGGCACCGTCAGGCGGTAGCGCGTCACATCAGCAGCGCCCGGGGGCACCTGATAATCGTAGAGAGGGACAAAGATGTCCTCGGGATTGCGGCGATCGATGCGATTGCCATTTCGATCCAGCATGAAGATGTTGAGGAACTTCGCCCATGGATCGACCTCATTGTCGGGGCCGAAGGCACCGCTTCGACCGATGACCTCGGCATCCTCGACGCTCAGGCTCTCGAAGGTCACATCGAGCCACAACTCGTTGCTATCCGCCGTGCCTTGAGTGAGCGCGTGACCGACCTTTACATTGCGCGTGACGACATCGAGGAGGTAGGTGCCACCCGGCTGCAGAACCGGCACCGAAGGCCGCAGCGGCGCACTCATCTTGCCATCGATCTGCGCGCCCTCACGGAGCGCCACGATGTCAACTCGGACAACACCCTCGTTGAATGCCACACACGCATCGATGGCTGTGTCCGGGTCAGCGACATCCGCCAGCAGCGGGATGGCTGTGTTGGCGGAGGGGAACTGGTGGTTCAGCATCGTCATGATCCCGCCCCGCTCCTTGGAGCCGAAGTCGGTGCTGGGCAGAGCCTCCATGTGGCAGCTGTTACAGTCGGGCTTGGCCTTCTCGGGCCAATACCAGGCCTGAATGCCATGCCCGCTGACTCCCGAGAGGCGGAAGGAGTCATAGTGATCCTGACCGCGCAACCACTTGTAGTCGTTGAGGTCTGTGGGCAGAAACACCTTGTGGCAAGCCGAGCAGAACTCCGAACCCTTGTGCACCTCTGGCTTCAGGTAAGTGTTCTTGTGGAACTGCGGCTTGGCTTTCACCAGTTGCCGATTGGCCCAGGCCAGCAGCGGGCTGGTGGAAAATGTAAAGGGGTACTGCGGGCTCTCCTCAATGGTGTAGGCCGCGTTACCGCGCACGCCTTCCGCCGCGATGATGGAGTGGCAACTGTTGCAGGTGAGTCCGGCAGAAGCCAGCGGATCCCCCGCGAGGTCATAGGCAGGGTCATCGAAGCGTTTGTCCTCGAAAGCTCCCGAGAAGAAAGGAACGGGATCGTGACAGCCCGCGCAGAAGCGCGCGTCATGTACGTCACCTTCGCGTTCAAAGGCCTTGCGCCGAGTCTCGCGCACGCTGAAGGCATAGAGAGGATTGTTGAATGAACTCAGAGCGTGCATGGAGTGCGACCAACTCTGGTAGGCATCCTTGTGGCACTCAAGGCAATAGTCATTCATCATGAGGCTGCTCGCGGGCACAAAGGCGCCGGTACGAGTACGCGCCAAAGATGGCTCAAAGTACTCATCACCCGCCTTGGGAGTGGGGCGATCCGCCGCCGCATCACGGGCATGAAGCGCCAGCGCCAGCCCAGTGAGAGCCAGCGCGGCGCCACTCCACCACGCTCCCGTCGACCATCTAATGCGGCGGCCAGCCAATCGGTGCAGGATGAACAACCACACCGCAACCAGAGGTAAGAGCGCGTGAATCCAGTAGACGACCTCGCGCGCAACTGGGGTGCGAAACCCCACCTCAATGCCAGAGATTTCAACGCGCGTGAGGGCAATGCCGCTCGCCAACAGGATCAGCGCCACGGTGAACAGCGCCAATCCGGCTCGAACCGCCCGCTTGTTGGGGCGACCCCACGCGGTCCGCAGGTGAAGCACTCCGAATACAACGACCGGAAGGATGATGCCCAACCCTAGCACTAGGTGAGCGAGAAACATCCACAGGTAAAAACTCCCTTGCAACTGAGTGCCGCTGCGCCACTGGGCGAAGGTGACTGAAGCCAAGTAAACGCTGTTGACAGACAAGACGGCGAACAGCAAGAACACGACGCCGAGTACACGGCGCAGGCGCGGCCCAACGGCTGGCTTATAGACGCGGGATGGTGCGCTCACGGGCTCTGATTCTAGGAGGAGATCTACCGCAAGGGCGCGACTGGGTTCATCTTCCGCCGGCGTATCGAGTGTTGAACTGACTCATCAGAGATTCGGCCGCCGCACTCGGCGCCCCTGCTCGTGCAGGCGGCGGTGCCAGAGTCGCGCCAGTACCGGTGAATAAATCCATGTCCTTACACCAACCATTGACTTCAAGCACGAAGGTTCGAGTCTTGCCGGCTTCAAGTGGAGGCAGCGCGCCCTGAAACTGAAGCTGAATCTCCTCCCCGGGCCCGATGACGGCCACGGCATCGTCGATCTGCCCTACCAAGGGAGTGCAATCACCAAGGTCGGTGTACCAACCCGGCTGTGTCCGGCAATCCCACAGCGGATCACGCCGCGAGTAGTCAAACTGCGCCCGCTTATGCAGAGCCGGGATGCGCTGGGGATATCCGCAGGATGCCACGGAGCACTTTGAGACCTCCATGGCAATCGGCTCCACTGCCAGCATCTCCTCTTGCACGATCGCTATCCGGTCGACATAGATCTCCTGCTCGGTACTGAGCCGCAGCGCGCGGCAGCCCTCGGGAATTGAGGGGAGTTTCAAAGCACACTGCCGAGTCATGCCCGCTGGATATCCCCAGTCGGGAGCAATCATCTGCCACTCATTTGTGGCAGGATTGAGCGCCTCCAGCGAGAAGGGTCGTGGCAACGCCCGCGCCTGCCACATGGCGAAGTTGGTCTGCCCATACGGATATTCAACCCAGCCATCGATGAGCAGAACGGGACCTTCACTAGGCGGTGTTGATGCCGCCGGGGAGGAAGTGGTGTTGGCATCGGCAATCGCCTGCGCGAAGGTGAACTCAAGAATGAGCGGCGACATCAGACGGCCGATGAAGCGGGGATCGGTCGCAGGACTCGACACGGGAAGACCATCCACCTTCGTCAGCTCTTTCAAGACTGATGTTCCACTTCCATTGGTGGCACCCGAAGGCAGCATCAGATTCCTGTAGGCAATCGCCCTGCCTGTGGGCTGAGGATCAGAAATCCCCATCCGTTCATCCAGTGCCAACGACCACCCCGAGGGCAAGTCGTAGGCCAGCAGTTGCGCTGAGTCCAGATAGAGTGCCTCTTCCATCGGCTCACACAAACGAATCTCGAACATCCCGTTGTGCGGTGTCAGTACCCCCGCCGGAATCAACACTCGCTCCCACGGTCTCGGGGGCGCATAGACCGGCTCGAGCCCCGAAGGGGTGGTGGCAACTGTTGCCAGATAACCGATCCCACCTACTCCGAGACAATCGGTAACAAACGCATAGTTGTCGCCGTCGAAGGCAAACACCAACGGGCACGAGGAGAGCTGCCGCTGCGTCTCTACGACTGTGTGATGGACCCCCGCTTCTAGTCCGAGTTCCGTTTGCGTCACGCCGTCTGACCAATCAATATTGAGAAACTCGATCCGGGTAGCGGCGCCGATCCCTAGCGCGATTGGCTGAAGCGACTGACCGGGCCCGTTGCAGGCGCGCAGGGTGTTGCCGTCGACCCACGCCGAACCAACCCGTGCCATCACCGAAGTTCCAATGCCGCTGCCATTACTGCGCATGCTCTGGGAGGGATCGGTGCGACCCGAGAAGGAGGCCGTCACAAAGTTGCCTCGATCTCCCACGGGCACCAACTGCGGTTTGCAATCAAGTCCCGAGAGGACCACTAACTCGGGGCCCTTCATTCCCCGCACTATCGGGGCGAATCGAGCCGCCATGCCATCGGGAACTATCTCCTGCCTAGTCGCGCCCGTCTTGGCATCGATGACCTCGATAGGCCGTCTGGTTCCCCCGATGAGAACCGATGCTTCTCCCGATCCATCGACATCGCACACTGCCAGCTGCGCCGAGCCCGCGGCCTGCTTGCGCCACACTTCACGGGTGGACTTGGCGTCGGCTTCGATAACCACCGCCCAGACCGGCGGGTTGGCATCGCGAGCAGCTGGCATACGCAGCAGCGCCACATATCGTTGGGCTCCATCTAGCGGAGGACCCAGAGGAAGCAGCGTCTGCAGAGATAACACTTCAATGGGCGCGTGGCGGGGATCGCGCCGCCACTTCCACAGGAGATCATTGACCCACACTTCGGTGTACTCCCCTCTGAAGATGAATACATCGAGATCGCGGTCTCCGTCAACATCAGCGAGTGCGCAACCAGTCGCCGCATCCTCAAACACTCGCAGGGTCTGACTGCCACTGCCTCCGAGGTTCACGATTCGCAGCGCGCGAGCGGGCTGAAATCCGCTCGACTCATCGAGAGCTTGAAAGGACCCATTTCCGAGATTCATGAACATGCGCGGCTTGGCAAGGTGATATATCGCCAACAGATCGAGATCACCATCATGATCGATGTCGGCTAGTGCGCCGTCGACAGTCTGCCCGGCTCGATCCAACTCTTCGGGCATCATCAATCGTGCGGACTGCAGCCACTCCTCCGGCTTCGCCAACTCGCCGGCACTCAGATCGTCATTGAGCGATTCCGGTCCCTGCACTCCTGCCAGAGCCGCCACATCAGTCCAAGAGCCCGGCGGCGACTGCCGCATGAGAGAGTCGGCACCCTCGCGCCCCAGAAACACATCCATGAGTCCATCGTTGTCTATGTCACCCCATAGCGCGCACTGCACACCGTCAATCCCGGCGAGTGGATGGGCCTGATCAAGTTCGAATGAGCCCGCCCTGGTTCCCGCGAGAACTGCATTGCGGGACCCGCGCTCGAGTGCGCGAGCGATGAACACATCCAGGACACCATCACCATTGAAGTCTGCCGCGGTGGTGGATGCGATCCCCACCGCTCTCGACCAAGGAAGATCAACGGCGAACTCTGCCGGGAATCGCTCTGTGAGCGCAAAGGGAGGCCCCGCCAGAGTGCGAACCGGAATCGGCGCGCTCGGCATTGCGACTCGCGCTAGCGAACCCATGCGCGTGTACTTGAACTCGGCCAGTTGTGAGCGCGGATCCTGCGCGAGCCGATCAAAGAGCTGCACGAGCTCGTCAGACTTGGCCTCGTCTCCCAACTGGGAAGCGCAGCGCTGCTGACCCAGAACCGCGCTTCGAAGCCACGGGTCAAGCTCGCGAGCTCGCCCGTACTGAGCCGCAGCGCGTTCTGGTTGATCTGCCAGTTCCAGCGCCTGCCCGGTGAAGAACGCGACATGAGCGTCACTGGGATGTTGCAAAGCAACTCTCTCCAGTTGCTCCAGTGCTGCGCCGTGCTGGCCCAGATAGAGAAGCGCCATCGCCGCGCAATACCGTGCTCGCGCCTCCTCAGGATCAGCACTGATTATTTTTTCCAGACTTGTCAGTGCCTGTTCCTGGGCACCGGGAGAGGTCTGATTCAACAAGGCGATGGCTTGATTCAGGCTGGCATCCCGCGAATCGGGGAACTCTATGCAGGCCCGGGAAAACGCCCCATGCGCGGCTGCGAACTCGAATCGCCCCATCAAGCCTGCGCCCTCATCAAGAAGTTTGATCAGAGCCTCCGGTGCCACCAACTCAGCTTCAGCCTGAGCGGCTTCACGCGCCTCGCGCTCGGCGCGAACTTTGGCGCCTTCCCGATTGGCATACCACAGAAATCCAAAAGCAGCGGCCGCTGCCAGGATGATGGTGACGGCGCGCCTGACTCGCTCGAATCTACTCATGTGCTCGAGTGTAGGTCAGACCCAACACTCCACTGCGACTAGTCGTGCTCATCGATCCACGACTGTTGGATGGCCTCGAGAATGCGCTCGTTGCAGGGATGACCTGGTTGCTGCATGAATCCCGGTAGGGCCTCCACCAACGCTCGCAGGGTGGGGAAAGAGACCTCCGCGGGCTTCATCTGCGGATGGGTCAACTGCAACTCCTCGCCGATGCGATCCACATCCAACCAGCTGATGGGCTCACTTGACAATGGTGGTTCCTTACTGATCCAAGCGCCCAATGGCAGTTCAATCCGACCACTCGCCGCTAGTGCGGCACCTCTTTCACGGCATTTCTGTTCCAGGCAGGAACACGAATTGTGATGGGACCCTTGCCAACGATCTCGCATTGACATGCGAGGCGGCTGTTTCGCTGCAGCCCGGGAGCCTCTTCGACACGATCCTCCTCAGCCTCGGTGGCGGCAGTCACCTCCCTCATCCCCGTTTCAATGTGGATATGGCAGGTTGAGCAGGCGCAGACTCCACCGCAGGCGTGCTCGATGTTGATCCCATTGTCCATGGCGAGCTCTAGGAGACTCTCGCCCTCTCCGCCCATCAGTTCCCATTTCTTCTGACTGGTACCGGTAAGGCCTTCGGCGTCCTCAAGGACAAATATCACCGGGACAATCGGGGGGCCATGAACATGATCATCTCGCTTCAGGTGCATCGACGGTGATTCTACTTGAGTGACTCCTCGGCGAGAGGGCTTCTGCCATGCCATACTGCGTCGCCAGCGCCACGAACTGTGGCTCGCCGGACGAACTCCTCGTAGCCGCTGGTAAATGCGGGGAAGTCATGGCTGAAGTAGACCGATACTGCCGCGCGATCCACTGACACCCCAGAGCGGCTGGACTCACTCGCGAGTTTCTTTCCGAGTGTCCCCGCTTCGGCGTCCGCAAGAATGCGAGTGAGCCCCGTTCGATACTTCCCCTGCTCCCCCTCATTGAGATAGTGGACCAGCGCCCACACCTGTGCGTAGTAGGTGAGCAATCCATCGCGTGACTCCGCCAAGAAGTCTTGCGGCTGCCGGGAAATCAGGGACTCAAGCGGAATCAGTTTCTCGCGGCGCACCGCACCCCTCAGCTCGCCAAACCGTTCCAAGTTTCGCCAAGGAATGAACAGAGCAGATTCCTCCTGGCTGCGAATTCGGTAGCCCTCCATAAAGCAGGCGATGCCCTCCTCCAGCCATGATGGGAGCGTGTCTCGCAGCACAGTCTGCGAGTACTGATGCCATCCCTCGTGAGAGGCGATAGACAGTGTGTCGACCGGCCCAATGTCATAGAGAATCGCGTGGCTCTGTGTGGTGTACCCACCGCGACCGAGGCTCAGATACGGCGCGGCATCGCCCATGAGACGAGACTTGGTGTACGCCGCCCACTCATCCCGCGAACCAAACACCCAAGTCTCCAGCATTCGAGTGGGGGCGGGAAGCGGTGCCAGACCACTGCGGTAGTGATTGAGAGCGTGCTCCATGAAGTCGGGCAGCACATCGCGAAGATAGGGATCTCTTAGTGTGCTGCGAATGCGATAGGACTCAGTCTCCATGACCTCACCGCGGATCGCCCCCATGTTCCAGGGCTCAATCCGTTCACCATGTCGACCGGAGCGCTGCGCCTCAAATTCGCCCGTCGACAGGGGATTCTCCGGAGAACTCCTCAAGAGAGTCGATCTCGTGGGATCGATCCGGGTTGGCTCAGGACCGCATCCGGAGAGCGCCATAGCGCCGCCCAACCACAGCGCGGGCACAAGCGCGAGTGCAAGAACAGCGCCCAATGACTTCAGGGCGCGCCGTGTCGCAGCGATCTCAGTCTCTGTCTGTGAAAGCAACCCGCGTGTCTGTTCCACCACATCTGGCTTGGCCTTACTCAAGTAGCCCGCATTACCAAGTTTGGTGCGATAGCCGGCGGCGACCCTCTCGCGCTCGAGTAGGACTCGCTCTAGGCGCTCCCTTTCGACGCCGGCATCTACGGCATCCACCAGAGCACTCACCCATCCCTCCCCCGCCGCTGCATTGAAGGCGAGCGCATCTGCGGGCAGCCCCTCCGCCGCGCTTCGCACCTCGCCGATTCCCGCCAGCACTTCCAATATGCCCTGACCCGAGTGCACGATGGCAGCAAGCGAGTCTGACACATGGAGTACGATTTTTCTTCGAGGCTCGACCTTGCGCTCACCGCGCAAGTTGCGAATCACCTCCACCAATGACTGGATCTTGGCGAAGTCACTCTCGGCTTGCTCATCAACACAACTCGACTCTGGGCGTGGCCACTGCGCCCTCGCCAGCAGATCAGCGGACGGCAGACGCAGACCGGCGATACCCGCCTCCCCCGCCTGCGGCAGTGCTTGCCACAGAGCCTCGGTCACGAACGGCATGAGAGGGTGGAGCAATCGAAGTGAGGCATCGAGCACGCTTCGCAGAACCTGCTGCTGCAGCGGATCAGTGCGAATCGTGGCCTTGGCGGCCTCGAGATACCAATCGCACAAATCGCGCCATACGAGTTCGTAGGCAGTCTGGGCATACTCATTGAATCGATAATTCGCTATTGATTCGTCGGTGTCTCGCACCGCGCGAGCCACACGCGAAACCATCCAGCGGTCAAGCAAGCGCTGAGGCGACTGAGACTGAAGGCATGCGTCCCGCGGCGCGGCGCACTGCGAGAGCGCGAATCGAGAGGCGTTCCAGACCTTATTGGCAAAGTTTCGTCCGATGTCGAATCGACTCGAGGTGTTGCGAGCGAGCGGACACTCGGCGCTCGGTGTGGCAAGCCCACTCATCACCCCGTACACGGTGGCCATCTTCAGGCGGGGATCAGAGGGCGAGTCCTGCACCGGCGCTGCCACCTCATGCCCAGTGCTGGTCTTGATGGTCTTGGGTGCAAAGGTGACGCCGGTGTGGGGGCAGAGAAGATCAACACTCAGGCGGACATCCTGCGTGTCGGTGCTGATCTGTGCCATGACGAACCTAAGGGCATCGGCTCCATGAGTGGCGATGATGTCGCGCGGGTCGACCCCGTTACCCAGCGACTTCGACATCTTCTGGCCGAAGCCATCCTGAACCACACAGTGGATGAACACCTCCTTGAACGGCAATGCTCCCCCGCGAAAATAGCGGTTGAACATCACCATGCGCGATACCCAAAGAGTGATGATCTCCCGAGCAGTTGAGAGAACTGAGGAGGGATTGAATGAGTCCAGCAACCCAGCCATATCTGGGGAGGGCTGCGGCCATCCCATGGTGGACAGCGGCCAGAGCGCGCTGGAGAACCAAGTGTCGAGCACATCAGAATCGCGAGCGAATCCGTGGCGCTCCAAAGCGGCGCCATCGGCATCGGTGCGAGCGCAGACATAGATGTCGTACTCCGTCTCCAGGTCGCCCGTTATCACCCGCAGCGGGTTTTCGAGCAAGGCATGGGCAACGGCCGTATCAGTGCGGACCAGCAGAACCGCGCGACCGCACGATGCTCCCTCCTTGACCATCTCGTCGAATCCCCATGCTTGAAGAGTCTCGACTCGATTGGCCGCAGTGAGTTGCACCCGCTTGTGCCATACCGGAATCCGGTGTCCCCACCAGAGTTGCCGCGAGATGCACCAGTCTCGGATTCCCTCATGCCACTGCTGATATGACCGGGCATAGCGGGAGGGGAAAAACCTGAGACCTCCGTCACCCGGTCTTGCGGGCTGACTCTGATGCTCGTTACCTTCCCGCTGATCCGGGGCCATGGCATCGAGAGCGCTACCTCGCATTCGCGCATCGGTGACGCGGACATACCACTGGTCGCTCAAGTAGGGCTCAATGGGTACATGACTGCGGTAACTGTGGCCAACGCTGTGACGATAGGGCCTGCACTCCTCGAGCAGTCCCTGGGACTTGAACCATGCGACCACGGCAGTACGTGCTGCTTCGCGGGAGAGCCCCACCAACTTGCTGGCAACGGGAGAGACATCACTCCAGCCGTGTCGATCGCTGATCGATCCATCTGGCGCCAGCACATTGATCACCTGAAGGTGGTGCCTGATCCCGATGTCCCAATCGTTGGGGTCATGGGCAGGTGTCACCTTGAGGAATCCGCTGGCAATCGCCGCCTTGGCATCACCGGGATCCCCGCCGAACTCGACAGGCATCACCACAAAATCATCTTCAACGATGGGGATGACGCGATCAACCAGCGGTAGGCGCACACTCTTGCCGCGCAACTTCGCGGCGCGCGGATCGCGCGGATTCACGGCAACGGCCGTGTCACCCAGCATGGTCTCAGGGCGAGTCGTCGCCACCGTCACATGGCCGCTCCCATCCGTCAGGGGATAGCGCAGATACCACATGTGAGAATCAACCGGCTCCATCTCCACCTCGTCATCGGCGAGAGCAGTCTGCGAAACGGGGTCCCAGTTGACCAGTCGTTTGCCCCGGTAGATCAAGCCATCGGCGAACAACCGAAAGAAGGCCTCGCGCACGGCTTGGGTGCAGACTGAGTCCATGGTGAATCGGGTGCGGGCAAAGTCGCACGAACATCCCATCGCCTGCAACTGGGAAAGAATCGTCGCGGCATACTCATCCTTCCATTCCTGCACGATGGCAATGAACTCATCTCGGGTGAAATCGGTGCGCCGCTTTCGCTGCTGTTGCAGCCGCCTTTCCACCACCGTCTGCGTGGCGATGCCCGCATGATCAGTCCCCGGCATCCACAGCGTGTTGCAGCCGCGCATGCGGTGGCAGCGAATCAAGACATCTTGAAGCGTGTTGTTGAGAGCATGCCCGAGGTGCAACGCGGCCGTCACATTGGGGGGCGGAATCAAGACACAATAGGGATCACCAGCGCCTCCGCCCTCCGCGTGAAAGGCCGCCGACCTCTCCCAGCGCTCCCAAACTGATTTTTCGTGGTCCGCCGGCGTATAGGATCGAGCGAGCGTTGCATCAACGCCGCGAGCCGCTGCGAGGACTGTGGGCGCGGATTGGTCTGCTGCATCTGACATGAACAAGCGATTCTACCTATCTCTCACCCTGCTCCTGTTGCCCGCCTGCGATGACAGTGCGACCAACCCTAGGCCGGCCGGCACCGCCCCGGCTGCCTTCGTGAGCTTCGCAGATTCGGCCCGCGCCGCCGAGAAGTTCTTGGCAACGGGTGAGGTCGCTCAAGCATGCAGCCTCGCCGAGCGCCTCACGGAACTTCACCCCACGGATCATCAGGCATGGGAGTTGCTAGCTCGATCATGGGCGCTGGCTGCGGCTTCAGCCTCCGACGAATCTGGGCGCAAGGTCGCGCTCCAGAAGGCGCTTGACAGCTATCGAATCACCTGCCGACTGGCGCCGACATGGGCACCCATCCTTCACGCAACCGGAGTCATCGCCGGCCAACTTGGCTACACCCCTGAGGCCATCGAAAGATTCGGACAGGCCGCCCGTGCCGATCCCACCAATCCCCAGTTCCCTCTGTTTGAGGGGCTAGCTCTGCTGCAATCCAACCGACTTGATGCCGCTCGTGAACGCCTCTCGGTTGCTGCCCAACTTGCACCCGACTCACCGTGGCCACTGGCAGCACTGAGTGAGGAGTCGCGGATGAGTGGACACTGCGACCGGGCGCTCGATCTTGCTAGAGAAGCAAGGCGACTCGATCCGACTTCAGTTTCTCTCCGCATCGCCGAATCCAAGGCTCTGCGCTCTCTGAGCCGTCATCAAGAGGTGCTGGAGCTCCTAGGCGGGCTAAGTCGCCTCGATCGCGCGCTCGAGGCGACGGCGTGGGAACTGGCAGCCGCTCATACCGCAGTGGGCAATCCAGTCGAAGCGGCACAAGCATGGGAGGTTCACGCCGCCAAAGGCCCGCCCTCGGGCGCCCTGCATGCAGCGCGCGCTTGGATTGCGGCCAACGACCTTGCTCGCGCTCTCAACTGGTTAGATGCAGCCGAGCTCGCGGGCGCGACTCCGGCGGAAGTTGCCCAAGTATCTCAAGAGATCACTGCAGCGACCGACCGCCATCAAGCACCAGCACCTGCCCCGTGAAGTAGTGAGCCTCCAGAATCAGCCACCTCATTGCCTTGGCAACATCCTCTGGTGTGCCCGCGCGCCCGAGGGGAATCCGGCGCGTGTATGCCTCGCGATCGGCCTGTGACTCGATCTCATTCCAGGCCACTACCCCCGGCGCGATCCCCATCACCCGCACTCGAGGTGCCAGGTCAAGAGCAAGCGACCGCACCATTTCCCCAAGTGCGGCCTTGCTCATGGAGTAGGCGCTGAATCTGCGCCGCGGTCTACCCATGGCGTGAATGTCGCACATGCAGATGACGGCGGCCCCACCCGGGAGCACACTTCGTTGCAGCGATGCGGCACACCGCGAAGTCAGAATCAATGGCGCGATTGCATTCACCGCCATGGCGCGCCCCGCGGCCGCGGCATCCACGCACGAGATGTCAGACTCGAAGTACACCGAGGCGTTGTGCACCAGAGCGTCAAGCTCAATGCTCGCCAAGTGCGCGCCCAACGCTTCGAGTTGCGCTGCGTCAGTAAAATCAACCTTGAGCTGCTCGATGCCGATGGTGTGCCCCGCCTCCCGCGCGGCATGCAGGCACAGCGCTGCCGTCTCGGACAGTCCGCGCTCATCGCATTCGCAGGTGATGACTAGGTCGAATCCGTTCCTGGCCAACTCCAAAGCACATGCCCGCCCCACACGCGCCGAGGCACCCGTAATCACCGCTCTCAACTTCGGTCCTCCCCCTCTTCGGGCCGCGCGGGAACTCGCACGCGCCTGCCCGCCTCGACCCAGGGGTCCGGGGCGGAATCAGACTCCCTCGCACCGCGGCTGCCGCAGAACTCCTCACCAGCGCCGGATCCGGTACGCGCGGCGCGCCGACTCCAAAGTGCCAAAGGAACCGCGAGCAGAATCGCCATTAGCAATACCAGCATCGCCACGAGGGCAACAGGAGCGGTGAGGATCGATTCTGCAATCATTCCCGTAAGAGTACGGTCGCCGAGGCAGCAGCACTACAATCGGCGGTTGCAAGCCCATGAGCGAACCAAGTCTCGTGAAACAGCACTCGAGGAGAGGCAAACGGCGGATTCGGCTGCTCGTGGGAGCGGTCCTAGTGCTGATCATCAGCGCCCTCATTGTCCTAGAAGGCCGGATTCCCCGAGCAATCCTCGAATCGCGGCTTTCGAATGCGCTGGGAGGAGACCTGCGCATCGGGTCATTGAGTTGGAGGGGCCTCGGGCAGGTGCGGCTCGAAGACGCATCGCTTCAAGTGACCGGTTGGCCCGAGGGTGCCCATGAAGTTGCCGCCGTGAAGACGGCGGACATCTCGTTTTCACCGTGGCGACTGCTCTTCGGCGCACTTCGGCTGAGAGAAGTAAGGGTGGATGGCGTGAAGCTGAATATTGTTGAGAACACTCAGGAGTCGGGGCGGCTCAATCTCCAGTCTCTTCGCCACCTAGAGGGCTGGGATGCCCCAACCGCATCGGCGCCCCAGCCCATCCGCGTGGAAATGATCGAGGTCACTAACGCCGTCCTGCGCATGAGTGCCCTAGAGGGCGGCGAGGTGCGGTTGTTAGGCGAGCTCCCGCTTTCAGCCTCAGTGAAGGAGGGTGCAGATGGTCGCACAACCATCGCTGTGTCCAGCCCAGGTCGACCGGCGCGAGTTGATGGCTGGTTGGATCAACTGAACATGGGGTTCGACATCAGACTGCATGATCTGGAGTGGGAACGGGGGTTCATTCGACTCCTTCCCGCGGCATCCCGCGCCATGATTCGCCAGCTCGACCCCGTTGGCCGCATTCCGCTGGCCCAGATCAGTTGGTCTAAGGGCACTTCTATCTCCGCGCGGATCGAGTTGCAGAATGTGGAGGTCACGCTTCCTGATGTCGGCCTCGGCGACGAGTGGGTTCGCTTCGAGCGGGCTCAGCTTCGAGAAGCTCGGGGAGCACCTCGAGTTCGCATCACCTCAGCCTTGGCAACCATCAATGGCGCGAAGGCGCAGGTAGAACGGCTAGTGGGAGAGTTTGGCAGCACAAGCACGGACGGCTCTGTCGTGCCCCTACCAATCGTCGCCGAGCTCTCGGTTGACTTCACTGCTGCCGACCCCACGCTCTTTGCGTGGGAGACTCGCAATGCTTGGCTGGAACGCGCGCTGTTGATCTCCCCTCTTGAGTTGCATATGCGCATTCCGAAGTTTGAGTCCCTTCCCGATGGACGCGCCGCAGCCATCGAACTGCCGCGCGCTGCCGGCAATCTGTTGCGGGGGTTTGGCATTGTTGACTGGTCGATTGAGTTCGACGCGTCGGCCACACGCGGCACCCCCCTGCGTCTCGCGGACGGTTCGCTCGGTCCATCGCCAGTGATCACTCAAGCAACCATGATCATCAATCGCGGTGCGGGAACGCTCTCGGCGTTTCCCTATCCACTGCGTCAGATTCAGGCCCATCTCAAGTTCGCGGGAGACGACGCCCATGTGGAGTATCTCCGTGGGCTCGGCTCCGATGATGCCAACATCCTGATCGTGGGAGAGGTCGGCAATCTTGGAGCGGCACCCAGCGTGGACTTGACTATCTCTAGCGACGACGCGCCGGTGGACGATGCTCTCATCAAGGCCCTTCCCGCGCCTACTCGGGTCATCTTCGACACGGTCTTCGATAGAGCGGCGGCGGCGCGGCTCCATGACGCCGGACTCACTTTCAACGGGGATGAGGTGACTGCGGCAACCGCGCGGGTAGTCGATCTGATGCGCACGATCGAGAGCGCCAGCCTCGATCCCCAGAGCAACCCGGCCCAGATCGCCACTCTCGCTCAGGAGTGCGGACGCAATCGACGCATCGTGGATGAGGGCGCCTTCGAAGTTGGTGGTCGCGGCGGATTCACCCTGAATGTTCGGCGTCCCCCCATCGATGACGCCGAAGTAGTTGTGAGCGGGCACATCGACATCCATTCGGCGTCGGTTCTGCTGCAACCATTTCCGCTACCGCTGCGAGTGACCGAGGGCACCATTGTGATTGGTGAGGACGCCGTGGAGTTTCCCCCTCCCGGCCTGCGAATCAGCACCCTTGACGGTGGCAGCGGAACAGTATGGGGACGCATTGATACGCCCCGCCGAGAGAAGGGACGCGCCTTCCTTCCCGAGATCGGCTTTCAAGTAGAGGGGGTGCGCATCGACGAGCGATTGGAACATGCGATTCCTCCCGATGACAAGAATTGCCCTGCGGGTTGGCCAGGGACGGAACTCTCTCGAGGTGGTCTGATTCTCAGACAGTTCGGTGTTCATGGCAGCGGCGACTGTCAAGGCCGCGTGTTCGCCAACAGCAATGAGGAGGTGCAGTTCGCCGTCGACTGCGAACTGAGCGGGGCACGGGTATCGCCTCACCCGGAGGTCTTGCAGCCATTGGGTGCTACCGCCCTATTCTGGCCTGAGGGATTCACCCTTGCCGACTGCCTAATCAACATTAGTGTCGATTCCCAGGGGGTGCATCTGACTTCATTTGACGGACGACGAAGAGATGGCACGATCCACGCCGAGGCGGATCACGAGTTTGCCCGCCGCAGTTGGCTGCTTCGCGCCGAGTTTCACAACTTGGAACTTGAGGAGTATCTGATCAACCTGGCGCCGCATCCGGGAAGAGCTGCCGCGGATGCCCTGTGGAAACGCTGGAATCCTCGGGGATCATTTGCTGCACACCTCACCTGCGACGGGATTGGCGAGGACATCCTTACCCGCATGGAAATCACTCCTCATCAGGTCGATTTCCGTTTCCCGACCGGCGCGGTATCGCTCGTCCCCACAGGGGGCCGCATCGTCATCGAAAACGACCGAGTTCTGGCTGATGGCTTTGCCTGCGACCTGAGCTGCGATGGCGGCCCATTCACCAGTTCACTTTGCTTGGAGGGTGCTTATGGACTCTCCAGCGACTCGCTTCAGATGCTGGGCACAATCGCATTGGGGCGGCTGGAGAGCCCTGCCATGAGGGAGACGCTCGTGCAGCTGGGAGCACTCGACGCGGTAGAGCTCTACGACCAGTTCGAGCCGCAAGGCTCATTCGACGCCTCGTTTTCATCCTCCTCTGGCGCTGAGTCACAGTTCTACTTGCAGGCCAGCCCTCATACCTTGCAACTGGGAGAGGGTGAGAATCAGTTTGATGCGGTGTTTGCCCCGCACAGCCGTCTAGAGATACACAACGACCTCATAACGCTCCGAGATCTCAATGGCTCGATCCTAGGCGGGTCATTCAGCGCTGACGGATGGCTCTCGACTGAGACTGCCCAACCATCTCTGGACATCCTGATGAGCATGAACACCATCGGGCCGTTCAGTGCGCTTCTGGGAGCGACGCCCGATGCCGTCGAGCTGGCACTCGCATCGGTGAAGCTACAGTGGAGCGATCAGCTCTCCATCCCCATGCTCCGTGTGAGCAGCGCTGGCGGCGGTTCTCCCCTCAATGTCGCCGGCGAGGTTTCAATCCTAGGTGGCTCCCTGGAGCCAGGCTTCGCGCTCAGCGACCTAGCAGCGGAGGGATCATTCGCCGCGCAGGTGACGAGTGTTTCCTCGAGTCTGGTGATGAATCTCCAAGCCTGCTCCATCAGCGCGCGCGGGCTGCCGATGACGGATGTGACTTGCATGATCACGAAACCGCTCGGCGTGGGCGAACTGCAGGTGGAGATTCCCGAGGCGCGACTAGGGAGCGGGCGCATCTGCTGCTTTGCAGCGATCTCCCTTGACTCCCCAGCCGTTTATGCCGCCGATATCTCCATCAGCGAAGTGCCGCTTGGACTTTGCCTGCCAGGATTCTCCGGTGACACCGCCGACTCGGGAACAGTTGATGGGCGAATCTTTCTGGATCGTCTCCTGCAGACTGACGGCACACCGGTGCGCGAGGGACGGGGACAGATTGTCATCCATGACGCCGAGTTGGCGCGCTCCAGTTTCCTCCTGGGATTCGCCCAGATTTCGCAGCTCACACTGCCCCTGGGCGGCTCGCTCGATAGCGGCGAGTTCGACTTCTCCATTCACGATGACATCCTGCACTTCGACACCTTCAATCTCTCCAGCAACTCATTGCGCGTGATGGGAGATGGGGATATGTCCCTGACGAGCGGCGAGTTCGCCATGCGCCTCCGTGCTCGGGGAACCGTACCCATCCTCAGCGATTTCGTGGGCACACTCAGCGATGCCATCTACAAACTCGACTTGAGCGGTACGCTACAGAGTCCCACAGTACGGCTGGCACCACTGCCAGACCTGACTGCTCCACCAACACTTCCTGACATTTCCATCGAATCGAAGGCAGGCAGTTGAACGCCATGCCCGCAAGGCCCATTTGACAACTCCCAACCCTGATTCATCCCTCGCTCTACGGCATGCCATCCAATCGTTTGTAACTCAGGCACTCAGCGGCGACGGCCGCGTTTCTCAGCCCGCGAGGGTTCGCCTCGTTGAGGAGATGGTTGCCAGCGCACTTCATCTTGAGGTGGATGGCGCCGACACCGGGCAACTGCGGTTGGTGCGTACGACGCTGCGAGAGATGCGCACGGCATATCGCATGTTCAACCGCTGGCGCGGCACACTGAAGGTGAGCGTTTTCGGATCGGCCCGAACCCCGACTGACCACGCCGACTACACCGCTGCGCGTGAGTTCGGCCGCGATATGGCTTCAGCAGGATGGATGGTCACCACGGGAGCCGCTGGCGGGATCATGCAGGCGGCGCTGGAAGATGCCGGTCGAGACGCCTGTTTCGGCTTGGCCATTCGCCTACCCACCGAGGCGCGGGCCAATGACATAATCCTCGGTGATCCCAAGCTGGTGGAGTTTCGCTACTTCTTCACCCGCAAGCTGATGTTTCTCTCGCACGCCGATGCTGTGGCCGTGTTCCCCGGCGGCTTCGGCACCATGGACGAACTCTTCGAAGCGCTGACTCTGGTGCAGACGGGTCGCGCCGCGCCCATCCCCATCGTGCTGGTGGAGGGCGCGGATTCTGCCGGCTCTCCCCGGGGTTTTTGGCAGGCATGGAAAGAACACACTGAGAAGCATCTGCTGAGGGACGGCTTCATCAGTGCCGAGGACATGTCGTTGGTGGAGATCGCCGCTAGTCCGTCCGATGCGGTGCAGCGCGTGACCCACTTCTACAGGCGATTTCACTCCAGCCGCTTCGTAGGCGACTCGTTCGTGATTCGCATGCAGAGCTCGATGAGCGAAGCCGAACTGACCGACATTCGCCGCGACTTCGCCCCTCTTTGCGCTAGCGGGACCTTTGTGCAGTGCTCCGCCCTTCCTCAGGAGGGAGAACTCGAGGATCTACCTCGGCTCGTCTATCAGTCATCGCGGCGCAATCATGGCATGCTCAGACAGTTGATTAATCGGCTCAATGACACTGCCGCAAAGTCCGCTACCACCCTGCTCTTGTTCCTGCTTGCAGCCTCGGGCGCGCTCTCCGCTTGTGAGGCTGCCGAGAGCGTGACTGCGAGTGCGACTCCCGATCCGATCTCTGTGCAAGCGGCAAGTTCCGCTCTTCGCCAGAGCGAGGGGATCGAGTTGGTTTTGTGGTCGGTCCCTGATCATGCGGAGTCGATTGATCGAGCTCTGGCGACATTGGCAGATCCTCTCGCATCGGACGCCAACACCCAATCGCAGTTGCGTCGCAACGGTTTGGTGGCCAAGAGCATTTCCGTAGCCAGCTTGGACGAACTGCTGGCATCCTTCAATGGCTCCTACACAGATGTGCGGGTTTGGCACGGGCAAACCCCCTACTGGCGCGAAGCGTTTCAGCGGGTTGCCGCGGGGAACGAGGTGATGCTGGTGGATGGCAGACCTGCGAGCATCGGTCCCGGCGTGGTGCGCCTGGTGTTTCGGGGCTGGACGCTTCCCGTTGAAAACGGTGGAGTCGTGGACCTCGAGGTAGCCGCAACCGTGCTGGAGGGCAGCGCCCCAGTGAAACTGGAGTCAACCACCGCCGGCGCCATGCGCGGCACACCGGTTCCCGGCTGCCGGATTGGACTGACCCTCAATCGTGGTGAAGGACTCTTGATCACTGGACGAGCGGCCGCTGCCGAGGGTGCGGGACCTCCGGGCGAACTTCCCATCACCATGGGTGAGTGGCTCTTCGCGTCCGGTGCGAGTACCGCAACCGAGGATGCCCGACGCACTGTCCTTCTGTTCCTGCCCGCCATCCCCGACACGATCTTCCCTCCCGCCAACTAATATCAGCCTCGACCCACAGATGCCGCAGTCAACAAGCAGCGACAACCCATCGCCTCAGTTTGGTCGCCAGAAACCGCGCCGACTGCGCGCCGTTGCGGTCATCCCCACTTTGTTCACTCTGGGAAACCTAGTGTGCGGGTTTGCCGCGATCCACTATGCCGCCAAGCCCATTGGACCAAGCGCGTTTCTTGGCTGGAGCACGCTCACGATCGCTGGCTCCCTTGTTTTTCTGGGAATGTTCTTCGATGGCATCGATGGCCTGGCAGCCCGATTGACCAAGTCGGCGAGCGGCTTTGGCGCGCAGCTGGACTCGATGGCCGACATGGTTACCTTTGGCGCGGCGCCGGCATTCATGATGCTGCGCCTCGTCAGTTCTTACTACGGGGGCGAGCACTACACCGGCATCCTCGGCCCCGATGCCGACAACATTTACGCCAAACTCATGTGGGCCATCGCCGCGATCTACATCTGCTGCGCTGCGCTGCGGCTTGCTCGCTTCAATGTGGAGGTCACCTCCACCGCCGCCCAGGATCACCGATACTTCCGAGGACTTCCCACTCCGGGAGCCGCGGGTGCCGTGGCGAGTCTCACCCTGCTGCACCAGCACCTGCTGGTGATCACTTACGGCAACGATGCACCGGATGGCTTCGGCCGGAGTTCCTCGCTGTTGATTCCACTCGTCACCATTCTGTGCGCGCTGGCCATGGTCTCCCGCCTCCGCTACGCCCATGCATTCAATCGATGGTTCCGCGGCAAGCGCGATTTCGGCTGGCTGATAAGAGTGATCCTCCCCCTAGCGTTTCTTCCCTTCTGGTTCCAGGAGACGACAGCCCTGCTGTTCACTTTCTACGCGCTGAGCGGGCCACTCGGGAAGGTGTGGAGCGCTTTTCCCCGGCGGTCGACACTTGCTGCCGTCAATAAGAGTAACGAAGCCTGAGCATGGTCGCGCCAAGGGACAACCTAGCGAATCGATCTGCACCTGTAGGACAGGCTGATTCGAGTTTTGCCCAGGGTCGATTCGGTGCATACGGCGGACGGTATGTGCCTGAAACTCTGGTGTTCGCGCTCGATGAGTTGCTGGATGCTTTCCAGCGGGCTGTGGCGGATCCCAGTTTTGTGAGTGAACTCGAAGGACTGCTCAAGACCTTTGCCGGGCGCCCCACCTGTCTCACATTTGCCGCGAATCTATCGGCCAGAAGCGGCGCTCGAATCTGGCTCAAGCGAGAGGATTTGGCTCACACGGGCGCCCACAAGATCAACAACACCATTGGTCAGGTGCTGCTGGCAAAGCGCATGGGCAAGCAGCGAATCATCGCGGAGACGGGCGCGGGACAACATGGCGTGGCGACTGCAACCGCTTGCGCCAAACTTGGGATTCCCTGCGAGGTCTATATGGGTGCCGAGGACATGCGCCGACAATCGCTCAATGTGTTTCGCATGCGCATGCTCGGCGCGAAAGTGCATGAGGTCACTACCGGGTCACGGACGCTGAAGGATGCCACCAATGAGGCGATGCGCGATTGGATGTCGAGCGTAGGTGACACCCACTATGTACTTGGCTCCGTAGTCGGCCCCCATCCCTTCCCGCTGATCGTTCGCTACTTCCAGTCTGTGATCGGACGGGAGTGCCGTACTCAGTGCCTCGCTCAAGCGGGATCACTCCCCGATCTGATAGTCGCCTGCATTGGCGGCGGCAGCAACGCCGTCGGCATCTTCGCCCCCTTCGTTGACGATGCCTCGGTGGAGTTACTGGGCATCGAAGCAGGCGGCCGCTCGAACACACTCGGAGACCATGCCGCCACTCTCACTCTTGGCTCCCCAGGCATCCTGCATGGCTCCTTCTCCTATGTGCTGCAGTCGCCGGAGGGGCAGACCGCTGATGTCCACTCCTGTAGTGCCGGGCTTGATTACCCCGGAGTCGGTCCGGAACATGCGATGTGGAGAGATAGCAAGCGAGTTCGCTACGCCACCTGCTCCGATGCGCAGGCGCTCGAAGCATTTCAACTACTGGCACAACTTGAGGGGATCATCCCTGCTCTCGAGAGTTCCCATGCGGTGCATGGTGCGCTCGCGGCAATCTCTTCCATGCCACGCAACAAGCTGGTGATCATCAACATCAGCGGCCGAGGCGACAAGGACATCTCCGAAGTAGTTCGATTGCTCGCCTGAAGGACTACTACCGGCAGGGTGTGCCATCGATGGCGAGGCTATCCTTCAGACCTTCGCCTATGCATGCTCGCTCCAGCAAACAGAGGTTTCGCCGCTACCTAGATCGCTACCAACTGGATCGGCAGCGAGCTCGGACCGAGGGTATCCACCTCACTCATCACGGCGCCGAGCGCCCACTCTCTCGCCAGCGCACCGCAATCGAGCTGTTGCGGGCATTCGCCTCGCTCCTTAGACCCAACACCCGACCGATGATCATCGCCCTCGGAGCGCTCAGTGTTGCCACAACGATCTCACTAATACCTCCGGTGGCAACAAAGTTTGCCATCGACAATGTGTTCGCGGGCAAGCCCCTCTCGGAGCGCGTGCGGGCCTGGCTGCCAGGCGGAGCTCTTGAGTCCCCTAGTCCGGCGCAACTTCTGGCGGGGCTCGCGCTGGGGCTGCTCCTGATTTCCGTGGCAGCCGCCCTGCTGGGCACGGTGGGTCGCTGGCTGGCGACCCGCACCGCGAAGCGGATGCAAGTGGACCTCAAACGGCGGGTGTTTGATCAGGCCATTCGGCTGCCGCTCGACCGGGTGCAGCGCATGCGGGCGGGCGGCGTGGTCTCCATGCTCCGTGAAGATGGGCAGAGTGCTGGCGAACTCGTATTCAGCCTGCTCTATAACCCGTGGCGAGCGATCATTCAGCTGGTGGGCAGCCTAGCGGTGCTGGCCATTACAGACTGGCGGCTCTTGCTGGGGTCACTGATGTTGATCCCAGCAGTCTGGTACTCACATCGCACCTGGATCGGTCGGCTCCGGCCGATGTACCGAGACATTCGCACCCAGCGCGACGGGGTTGATGCCCATGCCACCGAAGTTTTCTCGGGCATGCGCGTGGTGCGAGGATTCGCCCGCAGCACGGGGGAGCAGTCGCGTTATGCCGTGGGTAATCACCTCATGGCCCGGCAGGAACTTCGAACTTGGTGGTGGGCGCGAGGTGTCGAGTTTGTGTGGGCGCTGCTGGTACCGACGGCGACTGCGGCTCTGCTCTGGTATGGCGGATCTCAGGTTTTGGCCGACAAGATCACCCCTGGCGATCTGGTGATGTTTCTCACCTATCTGGTGATGATGCTTGCCCCCATTGAGGCGTTGGCGCAGAGTGCTACGGCACTTCAGACAAACCTTGCCGGACTCGACCGCGTCCTCGACCTGCTGCAAGAGCCCAGTGAGCTTCCCGATCGCGAGCACGCCCGTCCCTTGAATCGACTGGAGACAGAAGGCCTCCTCGAAGTACGCGACCTCTCCTTCACCTACCCCGGGGGCGATACCCCGGTTCTCCAGAACATCAACTTCACGGCGCGCGCCGGAGCAACCGTAGCTCTGGTTGGCCCCAGCGGATCGGGAAAGACCACGCTCTGCAATCTGATTGCGCGCTTCTTCGACCCCTGCCAGGGCGCGATCCTGCTGGATGGGCTCGATCTGCGCGAAGCTCGGCTGCGCGACTTCAGACAACTCCTCGGCATAGTGGAACAGGATGTGTTTCTCTTTGACGGCACCATCGCCCAGAACATCGGCTACGCCAATCGCTCCGCTACCCCAGCCGCCATCCGCGCTGCGGCACAGGGCGCCAATGCCGCACCTTTCATCGAAGTACTGCCGGATTCTTACGACACTCTCATCGGCGAGCGCGGTGTGCGCCTAAGCGGCGGACAGAGGCAGCGCCTAGCCATTGCCCGCGCCCTGCTGGCCGATCCCCGCATTCTGATATTGGATGAGGCAACCAGCAACCTCGACACAGAGAGCGAGATTCTGATTCAGGATAGCTTGCAGCAACTGATGCGGGGCAGAACTACATTCGTGATCGCCCATCGGCTCAGCACGGTTCGTCATGCCGATCTGATAGTGGTGCTAGAGCAAGGGCGAATCGTGGAGACCGGCACCCACGACGAGCTTATGGAACGAAGCGGGCGCTACCGGGAGATGGTGCTGTTGCAGACAGCGCGTCCCGCGCCTACAAAACTTTAGGGCTGGGTTGGTAATAGCCACGACCTCTGCGTCACGGCGCTTCCAGTGGCGCCGGCTTGTCGGTCGATGTCGTGGATGATCCAGTGCTGGCTGCGGCTGCGGCCTCGGCACTGCTAGGGAACTGTGCCAATCGAAGTTCAATCTCATTGAAGATGTGATCAGTGGCCACGCGAAAGCGCCCCGCTGATTCAATGGTGCGGGACTCCACCTCGACTGCGGGCCCGCTGCCGCGCTGCACCAGCCGCAGTGAGAGCGCCCAATCCTGTTCCTCGCGGCGCGGCTTGAGTCCCGGCTCGCGCACCTCCCGCTTCAACTCGCGAAATATCTCGATGCGCAGCCCCTCTTTGTCGGCCCACACCCCATTCTCCGTGACATTCCAATCGGTGTACACAGGATGTTCGGCGGCTCCCTGCATGGCCTTCCACACATTGTCGGGGTTGGCACCCGGATAGTCGCGCCGCAGTTTCCCCGCACATCCGCCGAGGAGCATCGAGACCACTGCGCCTATTAAAAGCGGCACACGACTACGCAACAGAAGCCTCGGCGCTGGTGAATACCTTTTGCACATCGTCATGTTCCTCTAGAGCGTCAATGAGCCTATGCACAGCGGCCATTGCCTCGACACCTACCGAGACCGTGGCGGTCGGCAGCCACTCTACCTGAGCGCTCTCGAAGGCAACTGACCCTGCCGTGAAGGCGTCGCGCAGATGAATGAGCTGAGTCGGCGCACCGAGGACGCGAAACCCGCCGTCCAGATCCTCGACATCATCGGCGCCAGCAGCCAGTGCCAACTCCATTACTCGCTCAGCCGCCGCAACCGTGCCATCGATCAGCAGCACCGCCCGTTGGATGAACGCATAGGAGACCGATCCAGGAACCCCGAGATTGCCCCCGTTTTTGTCAAAGATCATGCGGATATCAGCCGCGGTCTTATTGGGGTTCGCCACTAGAGACTCCGCAATTACCGCGACCCCGCCCGCTGCGTAGCCCTCGTAGCGGACAAACTCGTATTGCTCCGTCGAACCCTCGCCCGTTCCCTTCTTGACCGCCTTCTCGATGGTGTCCCGGGGCATGTTGCCAGCCTTGGCATCATCGACGGCTAGCCGCAAGGTGGCGTTATAGCGAATGTCTCCGCCGCCGCTCTTGGCGGCAACGATGATGGCGCGGGACAACTTGCTCCAGACCTTGCCCCGCTTGGCATCGACCGCAGCCTTGCGATGCTTGATGTTTTTCCAAGCGCTGTGCCCAGCCATGTGGTCACCTCAGCTCTTGGCTTTGGCAGTTTTTCCGCCCGCCGCCTTCACGGTCTTGCCCGAGCCGGTGGCAGTGCCGACCTTGGTCGCCTTGGCAGCGGCACCCGACTTGGCGCCCTTGCGAGCAGCGGCAGCATGGCGTTCATCGGCAGCGGCAACGAGGGCGAAGTGGGTACTGCGGGCATTCTCCGCCTTGACAATATGACTGACCTTGTCACCAGCTTCCTGCAGAGATGTCTCCTTGGGAAGTACACCTCTCTCTACCAGCAGCGTGTAAATGGCCAGATCCACCGGAACCGAATGAATCTCGTAGCAGAGCAGCAGAACCCGGGCCGCTACATAAGAGCTCATGCCATCCAATCGGGTCACATAGTCGCGAATCTCTCGCTTGGGTTTGCCCATGAGATGATCCAGTGACATCTTGTGCTGGCGTCTATAGATGTCGTAGAGAACCCGCCGCAGTGCCGAGGACCTCTCTTGGGCAAAGGGGTAATCGGCGCCGATCATGGCGACAATCTCGTTGACGAGAGAGACGCGCAGATCGTTGAAATCAACGGTTCCGGTGCGAATCCTCTGCATGGCTGCCTCGGCAGCGCTGGTAGAGGCATCAGCGATCAGGAAGGAGTGAACCAGCAGCGCGACCGGATCCTGAGCATTGGGATCATCCTGCTTGCTGCCGGCATGAGCTCGCACGATCCCGTTCAGTTTGGTGGGATTGGGGTGGGATTTTTTCATTCTGTTTCCTCTGTTTGACGCGCAGCATCTTCGATGGCAGCCTGTCTCTTGAGCGACTCATCCAGGACGAATACCAATTCGGGAGGGCGGCGCAGACTCGTGTCATCACGCAGCACTCCGCGGAACACACTGGCGGCGCTGCGCAGTGCGCTCAGTGAGAGTGGGCCCCGATCGGCAGGAAACACGCTGACTCGCACAGTAGCCCTTGCGAGATCAGCCGACATGTCTACTCCGACGATGGAGACCATGCCCTGCAATCGAGGATCACCGAGACCGCGCAGCAATCGCCCTTGCACGGCTCGCATGACCACCGAGGCAATCTGCAGCGGCCGGGGACTCGGTCCTCGATCCCGCGACTCGGCCCCCAATACATCGTCGGGGGTTCGCCTACGCATCAGACTTCGATCCGCTACGAGGCACCACGGTTGACTTATAGCACTCCAGGACATCACCCTCGCGAATGTTGTCGTAACCGGCAATCTTCATGCCGCACTCCATACCAGTACGAACTTCCTTGGCATCGTCCTTGAAGCGCTTGAGCTGCTCCAGCCGCCGGTCCTTCTCGATCACGATTCCCGCGCGAGTAACACGAATCTGCGCGTTGCGCTCCACAACGCCATCAGTGATGTAGCAACCCGCGATGGCGCCCACCTTGGAGATGCGGAACACCGCTCGGACTTCCGCGTGTCCCAGCACTTCCAGCCTGATTTCGGGCTCGAGCAAGCCGGCAACCGCTTTCTCCAGATCTTCGGTCAGGTGGTAGATCACCTCGTAGAGGCGGATGTCAACTTTTTTCTGCTCAGCCAGGGCGCGTGCCTTGGACATAGTCGTGACATTGAATCCCACCACGATGGCTCCCGTTGCCGCGGCAAGTTGAACATCGCTTTCGTTGATGCCACCCACGGCACAGTGCTTGACGGAGAGTGAGATATCGCCATTCTTGATCCCCGGCAGTAGCGATCGCAGCGTTTCCACCGAGCCCTGCACATCGGCCTTCACGACCACGGGCAGGCTCTTCTGCTTGCTCTTGCCAAGGTGCTCGAAGATATTGTCGAGGGTGATCTTCGGTGTGGCTAGTTCCCGCTGGCGCTCAGTCTGGCGAATCTCCATGGCTGCCTTCTCCGCCGTGCGGAGATCCTCCACCACCGTGAATTCGTCACCGGCATCGGGCAGCGCGTCGAGTCCGGAGATTGCCACCGGAGTCGAGGGTCCTGCCTCGAGAACTCGATTACCGCGATCGTCGACGATGTCGCGTACTCGGCCGAATGCGCGACCGATGGCGACAAAGTCACCTTTGCGGAGCACCCCTTCCTGCACCAAGACTCGAGCTACCGCGCCTCGCCCCTCAACCAGTTCAGCTTCCAGAACTGTCCCCTGTGCAGACCCCGCGAAGTCCCCCTTCAGAGCGAGAACCTCTGCTTCGAGAGCTAGGATCTCCAAGAGGTTTTCGATCCCGATGCCCTTGGTGGCACTGGTACGCGCCAGTTCAGTCTTGCCCGACCAGTCTGTAGGAGTGAGCTCGTGCTCGGCAAGTTGCCCAAAGATCCGCTGCAGATTGGCCTCCGTTGCCTCAGGCTTGTCGATCTTGTTCAACGCCACAACAATGGGGACTCCCGCGGCCTTGGCGTGCTTGATGCTCTCAACGGTCTGCGGCATCACACCATCGTCCGCGGCGACTACCAGAACAACGATGTCAGTCACACGGGCACCGCGGGCTCGCATGGCCGTGAATGCCTCATGCCCAGGGGTATCAATAAATGTGACTCGTCGATCGGTGCCTGCGACCTTGACCTGCACGCTGAAAGCGCTGGTTGCCTGAGTGATGCCGCCTGCCTCGCCTTGGGCAACATTGGCATTGCGAATGCGATCAAGAAGACTTGTCTTGCCATGATCGACATGACCGAGGATAGTCACCACTGGTGATCGCGGCCGCTCATCGGTTCTAGCGCGACTGTTGCGCCGCATCTCGACGGCAGCGGCGCCGGTCTGCTCTGCGGCGACCTCGATCTCCACCCGCAGCTTCGCCATCACCTCAGTTGCCATTGCTGGATCGATCACACTGTTGATCGTGGTAGGTGCGCCCGCGAGCAGCAACTTCCCCAGAATCTCACCCGCCTTCACTCCAGTCGCAGCGCTCAACTCCTTCACCGTGAATGGCGCGGAGATTCGGACCGGACCCGTCGCCTTGGTAACGGCAGGTCGAGCGGTTGTCGCTCCGCCTCGTTTGCCACCGCCGCTGCGATGAATCCTGAAGTATCCACCCGAATGGGCAAGTCGAGTGTCGCGTTCAGCAATGTCTGTGGGTCGCCACGGTTCACTCCGACCAGCTTCTTCAGGCTTCCCTGGGCGGGCTGTTCCACCCCTACCGGCTACCCCAGGCCTGACTCCGCCACGAGAGCGATCTGAGTCCCGTCCAACGACGGGTGATCGGCTGACTCCCGCACCACCACCGCGGGGCGGCAATCCGGTTCCAAAACTCGGTCCTGCTCCGGGTGGTGACCGCCGTGGCTCCCGCACCGGCTCGGGATGTTCGATGCGAATGACATTAGGGCCGCTGACTCGAGTCTTCTCCGGTTTGACGAGACGCTCGCCCGCAGGCGCCACAATAGCGGGTCTCACTGGTTTGTTCATTACCGGCGGAGCCACATGATGGGGCTGAATCAGAGGTCGTCTGTGGGGGACGCGGCCGATCTCCGAACTTGATCCGCCGTGATCCGATGCATGGGAGTCGGGCCGATCATGAGAAACCTTAGCGCTCGGCGCAGAGACTGGTGCTGAAGTCGCAGATGCGGCAGCGGATGAGGCAGCCGCTCCGGTCAATGGCGCTGGAATCGACACCCTTGGTGCCGGAGCGATGGACGCGGCTGCTTTTGCAGTTGCTCTGGCTGGACTCACACCTGTCACCGAATGGGCCGGGGTTGTCGACACAGATTTTTCAGCGGCGGGCGGCGGCAGTACTGCCGAGGCTGTTGGGGCATCTACGATGATGGGCGAAGGCGCAACGGCCACCGGCGCGTGAACTTCTTTGTCAGTCTCAGCATCCGTGGTCGACTTCTTCTTTGCCTTCTTTGCGGGCTTCTCTGCGCGTGCCTTGGCCTGCTCGATATCTATCTTTTCCGCAGTCTCAACGGCCGTGCTGACCGAACCTGTACTGAACCAATCCCGGATGGTGGCGGCCAGTCCGGCGCTGATAGTCGCCTGATGAGTGGTGCTCTCGGATACTTCCTCTACTCCTTCGGCGCGGCACTTCGCCAGGATGTCCTTGAAGTTGACTCCAAGGTCCTTGGCAAGCTGTGAGATTCGCGGTTTCTTAGTCGCCAAACTGGTCTCCATTAGTGGGATCGAGTCGGTTGCAGTTGTTGATTTGCACTAGTTGTTACCCCCGCCAAGAATCGTGTCCGCAGCAGCCTCGGAGGCCGCATCAGTTTCAACGGCTGCCCCATCACGCATGCGACCGAGAACAGCATCGGCCCGCATGCCCTCTGCGGAAGCAGCCTGCTCCGCTCGAGCCTTCTCCATTTCCTCAGCCTGAGTCTTGGCGCGTTCCATGCAGGTAGTTACGACCTCAACCGCCATCTCCTGGGTCATGCCCAGTTCCTGAACCAGGACTGGCTCTCCGACCTCTTCCACATCGAAGACGCTGATGATTCCCAGAGCTCCCATACGATCGAGCATCTCATCAGTCACACCGGTGACCGTCCGCACGGTTGATTCAAGAACCTCGAGTCCGCGCTCAAACTCCGGCGGCGTCAGAATGTCAACATCCCAGCCGGTGAGCCGCGCTGCCAACCGAACATTCTGCCCGCGCTTGCCGATCGCAAGCGAGAGTTGATCATCGCGCACGATGATGGTGGCTCGACCCAGTTCGAAACAGAGGCTGACCTCCTGCACTTCCGCCGGCTTGAGGGCATTGGCGATGAGCACCTGACTGGACTCGTTCCATCTCACGATGTCAATTTTCTCGCCCCCGAGTTCATCGACGATGTTGCGGATTCGACTGCCTCTGACACCAACACAGGCGCCCACAGCATCAACTTTGGAGTCAACGCTGGATACAGCCAGCTTGGTGCGAAATCCGGGCTCGCGAGCCATGGCCTTGATCTCAATGGTTCGCTCCGAGACCTCAGGCACCTCGGCTTCGAATAGGCGCCGGATGAAGTCGGGGTGGGCGCGAGAGAGCACGATTTTCACCTGATGCCCTGCATCTCGAACATCGAGCAGAAGGCAACGCACCCGATCACCGGGCTGAAACTGCTCGCCAGGAATCTGCTCGCTGCGCGGCATGAATCCCTCGGCTCTTTCGATTTGAACGATTAGCGCGTTGCCCTCGTAACGCTGGGCAGCGCCCGTGACCAACTCACCTTGCCGCTTCGAGTACTCCTCGAGCAGGCTGGCGCGCTCATCCTCACGGAAGCGCTGAATCATCACCTGCTTTGCGGTCTGCGCGGGGATTCGCCCCAAGCGCTCCAGGGGAATCTCCTCCCGACCGCCATCCTCCAGATTACGCCAGAGCACGATGCGGCCACTCAGACGATCCATTTCACAACCGAACTCCTCCAGATCAAGACTGTCAAAGTGCTTGCGAGCAGCGCTGCACATGGCCTGCTCCAAGTCCTGAATGAGCACCAGCCGATCGATGTTGCGCTCGCGGGCGATGGAATCGATGATGCGGAGTGTTTCTGAGTTCATGTCTGGTTCCTTGTGATTGCGAGGTTGATTAGTTGTTTGGTTGTTTAGTTTTTTGAGGCAGAGACAAATAGGCGAGGCGCGAGTCAGCGGAGCGAAACCTGCGGCAAGTTCTGCCGCATGAAACAAGCAAGCCACGGTCGCTAATGAAGCGGTCGTGGCCCGTCTGATCCCTTCTGCACTCGCGCCACTAAAGAACAGTGGCTCAAGGCAGAACATCAGGTTCGCTGCGGTGGTTACCGCATCGAAACACTCCTGCCTTGGGTAGCGACCCGTGCCGCTACGGCGGATGAATCCCAACCGAGGATGACGCAGACGCGCGTCATAGAAGGTCTGGGATTGACTTGGACTGCGAGTTCTTGAGTCTCATATTGGTCTTCCAAGTCAGAGGGGGACGGACGGACACATCCGACAGGCCATCTGCCGGAACGATTTCGGCAAACCGCCGAGTCGTGGATACTAGCAGATTCTGTTCATCCTGTCGCTGCAAAACTCTCTAACAATGCCTCGTAGAATGATGGCGTGCTACCGATGAAATCCCCCTCGCCGCGCAGAATCTGTGCTTGGCTTGCCGCAGTGCTAAGTCTCTGCCTTGCCGGTGCTGCCCCCGCAAATCAGCAGGGAAGGGGCTCCTACTTCGATTCGCGCGATGTGGTCGAGGCCGAGCTGATCGTTTCAACATCTGCCGCGCCACCGGGCGCTGATGTCCCTCTGGCGATTCAACTTCGTATCCAAAAGGGTTGGCATATCTGGACTGATGACCGCGCGCTCCCTGCTGATGTGGATGGTTTCGCTGATGGTGTCCGCACCGTGGTATCGATCGTGGGCGCGCCCTCGCAGATGACCCTCAATCTCAACTTTGCCCAGTGGCCCGAGTTTCACCGAGTCGAGGCGGACTTCGGTGAGGGCAAGCGGGTGTTCGCGGTATTCGAGGGATCGCCCCTCATCTATATCCCCGCGTCGTTGGCAGCGGACGCAACCGGCATTGCTACCTGCACCATAAGAGTTGAGTTCCAGGCCTGTGATGACTCGACCTGCAAGGCCCCGGCATCGGTCGAACTCCCTCTGTCGATTACGGTCGACCGCAGCGCTACCACGGGTGCGACCGCCGACTCGTTCGCCAAGTTCGATGTGGGGGTGTACTCCCGCATCCACGAGGGAGAAGCCCCCGATGCCGATGTGCCCTTCGACATTCTCGGCTGGAAGTTCAACATCGACTCGTCGGGCGTCGGTCTGCTGCTGCTAATGCTTGTCGCGGCCATCGGGGGTGCGCTCCTCAACTTCACCCCCTGCGTGCTTCCCCTGATCCCGCTCAAGATCATGGGTCTGGCCCGATCCGCGGGGAATCGATCGCGCTGCCTGAACTTGGGATTGGCTATGGGCACGGGCGTGATCGCCTTCTGGCTTCTGTTGGGGTCACTGATCGTCACCGTGACCGGATTCGACACGGCGAACGCCCTGTTTCAGTACCGCCCCTTTCCTATCGTCATGGGAATCTTCATCGCCATCATGGCCATCGGCATGGCGGGATTCTTCTCCATGCGGCTCCCCAACTGGATTCAAGCCATCGAACCCAAACACGACACCTATGGAGGTTCGTTTCTCTTTGGCGTGATGACCGCCGTGCTGTCCACTCCGTGTACCGCGCCCTTCATGGGAACCGCCGCGGGCTGGGCCGCTAGCAGTGGATCGGCCCTGACAATCCTGAGCGTATTCGGGGCAATCGGACTGGGAATGGCCACACCCTACGTAGTTCTTGCGGCGTTCCCCACTCTCGTTTCTCGCATGCCCCGCGCCGGAGCCGCCAGCGAAGTAGTCAAACAAGTGATGGGATTGCTTCTCCTAGCCGGGGCGGTCTACTTCATTGGCAGTGGCATCAACGGCTACCTCGAAGAAGCTAGTGCCATTCATTGGTGGGTGATTGCCACCATCGCCGCCAGCGCCGGCGCTTGGATGGCGTGGCGAACACTCTGGATAGCGCGCACTCCCCTGAACAAAGTGGTATTCACCTCGGTGGGCGTGATCATTTGTGCCATGAGCATCGGTCTCGGCTTCATCGCCACCTACGAGCCCGTTGATTGGGTGCACTGGACCACCGAGCGCGAAGCCGAGGCTCTGCAGGCCCACAAGGTGGTGGTACTCGACTTCACCGCAGAGTGGTGCGGAAACTGCAAGTTCCTCGAAGCGACCGTGCTGCATACCGATGCGGTGGCGCAGGCACTTCAGGCAGATGGTGTAGTTCCCTTCAAGGTTGACCTCACCAAGGGCCTGCCCGACAGAAGTGCCAGACTGGCTGCCGCCGGACGCATCACCATTCCCTTGCTGGTGATCATTGACACCAACGGGGTCGAAGTGTTCAAGGCCGATGCTTACACGCCCGCTCAGGTTCTAGACGCTCTCTCTCGAGCGCGGAACTAGCATTGATTCGGTGAGTGACTCACTCTTGCATCTCCACATGGCACACGCCTGTCGACTGGCGGTGCGAGGTCATGGACTCGCGGAGCCGAATCCGTTGGTGGGATGCATCATTCTTGATGAGAACGATTCGCCGGTCGGCTGGGGTTACCACCGCCGCGCCGGTTGCGCCCACGCCGAAGTCATGGCTCTGGAGCGTGCCGGAGCCGCCGCTCGGGGCGGGACCGCCATCGTCACTCTGGAGCCTTGCAATCACCGAGGACGGACTGCCCCCTGCTCGCAGGCCCTGATAGCTGCGGGAATCACCCGCGTGATTTACGCGTGTTCGGACCCTCATCCTGCGGCACGAGGTGGTGCGGCATGTCTGCGCGAGGCAGGTGTTGAGGTTCAACAATCTTGCCCGGTTTCAGACGGAGCCGGGAACGATGCGCAGGAGTACGCGCAGAGAGCACGGGACCTGATCGCACCATTCCTGCATCGATTGCAAACTGGGCTTCCCTGGGTGTTGGTCAAGTGGGCCCACACCAGCGATGGTCGCATGGATCGCTACTCCCACAACGATCGTTGGATTTCCTGTGCCAGCAGCCGCGCCTTCGTGCATCGCGAGAGAGGCCGAGTCGGAGCGATCATTACTGGGATTGGCACTGTCGTTGCCGACAATCCTCGGCTTACGGCTCGCTCCCTGAGTCGCCGGCAGATAGCGCGCCGAGTGGTGTGGGATCCTCACCTCGACTTGCCCAGCGACTGCGCACTTCTGCGTGGCATTGAGGAAGCGCCACTCCTCGTGGCAACCAACCAGCTGCATGATTCCCACAAGAGACGCGAGGCAGAGTCGCTCGTTCGCCGCGGAGCTGAACTCATCACAGTTGCGTCGGGCGCCGCAGGGCTGCGGCAACTGCTCGCTCACCTCTCCAAGCAACACGCAGTCGCAACGGTCATGGTTGAGAGCGGCCCCGGTCTGCTGCTGCAACTGTTGCAAGCAAGGCTAGTGAACGAGGCGCTGGTGTTCACCTCGCCCCGGGCAGCGAGTCGTCTGAATGTGCCACCGCAGTCGATACGGATGGCGCCCGATCCGTCGGCACATGGCCTGAGTCGATGTGTGGACTCGCGAAAACGCGGCATCGATCTAGTGCAGAGATTTCGAATGCCTGATCCCGCGTGAGTCAGGTATCACTTGCCGGCAAAGGAGCCCGAATCAAGACTGAGACCGAGGCTGGCCGGGAATACTCGCAGCACACCATCTCCCTCGCTGAGCGCCCACTTCCCCGCATCCTTCTGCTCGTGACCGACGACAATGCGCGCCAGTTCTCGCCCATCAAACCCCATCAGGCGGATTTCTCCCACGACGAGGTCGCCTGGCATTGATTGCAGCGCGATTTCACCAGCGCGCGTCAAGCACAGTGTGGTGAGGAGTCGGTCGACGCGTTCATTCAAGACGGTCGGCGCTGCCGGGGCAACCGCAGGCGCTGCGGGCACCTCAGCGACCTCAGGCGGCGAACCCGATGGAGGCGCACCTGACACTGAGAGTTCGCACAGCCACTGGGCTCCCTGCCTACGGAGAGTGAATGAATGTTCCGCTCCCCCGATGGGCGCCACAATGATCGCGGCAACATCAACAGGCGCCACGGCGCACGCCCGAGCATCAATCAGCGGTATGACATCAGGCAACAGGCTCGCCACCGTTGTGCCGTCAATCTCCAGCACGCTGGGAATGCCCACGCGCATGGCATACCGCTCGGGAAGCCCCGCCACGATTTGTTGACCCACTTGCACACTCTCAATAACCTCTCTCGACTCAACTGTTCCATCTGGTCTGGCCTGCCTCAGCGTGCGGGAAACGGCGATGCGTGCCACCGGAGATGAAAGGCCGTAGGCAGCCAGATCATCGGGACTGTCTGCAATAACTCCCACGGCGCGAGCGCGACCCAGTGCCATTATCAATGCCTGCACGGCTTCGCTGTCCGCTCTCGCGGAAACCGGTTTGCTGAGCCGCCACCCCGAACCAGTTCGCTCCAGCGCCACCTCGATCAGACTCCCGCTCTTGGAGTCCTGCGCGCCAACATCGATGCGGTCAGCCTCCATACCAACAGAGGGAAACAGCTGCATCTGCCGCCACTGCCGAGGATCGTCCTCCAGCACCACATCGTGGAGCCGCGCCGTGACACTCTCCGCGACTCCTCTACCGCTGACCCGAACCCATGCCCGACCCGCAGGCGCGCGCCGACCCAGCTCCAAGCGCACGGTGCCCGAGTTGCTGGTCATGCTCATCGATGGACAACCGGCCGAGAGACCGTAGACCTCAGCCTTGATCCCGCTGTCTCCGAGGGCAGAAATCCCCAGGCTGCGACTCGAGACGAGACCGAGCGCAGAGTCAATGACGCTACGGATCGCAAGCGCATCGACCGCGCACTCGAAGGGCGCGGACTGAGCCCAACCTCCATCCTTGCGGACAAACTCGAACAGTTCGCCACCGCCCCGATCGATCTCAACTTTGTTGATGGAGTCTGCGCCGGGCTCGCCCGCACTGAAGAGCGGGGTCAAGCCGGGCACCACTCCCGATCGAGTGATCACCAGCCACGCGGCAAGCACGGTGAATAGTGCCGCTGCCCATGCCAGAAGTACTGCGCGCCAGCTCAAGAATCGCTCTCCACAAAGTTCAGTGGTATTGCCAGACTCATCGCCGATTCCTTCTGACCCAGATGATCACTCCGCTAAACAGCAAGAGCAGCGGCATACCCAACACTGAACCGCCCATCCATGCCATGCGGGCACCAGTGCTCATCGCCCCGACCCGGGGTACATCACTTGCTGCATTGACTGAAGCCACTCGATCATCGAGCCCGGCCAGCCAAGCGCTCGCCGCCAGCAGCAACTGCCGATTGCCGGGCGCCACCAGCATCTCTCGACTTCCGGCAAACGCCGACTTGCTCAGATGCGCGCTCGTCAGCCAGTCTGGGCTACCCACCACGATGGCGCGCGCGCGCGTCTTGCCGCCCCGTCTATTCTCGCTCGCGACTGCAACCGCAACGCTGCTCTTGAGTACCTCTCCCGTGCCTGTCTCCTTGGTCTCTCCAAGTTTGCGCCAGTCCGCCAACATCACTCGCCCGGGCATAGGTCGCGCCTCCACCAACGCAGTGCCATCTATGGGCACGCAGTTGCCAAAGGAAAACTGCTGATCCGCGAGCATCGCTGCTATCGCCCCACCTGCCGCGGCGATAGCGCCCGAAACTGAGGCTGATCTGCGTTCAGTTCGGCCCTCGCTCACGGGAATCTCATCAATGATCAGCAGGTCAGTGTGGGCGCGCGCGCCAACTCTATCGGCCAGTTGCGCCCAGGGGTCCTGCCTACCCGCCATGGGAAGCAGGCTCGGTCCCACCGAGAGTAAGACTCCCTCTCCATCATCAATGAGCGTTTGCGTCGCGGCAATCAAGGCACGATCTGCCTCGGACAACTCCAGAGTCGCTCGAGTGGGTTGGACGATGATCCAGATTGTCGGCGCGCCGCTCGACGCGGGCTTCGAGCTGCCACCCCCCACCATCCATTCCATTACCTCCCATCGCGCGAGGCGCAGAGCATCAACTACTCCCGAGAGATCACTGCCAGCACTGACGGGTCTCACAATTGATGTGGCTGACGAATGCACGATTACCGCCCGCGGCGTCACAGGATCGACCAGCGCCCGTATCGCCGCTGCGAGCGCCTGCTCTCCGCGAAACCGCCTATCAAAGCGAACAACATCTCCTTCGTCACCGCCGCGGGGCAACAGTTGCCATCCGGGAACAACGGCCAATCCCAGAGGCGACTCGATCACAGCGGCATCGCCGGCAGCGATCGCTCGGGTCACGGCCGCCAGTTCCAGCTTTGGCAGTCGATCGAGATTGTCCTGCACCCTGCGCAAGTCAATGGCAACGGCTTCGGATCGTCGGCCCATGTCCCCAGCCGCAGAGCGAAGTGCCCCAGCGGCGCCGGAGTCGCTAATTTTCCCAGCAAACCAAGAAGACACTTCCCCCAGCTGCGCCGACCAATACCCGTCATTGGCCGCCATCACCGAGGCCGCCTGCGCCAGATCCGCGAATGGCCTCTCACCGGTGCTTGTGCGCAGCTCCCGCACCGAAGCCTGAAACTTCTCGGCAGCATCTAGGAGTTGACGGTAGGCGCTCCGCAGCGCGTCGACCTGACGGCGATCCGGGGTGCCCTCGCTCAGAGCTGCCGATAGCAGGTCCAGACCGGGAAGTTCGGCGCGCGCGAAATCCCTGAGCGCGATAAACGACTCCATGGAGTCATCAAGTACCTCCTCGTACTGCACCACGGTTGGACGAGAGTGAGACTCGAGCGCCTCTAACCAGCGTGCGAACTCCTCCGCCTGAGTTGGGTCTGCAGCATCTATGGTTCGAGCTCGCAGCGAGGCAGCCGTGGGGAGCAGAGTGTCGGAGCTCATCGCTTGCGATAGTTCCCGCACCACCTCTTCGGCCTGAGCAACGGTCACGGCATCAGCACCAGAACGATCCACCAAGAGAGTGACCGACCACTCCCCTTGCAGCGAGCGCAGCAGCCCAATGGTGGAAGGCGAGAGCGAGTACATACGCGACTTAGTGGCATCAACTGTGCCTCGCAGTGGTTCAGCGCGCGCGAGAGTTGCCACCGCAACCGCTATTACTAGGCACGCGGTGGCGAACAGAAGTGGACGAGTCCACGCCAACACCCGAGCGAAGCCCCAGCGCGACTGCCTCTCTGCCTCGCTCTTCAGTGCCGCCACAGAAATCGCCACGAACAGGCCGATCAGGGCCACAAAGTAAAGCACATCAGCGGTGTCGAGAATGCCCACGAGAAAGTTGTCGAGCCTTCGGAAGGGATCGGCGGCGAAAACCCAATCGGCATACCTGGCATCGAGAGCGGCCGGCAGGACACGTGCCGCGCCTGCCACTATCAGCCAGCCAAACACCATGGCCAAGTAGGCGACTACTGAGCTGGTGGAGAGCGCACCCGCCGCCAGAGCACTCGAAGCGAATGCCATTCCAGCCAGCCACAATCCAACTCCGCCGCAGCCAACTTCGCCAATGTCAGGGCGGCTGACCGTCTCTAGCGCCAAAGTTCCCACGAGCAGACTTGGCGCCACCAGCAAAGCGCAAGCAACCGCCAAGGCGAGGAGGCGCGCCATTGCGGACTCGATTTGCGTTGCTGGGCCGGTCACGAGGACCTCCCAGTAGCCCGAACGCCTCTCCTCGGTCGTGGCGCGCAGTGCCAGTGCGGGAGCGGTGAACAGGAGCGCCCACCCAAGCACGCGCATCATCGGACCCAGCGTGGCGGGCACACCCGGTTCCAGTCCTGTCTGCACGAAGGCCAATCCTGCCGCCAGTCCAACAAGCGCCGCAGCGCTCCACGCCAACGGAGTAAGGAACATGGCAGCACACTCGCGCTGATAAATGGCTCGCACGCGATTGATCACGGCGCACCTGCTCGGGCGCTCGCGCGGGGCCGCTCGTGTCCCTCTTGCGCACCCGCTGCCATGAGCGAGGCAAAAAGCTCGCTCAAGGGTGCGCGGTGTACTTCCAGTCGCCGCACCACAGATTGCCGATCCCGTAGGAGGATGCCGATGCGCTGCTCCAGGTCCTCGGCCTGCTCACCCAACTCGACTCGGGCGCGAACCCAACCCCCATCAGTCGCCTCGGTCGTCACCAGCCTCACGCCGCGCATTTGCGTCAGGGCGCTGACATCGATGTGATCTGCCTCAACGATTATGTGGCGCAGAAGTGCACCCTTGGCGCGAAGCTCATCCAGCCCGCCCTGCGTCACTAGAGTTCCGCCCCGCACGAACACCCCGTGGCTACAGGTCTGCTCTACCTCTTCCAAGTTGTGACTCGAGAGCAGCACCGTGCACTTGCCGGTCAGCCGCGCCAACACATTGCGAAACTGCGCCGCCTGACCGGGGTCAAGACCGGATGAGGGCTCGTCCAGCAGTAGGAATCGGGGCGAGTGAACCAAGACTGATGCTAGCCCGGCGCGTTGCCGAAATCCTCGGCTGAGGTTGGCGATCAGTCGACATCGGACCTCGCGCAGATCACAGGCCACCATCACTTCATCTATAGCGCTCGCTCTGGAGCGGCGATCGATGCCATACATTCGGCAGCGCATGAGAAGATGCTCCGCTACTGTCATATCACCCGGAAGCGGCGCCCCCTCGGGCAGGTATCCCACGCCGGCCGGATCAGATGACGCGCCGGTAAGCAGGCAGGCGCCTGAATCCGGCTCGATCGCACCCGCCAAGATCCGCAGCATGGTGGTCTTGCCGGCGCCATTGGGCCCGAGGAAGCCGCACACGGCACCGGTGGGTACGGAAAACGACAGCTTGGAGAGCGCCCTGATCGGGCCGAAGCACTTGGTCACCGAGTCGACGACGATCATGGGCAATCTGCTTGAGGATCATTCTAACTTGGATTGGCTCCGACCCCATTCGGACGTAAACTCCCCACGCCGAGCCGTGAGCGCTTCCAAACTGCCATCCAAACTCGCCTACGACCCCGCATCTCTTATCGAGGCGATTGGTGATGGGGTGGCGTTGGTGGATGCGACGGGCGAAATTCTGTGGATGACAGAGCGGCTCGCGGGCAAGGATCCCGCGGCTATGCGCATCTTCGCCGATGCCTGTCGCGATGCCATCAAGGAGCGCGCCACTCTGACGCGGAGACGCAAGCGAGTCTCGCACGCCGACTCCTCCTGGGAGGTTGAAATCGTAGTGCTGGGCGAGGACCGCGCTCTCGGTGTCTTCTTCGACTGCGCGCTCCGCCAACGGTTTACCCAGTTCATTGATTCTGTGGATGCAGCTGGTGGCGAGCTTCTTGACCTCGATGCTCAGATTGTCAATCCACTGAATGTGGGAGAACGGCTCGCCTTGCTCGAGCGCAAGGTCGTGGACACCATGGAGCGCGTGTTCTCCGAGTCAGCCTTTGAGGTTCGGTTACGCAATCGACAAACCGCGCAGCTGGAACTGGTGATCGGCCGTGGCATCGAACCACTGCGAATCGGCGAAGCGATCTTCGCCCGTCCCCATGGCAATGGAGTTTGTGGTCTCGTCGCTTCGACAGGCGAGAGCTATGTCTGCAACAATCCTGACAACGATCCCTACTATCGCAATGGACTTCCCGGCGCCCGCAGCGCTCTCACGGTTCCCCTGCTCCTCCAGGAGCGCGTCATCGGCGTCCTGAATGTCGAGAGCATGGAGAAGGATCGCTTCACCGAGGAGCATCGGTTGGCGCTGGAGACATATGGCCGCTATGTGGCCATGGCCCTCAACATTCTCGACATGCTCATCGTGGAGCGATACACCACGAGCGAGCGCATCTCCGGAATGGTGCGCGATGAGGTGGCAATCCCGCTGCAGCGAGTGCGAAACGCAGCTACTGATGTTGCCGCCGGTCGTCTCACCGGGCACGAGTCATTGGAAAACGCTCTGGTCTCTCTGGAGACTCGATTGAAGACGGCAACGGCTGGCCCGCGCACCGTTCTGGGAATCGACCGCGTCGTCGTCGATGGCGCCAAGGATCCCATCGTCTCAGGCAAACGCGTGCTGGTGGTTGATGATGATGCCAGCGTGCGCGAGACCATTCAGGCGCTCTTGCAGGATTGCGGAGCGCTGGCTGAATCGTGCGGTGATGGCACCAGTGCTCTCGAAATCGTCACCCGTTCAACGCATGAGGGCCGACCCTTCGACCTAGTGATCTCCGACATCCGCCTGCCCGACCACAATGGCTACGATGTTTTTCGCGGAACCAAGGCCTGCTCGGCCAACACCACGGTGATCCTCATGACGGGATTCGGCTACGACCCGAACCACTCCATCGTGCGCTCCAGTCAGGAGGGCCTCTCCTGCGTGCTCTTCAAGCCCTTCCAGGCGGAGCAGCTCTTCGAGGAGGTTCGGCGAGCTCTGGCGCCGCGCTGATCCAGCAGCAAACCTGCGCGAACTTCTTGGTGCAGCTCACTGGCGAAACGCGCGGAGCACGCGATCAAGTCCCTCATCATCGCGAAGTACCTCGGCATCTCGAAGCCCGCTGGTGCGCTCGGCGATGGCCAGGGCGGCATCCGCCTGATCGAAGGCAATCTCTACCAACAGGCATCCGCCGAGGCTCAACCACTGGGGCGACTCTCTGATGATCGGTTCCACGAATCGCAGCCCGTCAGCGCCGCCCCGCAAGGCACGAGAGGGCTCCCAATCGCGCACATTTGCCGGCACATCAACCCACTGGGCATCACTGATGTAAGGAGGATTGGAACAGATGACTCGGAAGGATGACTCTTCATTCCTACCGGCACACGGTCCATACAAGTCGCCCAGACGAAACTCGATCAACTCAGCCGCGTCGTTGGTCTGAGCATTGCGCGCCGCCAGCTGCAACGCATCTTCGGCGATATCGCTGGCAACGCAGCGAACGCTGCAGGGAACTGGCGCCACCTCGGAGGGAGTCTTGCGGGTAGGAGCAAATGCCGCGGCAATCGAAATGGCGATGCAGCCTGTTCCAGTTCCGATGTCGAGTACGCGCCAATCTCCTGGCTCACTTCGCAGGTGGCGAACAGCTTCGGCAACGAGTGCTTCGGTGCAGGGTCTGGGGATCAATGTCGACGAGTTCACTTCGAAGGTGTGGGTGTAGAAGCCGCAGCTGCCTACGAGATACTGCACGGGCTCATGTCGCCCTGCCCGCGCTACCAAGTCTCGCAGTTGTGTGAGTTCCTCGGCCGATGCCGGCCGTTCAGAATCTGTATAGAGATTTACCCGCTCCTGCTTCAGGACGAATCCAAGAAGAAGATCGACGCAGGCGTGTGGGCTGTCAACTTGGCGACTTCGCAGCCACTGGCGCATCCAATCGCGCAGGCGCCGAGTAGTCCAAGCCTCATCGCTCATTACCCGATCCTAACGGCGTACCTACCCGACTATCGGGTATAACCAACCCGACATGTCCCAACTACTGCAGAGACTCTGTGAGGAGGCGACGGCGCGCGGCGTATTTGGCGCGGCGGAGATTCGCAACGATTGCCTGCACTGCGGCGCACTGCACTCCGCTGCTCTGGCAACCTACCGAGTCCATCTCCTACCGACTGGCGGATTCAGAGTCGCGCTCGCGACCAGCGACCGCTGGCTGAGCGAGTCCATCGAAACGGACCTGCTGCACTTGGGAGAGTCGATGGAGGAACTGGTCTCTGAAGAACTGTGCGAGTTGGGGGCGGCACCCCTGGCGGGAAAGATCAGGCACTTCCGCAATGATGAGAGGGAGTATGTCTTCGAGCACGATCTTCCTGCCTCCGGTGATGCTTCCGCTGACGAACGCCGCGCCCTCGATTTACTGCTCGGCTTCGAGGCGGCGTTCCGACTCTTGGGTGACATGGCCGAACTTGGCGAGGCTCCGTGACTCCTCGAGTTCTCATGCTTGGCTGGGAGTTCCCACCGTTCATTAGCGGTGGGCTAGGAACCGCCTGTTACGGACTGACCAAAGCGCTCGATCGCCAAGGCGTGCCTGTCACCTTTGTGCTGCCCAAGCCTATCGATGCCTCCCACTCCTCTCATGTCACGCTAATCAGCCCCGAGGTAAACAACATCCCGACTACTGGCGCTCAGGGTGGCTCAACCCCGTGGGCCGCCGATGATGCTCGGCGCTCCATTCGAGTACGCCAACCTATACGCCTCGCCCCGAAAGCTGGCGAGGCGCCCGTTCTGCGCCCCACTCCCCGCGATTATTTCAGCCAGACTGCCTTGCGAGGGGCGAGTCTTGCGGAAGCGAACACCTCAGTCGGGATCGAGAGCGACTCCTTGGCGGCGGCAGCATTACTGGCGGCAGGAACTCCCCCGCGAGTCGGATTCATGGCGCTCGGCGCCGATGGCACTCCTTCTGGTTCGTACGCCCTCGCGGGCTCCAAGCGCAGTAGAGGGTGGAGCCGCCAAGGCCAGAAACTTTTGCAGACCGATTCCCCTCGCAGCCTGCTCTTCGAAGGCGACGATGTCGCCGAGACCGCTGCGCCAACCTCCGGCGAGTTGCACTGGCAAAACGCGGTCGAGGCAGCACTCGATGAGGCGCTACCTGAAGTTGAGGGTCATGACATTCCTGAGCAGTGTTTTCACTTTGCCCCTGTGGGCGCCGACTACGCCGGCAATCTTCTTGATCAGGCAGACCGCTACGCTCAGTTCTGCGTCGCCGCCGCGCGCCACCTCGAGTTCGATGTTGTCCATGCCCACGATTGGCTCACCTATCCAGCAGGTATCGCCTTGGCGCGACTCACCGGCAAGCCGCTGGTGGTCCATGTGCACTCAACCGAGTTCGATCGCTCGGGAGAGAGCGTAAATCAACCGGTTTACAACATCGAGCGTCGCGGCATGCACGCTGCGGTGCGCTGCATCTCGGTGAGCATGCTGACCAAGAATCTTTGCCTCAACCGCTATGGCATCTCGCCTGACAAGATCGATGTCGTTTACAACGGAGTAGACCTCGACCCATCCGCATTCGGCCACACCCGCATCGAGCGAAACGAGAAGATCGTTCTCTACTTCGGCCGGATCACCCTGCAAAAAGGCCCCGAGTACTTCGTGCGCGCCGCCAAGCGGGTGCTTGAGGTGATGAAGGATGTACGGTTTATCGTCGCCGGCAGTGGTGATCAGGCCACGCACATGATCGAGATGGCAGCAGCTCTCGGCATCGGCAGCCGTATGACCTTCACAGGATTCCTGCGCGGGCAGGACATCCCTCGCATGTTCTCCATGGCCGATGTATATGTGATGCCCAGCGTGAGCGAGCCCTTCGGAATCGCGCCGCTGGAGGCCATCGCCCATCGAGTTCCGGTGATCATCAGCCGAAGCAGCGGGGTGAGCGAGGTGCTGACGAATGCGCTCAAGGTCGACTTCTGGGATGTCGACGACATCGCCAACAAGATCGTGGCGGTACTCCGTCATCCGCCTCTGCGGAACACTTTGCGTGATCACGGATTATTTGAGATTCGCGGCATCAACTGGGACGGTGCGGCCCAGCGCTGCCTGCAGACCTACCACCGCGCTATCGAAGCCGTGCGCCCGGTGCGCTCGCTCGCGCCCCACTAGCTCCAGTGCGCCAGTAGATAGGCGAGATCACTGCCATCGACGGCACCGCTCTGGTCGAAGTCGCCACTGCCCGCTGAGCCCCACTGCCCGAGCAGCACAGCCAGATCACCGCCGCTGACCACGCCATCGCCGTCGAGATCTCCGGGAACTGCGGCAGGACATTGGTAACCAATGATGCGAACATCATCGACGCCTGCTTCGACTAGTGACCCCGTCCCGGTGTCCCGCGCTACGAATCGCACCTGCACCATGTCGCTGGGCGTCACATAATCGGAGATGAGCCACCGCTTCTCAATCCAGGCGCCGGTATTGATAGTGACATCTTCCAACTGCACCCAGACCTTGCCGCCGTCTCCAGAGATGAGCACAGGCATGGAGTCGGTATTGGGGGCGCCACCGAGATTGTTGGAGTACCAGCGCCAGTAAACGAGTGTGGCATCGCTGAGACCTGCGGCATTCATCAGTGGACTGGTAAGTGAAGTTGCCCCTCCGTCGACATCTGCAGATCCTGCTCCCCCACCGGCCACACCCTGACCAGTCACCCAAGCCATTGTGCCGGGGTCGGAGTGATCGTTTTCAGGCTGCGCCGTCGTGCCATTGGGATCGACCCGAACCCAGATACCCGAGATCGCGGTATCAGTCGGGGCCCCGACCTGCCACCCCGTGTTGGTTTCCATGGCATCATTGAATGAGGCAACTTCTCCCAGCGCCGCAATGGCCGAGTAAAGGCCAGCGGCAGGACTGCGTACGGGGATACCGGTGTTGAAACTGGCAGTTACAGCGAATGAAAGCGAGCTTCCGCAAGCGAGCGTGGGCAATGTACCGCGCCACTCGGCGCCGATCTGCTGCATGGAAATGTCTTGCGATGCCGAGCCGTCATCGAAGGTGAGTACCACCGCAACCGTCGTTGCCCCCGCCGCTGGCGTGACAGTAACGCCGATGACCGCTCCCTGCGGAGTCACAAATGCGGGCGGACTTCCTCCGGCAAAAGCGATAGAGCCCCCGGGCTCGCCCATACGCCAGACAAAGAGGCCGCGTTGCAGATCGCTGCCGATGATGGTGCCACTGGGGAAGTAGGGATAGTTGGACCAGAGTCCGGCGTAGCCGCCGGAGTCATCGGTTGGATAGGTATCGAACCAAGCGTTTTGCTGCGGTGATGTTGGGTTGGCAAGATCAAAGATGCGGATGCCACTCTTGTAGTTACTGCAGAAAAGGGTGGTGCCCTTCACATACAAGTTGTGATCAACGGTGTTCACGCCCGTGTTGTAGGTGCCTGCCAGAGTAGGAGCAGAGAGATTGCCGACACTCACGATGCGGCCTACCGAGTAGAGCCCAAAGTTGGCCTCGTCGATTTCGTCGTTGATGTAGGCATATTGACGATCCTCAGTGAGCCAGACCTGGTGACAGTAGGCAGCACTCGAGTATGTGAAGCGCGACATGTTGACCAAGGCCGCCTTGTTGGTCACATCGATGATGTCCATGCCCGTATTGGTCTGCCCGCCATTGGAACCTCCGCACGCGAAGAAGATCTCTTTGCCCGCGTAGGGCCCGCTGGTGTAACTATAAACAACTCCATCGTGAATGTAGCGATCACTCCAAGCCCCTACATAGGCAGGCACCGCCGGACTGGGGTTGAGGTTGTAAATGCGGATACCGCTGCTGCCACCGCCCATGCGGTACAGATAGCCAGTTGTGGTATTGATGATCATCGTGTGGGTTGAGAGCCCGCCGCCCGTGGTGACGCTGGGCAGCTCAGTCACCTGTCCGGCGTCAATCTGGGCGAGATCGAAAACTTGGATGCCGCCGCCACCCTCGCTGACTGCATAGCAGTAGGTCAGGTAAGTTTTGACATTGCGCCACAAACTGTTGGGACCGGGAATGAACCGAACGATGGTCGCGGCCGCGGGATTGGTGACATCTACAAATCCGGTGCCGTTGGACAGCCCGATGATGGCGTACTCCCGACCGAGGCTCGATCGATATCCCCAGCAGTCGTTGCCGCTGGAGTTGACCTGCCCCGCAATGTCAAAGTTGTTGATGGGGAACCACGACATCAGAGTCATGCCACTGGAGTTGAAAGTGCTGCCAGCGAGACCATCATCGCCGAAGTGCCATACGGGACCGATGAATGGCGGTTCCCAGTCGCGCGCCTTGGGATCATCCTCATGCGCAAACACTGGGAGGGCGGCACAGAGGCAGACGGTCAGCGCAAGCAGGGTTCGCATGGAGGATCTCAGGGGTGGCTCACGATTGAGGACATTGCGAGATGAATCAGGAATCAGGTTCGAATGGGTGTCGATACCAGTCTAGCCCGTGGCGTGCGTCAGCCAATGGCTGATCACTAACTATGGTGGGATTATCGGCATAACTCTCCCACAGAGATGGGGAGAGATGGGGCCGCCATCAACACTGCGTAAAAACTCGGCAATGTCTGATATCTCACTCTCGGAGAGAGAAAGCGGGGTCAGCACCGTCTCTCCATGGTGATCCAGCACCGCGCCATCAAGAGTTGAATAAAACCGCACGACATCCTCGAGTGTCGCGAATCTTCCATCATGCATGTAGGGAGGGGTGCGGACAGCAGCCCGCAGCGATGGCGTCCGCATTCGTCCGAACAAATCAGGATCCTCAAGCAGCGAGCGCACCAGTGCCGCGCGTGGTCCCTGGGGAGCATCACTGAACTTTCCTGCGGCGTTGAAGGGATCTGCCTTCACCTTGGCAACACCATCGAGCCGACCGCGATCCTTCAGGGATTGGCCGGTCCCATCCGCCAGACCCAGCCGATGAAACTCTCCATCGCTAAGCGCCGGACCATAGTGACATTGATGGCAACCGGCCTTGCCGACGAATAGAAGCAAACCACGGAGCGCCGCCTCCGGATAGTGGCTCGAGTCTGGGGCCCCTGACTCATCGCCAAGCGCGACAACGAATCTGTCGAAGGCTGAAGGGAGGCTGATCAGTCTGCGCTCGTAGGCGGCAAGGCTCTTGCCGATGTTGGCAAATGCAGTATCGATTGCCTGAGTGTCACCGCTCGGAGGAAGTTGGCCGAAGATAGCGGTGTAGCGCCCAGTCAGAACGGGGTCTGCCCTGATCACCTCGATCATCTGCGCGCGCGTCGACCCCATCTCTGCTTGATTCTCGAAGGGATGCAGTGCCTGAGCCCACAGCGAATCGGCACGGCCGTCCCAAGTAAGCCATCTCTGGAAGGCCGAGTCAATCACCGATGGTGTATGTCGAGTTCCGACTTGGAGCCCTTGGGCAAGCGGTCTTCCATCGGCGAAGCCACGATCAGGATCATGGCAGGAGGCGCACGACACCGCACCGTTAGAGGAAAACCTCTGTTCAAAGAAAAACATCTGTCCCAGTTCCGCCGCAGCAGAATCGTCAGCAAACTTGTTGGTGAGATCAGGAGGGGCGCTTGGCAGCGGACTCATCGCCATAATGCGGGCACGCAGTGCCGGTGCGACCCCCGCGACTCGGTCGCTCGCTGATTGGGAGTGCGCGCCGGGCGCAGATGCCCCGGCTGCCAGCGCCAACTGCCCCAATGTGATAGCGCCCATGCATGTCTGGGCG
>SIAA01000060.1 GCA_009692045.1 Phycisphaerales bacterium | reverse complement strand
CCGCCACTGTCAATGTGATGGGCGCTTCCTTCAAGGTCGCTCAGATCGTGCGCAGCGCCACCGAGGGCGATTACACGGCTTACCTCAAGATTGGCTTCAAGGTTGCCAGCACAACCACGGCACTGTTCGGTCAGGGCAACTACACCCTGACTCCTGCCCCTGGCGCCCTGGCTCTCCTCGGTCTCGCCGGCATCGTAAGCCGTCGTCGCCGCTGATCCGACTTCTCAACGGATCTATCAAGCAAACTCTCATTCGATACTGATAGGGCACCCTCACGAAAGTGCGGGTGCCCTTTCTAGTTTGCTCGAGCAGCAGAGTGCGATGGTGATCCAATCTCACCTCACTTGGGAACTCGGGGAATCGCTGCGAGCTCGGCTCGAACAACGACCTCAACCTGAGAACCCTCGGCGTTTACTCTGAGCTTCGTTCCAGCGGCGCAGTGGGCGTACTTCACAGTCGCGAGGGCCGCAGGTCGACCACCGAGCATCGGACTCAGAGTGCTGCTGGTAACCACGCCGACTTCAATGCCGTCGGCCGCAAACACCTGCTCTCCCGCAGCCGGAAGCAGGTCGCCAAGGATGTCCAGGGCCACCACCACTTGCTTGGGATGACCACGACTCTGCATTCGAGCCACTACTTCCTGCCCTAGGTAACAACCCTTGGTGAAACTCACGCGACTTGCCAGCAATCCGGTCTCATGGGGAAGGCTCTCCGTGGAAAAGTCGATCATGAATGCTGGGTTACCCGCCTCCACGCGCGCGATGTTGCAGGCGTACCAACCCGCGGGACGCAGGCGCCGAACCTGGTCGCCTTCGGGCTGAGCGATTCGCAGTAGCTGACTCCACCATGCAGACACGCGGTCGCGCGGCATAACGCACTGCACTCCCGCTACTCCAAGCTGCTCGGTGGCAAGAGTTGCTGTAAGCGACTCGGAGTCCATCGCCAGCTCAGCCCGCGCCAGCGTTGCTGCCGCTGCAGGTCCGTGGATGGAAATCACTGACTGCGAGGAGCTCACATCAACCACCTCTACATCATCGCCAACTGCGTAGCGCGACAGTTGCTCGGCAACAGTGGCGGCGCGCGGAAGATCGACCACGACAACAACGCTTCCCGATTGCGCCCCACTCGGCGTGCGAGCAGAGGGTGACTGCCCCAAATGCAGATCAGCCTCTATGCGCCCCTTGCGGTTGAGAAGGAATGCGCGCGCCGATTGATTACCACTTGAGATCGGCAATAGATCATTGCTCAGCATGCGCTGAAGAAAGTCGATGCGCTTCGCTCCGCTGACAACTATGACCCCCTTGTTCGGCTCATCGACAAAGGCAGCAGCTCTGTGAATCGCGGCGTACTCGGCCTCGACCGAACCAAAGTCGCCGGGGATTAGGCACAGAGGCGCGGTGGCGCCCGCCTCGGCAAAGGGCAGCCAGTTCATCAACATCTTGCGACTTGCGACACCGCTATGAGCACCCTCTGGCCCTGCCTCTGAGCCCCGCACACGAGCCGATAGACGAGCCGACTCGGCCACAACGAACTCCTCGTGTTGAGCGCGCAGTGGGGTGTCGTATCGCATGAGGGCATGATAGGTTGCCGCTGATGAAGATCGATCTACTGCGGAGACTGTGCGAAACGGCTGGCGTCGCTGGGCGCGAGGAGCGAGTTCGTCAACTCATCGAGAGCGAAACCACAGACCTCTTTGATGAGCGCCGCACCGATGCCATGGGATCACTCATTTGCACGCGCCAACCCACGAGTTCTCAAAAGTTGGCAGGGGCGGCGAAACGAGGGGGTACTACTCGCGCCGGAGCGAAGTCAACGCGGCCGCTGCGCGTGATGATCGCGGCCCACATGGACGAAATCGGTTTCTATGTTCGACATGTGGATGAATTCGGGTTTTTGTGGCTCAATGCCGCCGGCGGATTCGATCCGCGAAACCTCTTCTCGCGACGAGTGCTGGTGGTAGCAAAGGGCGGAGACTTTGTCGGAGTAATGAATCCCTCCGGCAAGCCCATTCACATCAGCACCGAGGCTGAACGCTCCAAGATCCCTGGCGTCGAGGAGTTTTTTGTAGACCTCGGAATGAACCCCAAGGAGGTCGCCGCCAAGGTGCAGGTCGGTGACTATGTGGTGATGCAAGAGCCCTTCCTTGAGCAGCCCCACAAACTCGTCTCCAAAGCGATGGACAACCGAATGGCGTGCTTCGTCGCCATCGAGGCTGTTCGAGCGGTGGCCCGCCAGCGAGCAGGGCATGCATGTGAACTGGTGGTGGCATTCACCACTCAGGAAGAGGTGGGATTGCGCGGAGCATCGGTAGCTGCCAATGAGGCTGGCGCGGATATCGGCATCGGACTCGATGTCAATCTGGCCTGTGACACCCCGGGAATCCCCGAGAACCAGCGGATTACCAAGCACGGCAGTGGTGTGGCGATCATGGTGCAGGACTCGTCGATGATCAGTGACCACAAACTGGTTGAGGAGTTCTGCGCGCTTGCTCGTAAGCATCGCATCGATCACCAACGCGCCATCCTCGCACGCGGTGGACAGGATGCGGGTGCCATTCAACGCTCGGGGCGCGGCGCTCGCTGCATCGCGTTGGGTGCGGGCACGCGCTACATCCATACCGTGACAGAATCCATTGACCGCAATGACCTGCAGTCCACCATCGAGTTGTTGGCCGCCTATCTCGTGAGTGCCGGTAGACAGCTGCGCGGCTAGTGCCCCCAGATGGCCATCAGAGCGGCCATGTCGGCCCCACCAACCAAGCCGTCCATGTCAATGTCTGCCGCTGTCGCTCCGGTGTTGCCAAAGACGCCAAGCATCATCGCCAGATCGGATCCGTCTACCGCACCGTCGCCAGTTAGGTCGCTACCGCTCGGAAGCAAAAACACTTGCGCGCAGCCGCGCTCGAACTCGAGATCAATCGTGGCGGAGTAAGCACCCGCGACCAGCTGCCCATCGTTACAGGCAATTGCAGTTCCCAGATAGGCGAACTCCGCCCCCGCAGGTGAGGTCGCCGATGCCACCATGACCGCTGCTTCGATCCATAGACCGCTCTGATCTCGGCGGAAGATGTGCACCTTGCCGCAGTCAGTTCGCCCCGAGTCATCGGCGGCCCATGCCCCCACCGCGATCAATCCCCCGTCAATCGCCAGCGAGGAACCGAGTTGATCACCAGGGAGGCCGCCGGGCGAGATGAGTTTCTGCGATTCACCCCACACTCCGTCTAGTCCGCGGCGCAGGACATAGGCGGCGCCGCGGAATGAGTCACTACCAATGGAAGCGCCAGGCGACCCCACTACGACATAGGCACCACGAGCTACCACGCGGATACCGAACTCGTCATGCCCCTGACCGTCCGGCGCCGTGATGTGCTGCGCGTGTTGAAACTGCCCCGACCCATCACGGTGAAACCTGTAAACGCTTCCGGCATCCACCTTGCCAGGCAGGTCGTCCCAGTTGGCGCCGACAAAGATGTCATCGCCGGAAATGGCCGAGTGGAATCCGAACTGATCATGCATGCGACCGTCAAACGCCACGAGTTTTTGACGCTCCACCCAGAGTCCGTTCTCGTCGCGTTCGAAGACATAGGCTGAGCCTTGATCGAGCACAGCGCCGCTGTCATCCAAGCGCGAAGCCACCACCATGGTGTTGCCCTCGATGGCGACACTGGAGCCAAAGTAATCATCCTCTAACCCGTCACTCGCCAAGAGGCGCTGCGTGTGCATCCAGCCGGATGGCTGCAAAGTGAAGACATGAGCCGCGCCGCGCTGCAGCACTCCATCAATGGTGGCACGGTAGGCGCCAACTACGGCCACCCCGTTAGAGATCGCCACGGTGTTCCCGAAGTAGTCGCTCTCCAGACCGGGGGGCGCCTCGAGTTTGGCCTGCGCGATCCACTGATCACCTTGCTTGAGGAAGGTGACGACCGATCCCTGATCTGGGCCCGCCTGCGTGTCGTCCCACATCGCGCCGGCCATGAGCCATTCGCCCTCGCTCGCCAAGCTCACCGAAAACAGATCGCCTGCAGCTCCATCAGGGTCAATGAGTACCTGTCCGTCAGTTCGGGCGTATGAACCGCAGGCAATCGTCGCGGACAATCCCAGCGCGGCCGCAGTTTTGAATAGCGATGGAGCATCTGTCATTGGATTCGCAGAGTGAGCACTCCCCTAAGAGTCTCTAATGAAGGCTGATTGTCAACGGGAAACGAGGCAGATTCGCCATTCCGTGCGGGGAAAGACCTCAGAGGGCTTCTAGATCAACCCGCGAGAAGTCGCTGCGCGATGATCTGAGCAGCATCGATCCGTGGCAAACGAACAAGCGCCTCGCGCATGGAGGCGAGGTGGGATCGATCCCGCACCATTCGCAAGAGCAGCGCACCCGCATCTTCCAGATTGGCCCGCGAGCAGAGATGGTCGGTGCACACCAACGCACCCCCGCTGTCAACCAGCGGCTGCGCATTCAGTCGTTGATGCTGATCCTTGTGCCATGGGTAGGGCAAGAATATGGTTGGAACGGAGTTGTAGGCGGCTTCGGCAACAGAGTTGGCGCCAGCACGAGAGAGTGCGATGTCCGCGGCATCCCATGCCTCGCCCATCTGATGGAGGAAGGGAATCACGCGTGCTCCTACACCCGCGCGCTGATACGCCGCTCGCAGAGTCTCGCAGTCGGCCGTACCACCGGCGAGGTGCAAGACCTGCCATCCTTCCAAGTCGCGCGCGTGTTGCCCTGCCAGTGCAGTTGCCAGATCATTGATGCTTGATGCTCCCTGAGATGCTCCTGTGACGAGCAGAGTGCGGGCATCGGGATCCAATCCCAGTGCAGCACGTGATTGCTGAGGATCACCTCGACCGATCGCACCCAATCGAATCGGAGTCCCAACGATCTCCTGTTGCACCCCGCCGAGCCCCTTGACTGGCATCGAAGAGAACACCAGATCTGACCGCGGCGCCACCATTCGGTTCGCTCTCCCCGGCGTTGCGTCAATGTTTACAAGCGCGACCCTGACCCGAGCACTCCGAGCCGCCATCACCATGGGCACGCTCACAAATCCGCCGAGTGCGACAACCCAATCTGGTGTCTCAACTCGAACCAGTGCCCGGCAACTCGCGCGCGCCGGCAGCACGGACCTAAGAAACCTAAGCAAGGCCCTAGGTCTGATGGCGGGCGGCTCTGCGGGAATGGCGACATGCATCTGCGCTGCCTCGACAAGCATTCTTGTGTCTATCGCCCGAGTTGAGCAGGCGAACACCACCCGAGTGTCTGGTTGGAGCAGGCGCAGCCTCTCGGCGATCGCCAGCCCTGGACTTATGTGGCCACCCGTGCCGCCGCCGGCCAGCACCAGTCGCTTGGGTCTCTCGCTTGGCATCCAGTCACCGTCTCATGTACATGCCGGCACCGCGCTGGCGGTTTCCGGCTGGGGGGTGCCGCGACCCTTCGCTGTGCGATCCATGCCGATCAACAGTCCCAGAGAGAAAGCGGTGAGCATCCATCCGGTACCGCCGCGCGAGATCAACGGAAGTGCGATTCCCTTGGTGGGTGCCAGGCCAGTCACTACTGCGATGTTGATCAATGCCTGTAGTGCCAGAGTCGCAACAATGCCCAGCCCGAGCAGCCGAGAGAATCTTCCCAACCCCATGGAGCCGGATTCATCGCGCTGGCCGAGAACCGATATGGCGCAGAGAAGCACCACGGCAAAGAGCATCGTTACGAAGGCTGCCCCGAGAACACCCGTCTCCTCCACGATGATCGCGTAGATGAAGTCGGTTGTTCCCTCTGGTAGGTAGCCGAATTTCTGAACGCTGTTACCCAGACCGCGGCCGCCGAGTCCCCCGCCGGAAATGGCTCCCATCGATTGAACTACGTGGTAACCGATTCCCTGACTGTCAGCATACGGATCAAGGTAGGCAAGAATTCGGTTGACACGGTAGGGACTCAACCAAATCAACGCTCCAATGGCGGCCAGCGCCAGCGGCGCGAGTGCGGCAATATGAAGCAGGCGTACTCCGGCGGCGAGAAGCACAATCAGACTCGCACCCATGATCAGAACTGCAGTCCCAAGGTCTTCGGCCGCGATGCCTAGACAGACAAGGCTTACGCCAATGAGGGGCATGAGGAAACCGCGTCTGAAACTGGGGAGCTCCGCTTCGCGCACGCAGCACCACCAGGCCAGAAGCACAGGGATGCCCCACTTGGCAATCTCACTAGGCTGAAAACCGATCGGTCCGAGGTCGATCCAGCGCCGTGCGCCATTGACCTCCTTGCCGACACCGGGGATATGCACCGCAACCACGCTCAAGAGGATGATCGCGGCAATCCATGGCAATGGCGACTTCCAACCCTTGAGTTGGATTATCGCCTCGGGCCGAATCCACGACCCGAGCACCAAACAGGCGAGAGCGGCGGCGGCGTAGAGGGTGTGCCGCCCAAGAAGGATCCCAGCCAGCCCTACCGGCTCGTTCCCAGCTACGCCGAGGCCAGCCGAGTTCACAAAAATCACCCCGACCGCGAGGAGGCATATCACGCCGAGAAATATTCCATGACTTGCTCTAAGCACCAGTCGAATATCGGCAAGGTGCCCGCGGCTGCACGACATTCCGGAGTGCGCCGTGAGGTACACCTGGGACCGCGCTCGCCCCTCCCGCAATCGCGCTCGCTCATCAGGTTTGGATATCCTCAAATACCCCGCATGCGCGTCTACCTCGAGACATTCGGCTGCCAGATGAACGAACTTGACAGCGAGTTGGTTCGCAGTCACCTCGTGTCACTCGGGCACTCTTTTGTTGATGCGACCGACGCGGCCGAGGTGATCCTCCTCAACACGTGCTCTGTCAGGGAGCAGGCGGAACAGAAGGCCTATAGTCGCATTGGCATCGTGGGGCAGCGCAAACGAGCGGGCGAGCAACTTCTGCTGGGGGTGATCGGCTGCATGGCCGAGAGGGACGGAATCGACATACTTCGCAGGTTTCCTCAGGTAGATCTGCTCTGCGGGCCAAGTGAGCTGGACAAGCTCCCAGCACTCATCGACAACGCAGCGAAGGCGGTACAGGCCACAAGGGCTGCCGCGAGAGCTGAATCGGCGGCTGTGCTCCCAAGTCGCCGCGGCAACCGCGCCCTAAGCGATGGACGCGTCGCACTCGCGGGGAATCGAACCCGGCGAACTGCAACTCTTGCTGCCGCCGAGGACGATTTGGAGTCGCTGGATCTGGCCCGGGCGTTTCAGCCGGCCGATCTTTTGGCCGCAGGTCGGTCGGCATATGTGAGGATTACCCGAGGATGCAACAAGTTTTGCACCTACTGCGTTGTGCCCAACACCCGCGGTGCCGAAGTCCACCGCCCCCCCGACCACATCGTGGAGGAGTGCCGAAAGCTTGCCGATGCCGGCGCGGTAGAGGTGACGCTGCTAGGGCAAACTGTCAACCACTACCGATATGTCCATGGCGCCGCGCTCACTGTGAATGGGCGTGAAGCCGCTCAGGTTGGCCCAGGCCTCTCGGCATTTAGGGCTACCGCATCGGCGGCCGCAACCACGCAGCATCGAGCCGGTGCAATCACCAGACGGACGACCTCATTTGCCGATTTGCTGCGGCGCATTCACGAGGAGGTTCCATCAATCGCACGGCTCAGATTCCTCACCAGTTACCCCAGAGATTTCGGCAACGATGTCCTGCAAGTGATGCAGGAAAGCCCGCGCATTTGCCGCTACTTGCACGCGCCGGCGCAGTCGGGCTCAGATCGAATCCTGAAATTGATGAATCGGGGTTATGAAGTCTCGGAGTATCTCGAGTTTATCGAGCGTGTTCGAGATGCCTTGCCAGACGCCTGTATCGCCGGCGACTTCATAGTCGGGTTCCCCACCGAGACTGACGATGATTTCGAAGCCACTTGCCAGCTCATTCGCACGGTCAGATTCAAGAACAACTTCATATTCAAGTACTCGCCGCGGCCGGGAACTGTGGCAATCGACAGGTTCCCTGACGATGTCTCGGATGAGGTCAAGCGCATGCGCAACAACACCCTGCTCGCGGTTCAGGCAATGGTTGGGGCGAGCGTCCACCGCGAGTGGGTCGGCCGCACCGTCGAGGTGTTCATTGAAGGATTGCGGGATTGGACCACGCCTGCTGGCGCGGACCGGGGGAATGGTTCGGTTTCAGGGGGCAAGGTTCACCTAGCGTGGGAAGGCCCGCGCCAGGCTGTTTGCCAGCGGCAAGCAATAGGGCGAACAGGAGGCGATCTGATCGTCGCAGCCAGTTTCCCAAGCGATCAGACGCCACCAGTGCCCGGATCGATCCATAAGGTCCGCATTTCTGGCGCAGCACCACTCCTGTTGACAGGTTCTGTGGTCTCATAACCAAACAAATCACATAGATTTGTGTTGGCTGTCATCACATAAGGTGTTTTTTTCGTATGCTCTTCTGCACAACGCGAGGGATGACCTGGCTTGATTCGTTGCCAATGGGTCATCGGGAAAAGGGCTGTCCAATAACTAGGATTATAGCCCGCGTGGTTTGTTTTTAATAATTTCGAAGCAGCGACTTGCATGGCTTTGTGGCGGTGTTATCTTCAGATTTGAGTGAGTCGTGTTGCCCCTGAGAAAGGCGGCACAAACAACATCGATTGAGAAAGGACTTAAGAATCATGAAGAATGGACTGATGAGTTTGGCACTGATCGGCGTAACGACTGCAGTTGCGTCCGCGCAGAATGCCAGTTTTGCAGGCTGGACCGTTGAGACTTCCGCAGGCGCTAACGGGCTCACGCTCTACAGCGTTTACGCGAACTTCACCAACGATGCATTCACCTATGTGTTCCTCAACTGCTTCAACTTTGCCTCGGTTTCAGGCACTATGGCTGCAGCTCAGAACGATAACTACAGTGACCCCGCTGGCGGGATCGCTGGTTCATGGTCACCAGCTGCGACCACGTCTGGTTTCAACAGCTCCGACTCCTATGTCACTGCCACCGGTAACTTCGGCGGCGCGGCAACGGGTACGTCTCTTGACCCAGGCTTCCTAGATGAGTCGGCTGCCAACAGCGGCCAAATCAACGATGGCGCTGGCTGGTATGACGCTTCCCCCGGTTCCCCCAATGTCATTCCAGTGACCACTGACCGCTTCAAGGTCATGCAGGTCGCTCGCGATGCTAATGTTGGAACCCATGTGTTCTGGCTTCGTATTGGCTTCAAGAAGTCCACTACGACAGTCGCACTGTTCGGTGAAGGCAATGTCACGCTCGTGGGAGTTCCTGCTCCTGGCGCGCTTGCTCTGCTCGGACTCGCTGGCCTGACGGCTCGCCGTCGTCGCGCCTAAGATCACATTCTCTTTAGCGATATTCCACAGGCCGCCAGAAATGGCGGCCTGTGGCTTTTTGGGGCAATATGCGGTTTTTTGATGAGCACCACAGGTCGTGCTGCTACCGCGGCTCCATCTGAGGATGGGGCACTACCACAATTTTGCGAGTGTGCTTCTTGACCGCCCCCGATCGCGGTGTATGTTCTTGGCGTCTGAAGTCACGGCTGTTCGTGGCTCCGCGCTGTATCGAAACCCAGTTCTCGAGAGGAAAAAAGGAATGAAGAGTCTGTTTTCACTTAGTGCCGCTGCTGTCGTCGCGTCTAGCGCTTCCGCCGCGGTTTTCACCGGCTGGTCTGCTACATCTACAACCAATGTCAACGGCGACAAGGTGTGGTCTGTCTATGCCAACTTCGACATGGCTGGGCTCGTGTTCCTGAACTGCTTCAACCACGGCGTGGGAACAAGCATTGGCAACATGGGCGCCAA
>SIAA01000059.1 GCA_009692045.1 Phycisphaerales bacterium | reverse complement strand
CTGTCATGAGCGAGCAGGAATATGTACTGGGCACACACAGTGCAGAGATGGATCGCCTGTTTCGCCAGCACGCGCTCTGGCGAGCTGAGTGCCAGCGGGTGTGGGCGGCGTCCGGCGTGCGAGCTGGCAGCCGAGTCCTCGACATCGGTTGCGGCCCGGGTGCGGCGGCGGTCGATCTCGCCCAAATTGCAGGTGCCAGCGGCCGGGTCGTGGGGATCGAGGTCTCGGAGAAATACGCGCTTCACGCTCGCAGTGAGTTGGCCCGTAGTGGTTGCCCTCACGACATTCATGTAATGGACCTTATGACGCAGGCGCTTCCACGGGAGATGCATGCTCAGTTCGAAATCACCTGGTCTCGTTGGGTGTCGATGTTTGTGGCGCACCCCGAGCGCATCGTCGAAGTTGCGCGCGATGCTCTGGTCGCGGGTGGCCGTGCCATCTTTCATGAGTATGTCAACTATGAGACATATGCCTTGCATCCATCGGGGCCCGGAGTGCGGCGGTATGTGGCGGCTGCGGTTGCGAGTTTCGCCACGGGTGGCGGCGATGTAAATGTCGGCAGGCGATTGCCGACGATGCTGGCGGAGCGTGGGTTCAAGATCGAATCGTTGCGGGTGATCGCATCGGCGGTTCGTCCCGGCGAGCCGCTCTGGGCCTGGCCCGCGGCCTTCATACGCACCTACGCATCTTCGCTCGTTGAGCGAGGCTTTCTTCAGCGGGCCGATGCAGATCTTGCGCTTGCCGAGTTGAACACAGCGGAGAGTGATGCGGCTCTGGGAGGCAGAGGCTGCTACATGGTTCCGCCCACGCTGATCGAGATAGTTGCAGTCAGAGAGTGAACGGCGGGGCAAGGCAGTTTTGTCCGTTACGATCGCCGACCCCATCATTCCCATGAACGCAACCAGCGCCCTACTAGATATGGCTGACTCCGCAGGAGGCAGATTTCGACTCGCCGCTATCGCCGAGGCGTGGTCGTGGGCCGGTCTGCTCGCTGGCATGTGCTTCAAGTATCTCGTCGTGCGCGATCCGATTGGCGTGCAGATCATGGGACCGATTCACGGAGTGCTGTTCATCATCTATCTCATCACGGCCATACAGGCAGCGAAGGAATACAGGTGGAGTTCCAAGCTGAGAACTCTCGCACTCATCGCCGCCATCCCGCCATTTACGACTTGGCCCTTCGAGCGCTGGGCGCTGAAGCAGGGGATGCTCGGAGCAAGTGGCAAGCATCATTGATGGCTGAGCAACTCCGTATGCCGGGTGCTAGCTAGCCCGAGCCGATCAGTTCGCGAAAGAGTGGCAAGCTGCGAAAGGGCGGCAAGGTTGTCCTGCTTTCCGGCGGCAATTCGCAGATCGCGAAAGCCGAAGGGGACGCGCCGGTGCAGGCTTACATCGCCGCGATGCCCGGCTGGGTTCCGTAGCGGTGACCGAAAGCAAAAACCCCGGCAACAGTTGCATACGCAGCTGCTGACGGGATTTGCTGTATTGAACCAGTCGGGGTGACAGGATTTGAACCTGCGGCCTCTTCGTCCCGAACGAAGCGCTCTAGCCAAACTGAGCTACACCCCGTTGGTGCGATCGAATCCCCAGAATCGGGAGGTGCAGAGGATAGCCTTCCGCAGCCTCATCGGCAACCGCCGGGAGAAGCTTCGCCATGCGTCGATGCAGCCTTGGCCTGCTAGTTGCGCTACGGCGCCGACACCGGCGCGTCAGCCGCCGCCGGCTCGACTCCGCCCGAACTCGAACACAGCCACTCGACAAAGGTCGGCTTGCGCGGCGCGCCGCCACTGGCCCAGGGAGGCTTGCCCTTGGCGTCTAGCTTTACATCTTCTTTATCCCCCGCGAACTGGTCGGCTTCGACCGGCTGCGCGGCGCTGGTCTTGAGGGTGTTGGCATTCTTCCAGTAGCCGGCAAACCAGGTGCTCGCCTTCTTCTGGTTGTCCCAGGCTGCGGTCTTGCTCTTGGGCTGTGGCATTTCATAGCGCCACCCGGCCGCCATCAGTCTGGTCGCTAGTGCAACATCGGCTTCGGGTGCCGCACCACTGCCAATCGCCCGCAGCGCGCCCGCTTCCGCCGCCGCGGGCGCCGCTGGTGCGCTCGCTGGTGCCTTTGCGCCCGCCGCCGCCGCCGCCGCGGGCACTGGCACCGTTACCGGCGCCACGCTCCGTACATATGCGCTGGCGGGCCGATCGTTCTTGGGGTCGATGTCGATAGCGATGGGGCAGTGGTCACTCGCGTAACCCGCGGGTGGCGGAATCTCAGCGGCCTTCTTGTAGTCCCAGTCGCTGGCGGCGTGCAGCGTGCCCATCACAAAAAATGACTTATCGATGCAGTCAGCAGCCAGAGCCGGCGACATGAGGATGTAATCGAGCACCCGACCGCTGGCATGGGTTGTGTATGTCTCGCGAGCCGCCGCCGTGTCGAATCGCCAGTCATAAGCGTTGCCCAAACCGAGCGGGCTGGTTCGCAGCACCTTGGCAGCCATGTCGCCGGGAGTCGAGTTGTAGTCGCCCACCACGGCAATGTTGGCATCGGGGTTGGCCTTCAGCATCTCTCCCAGCAACTGCTCCAACTGCAGCGCCTCGAGTTCGCGTTGGTGGTCGAAGTCACCGGCCTTCAGATGGGTGACGATTGCGGTGAGCTCGTAGCCATCGGGCGAAGTCACCGTGACCCGCAGCGGAAACCGCTGGAACTTCTCCGACGGCTTGCCGCCGGCGGTGGCCCAGGTGCCGCCGAGTGTCGCGGCGCGCTCGGGAGTACGCAGCGCCTCCATGTCGGAGATAACTGCGTCGTTGCCCGAGTAGACACTGGCCGAGGTGATAGGCAGGCGCGACAGAACTGACTGCTCGACGCCGCGGTAGTAGCCGGCATCAAGACTGGCCAGATGGGCATAGCCCAGATCGGAAAGATAAGTGTCGCGGAACCAGCGCAGACACTCCTCCGACTCCACTTCCTCAAGGCACAGTACATCCGCATCGAGCCGGCGGATCTGTTCAGCCAGGGCGATCAGCCGCGACTCGCTGGTGGCCATGGTGAGATCTTCCTGCTCACCTGCTAGCCGCGGATCATCCACCCGGTCAAAGAGATTCTCAATGTTGTAGGCGGCCAGCCGCAGCGCGCCGTCGCGCTTGTCGGGAATGTCCGTCGTGCCGTACCACACCCCGGCAGGTCGCGGCGTTTTTGGTTCTTTGGGCGCCTTGGATGAGTCTTGGCCGACGGCTCCGCTCACCGGTAGAAGCATTGCGAACCCGAGGCCCCACGCCATTTGGAATGCGTTGCGCATCAGAGCAGAATATCCAGCACTACTCAGGGCCGGGCGACACTTAGGAACGATTCCGCTCCGCGCGGGTCGAACTGGCTGCCAGTGGCGGGCCTGGTGTGCGCCAGCTCCACTCGGCGCTCCTATCATTGCCCTCCTCAGCCTAGGGCCATGTGGCTACTGAATCGGCGATTCCCGAGTCTGCAATCCCCCTGGAGATGCTCATGACTGATCTGTCCGTCACCATCAACGGTTTGCGACTGCCCAACCCTTTCGTGATCGGGTCAGGCCCTCCGGGGACCAACGCCAATGTCATTGAGAAGGCTTTCGCGGCGGGGTGGGGCGCGGTCATCGCCAAGACGGTATCGCTCGATGCATCCAAGGTTGTGAATGTGGTGCCGCGCTACGCCCGCATGCGCGACGCGCAGCGAGAGGTGATCGGGTGGGAGAACATCGAGCTGATCTCTGACCGCGCGTTCTCGGTGTGGCTCGATGAGTTCCGCCGCGTGAAGGACAAGTTCCCCAAGGGCGTGCTCATCGCATCCGTGATGGAGGAGTACAACAAGGGCGCATGGCAGGAGATTGTCGGTCGCTGTGAAGACTGCGGCGTTGACGCTCTAGAGCTCAACTTCTCCTGCCCGCATGGACTGCCCGAGCGCAGAATGGGTGCAGCCATGGGACAGGACCCCGCGATTCTCGCCGAGGTCTGCGGCTGGGTGAATGAAGTGGCGCGTGTTCCGGTGTGGGCCAAGATGACTCCCAACATCACCGCAGTCGCCCCTGCGGCACGCGCGGCTCTCGAAGCCGGTTGCGAGGGAATCGCCGCAATCAACACCATCCTTAGTGTGATGGGGATTGATCTGGAGACTCTGCGTCCCGAGCCGTGCGTCGAAGGATTTTCAGTTCCGGGTGGATACTCCTGCCGCGCCGTGCGTCCGATCGCGCTTCGCATCGTGATGGAGATCGCCAGCATGATGTACGGCGGCAACACCGGGCAGCCGATTCCCGCTGATCTGGATGGAGCGATGCCGCCGAAGGCAGGTAGTGGTCTCGGCACTCCCACAAGGCCCGTGTCAAAGTTTGCCAAAGCTGGACCGTTCGCTGATCGATCTCTCTCCGGCATTGGCGGCATCGAGACAGGCGAGGACGCGGCTCAGTTCATTCTTCTGGGCGCGAGCTCCGTGCAGGTGTGCACCGGAGTGATGATCCACGGTTACGAACTGGTGGACCAGCTAAAGGCTGGGCTCACCAAGTTCATGGACCGTCATAGATTCACCAGCATTGAGCAGTTCCGCGGTCACGCGCTGGAGTACTTCACAACCCATGCTGAACTGGTGCGCCATCAGGCATCGATCAAGGCGCGCGAACGAGCAGCGAAGGCAGGCATCGTCACCGATGATCACAAGTGGAGTGCGGAAAACTTCGTGGAGCAGTCGAACCGGTTAGTGTCGAACGACTAGATGCACTCTTCATCGCAGAGTCACTGCGCAAAGTGCGAGGGCGTGCGAGGAAGATAGCGGCCGCCGCCGACTCCACCTATGTACTTGCCGTTACGCGCCACGATTCGCCCACGAAGAGTGACAGTTTCACAACGGCCGACGCGCTCCATGCCCTCGTAGGCGCAATAGTCCAGGGCGCTGAGAGAATCAGCCTTGCAGAAGCGGCTCACTGCGTTCGGGTCGTACACCACTAGATCGGCATCTGACCCGATGGCGATATCGCCCTTGCGCGGATACATCCCGAAAATGCGCGCCGCCTGTGTGCTGCAGGCATCCACCATCGTCTGATAGTTGATGCGCCCCGCAACCACTCCGAAAGTGTGCACAAGGTCTACGCGCTCTTGGATCGAGCCGATTCCATTGGGGATTTTTGTGAAGTCGCCGGTTGCGCCCGCGGCCGCGCCGCCCCCGGCATTTGTGCGGCCAGCAACCGCGTTCGAGCCAGCTGGCTCAGCACACCGGCCCAGTTGCTTCTGCGACCCAAAGTGAAAGGGCGCGTGATCGGTGCCGATAGTCGATACTTCGCGCGAGGCGACCGCGCGCCACAGCGCATCTTGATCAGCCTTTGTTCGCAGCGGCGGTGACATGACGAACTTCGCGCCCTCGAAATCAGGCCGCTCGACATGACTGGCATCGAGCACCAGATGGGGGATTACTGCCTCGACCCACAGCGAAACTCCGCGGCCTCGGGCCAGTGCTGCCTGTTGCAACGCGGCATCGCAGGAAGTGTGCACGATGTAGCCATGTGCCCGCGTAAGCCCGGCAAAGGTTGCAAAGTGATTCACGCCGTCAGCCTCGACCCACACCGGGCGCGACGGTTCATGAAACTTCGGCGACTTGTTTCCGGCGGCAATCATCGCGGCCTGAAGATGGGCGACCGCATCGGCATTCTCGCAGTGCGCCGTGACGATCACGCCGAGGTCGCGCGACATCTCTAGCAGCGCAAGCAGATCGGAGTCTGAAATATCCAGCGCCCCCTTATAGGCCAGAAACACCTTGAAGCTGGCAACACCGCGCGACTGCACCAGTCCCCGCAACTGCTCACGCGCCAATGCATCAAACCGTACCACGGCCTGATGAAATGTGAAATCGCAGTGAGCCTTGGCCGCCGCGAGTTGTCGCCACGATTCGAACGCGCTCAGCGGTTCGTCCTGCGGACCGGGGCAGATCATCTCGATCACGGTGGTCGTTCCACCAGCGAGCGCGGCCTGCGTGGCGGTGTCATGATCATCAGCGGCATTCGTGCCCATGAACGGCAGGTGAATGTGAACATGAGGGTCAATGAAACCGGGGAACACCAGACGATTGGTGGCATCCACCACCACGGTGTCTGAGGGAAGGCTCGTGGCACTGATCGAGGGCTCGATGCGAGAGATGGTTTCATCGGCCGCGTAGACATCGGCACGCTCGTCACGAGTCGCAGTGATGATGCGACCGCCGCGGATCAGAAGCGGCATGCGGCAACCTCGGCAGTGGCCTGACCCAGACTCATCACCCTGAAACCTCGGCGAGGCATTTATCCAGTACTGCCAGCGCAAAGTCGCAGTCCTCGGAGCGCAGACACATCGGTGGAGCCATGCGAATCACCTGCCCTCCGATGCCGCCTTTGCCCACCAGCAGTCCGTAACTGCGGGCTCTCTCGTGGACCTGCGCTGCCAGATTGCCCGCGGGCTCCATCGAGTCGCGGTCACGCACTAGTTCGATTCCCAGCAGCAGCCCTCGACCACGCACATCACCGACTATGGCGTATCTGGTTTGCAGCGCCATCAGTCCCTCCTTGAACCGCGCGCCGATGACACGCGCGTTCTCCTGCAGCCCATCCCGTTTGATCACATGGAGGTTTGCCAGCCCCGCCGCTGCCGAAACCGGATTGCCTCCATAGGTATTGAAGTGCAGTTTCTTGGACATACTCTCGGCGATCTTTCGCGTGGTGACACACGCAGCGAGCGGAGCTCCATTGCCGATGCTCTTGGCCATCGTGACAATCTCAGGCCGCACGCCGTGCTGCTCGAATCCCCAGAAACTCTCGCCGGTGCGGCCGAATCCAGTTTGCACCTCATCGCTGATGCACACGCCGCCCGCGCTGCGCACAGTTTCATGAGCGGCGGCGAGATATCCCGGGGGCATTTCCACCACGCCGCCCACGCCCTGAATCGGTTCGGCGATGAATCCAGCAACGCGGCCGCTGGTAGAAAAGCGGATCGTCTCTGCGATATCGGCGGCGTACTTCTGGGCCGCGCCTGCATCGCCTGCGCGGTACGGCCCGCGCAGCAAGTCGGGGCAGATCGCATGACGCACGCCGAGTCCTTGGGGAAGCGGTTGCTTCCAAGTGGCGAGACCCGCGAGTCCCATGGCCTGGTTCGTCATGCCGTGATAGGCGTTGCGGAGAGCGATGATGTCGTGATTACCCGTCGCCACGCGCGCCATAAGGATGGCAAGTTCATTGGCTTCGCTGCCCGAGTTGGTGAAGTAGCACACCTCGAGACCGCTGCCCTTGGGGAATGACTCGACGATGCGTTGCCCAAGTTCACCCACATTGGGATGCAGGTAAATCGTGGTGCTGTGCACTAGAGTCGCCACTTGCTCCTGCATGGCGCGGGTCACATCGGGATGACAGTGGCCGGCACCGACCGTGACGATTCCGCCCAGACAGTCGAGATAGCGCCGACCGGTTTCATCGAAGAGCCACTGCATGTGACCCTGCACCAGCATGAGCGGTTCGGCGTAGTAGGTGAGCAGAGCCGGCGTGAGAAACTCGCGGCGCTGCGCCAGAACCTGCTCGCGGGATGGGCCCGACCACGCTCGTGGCTTGAAGTCGCAGGCTGGCAGAGGAATGCTTGTTGGAGTACTGATGGGGCTCATTGGGGTCATGCGAATGTGTGGCTTGGGTGCATCATGTGGATCAGTGGGCTCAGGCGGTTTGATCCTGGGCTTGCGCCGTCTTGGTGTAACTCTCGGGGCGGCGGTCGCGGTAGAACGCCCACACTTTCCGAACCTCGGCTATCAGATCGAGATCAAGATCGGCCACCAGCACCTCATCGCGCTCGCGCGAGGCCTGCGCCACGATCTTGCCGCGCGGATCGCAGAAGTAAGACTGTCCGTAGAACTCGCCGATGTTCCAGGGCGCCTCCGTGCCCACGCGATTGATGGCGCCAACAAAGTACTGATTGGCCACGGCGTGCGCCGGTTGCTCGAGTTTCCAGAGATACTCACTAAGGCCCGCAACCGTCGCGCTGGGATTGAAGACGATTTCGGCGCCGCCTAGGCCGAGCTCGCGCGCACCCTCGGGGAAGTGGCGGTCGTAGCAGATGTAAACACCGATGCGTCCGGCGCTGGTCTGAAAAACCGGATACCCCAGATCACCAGGCTTGAAATAAAACTTCTCCCAGAATCCGGGATGGCAGTGGGGGATGTGATGCTTGCGGTACTTGCCGAGGTAGGCGCCGGTCTCGTCGATCACCGCCGCGGTGTTGTAGAGCACGCCCGCCATCGCTTCCTCATACACGGGCGCGATGATGATCATGCCCAGCTTGCGCGCCTGCTCCTGCATGAGCCGAATGGTGGGACCGTCGGGGACGGGCTCGGCTAGGGCGTACCAGCGCGGGTCTTGTTCGGCGCAGAAGTAGGGGCCGTAAAAAAGTTCCTGCATGCAGCAGACGCGCGCGCCCTTCTCCGCCGCTTCGCGCAGCAGCACTAGGTGCTTCTCGATCATGGCCGCCTTGTGGCGGAGGGGATCACCGCTATCAGAAGTGGCACTGCTTGCTTGGATCAACGCGGCACGGGTGATGCGGGGCATGGTGGCAGTGTCCTTTGCAGCAGCGCGGCGAATGCGCCTGCGGTCAAATCCATCGTCTAACTATCACGCGCGACTTGGTAAAGAAACGAACGCCGTCTTCGCCGTTGGTATGCAGGTCTCCGAAGAAAGAGCGTTTCCAGCCCGCAAAGGGGAAGGCGGCCATTGGTGCGGGCACGCCCACATTCACGCCCACCATGCCCGCCTGTACGGCGCGCTCGAATCGTCGGGCGCTGTGACCGGAGTCGGTGAAGATCACGGCCATGTTTCCATACTCGTTGTGGTTGATCATGCTTACGGCCTCGTCGAGATTTGGTGCTCGCATGATGGAGAGAACCGGGCCGAAGATTTCTTCGCGAGCGAGTGACATCGCGGGAGTGACGTGATCGAACACGGTGGGGCCGACGAAGAATCCGCGCGAGCTGGCAGCGGCAGCGCGTCCATCGAGCAGGAGCTGAGCCTTCTCAGCAAGCCCGCCCTCGATGGCGGCGTGAACCCGCGCCAATCCCTCGGCATCCTGCATCGGGCCCATGCTGCAGCCCGCTGTATCTCCGCTACCGATCTTGATGGCGCTGGCGGCCTTTACCAGGCCCGGGATGAACCACTCGGCGGAGTCGCCTACGCATATCACCACTGAGCCAGCGAGACATCGCTGCCCGGTATTGCCAAACGCCGAGCCGAGAATGCCGTCGATCGCGGCGGCGCGCAGAGCGTCCGGCATCACTACCGTGTGATTCTTGGCGCCGCACATGCACTGCACTCGTTTGCCCGCGGCGGCCGCGGTCTTATAGATGTGCTCGCCCGCGCGTGTCGAGCCGACGAAGGAGACAGCGCTGACGCGCGCATCGGTGATGAGTGCGTCAACGACGGGTGCGCCACCGTTCACCAGATTCAGGACTCCAGCAGGTAGGCCGGCCTCGAGCGCGATCTCGCTCACCGCCAGCGCGGACATCGGGTCCTTCTCACTGGGCTTGAGCACGAAAGTGTTGCCGCAGGCGACCGCCATGGGCCACATCCACAATGGAACCATCACGGGGAAGTTGAAGGGAGTGATGCCTACGCAGACTCCGACCGGGTATCGATCGACGGCGGAGTCGATGCCGACACCACCCTCCAGGGCAGTACGGCAAAAACTGCTCGAGACTGCGATCTGCGGAAGTGTGCGACCCATCAGCAGCACGGGCGCGGCGCAGGCGTGCTCGATGCAATCGATGCCTCGGCGCACCGAGCCCATCGCCTCAGCGGTGGTCTTTCCATGTTCGGCGACGAGAAGTGCGGCGATGTCCTTGATGCGCGCCTCGAGCAGCGCCTTGAACCGAAACAGAGACTGCACGCGGTCGCCCACGGGAGTTTCTGA
>SIAA01000014.1 GCA_009692045.1 Phycisphaerales bacterium | reverse complement strand
AAATCCGCCCGCGCCTCCGGGACCGCCCGAACCGCCTCGGCCGCTACCACCACCTTGACCACCACGACCACCTTGACCACCACGACCGCCTTGGCCACCCCGACCACCGCGTCCTCCTCCGCCTCCCATTCCACCTCCCATTCCACCTCTGCCTCCACCCACCGAGCCAGTTGCTCCGGGATTTCTGGTTCCGCCCCCGGGGTTCACAAACCCTGGTGCTGCAAGGGCATCGGCCCCTGCTGGTGCAGCATCGGCAGCACCGTCGGCGCCCGCGGTCTCACCCAACTCTTCGGCAGTTGGTGGCTCATATGGAGGCTCAACCCGATCGATCGCAACGATGGTGCGCAGGCTCAGCATGTCGCGAGCGTCAGCGAAATAATCCTCCCCGTCCCGATCACCAGTCGAGGTGACTGTCAGGCGGAGCGCCCAAGGAAGCCCTTGCATATCGGAATCCCATTCGTCATACCAAGACTCACCGTCATAGGCCTCCACACGCAATCCCAGCACCCCGCCCATCAGCGGCGAAGCCATGCCGCCTCCATCTGGGATGTCATCAGGTACTGAGTCGTTGCGAATCCAAAGGGCGCTGCCCAGATCATCGTCCTCAACTCGAACTTGCGTCTCGTGCTCCAGCCCATCGCCGGTGTACTCCGCCTGCCGAACAGGATTCAGACGAGAGTTGAAGATAAGAAGTTCATCGCGATCGATCTCTCCAATGGGAGTCGTCTGCGTGTCATTCAGCACCAGAACACGGGCGTGATAGAGATCATTACTCCGGACCACGGAGGCAACCTCCTTGCGGAGTCGATCGAGGGCGCTCGAGGCTCGTTGATGTGCCTCGAGGCGAGTGCGGCTCGTTGAGCGCACGCGCACCACCTGATTCATTGCCACGGCAACGACTCCCAAAACGATTGATGCCACGATGCCGGCAATCAGGAGTTCGGCGATGGTGAATCCCCGCCGCTTGCGCTCATACTCAGCCATTGGTCTTCTCCGCTGCCTCTTCATCGCGGGCACGCCGATCAAGGGGAGTGGTGGGGGCGCGGTCCGGGTTGGGTTCCTCTCCGGCTCTACCCGCGATTCGGGTTGCGACTCGGTGCTCCCGACCCGTCGGGTCCCGCACTAGAGCCATGACTTCATAGGGGTCACCCAGACCGCCATCTTCGATTGTCACTTCGTATTCAAAGTCTGACCACGGCGGGTCGCACTTGCCACTCATGTCATGCAGCTTGGGAAAGTCAGTTGGACCCTCAGCCAGCACCAATCCGAGGATCTCGTCTAGAAGTGCTGCCGACGCGACCTCTCGTTCGCCGCGTTGCTGCATGGCGAGACTGCGGGTTGCGATGGAAACCACACCAGCCAGTCCGACGGCAAGGATCATTCCGGCGATCACCACCTCCATCAAGGCAAATCCACGACGCGCGGTTGATCCCTCGGCCTCAATTAGCTGGTGGGCAGGGTGAATCACCACTTCTCATGCTCCCGACCCGTCTCATCTAAATCCACAGATTCGCGCGGCTCGATCGCCTGTTCTCCACCCGAGGCATCAATGCGACGGGGACTCAGTGAGGTCGAATCAAGAATCAGCATTGTGTCAAGATCCTCTCCCGTGAGATGGATCATCACGGAGGGGCGGCCGCCCGCAGGCACGCTGGCAATGAGCCATTCATCCTCGCCCTTTATGGGCTGGTCGTCGATGGTGACTTCATCGATGATTACTCGGTCGCCCAGATTGATCGGCTCCACCAGGCGATCCTCGACCCATGCTGGCGGTTCCTCGCTCCCATCCGTTGGTCTGGTCATCAGAACCAGAGAAATGAAACCAGTTTCTGGATCATGCCAGATGGCAACTTGCTGTGAGCCAGTGCTCTCTCTGTGGGCGAACATCACGAGAATGTCAAGGACCCGCTCGATGCTCGTCTCCGCTTCCCTTTTGGGGAGGGAGTTGAATCTCGGGATGAACGCCACGGCAATGATGACGAAGATCACGGCGGCAATCACCACCTCAATGAGGGTAAAGCCCGAAGATCGTGCGATTGGTTTCCTCATGCTTCGTTTCACGGCATGCGAGTGAGGCGACTCGATCGTCGCGACTGTCGGCTCACCTCTGCCCGCTTATGACATCCGTCCCTTCGCCCTCACCGCCGGTGATGCCGTCAGCGCCTAGGCAGATAATGTCGAAGTCGATGTTCACTTCACCGGGGATGCGAATCTCGTAGGAGTTTCCCCATGGATCCAGAAGCCCATCTTTGTTGTCCAGATAGGCGTCATCACCCTCAGCAAGCAACATCAGGTCGAAGTCGGCCGGTACGGTCGAGACCCCGCTGTCGGTCATGTAGAGACGAACCAGCTGGGCCAACTGGGCCACCTCAGCCTTAGCCCGTTTTTCCTTCGCTTGGCCGACATACTTGATGAGTCGAGGAACAACCACTGCAGCCATGATGGCAACGATGGTGATGGCGACGATGACTTCAATGAGGCTGAAGCCTCTGCGGAGGCGGGAGTGTTTCATATGGGTACCTCTAGTTACTAGGTGGATAACGCCCGAGTTCGGGTCCAATTGCGGGCGAGGGCGCACTAGCCACCGATTCGGGACTGCATTTCCAAGAGGGGCAGGAGCATTCCTGCCAGAACGAAGGCGGCAATAATCGCCATGAATATGAGAAGTACTGGAGGAAGAGCCTTGGTGAACACCTTTATGGAGGAATTTACCTGTCTGTCGAAGGCATTGGCCGCATGCAGAAGCATGCTCTCGAGGCGCCCTGTTTTTTCGCCGATGTTCACGATCTGAACAAGCAGGGGAGGAAAGAAACCCGACCTCTCTAGCGGGTCGGCCAGCGAACTGCCCGTAGTTACTTTCTCCTGTACTTGGTCGATCGCGGCGATTAGAGCTCGGTTGCCCAGGGTGTCGCGCACCACGCGCAGCGCGGGCAGAATGGGGATGCCTGCCGATACCAGCGTTCCCAGAGTTCGCGTGAACCGAGCTACGGCAACATCCCGCAGGAGCGGGCCTATCAGGGGCGCTCGAAGCAGCATCAAGTCGACGAGCATCCTATTGCGGGGAACAGCGAGCCAGGCGCGTAGGCCTACCCATCCCGCCATTGTTGCTGCGAGAAGCGCCCACCAATAGCCGCCCACGACACTGGCGATCCACATAAGGATTTGCGTTGGTGCTGGGAGCTCTTGACCGGGGCCGGATGGCAGTGCCTTCACCAGTTTGGGCACTACGACTGTGACCAGAATGGTCACGCTGCAGATGATGAGCATGAAGACGATGGCGGGGTACACGGTGGCGCCGATCACTTCGCGCCGAAGCTCTACTGATCGATCGAGCAGGTCGGCGAGCTGATGAAGCACCTCACTCATGCGACCGGTGGCATCCGCAGCCTTGAACATTCCCAGCACCATGTCATCGAAGGGGTCACCGTATTGCTTGGCCGCCTGATGCAGGGTCTTTCCCGTCTCCACCTGTTCTATTAGGTGATCGAGAATGTGGGGCATGCTCTTGCCGTGGGCCTGCCGGCGGATGGTGCGCAGGGCTTGCATCAGCGGCAGTCCCGCTTCCAGTGCCGTGGCAAGTTCACGGATCAGTGAGCCCAGTTCTGTTCGAGAAAGTGTCGGTCGAAGGCGAGCTAGTCCGAGACGCAGAAGCAGAGCATTGGGAGCCTTGGCGCCCAACCTCAGGACCCCATCGGCCTTCTTGCCGCTTGAGTGCTCACTCTCCTCCTCAACTGCGATAGGAACCACGCCCAGCTGAGAGAGTTGTCTAAGCGCCGCCGACCGAGAGGCTGCGGCGATCGATCCACTTGTGGTCGCGCCATCAGTTCCCAGCGCCTGATATCGGTAGAGCCCCATCGCGTCAGGTCACCACTTCGTCGACATCCTGCGTGGCGCGGAGAACCTCTGCGACTGATGTGAGGCCGCGCGCTGCTTTGGCCATGCCATCCGCGCGCATGTTGACGAAATCCTTGCCCAGCGCGGCACGAAGTTCCAGAATGGGTCGATTCCCGGCGATGCCCGCCCGCACCTGCGGAGATATGCGCACGAGTTCGAAGAAGCCGAGTCGACCCTTGAAGCCGGAGCCATGACACTCGTCGCAGCCCGCTCCTTCGCACACCCCGTCATGGAACAGCGCGACTTCGGCTTGAGTGAGACGCACCCTGGTGTCCTCCGACATCGGCATGCGCTTGGAGCAGGCATGGCAAATGCGTCTTCCCAGTCGCTGTGCCAGCAGTCCTTCCAGAACACTAGCGGCGAGATAGGGCTCGGCGCCCATATCGACGAGGCGACCGACGGAGCTGATGGCATCGTTGGTATGCAGAGTGCTGAACACAAGGTGCCCAGTTAGGGCGCTACGAATGGCGATGTCAGCGGTTTCACCGTCGCGAACTTCTCCGACGAATATGACATCGGGGTCTTGGCGCAGAATGGCCCGCAGTCCGGTGGCGAAGGTAAGCCCGCGCTTGGGATTCACCGGGATTTGATTGATGCCGCTGAGTTCGTACTCCACCGGATCTTCGATGGTGATGATCTTCTTGCGGGGGTCGTACAGTTTGCTCAGCGCTGCATAAAGAGTTGTGGTCTTGCCGCTTCCGGTTGGTCCAGTCACCAGCACCATTCCATGAGGCTTGGCGATCAACTTGTCGACCTGAGCTCGATGCGCCTCATCCATTCCCAAGCTCTTCAGATCGAGGGGCAGGCTCGATTTGTCGAGGATGCGCATGACCACGCTCTCGCCGTAGATGGTGGGAACGGTGGAAACGCGGATGTCAACTTTGCGACCTTCAAAGCGCAGCGTGATGTGGCCATCTTGGGGTATGTATCGCTCGGCGATATTCATGTTGGCCATGATCTTGATGCGGCCGATCAAGGCTGCCTGCAGGTGCTTGGGCGGCTGCGGCTGTTCGACCAACACTCCGTCAATGCGATACTTGACCTTCAAATCTTGCTCAAATGGCTCAATGTGCACATCCGATGCGCGACTCTGAATTGCTTCCAAGAGGAGCAGGTTGACGAGGTTTACCAGAGTCGGTGCTTCGGCCATCCGGTGCACATCGTCCGCCTCGATCGTGTCGAGATTGTGCTCGGAATCCCCGCCGCCAGCCTCTGTCTGACCGGCAAGACTCTCAGCGATTCGAGCCGCAGTTGTTCCATAGGCACGGCGCATTAGTTCGCCGAACGGCTCCGGATCGAGGCCGACCCGACTCACAGGCATGCGGACCAAGGTTGAAACCTCATCCATTGCGGCGAGGTCTAGAGGGTCAACCATGGCTACCAGCAGCCTGGTGCCCTCGATCCGCAGAGGAACGACTCGTAGCCGGACGGCGATGTCTGCGGTGAGCAGACCGGCAACCGCCACATCCACCTCGGCTGCTTTCTCAAGCCAACCGATACCGAAGGATTCACATCGATTGCGCAGTCGCCTATCGGAGAGCGCGCCTACGGCGACGCTCTCCGCCTCAATCGGTGCTGCTACGACATACTCAAAACCGGTTGTTGCGTTGGGTTGCTGGCTCATCCTTGTGCGACTACCCGTTCAATCTTCGGTGATGCTGGCGGGGGTGCCTGCGGCGCCCGCAGCACTGCCCGGGCTTGCCGAACCACTTCCTCGACCGCCACGACCCGCGCCAGATAGTCCGCCCACGGGCGAACCAGTAGAGGACGCCTTGCCATCGCGCTCCGCAGATGCGGCAGCGCGGCCAGCCTCGGCAGCCATTCTTGCCGCCTCCAGCGAATCAAACTTGGCGGCTCCTGTCAACTTTGCCGTGAGCACTTCTCCCAAGACATCGGCAATGAGTCCCCGGTACTTCCCGCTCAGAGCCTCGCGTTCGTCAAGCAGGTCCTTGTAGGGGTTTTCCAGCGGCTTGATCGCGGGCTGTCCACTCTGGCGCGCGACTGACTGGCGTACCGATTGAGTTTGCTGCTTGGGTTCCTCGACTCGTTGACTCTCGACTATGCGATCCGTATATGAATCAAACTGGCTCTGGTAATCGAGATGCAATGCTTCGATCTTGGCTATCTGCTCCGGGGTGATGCCCTCCAGTCCCAGAGCCTCGGCGAAAAAGCTCTCGAGAGAAGTTGTACGGTAGGCAATGGGGAAACTCCGTCTTAGCGATTCAATGCGAACAGTCTCGCCCCAGGGCGCACCCATCGCGGCTGTCACCTCGGTGATGCCAATGTCTTGGGCGCAACGAACCCCCACACGGTGCGCCACGATTTTCTCCAACTCGCGCAGCCCGACCGTAAGGTCATTGTCAATCATCGCCTGCTTGATGAGCGGCTGAGACTCATCCATTTGTTGGGCGCGGGCGGCTAGCGCAGCGTCGAGATTGATCTCGTAGCGCTCCAGAGCCTCCTTGGCGGAGTCCATCACCGGCGGCGGAACATCCAACTCTCGGGTGATCACCACAATGTCCACCGACTCCCCGCCGATCACGCCGCGCGGGAGTTCCTTGTCTCGGCGTATCGCTCGTTCCAGCCTTGTCCAGTTGTCTCGAAGTTGCTCCTCGCTCAACTGGCTGCGCAGGTTTTCAATGAAGCGAAGACCGAGCGCCTTTCTCTCTAGGCTCCACTGATTGATCGGTTGCATCACTATGGCAATCGCGTTCTGATCGCTCCCGGTGATCTTGTCGCGAATCGACTCCATTCGATCTCTCATGCCATCGACTCCGGCCTTGAAGTCGTCTTGATAGTCAGACAGGAGTGCCTGAACTATGGGCTGCTGCCAGGGCTCAAGCTCGAGGAATTCTACGAACAGATCCATATCGCGATTCATGTACTCAGGGGTGAACGCTTCCTTGAATCCCGCCGCGGCTCCGAGTTGGGCCGAGCTTGGCGCGGTCACAAAGAGAGTGCAGGCGATCGCGGCGGTGCCGATCGCGCCAGCAGATAGAAACCTTCGGGCAGACTCGACGATCGTGAGATGGGTAACCATGGGGGGATCCGTTTTCTGTCAGGTGAGTTGAAGATGTGGCTACGGTCTAACGCCGATGGGACGCTGATATGGCATTCAAGTTCTGATCGAATGTGCCGCAAGCTCCATGAAACTGGGTTATAGGACTATAAAACTTGGGTGCGCAGTTTTTCCAAGTGCCTCACGAAGAGGTTGTTCGCTGCTCGATTCGTTTCTCAGACTTGGTGACCACAATCCGATCCACGAAGATTCCAGGTGTGTGGATTCCATCAGGATCCAACTCCCCGGTTTCAACGAGTTCTTCAACTTCCGCAACTGTAGCTGCACCGCTGGTAGCCACCATGGGGTTGAAGTTTCGAGCCGTGCGGCGGAATACCAGGTTGCCGAAACGGTCAGCCTTCCAGGCCTTTACCAGTGCCAGATCAGCTTTGATTCCCCGCTCCAGAACAAACTGCCTTCCGTCAAACACCTCGTGGGGCTTTCCCTCAGCCACAACGGTGCCGACACCTGTCGCTGTGTAGAAGGCAGGGATGCCAGCTCCGCCAGCGCGTAGCCGTTCGGCCAGAGTTCCCTGAGGTGTGAACTCCAACTCCAGCTCTCCAGCCATGAACTGCCGCTCAAACTCCCCGTTTTCGCCCACATAACTGGAAACCATCTTGCGGATCTGCCTTGTCTTCAGCAGCAGCCCCAAGCCCCAGTCATCAACACCGGCGTTGTTGCTGACGGCCGTTAGGTTCTTGGCTCCACTATCGCGCAGAGCAATGATGAGTTGCTCGGGGATTCCGCACAGGCCAAAGCCGCCTACAGCGACGGTAATGCCATCGCGGGTGAGTCCACTGAGGGCGGCAGCAGCAGAGGGAAACACCTTATTGATGGCCATTAGGGGCGTAGTGTATCCAGCGACACGCAGCCGATCAGCGGGCGTGGTGTGTTCAGCGGCGCGCAGCCGATACCCTCCTTGATCCGTGCGCTGGCTGCTCGCCCTAATCATCTTTGTCTCCGCCGTTCCGGACACCATCGTGGTGTCGGTGATCAAGGATTTATTTGTGGATCGCTATGGCGTCTCGACTCCAGCGGCGCAGGTTTTTCTGGCAGTGAACCTGCCAGGTGCTTTGCTAGCGGTGCCGCTCCTCTCGCTATTGCGGCGGCGGGTCGCGCCATACAAGTTGTTGGCGGTGGCTTCGATGGCCGATGCCCTCCTGCTTCTATGCATGTGGTGTGACATTGGGTTCGGGCCAACCTTGGCGCTGCGAGCCGCCGAGGGTGTCACGGATGTAGTCGTGTTCGCACTTCTCTTTGATGGTGTGCGCCGCACTAGCGGTCATTCATGGGGTGTAGGGCTGGGCGCGGCCTCCACGGCGCTGACTCTGGGATTGGCAACCGGGGTAATAGTGGGAGGCATCACAGCACGCGATGCCGGAGCGACATTCGTGTTTCCCGTAGCAGCTCTTGCCTGCGTCATCGTGGCCGTGGTGGCTCTCTGGCGGCGCGGCGCGGTGATTGCCTCCGAATCTGCTGCACCATGCGCGATGACGCGCAAAGCACCACGGATGCGAGTCCACATTCCGTCGATGTGGCCGCCCCTTGCCATGACTTTTGTTGATCGCTCGACCGGAGGCGTAATGACGGCAGTTCTTCCAGTCGTGCTTGGCTCCTACCTCGGCTATTCCTCGGCGCAGCGCGGATGGTTGATCGGATTGCCGCTGGGGCTGATGGCACTAGGGGCTACCCCGGCGGGCTGGCTAGTGGATCAAGTTGGCGCATTTCGGGTCCGCCTTGGGGGCGGTTTGGCGTACGCCGGGGCCATGGCCTGCATCCCACTTGCATCTGAGGACTCTCTAGGTTTGGCGGTGCTGCTGACGGTGGTGGGGGTGTCGGGAGCCGCGCTTCTGGCATCAAGTCTGGTGCTAGTTGCCGGATGCAGTGCGGGCTCGGCAGCAATGGGGGGATTCCGCGCCGCCGGCGACATGGGTTATTTTGCGGGATTAGGTCTGGCCGCAGCACTAGCCGCATCGCTTGGTGGGGCGGACCCGGGAATCGCTAACTACGCGTCGGTGATCGTTATTTTCGCGGTGGCGCACTTCGCCACCAACATCGTGGCACTCTTAGGGGTGTCGCGTGCCGCCGCCCAAAATGAGATCGCGGCACAGCCGGTCAGTTGAGCTGACCGCAGGTTGAGGCAAGAGAACTTCGTGGACCTGAGTTTTCCAAGACCACGCGGAGTTTTGCGATCGCGGCATTCTGAATCTGCCGCACGCGCTCCTTGGTGACCCCGATCTGACTGCCGACCTGTTCAAGCGTCATTTGCGCGGTTCCCACGGGGAGCCCGAGTGCGAATCGAAACGATAGAACGCGTCGCTCCACGATGGAAAGGTCTGCCGCATTGGACTGAACCAGGTGCTTTACCTCGGCGGCCGACTCGCCATCCTGCAGCACGCGCACATCACTGGCGTGGTTTCCCTGCTCCATCTCTGGATCAAACCCCACAGGAAATCGCTGCCGATACTTGGTGAGTTTCATGCCATGACGGCTGAACGCCTTCAAGATGGCGCGGCACGCATAGGTTGAGAACTTGAATCCGCGTCCCACATCGAACTTGTCGATCGAGCGCATGAGCGCCATGTTGCCCTCGCTGATGAAGTCGCCAAAGTCACCATCGCCGGCGCGAACACGCTTGGCCATGGCAAGCACGAGGGCGAGATTGGCCTCGGCAATCCTGTCTCTCAAACTCTCGACTCTCCGGTCCCAACCCAGCAGAGTCCTGGCCGTCGCGGTGTCAGGGCCGCGCTTTCCGGTGCGCTTGATAATTCGAGCCATGCAGTACCGCGCGTAGTTGAGCTGATAGAAAATGGTCCGCTCCTCGGCCGCGGTGAAGACCACGCGCTTCGTGCTGCGAATGGAGTCGCGATCCTTGTTGTTCATGTCATCCATCAGCGGCCGGTACCAGCCCACATCGGCGGTCCGGACAGCAGGGGCGTTGTCGAAAATCCGTTCCTCCGCCCCACCTCTGCCAAACATCGGAGATTCCACAAAGTCGACACCCTCAGCCAGGATCATGGCTAGCCGGGCGGCGGCTTCTGGGGTAAACCTTGCGCCTGCGCTGCGTGGGCGAAGCCTGATTGCAGCGCGCCGAGACCGGGTGCCGTTAGAGGTCGAACTGTCGTGGAGTGTGATTTCGGGGTCGAATACTGGGTCGATCATGGGGGGCTCCGAGACTCCTCTTCCTGCCTCCGCCACACGATTTTAGGTATTCAAGATGATTGTGAGTCTGATAACCAGCGTGTTCAAGTCTTAAGTCTTGCGGCAATACATACGCAACCGCTTGCAAAACGGTTCTGCAATCGCCCCCTATACTCTTAGATTGCTTTGGTCAGATTGGTTACGACGCCCTATTCGGGGCGCGGACCTGAAAAATCGTACACCCAGGCATCCTGGGGGCGCTTGAACTCCAATACCTCGCCAGCTTGGAAGAACAAGCCTATCTCCCGTAGAGCTGCCTCCGGGCCATCGGAGCCATGAATCAGGTTGAACGAGTTGGAGACCCCAAAATCGCCACGGATGGTTCCAGCAGCAGCCTTTGAGCCGAAAGTTGCCCCCATCAACCCACGGCAGATGGCGATGGCGCCAATGCCGCGCACCGCCAGAACAACCACAGGCGAACTGGTCATGAACCGAACCAGACCCTCATAAAAGGGCTTCCCAGCATGATCCTTATAGTGCTTTGCAGCCAGATCCTGACTGATTTGCATCATCTTGGCACCGACAATCTGCAGCCCTTTGTCCTCGAGCCGAGAGATTATCTGACCGATCAGGCCACGCTGGACGGCATCGGGCTTGAGGATGATGAGGGTCGTTTCCATGGGGCAGGGAAGATACCAGATCAGCCTTAGTCAGTGCTTCGATCCCAATCCCTGATAAAACTCGGACACGCAAGGAGGCGAAGTCAGAAGTATGACAACGCTAGAGTCGGCTAATGGAGTTGCCGTGACCGAGACAAAGCCCAAGTCAGCGAAAGTGCGGCGCGCGACCGCAGAAGAGATGGGGGATCGCCAGCGAGACATCGCCGTGAGCGAGTTCTTCGCCAAGAATCGACACTTGTTGGGGTTTGATAATCCCCGCAAGGCGCTTCTCACCACAGTGAAAGAAGCAGTCGACAACTCGCTCGATGCGTGCGAAGAGGCGGGCATCCTTCCCTCGATTCATGTTGAGATTTCTCAGCTGGGCGAGACGCGATTCAAAGTGACGGTTCGCGACAACGGTCCAGGAATTGTGCGCAAGCAGATCGAGCATGTATTCGGGCGCCTTCTCTACGGCAGCAAGTTTCATCGATTGAAGATGAGCCGCGGGCAGCAGGGGATCGGTATCAGCGCTGCCGGAATGTATGGCTTGATGACCACCGGTCAACCACTGCTCATTGTCTCCAAGATTGGCAAGAAGCACCCCTCTCATGAAGTGGTGCTCAAGATGGACACATCAAAGAACCGCGCCGACATCGTGAGTGAGACCGAGCATCCCGAAGACGACTCGCTCTTTCCCGATGGACACGGAACGCAGGTGACCATCGAGTTGGAGGGTCGCCATCAGAAGGGTCGGCAGTCGGTCGATGAGTACTTGGAGCAGACGGCGATTGCCAATCCCCATGCCTCGTTCACCTATGTGACTCCCGAGAATGAGCGCATGGAGTTCCCGCGCGGTGTTGAGGAGTTGCCGCCCGAAGCCAAGGAGATCAAGCCGCACCCCAAGGGCATCGAACTGGGCACTCTGATCCAAATGATGGAGCGAACAGAGAGGACACAGCTCGGCTCCTTCCTGCAGGAGGAGTTCTGTCGCGTCTCGCCCTCGGTTGCGCGCGAGTTGTGTGAACGCGCGGGCGTGACGAATCGCACTTGGATCAAACAAGTCGGCCACAAGGAGGCCGAGGCTGTTTACAAAGCGATTCAAGAGGTGCGCATAATGGCGCCTAGCACCGATTGTCTGGTGCCGATCGGCACCAAGGCGCTGCTCTCCGGGTTGCTCAAGGGCGTGAAGGCCGAGTTCTTCTCGGCGGCAACACGGCCGGCCGATGTCTACCGGGGCAATCCATTTCAGATTGAAGTGGGTATCGCCTTCGGTGGCGAACTTCCCAAGGATGAGAGCGCGCGGGTCATTCGCTTTGCCAATCGAGTGCCGCTCCTCTACCAGCAGTCAGCCTGCTGTTCCTTCAAGTCGATTGTGGAAACCAACTGGCGACCATATGGTTTGAGTCAGGGTCGAGATGCCTTGCCCGAGGGGCCACTAGTAATCATGATTCACATGGCCAGTGCTTGGGTGCCATTCACGAGCGAGTCCAAGGAGGCGGTCGCCGACTATGACGAGATTCGCAAGGAGATGCGGCTGGCGCTACAGGAGGCGGGACGCAAACTGGGCGCTTACATAAAGCGCCGCCAGCGCATGAAACACGAGACGGAGCGGCGCGGGATATTTGAGCGATACATCGGCGAGACCGCGCGAGCCTGCGAGGCCATCACGGGCACACCAGCTCAGTCTGTGTACGACGCTCTGATGCGACTGGCGAAAACCAAGACGGAGGAAGCCGACCAGTCTCTCGATGATGAGGGGCAGGTGTTGGAGTCTCACCTAGAGAGCGACGAGTCGGTAGTAATCGTGGAGAATCGCATCGCAGCGCGGCAAGAGGTTGAGCCCACCTTGCCGCTGCATGAGGCGCTAGCGATCCATGAGCCACTGTCGGGGGCAAAGCCGGCTGCGCCCAGATCGGCGCCCGCACTCATCGGCAAAGTGAAACCCAAAGTGAAACCTAAAGCGAAACCCTCAGATGGCAACCTGTTCGGCATGTGATGTCGGGGCTGCAAGAGCCACGGAGAAGTAATGACAAAGAAGAAGGAATCAATCTCAGTTGGCGCGCCACGGCGAGCGGCAGTGAGCGTGGCGACCGACAAGAAAACGCTCGAGAGCATCTGCGGCATGGGCGCACGCGTTGTGAAGCAGTCTCTCGCGGAGATCGATCCATTCGTAGATGTGCCGCAACGAACGCTCTCCAACACCACTTACAACGAGCGCAAGCGCCTGTTGGAGATGGGGCAGTCAAAGCTGCGCCGCAACCTATTCAATACGGCTCAGGCCAAGAAGTTCATGCAGACTCTCTTGCTGTCCAAGGGATGCAAGGACCTGATTGAAGCAAGAAAGACCCTGAGCCTGCGTGGCATGTACTACATGAGCCTGCACAGTATTCCGGGAACGAAGGAGAAGACCTTTGCAGGGCAGGACGAGTCCGATGGGATCCTGGAGGACATCGAGGTCGCTATGGAAACTCTTAGGGAGAACCTGCACCTCTTTGCCAAGAAACGCGGCACGATGGTGGGCAACATCACGGTGCGGGACAACGGTGACGAGATCGACTGCCGTCGCATGGGGACGGGCGGCTACGCCATTCCCTCCATCTGCGAGCCCGGCGTGCTGGAGTTTGGCAAGTGCGAGGCCAAGTTCGTGCTCCATGTTGAAAAAGACACCGTGTGGAGTCGGTTCAACGAGGATCGCTTCTGGGAGAAACACAACTGCATCCTCACCGAGGGCTCCGGTCAACCTCCGCGCGGGGTGCGCCGCCTGCTCTCGCGATTGAATCGCGAGTTGGGTCTACCCGTTTACTGTCTTCTTGATTGCGATCCCTGGGGGCACTACATCTTTAGTGTCATCAAGCAGGGCTCGATCAATCTGGCCTTCGAGTCGAGTCGGCTGGCCATTCCCGATGCCAAGTTTCTCGGCATTCGCGCCGCCGACTATGAGCGATGCGGATTGAAGGACGATGTCAAGATTGAGTTGAACGATCGCGACACCGAGCGCGCCAAGCAAATCGCCGAGTATCCCTGGTTCTTGGGCAACAAGCCCTGGCAAAAAGAGATCCAGCGCATGCTGCGCAACGGTTTCAAGATGGAGGTCGAGTCGCTCATCACCAAGAACATTTCCTATGTCACGGAGGTTTATGTTCCCGAGCGATTGAAGGCGAAGGATTGGCTGGAGTGATCATGCCTCGAGCTAGCAACCGCTAAGCCGATGTGGCTGCTGGACTCTAAGGCGCGGGGTTCGCAGGCATCACCGGCACAATGGGCAGGCGGATGGTGAAGTCGCTTCCCCGGCCAGTTTGGCTAAACACTTCGATTCGTCCGCCGTGCTCTTCGATGTTTCTTCGCGCCACCGAGAGCCCGAGGCCAGTACCGTTTTTCTTCGTGGTGAAATATGGTCGAAAGAGTGTGGGGATCTGCTCCGGCGCAATGCCTGGCCCAGTATCGATCACATGAAAACATGCCTCCTCTTCGGTTGCAGGATCGAGGCGCAGAATCAACTCGCGCGCCGAGGTGGCGGATGCACCTGTTTGCATCGCTTGCAGCCCATTGAGCAGGAGATTGAGAAGCGCCTGCTTCACCAGCTTGACATCAACACTGGCGCTAACGGGATCGGCAGGCAGGTCCTGCCGCAGCAGCACTCCAGCCTGCTGGCACTGGGGCTCAAAGAAGTTGAGTAAGTCGTAGGCAATCTCCCGAAGATCCTGCGGCTGCGGATCGGGCTTGACGCGACCAGCCAAGCGCAAGAAGTCCTCGAGAATGTCCTTGAGTCGCCCGGTCTCGCGGACGAGGGCGTCGATGCGACGCACGGAACGATCCCGATCGTCACCTCCCATGCTCGAGTCGAGAATCTCTTCTCGCAGCAGTTGCGCGTTCAGCACTAGTGTTGAGAGCGGATTTTTGATCTCATGAGCCAGCCCCGCGGTCAGGGTCCCCATCGCCGCAAGTCGCTCCGACTCTGCCGCGCGGCGCTCCGCGTGCCGCACCTGCAGCTCCCGCTGTCGCAGCAGCCGGCGAAAGACCAACCAGCCGGCGATAACGCCGCAGGTCAGCCCGAAGCCCACGAGCGCCAGCGATCTGCCGCTCAGTGCATCCCCAATAATCTGTAACGACGTTTGGATCAAGCCTCTGTGGGAGTACTGATCCGCACAGTTGAGCGTGCAGCGGTAGCCGCCCAGCCCTTGGGCCCGCAGTTTGCCGAGTAGATCACGCTCTCCCCATCTTTCAAGGTGCGGAAGCCCTGCTCCTGGTCAATAACCGTGAAGTGGACAAAAATATCTTGATCGCTCGGGCCGACAATAAAGCCGAATCCCTTTCGCGCATCAAACCACTTGACTGTTCCTTCTACATTCTCGAGGCGCTGTTCGGTCGTCATTTCGTCTCCAACAGTCGGTTTAGCCTCGTCCCCACGAGGTGTGCAAAAGGGAAAGTCGACATGGGTCGACCCGCTACGACATTGTGGAGGCTATTCGATCATCCTGCAAGTGTGGATTGCTCGATCAGTGCCAACTTATTGACAAAAGTGTTTCAGTTAGGAGTGTGAGCGCTCTCGGTCGCGGTTTCCGCCGCCCCCGTGCCCGCCTCGGCCGCCGCGGTCGCCACCATGGTCCCCGCCTGAGTCACCGGTTCCAGGGGCATCGGCAGGAGCCTCAAGCAGTGCCTTTCGGCTCAGTTTGATGCGTCCAGTGTCGTCGACATTGATCACTTTCACCCGCACCATGTCACCGATCTTGACCACATCCCCAACATTCTTGACATACCCATGGGCGAGTTCGCTGATGTGGCACATGCCATCGGTTCCAGCAGCAAGTTCGATGAATGCACCGAAGTCCTTAGTGCTTACGACTTTACCTTCATAGACCGCGCCGATCTTGATCTCGGCGCCAAGCGCTTCGACTTCAGCCTTTGCCTGTCCGGCCTTGAAGGAATCGGCACATGCGATAAACACCGTGCCATCCTCTTCAATATCGATCTGGGCACCCGTGCGCTCCTGGATGGCGCGAATCGTCTTGCCACCGGGGCCAATGAGCTTGCCGATCTTCTCGGGATCGATCTTCACAATGATGATTCGAGGTGCAAGCGGAGAAATGTCGGCGCGTGGCTTCTCGAGCACCTTCTCCATCTGCTCGATTAGGAAGATGCGACCCTCGCGGGCCTGCTCAAAGATTGAGGCGATTTCATCGAAGCCGATGCCGCGGGCCTTCAGGTCGAGCTGAATGCCCGTGATTCCGGTGCGGGTACCCGACACCTTGAAGTCCATCTCGCCAAAGAAGTCCTCTTCACCGATGATGTCAGTCACATGGGTCACCTTGCCATCGGGCGAGGTGAATCGACCAACGCTGATACCAGCGCATGTTCCCTTTATGGGGACGCCGGCATCCATCAGAGCCAAGCATCCGCCGCAGACGCTCGCCATGCTCGAGGATCCATTGGACTCGGTGATGTCACTCACCAAACGAACCGTGTAGGGGAACTCCTCGGTTGAGGGCAGGATTCCCAGCAGGCTGCGCTCCGCCAAAGCACCGTGTCCCTGCTCGCGTCGACCGGGAGCGGAGATGCGTCCAGCTTCGCCCGTGCAGAACGGGGGGAAGTTGTAGTGCAGATAGAACTTCTTGGCGTACTCGGGGAGCAGGCCATCGACGATCTGCTCATCCTTGACCGTGCCCAATGTTGCCGTCACCAGTGACTGCGTTTCGCCGCGCTGGAAGAAGGCCGAGCCGTGGGTGCGAGGGAACACTGCCACCGACATATCGAGGGCGCGAATCTGACGCAGGTCACGACCATCGGCGCGAATCCCGTGAACCGCTACCAACTCGTGAGTCAGCTTCTTCTCAAGGATGCGCAATGCTTCCTTGGCCTGACGCTGCCGCTTGTCGGCGGCGAGGTGGTCGGAGTAGGTGAGTCCAGCGGCCACCGGGAAGAAAGACTCAATAGTCCACTTCTTGATGCGGTCCACTTCCTCGTTACGAGCCTGCTTGCCCTTGATCTGGCGAGCCTTCTTCATCTCTTCGTAGGCCTTGGACTTCACCAGTGCCAGCACCTCGGCTGGGGGGTTGAAGTCCTCGCCGGCACGAGGTGCGGGTGCATTGCAGGCACGGCGCAACTCGGCGATGAGTTCAAGGATGGGTTTGATGCCCTTCTCGTAGCCAAAGCTGATTGCCTCGACCATGGCCTTCTCGTCAACTTCGGCGGCGCCGACCTCAATCATATTGATGCCGTCCTTGTGTCCACTGAGCACGAGGTCGAGATCGCTGAAATCCATCTGTGCCTGGGTTGGATTGATGACGAACTGATTGCCTTGCTCAGTGACAATGCGACCGACGCGCACGGTGGCTACTGGGCCTTCGTAGGGCGCATCCGTGATCGCCAAGCTGGCGCTGGCGGCGCTGCAAGCAAGAACATCCGAGTCATTCTGACCGTCGTGGCTCATCACCCAGGCCTGAATCTGAATCTCATCCATGAATCCCACGGGAAACAGGGGGCGAATGGGGCGATCAATCATCCTCATGGTGAGGACTTCCTTCTCGCTCGGCGGTCCTTCTCGCTTGCGGAAGCCGCCGGGGAACTTGCCGCCGGCAGAGGTGCGCTCTCGGTAATCGCAAGTCAGGGGGAAGAAGTCGATACCGAGGCGAGGAACCGCGCGAACCGTGGTGGCGAGAACAGTGGTCTCGCCATAGGTAGCGAGAACGGCTCCGGATGCCAGCTTGGCAATACGGCCGGTCTCAAAGCGAAGCATGCGGCCGCCGATTTCTTTTTCTACGAGTGCATAAGTCTTGGTAGTCATGTTGTTTCAGTCCTTCTTTGTTGCTGGTTCGAGTTAGCTGTTGATCAGAGTTGAGGTAAGCGCCAGCTCGCCGAGGAGCCGAGCCGCTGCGCAAATACAAGAGGCCATCCGCGGTTGCGGGGCGCTACTTGCGCAGTCCCAGTTTTCTGATCAGCGCTGAGTATGAATCTCGGTGCGTCTCCGATAGGAATCGGAGGAGGCGATTGCGCTGGCTCACCATAAGGATGAGTCCCCGGCGACCGCCATGGTCCTTGGGGTTGATCTTGAAATGCGGCTGAAGCGCGTTGATTCGCTCAGTCAGAATCGAAATCTGGACTTCGGGGCTTCCCGAATCCTTCTCATGGCGCTGATGGGCGCTGACGGTCTTCTTCTTGGTCGCTGCAGATATTGTCATTGGTCCTTCTTGTCGACCCATTCCCGGGTCGCGGCTTTACTTGGGATGTTTAGAGTCGCCCAATGTAGTGCCTGGAGCGGTCAAACGCAACCCTTTAGGGGTTATCCTGTCCCCCGCATGTCCCAGCAGGCGCCCACAACCAGTTCTCTGAGGACGGTGACAGCCGAGTATCTGGCTTTGGCTGCGAAAACTGAGCAGGGAGGGGGGCCATCAGGCGCTGAGCGCCAACATCGTCACGGGAGGTTGACGGTGCGAGAGCGGCTGGACCTCCTCTTGGATCCCGGCACGCAGACGATGGAGTGCGGTTTACTGGCAGCCTGGGAGATGTATCGCGAGTACGGCGGTGCGCCGGCAGCGGGAGTTGTCACCACCATCGGGCAGGTCGATGGTCGCATTTGCATGATCATTGCCAATGATGCGACGGTGAAGGCGGGCGCCTTCTTTCCCATGACCTGCAAGAAGATCATTCGCGCCCAGACCATGGCGCAGCGGGCGCGACTACCACTGATCTATCTAGTGGACAGCGCCGGAGTGTTCTTGCCGCTCCAGGAAGATGTGTTTCCTGACACAGATGACTTCGGTCGCATCTTTCGCAACAACGCCGTGATATCGGCTCAGGGCATTCCGCAGTACGCCGCCATCATGGGCAACTGCGTCGCAGGCGGCGGATACCTGCCAGTTCTCTGTGACACTCTGTTGATGACGGAGGGGAGCGGTCTCTATCTCGCTGGCCCCGCCCTAGTGCGCGCTGCGATCGGCCAGGAGGTCAGCAGTGAGGAGCTCGGGGGAGCTGCGATGCACGCGGCCATCAGCGGCACGATTGACTTTCGCGAGAAGGACGATCCCAGTTGCATAGATCGCTTGCGCCGTTTGATGAAGGCCAATGCCAGCGCCCCTCTGGCGGCACACCCACCGGTGGCGGCAGTTGCCAGCGAGCGGCAGCCGAGCGACATTCTTGAGGTGTACCGCGGTGAGTCCGGCTCTCAGTACGACATGCTGGAGTTGCTCCGCTGCATTGTCGATGGCGGGTCGATGGATGAGTATCGCGCTGAGTATGGTTGCTCGCTCGTGTGTGTGTATGCGCGCATCGGGGGATTCCCCTGCGGAATCGTCGCCAATCAGCGGCAGTTGACCAAGCGGCAGATGCCGGGTGGGAAGGGTGGTCCAGCAACTTCCTCCAACATGCCCGCGGTCATCTATGACGACAGTGCGGAGAAGGCAGCTCGCTTCATCCTCGATGTGAACCAGCGACGAATTCCTCTCGTGTTCCTTCATGACACCACGGGATTCATGGTGGGGCGAGACAGCGAGCAGGGTGGGATCATTCGCGCGGGAGCAAAGATGGTGAATGCCATGAGCAACTCGATCGTGCCCAAGATCACCCTGATCGTCGGCGGCTCGTATGGTGCAGGCAACTATGCCATGTGCGGGCGGGCCTTTGATCCGATGCTGACTCTGGCTTGGCCCAGTGCTCGGTGCAGTGTGATGGGGGCGGCGCAAGCTGCCAGCACACTCTTGCAGATCGATCTCGCCGCGCGAGAGCGCAGAGGCGAGAAGGTGGATGAGGACATGCGCAAGCAACTGCTCGCGGCGATCACCGCTAGTTACAGCGGGCAGCAGGATGTTCGCTACGGTGCTAGCCGGGGCTGGATCGACCGCATCATCGAGCCGGTACTCACGCGAGACGAACTTGTGATGGCGCTGCGCATCGCGGCGCAGGCTCCCGTTGTTGGTGAGTTGCGCACGGGTGTGCTGCAGACATGAGCGAATCAGAGCCTCGGCCTCGGGTCATTCTGATCGCTACCGGCAATCCTCACAAGTTGGAAGAGTTCAAGGCAATGCTTGGACCGCTGGGGATTCAGTGCCGCGGTCTGCGGGAGCTAGCTCAGTCGATGGAAGAGCCCGCCGAGAATGGCGGGAGTTTCAGCGCCAATGCCCGAATCAAGGCTCGGGCATATGCGCGCGCGACAGGAATGTGGGCTCTCGCCGATGACTCCGGCTTGGAAGTGGATGCGCTCGGTGGTGAACCAGGAGTTGACAGCGCGATTTGGGCGGGCGAGGCCGGCACTCGGTCGGAGCGCGACCGGCGCAACAACGAAAAGTTGGTCGCGGCGATGGGCAGGGTGCCGCTGCAACAGCGGGCGGCGCGTTTTGTTTGTTGCGTGTGTCTGGTTGACCCCCATGGCGAGTTGCGGTTTGAGTGCCGAGGTGAACTCGCCGGAGAAATCGTGGAGGTGCCCCGTGGCAGCAATGGATTTGGATACGACCCGCATTTGTATCTGGCGCAGTGCGGCTGCACCAGCGCCGAACTCTCGGCGGCAGAGAAGAACTCTCGAAGTCATCGAGGGAACGCGGTGCGGCAGTTGGTGAAGTGGTTGGAAGCGGGGGGATGATGACTCAGGCCGAGGGGGGAGGGTGAGAAACGGCCGGTAGGTGTCTCTCTCTTTGGCAGCGAGAGTCGGCGCAGTATGCTTGGGATCCGATGCTTGCAGAGACGATAGACCTCACGGATGCTTGGCTTCGACTGCTGGGCAGACTGCATCCGATTCTCGTGCACTTCCCCATCGCGCTGGTGATTTCAGCCGCCTGCGCCGAGGCGGTCCGCGCAGTGCGAAGGGCGCCTGGTCCAAGCCCCTTCGCCTTGACCAGCGTTGTCATCGGTGCGAGTGTGGCGCTAGTGGCAGCCACTAGCGGCTGGCAGAACGCCTTCTTCGAAGGGGTCGAGGCGGGTCCAGACCTCTTCATCCATCGGTGGACCGGCGTCGTGACAGCTGGATTGCTGGCGGTGGTTGCCTACTGCGGAGTACGGGGACGATCGCGCCCGGACTCTCTCGAGTTTGGATTCTGGCGGGTGGGACTGACTCTGTCGGCGCTGGCTGTTACGGGCGCGGGCTACTTCGGGGGCGAACTGGCCTACGGTGAGGGATATATCGGCAAGGCATTCTGGTCCGCGATGCGAATGTCGACGCAAGCGGATGTGGAGGTTGCCGCGGATGCGCAGACTCCAGCCGTGGTGCCAGTGGTTGAGGTTGCGGGTGTTGGAGAGGTTGCGAAGGTCGGCGAGACTGCCCAAGGGGAGGTCAGCCATTCTGCCGGTAGCCAATTTGTCACGGAAGTCCTGCCTGTGTTCGAGTCGCGCTGCTATGAGTGTCATAGCAACAAGAAGTCCAAGGGTGGATTGAATCTTGAGGTGATGGCCACAGCAACAGAGCCCGATGAGCAGGGCAGGCGCGCCATCGATCCGGGAAATGTTGACGCCAGCGAGATGGTGCGCAGAATCGAACTCCCCGCCGACAATGAGGACGCGATGCCTGCCGATGGCGCCCGACTCACGGCAGCTCAGATCGGGGCGATCCGCAAGTGGATCGGTGATGGCGCCCCAGTCGCGGTATCACCCGGTGCCGTCTCCGGCGAACGACGGGAGTTGCCCGAGCAGTTTCTAAGCGCCCAGCAGCAGTGCGATGTTGATCTAGCAGTGAAGGCGCTCACAGACCGCGGAGTTCTCGCGCTTCCTGTCTCTCTGGAGAGTCATGCTTACGAGGTCAATGCCAGTCTGGTACGCCCTAAGTTTTCTGATGCTGACATGCCGCTGATGGCTGGCGTGTGCTGCGCCATCACGAATCTGAATCTGGCGAGAACTCAGGTCGGCAACGACGGGCTGACTTGCCTGAGTCAGATGCCGAGGCTGGTGCGCCTGCGGCTGGACCGTACTCAAGTTGGACCGGGGTGCGCTGAGCTGCTGGCATCTCTTCCCAAGTTAGAAGTGTTGAACCTTTGCGGGACAGCCATCGATGACAGGACCTTACTCGGGTTGGCTGCCAGTAGGTCACTGCAACGAATATTCGTCTGGGATACCAAAGTCACGGATGACGCTGCGATAAAATTTCGTTTGGAGAACCCCGGGGTGCAGGTCATTACGGGACGCGAGTGAAGCTTTCGGGAACCAACACTCTCAAGTGACATGTCCTGATGGTCGACCCCGCGCCAGCGCGCTCGTTCAGTACCGCCGCAAGTGCAGAGAGAGCATTGCGCCCGTTCATGGCGAGGGCGCCCTCAACAGAGAGGCCTGTCGAATCGTCAGCCACCGCGCCAGTGGAGTCTCCGACTCTGCCCGTTGGATGTGGCAACACCTGACCTGCCAAAGTGAAGCGAGCCACCGAGCCGGATTCGCGGCGCTGGAGCAGGGCAGCGAAAGATGATGACACCGCTCCTGAAGTTGCGCGGCTTACAACACCAGGGAGGAATCCAGCTTGATCCCGCTCCGGTAGATGATCCTGCCAGAACTTGAGAGTGTGGCCGAGCCGACTTAGCGCGAAGCGTGACACTTGCATCTCCGCATCGTCGATCAATGCCGAGGGCGGAATCGGGGCCATTTGTGAGGGCACGAAACAGTTGCCCAGAGACTGACGACATCTACGCAGGTGTTGTTCGATTTGAGTCTGTGCCGCGGCTTGCAGAACGGGCGCCGCATCGGCCAGTGCAATACTCGTGCTGGCAGCAATCAGGGCTTCGAGCCACGCTACCGCTACTTGGTGACGCTCTCTGTCAGCCGCGGAAAGTGGCGGCAGTTGAATCATCCGGTGGAGAGAAAGGGGGAGCGCCTCCAGAAACCCCGCGCGCGAATCTTCGGTCAACTCACCAAGCCAATCGAATGGTGACAGGCGAGCCTCAAGTGCGTATCGGAAGTCATCGGCGGCGTGCGATAGCCGATCCTCATCGAGAACCGCGGCGTCCACAACGCTATGAATGACTGCTTGGCTTCTGCTGCTGAGGGCCTCGTCGAGCCCGCTGCTCTGGGCAAGCCGCTGGCACAATTGATCAGCGAGAGCCTTCGAGTCAAACTGACCTGCCCGCCCCTGAGCGCACAGCACCAGAGTCAGCATTGCGGCAGCGAGCGAGATCTTTGATGCGTTCGACCGGCGGCCTACTGAGGCAGCGGTGCCGTGCGCCGCTTTCTTAGAATGCGAAGCGCCAACAGAGAGAGAGGGACCGCAGCGACTATGACCAACATCAGCCCGCACAGAGGAAACACCAGCGCGGTCACGCTGGTGAGAAATGAGCCAGTCGTTTCCACTGCCGCCATTACTGGATTGGCAATGCCCAGTGTTGTTACTGTCGATCCAACCCTCAGCAGCGCTGCGAGCGAGTGCACCCCGATCGCGGTTCCTCCGCCCACCACCACCGAGCAGGTCCACATCACCAGAGGCGACATCTCTTGACCCTCCGGAGACCCTTGGGGTACGAACCCGAGCTGCGCGGCCATCACGACTGTTCCGGCTACCAAGGCCATCGGCGCCGCAATCAGATCCAGAGCGTGATCCACCAAGGGGATCGAGGCGGACAGGACCTCCACTACGCAGGCGAGCGTCAATGTTGCGATTGCGACTCCCGAACCAAGCCACTCGAACTCCGATCCCAGCGAGACCAGACCCCAGCGAGCGCCCAGTGCCAGTGTCAGAAGCGGCACAAACACCCGAAGGCCGCAGGCGGCGCTGAGTGCGATTCCCATGATGGTCGCGCTCAACAGATGAACTGGATTGATGGTCGAGAAGTCCATACTGCTGTGGGATAACTGTATCACGGTGACAGGGAGAGGTCATTGCTGGACCGCCATACTTGCAGCGCGCTCAAGTGCCAACTGCACTTCGCGCGCGCGCCTGACAAACTCAACTGCCGCGGTGGATGCCGATGGATGTTGATGAATCGCCTGCAGACAGTCCAACGCCTCATCCTGCCGTTCTCCGACCAAGGCTCCCAAGTACGAGGTCAGAAGCCCACCAAGTGGAAGCCCCGAACGCGCCTCTGCCTCATGGAACCGCGCCACACCGAGAAGCGCCGGGCTCGCTCCCATTTCGCTAGCGCGATCCAAGACACTTCGCGCGTTGGCAAACTGGTAGATCGTTGGCAGATTGAGCCCCTGGCAGTGAAGTATGGATTGCTGCAGCGCAACTTCGAGATCAGCTGCGTTCTGACTGGCAATCGCCTCATCGACATCAAACTCGTCCCCAGCGGGAGCACAGAGAATGTCAGCGCCCATCAGGTCGGCATCGAAGTCGCGTTTTGCATAGACGCTGGGAGGGCCGCCAGAGCGTCTGAATCCGCCGTAGCGAACCTCATGCACCAGTACCTCTCCGCACCAAACTCGAATGCGTTCTGGGACTACCGCAGGGGATCCATCAGCATCGAGCGGAAGAATGTCCCCTCTCGCTCTATCGGCCCTCCGCAACTCGATGCGGATTCTCGCCCCCTGTGGAAACATGTCGAGCGGATGACTGGGGATGAATGTTTCCTCCGGCAACATTGACTCGCTGCTCGATAGATCGACATCAATCTGGTTCACAGTTCGCTTTATCAGGAACGACTCAGGAGTTCGGCGCAGAATCCTGATTGGCTTCTGAGTCACTTCGATGGCAGAGGGCGCTCCACCTGAGGTTCTCTCGAAAATGATGGTGCGGCAAACTTCTCCGAGGCCGCCGCGCACGCGGTGCCCGTCCCCGCTGGCCTCATGCGAGGGTCGCACCTCGGTGCGGTCACGGCACCAGTGCCATGCGCGCAGTCCTGAAAAAAAGTCATAGAGGTCGCTCCGAGTTGCCAGCACGGGCTGTTCTGCTCTCCAGGATTCCTGATGGCTTAGTGCTCCGCTCTGAACTTGCGCTCCGCGCCTTGTCCACTGGATGATGAGCTCAGTGGGAGAGAGGGGGAGGTCCAACCGAGTCTGCGTGAGCGAGGGTTGATGCCAGCGTGATTGCATGAATCCGCTCTCGGAGTCGATGGCGCACAGCCACGCGGCTGCTACGGGCCATTCCCCCACGGCGCTGGCATGGGCGATGGTGAGCATGGGGAATGCCGTGCATACCCCTAGGGTGGGAGTCAGCGGTGTCATCGCCGCGCGGAAGTCCTCGGGCCACTCGTCGCAAATCCTTGGCTCCGATGAGTAGTCGAATCCCAGCGCGATTGCCGCATCGCCCTCTAGACCAGAGGCGATTTCGGCGATAGTGAGGGCGCCGAGGAGAGTGCAGTCCGCGGTGAGCTTGCGGCCAAGCAGAGCCTCGTGGTCCTCTGCCTCTAGCGACTTGGTGAGGCCGAGCTTGAGACCTTCTATTGACTCATTGAGCGAGCGTGCCACGACTCCTCCGCTGCGCTGAACGAGGGAGTCGTGACCTTGCGCTACAGGGGCGCCAACGCCCACCACGGGAGTGCCACGGGCAGATGAGGCGGATAGTGCGCCCATCAGAAGCAGGGCAACCGAAGTCTGTTTCATGATGTTATTAGTCATCAACCGACTCCTAGAAAGATTTCGGCGGCAGCGTGCGCTGCGATTGAGCCGTCATCATCAACGGTTCCTGCGACTGCTGCCGACACAGTGCCCCCCGCGCTCAACCGGTAAGGCCGGTTGGTGAAGGCGCAGTAGCAGCGATCCGGATTGACACTCACCAGCGCCATTCCTGTTGCCGCCCCTGTGCCGGTAGTGGACCATCCACTGCTTGCGGAAATGCTTCCGGAGACGGAGTTGGAGCCGAAGGGGACGAGCGGTCCGAGATCCCCGCCGACTTCGAAGTTCGATCGCGCTGCGTTGTAGTTGACCTCGCCGGAGACACACAGATCGCTGATCATCGCGGACGCATCTCCGAGTGATCTGCAGTAGCCCGAGGCACAGGCTGAAGCCGAGGCGCTGCACCCGAAGTGCGCCGAGCAGCTGACTCCAATATTGATGACGGCACCGCCAGAGGCCAGCAGCATCACAATCCGCGGACAGGCGGGACGCTTGCCTCTCCAAGACTCACCTCGCCGAGTGTCGTAGTGCGCAGAAGCGAACTGTGTCTGCGAGCCCGCTCCCAGCCAGTGGCTCCGCCCTCCCAGCGTCACCGAGGTATGGGCGCACATTTCATCCGCCCAGGCGTAGATCTGCCAGTTCCACTCGGTCGGGCCGATCTTGTGTCCAACAACGCTCTCCTCAAGAGGTGGAGTGGGACTGATGTGACTTGGAAAAACCTCGGTGACCCATGCCCCCGGGCCACACTCGCAGTTGAACACAAGTTCGCCGGATGCCGTCGGAATTGTCGTAGTGGCTCCGCAAGGGATCTCCATCAGTTCGGGGCACTTCTCGGCGACTGCCGAGACCGAGTTTGAGCCGATGAGGATCGCTGCCGAGACCATGACTGAGTGAGCGCGGTATTGCATGAGATGCCTCCTAGAGCAGCCAAACTAGCGATGGCTGCAGAGGCATCCCCAAAGTGCTCCGCAAATTCCGACAAAGCGCCCCGGGGTGGACTCGAACCACCGACCTGCGGCTTAGAAGGCCGCTGCTCTGTCCAACTGAGCTACCGGGGCTTGTCTCAAGTCTAGCGGCGTTCCCGCATTCGCCTGTGGGTACGCCGTTTCTGCTGCGGCCTTTGGCTGCCGGTTATGTCGATGGCGACAACGCAGTTGATGCCCTGGATCTGGGGGCGCCGCCGACTTCAATGGTGATCAGGTAGTGAACCGGATCGACCTAGCCGTTGTCATCGGACTGTGGCTGAACTGATTGTCGATGCTGCCCGGGGAATCTCGCTTGGTTTGAGATCAGCGCGATTCGCGCGTGAGCGTTTGGAAGTGCTCGCGTTCGCCTCGACCCCGCAAGGGGTAATCCTTGCGCAGCGGGAACGCCGGGAAATCCCGCCACAACAGGATGCGGCGCAAATCGGGGTGGCCGCGGAAACGGATGCCAAACATGTCAAAGACCTCGCGTTCAAGCCACTCGGCACCGGGCCAAAGATCGGTTACCGATTCAACCTCCAGAGCCGGGTCAGCCGCAGTGCCCTTGGTGTCCAGCGTTGGATCGAGATTCACCTTTACTGTGAGACGCCGATCGTGTTGGTGCGAGAGCAGGCAGTACACCACCGCAAACCTGGCTTGGACCGGCGCCGGATAGCCCAAGTAGTCAACAGCCGTGACATCGACGAGAAAATTAAAATCGCAATCAGGGTGATCCCGTAGCACTCGCATCACCTCGTGCAATCGCGCTGCAGGAACTACTAGAGTTGTCTGGCCGCGGAACTCACTCGCGAGAAACGCCACTGACGGAAACGCGCCTTTGATCGTCGCGAGCGAGGGATGAGTGAGAGTTGCCACCGTCATGATTTCAGCAATCGTACCGAGGAGCGGTCTCAGTGGCGAAAGTGCCGAACTCCCGTGGTCAGGCAGGTGATGCCTCGAGCGTTGCACAGGGCATTGGTCTCTTCATCTCGCTTGGATCCGCCGGGATGAGCGATGCACTTCACCCCAGAGTCGGCGAGCAGCATGGGGCCATCAGCGAAGGGGAAGAAGGCATCGGATGCGGCGACTAGATGCGCTGCGCCGGTGCCGGTCTCAAGATGAGCTTGCGCCTTGGCTACTGCGATGCGGCAACTTGCCACTCGATCCATCTGCCCTGCGCCGCCGCCAAGCAGCGTGTGTCCTCTGGTAATGCAGACCGCGTTCGACTTGAGGTGTTTGGCGATTGTCATGGCAAATGCCGCCTCGGCAAGGGTCTCAGCACTCGCCGCCGGACCAGCCGCGTGAACGAAGTCACTCGACTTGGTGGGCCGCGTGTCCCGCTCCTGCACCAAAGCGCCGCCCGGAACTGTGCGCAAACTCATAGGTCGATCAACCCGGTGCCGCACCGAGCCGACCGCAAGCAGCCGAACATTCTTCCAGCGGGATGCGAGAACTTCGATGGCGCGATCGGAGAAAGCCTCGGCGATGACTACCTCCAGAAATCGATCTGCTGTTGCCATCGCCAGGGCGGTGGTCTCATCGACCACCGTCGAGAATGCCACGATTCCACCGTAGGCAGCTAGCGGATCGCCGTAGTACGCCGCGGCAAATGCCCGCAGAGGATCAGCGGCAAGGGCTGCTCCGCAGGGATTGGTGTGCTTGAGAATGGCGCATGCGCAGCGGGCGCTCCCCTGCGAAGAGAGGTCGTCTTTCGCCGGCGTTGCCACGGTATTCAGACAGAGATCGTGAAGGTCCTGTACCAGTTCCAAGGCAGCGCTGGCATCGAGGATGTTGTTGTAGGAGAGTGGCTTGCCTGCCAACAGCGGCGCCGAGACCACAGTGGCCTCCTGGGCTGCCGGATCGCGGTAGAGGGCAGCGCGCTGATGGGGATTCTCGCCGTAGCGAAGTTCGCGCGATTGAATGAGCGTCGTGCGCAGCACGGAGGGGAGATCCTTCTCGCTGCGACCGTCAAACCAAGCGCTAATGGCGGCGTCGTACTCGGCCGTGCGCGCGAAGGCTGCCGCCGCTAGCTCGCGTCTGATTGCGAAGCGAGTGTGCCCATCCTGAGATTGCAGCTCCCTCATCAGCAGGTCGTACTGGTTCGGCGAGGTCACGGTGCAAACGGATTCATGATTCTTGGCGGCGGAGCGGATCATCGATGGACCCCCGATATCGATCTGCTCTATCGCCTCAGCCTCGCTCACTCCTGTTTTTTGAATCGTCTGCTCGAAGGGATAAAGATTCACGCAGACGAGATCTATGGGTTCGATTCCATGTGCCTTCATCGCTTGCTGATGGGAAGCGAGATGGCGCCGTGCCAGCAATCCGCCGTGCACCTTGGGGTGCAGTGTCTTGACTCTGCCATCGAGCATTTCCGGAAGCCCGGTGACATCCTCGATCAATCGAACAGCAACTCCGGCGCCGCGCAGGGCGGCAGCGGTGCCGCCTGTGGAGATAATCTCAACTCCCATCTCCACCAGTGCCCGTGCAAATGGAACAAGATCTGACTTGTCGCTCACCGATACTAGCGCGCGTCGAACGCGGACCAGATCGAGAACGACCGACTCATTGCCCGCGGGAGCCGACAACCTTCTGGTCCTTCTCTGAGTCGGTACTCGACTTGGTTCCCAGAATGCTCTTTGCCGCCGCCGGTCTCAGACGCTCCAGACATCCGTCGGCGCAGATCAGGTATAGGTCACCATCGACGGCAACGCTAGATCGAACATCAGCCACCGCTGGCAAAGCCGCTCGTACGACCTCGGTGCCGGTGACCGCGTCAAGAGCTGTCAACTCGTGCGTTTGAGAATCCCATGTCAGGAATGTGTTGCCGACCTTGGCGATGGCTAGCGAGTGGAAGCCGGGGCGCTTCCAGCGAACTACAGCAGAGAGCCCCTCAGGGTGCGCCTCAAAACAAACCAGTCCTTCGTCAGGAAGGTCAACAAGCAGGGCATCCCCCAGCAGCGAGACGCTGCTGCGAATCGGAGCTTCGGTGAAGTAGCGCCACTCCGTCTTGCCGCTGATGGCATTCATGGCGTAGACATACTGATCATCGCTGGCGAGCCAAACGGACCTGCCGTCAAAGGCAATCTCGCCCCGCACGCCGCCGGCAAGCCTTCTGGTCCACAACTCTTCAGCAGTGGCGGCATCGAGCATCATGACCGTGCCGCCGAGGCTAGCCGCCACTACGCGCGTTCCGTTCAGTTGCGGCGAAGCGCGGATCTCGCCGCGCAACTTGTTCTTGTGCCAAGGCACACCGACATGAACCTGCTGCCACTGCAGGATGCCGGTCTTGGAACCGAAGATTAGGAAGGGACCGTACAGCACCGAGGCGCACGAGGGGAAGGCAGTGATTGATTGCTCGTTGCGTGGAGCGCCGGTGCCGCCGTCGAGGACAATGATGTCGGTGTCTGTGCTGAGCAGCACATCATCGCGGCCATCAGCCCGCAGCAGGTTTATCCCGTGAATCTCATCAATGGAGTTGCTGGACATTCGCTGCCAGAGTTCATCGCCGGTCTCGGTTCGGAATCGGGAGATCACCTTGTCGGATGAAAGCGTGATGACGCTGTCACCAAGCGGAACTACCTTGACCAAACTCGCACCACTGGCGACAGGTACGCCGATTTGCCAAGCAACAGTCAGGCCGAGCTTGGTCGCGGCAGCGGGCCCCAGCAGAAATGATTTTTCGACCGTTACCGCACGCTCGGCTGCCGATGGCTTGGCAGTTTCGGAGCCCTGAGGCGAGGGGGAAAAAACAACAGAATGGAGAGCGAGTGAGGCTGCGATGGTTACAAGCATGGTGTGGTTGGGGAGAGCGGTCGAGTATAGCCCCCAAAAACGGCTCGACCGCGCCCTTTTCGAACGCGGTCGGCCTCCCAATTCCCTTACTCCTGAATGATGCTTTAGGTGCTATCGAGACTGCGGACTAGTACTCCGCGTGAAACGAGGATCCTTTTCCCTTTGATCCTCCACATTGAACACTTGGTCAGCCCTTTTACCTCCGACCCGTGTTCCCTCGAGCCACCTCCACAACATTCGACCTCGGCAAGTTCTGTTGAGGAACCTAACGAGGTGCACTAGTGTAGTTCGGTGGAAGCACCCGTGTGGTTCCCCTCTGTTTTGAACTTGGCCGGAAATGAAAGAATTCAACCCGTGTCGCTCAGATCAAATGATTTCGTCCAATAAAACGCGGCTGTCGTCGATTTCACCAGCCATGGAGCGGTCGGTTGCCGATTCGGTTATCTGGAGTGTGCTGCTGGTGATCCCGCTCTTGGCAGCGGGCTCCGCAGGTCAGCGCGGCCAGGACCTCAAGGCATCGTGGTGGGATCGAACCGCAGAGTCAGGGAAGAGTGGCTTCCCGGTCAGCAGCGGATTCACCATCCGCAGCGATGCCCCTAGCGAGGTGGTGGCGATCATCGGCAGCCAACTAGCCAGAGCCACTGTAATGCGCGGGGCCATGCCCGCCGGAGTCGTGGTGCGCTCGAGCGGTATTAAATCACTCCATATTTTTGGCAGTCAGGCGGACTACTTGGAGACGCTTCGCACCCGATTCGGCGCTGCGGGAAGATCAGCGCCCGTTGTGCTGATCCGTTCGTCGCTCGGTGACACCATCGCTGTCTGCACCGAGGGCATCAGCGATCTCGAACTCTCGAGGCGGCTCGCAGGCGAGTTGATGCACAACTCGATCATCATTCACTTTGGAACAGACCTTCCCCCGTGGGTCGAGACTGGTTTGTGCCTTCATGCCGAAGGCGGTGGCGGCTTCGGTGCATCGGAGCGCGCTCTAGTGACCTCTGCTGCGCTGGGAGCGCTGAGGCCCACTGGCGAAGGAGCGCCGGGGATTGCGCTTTCGTCCCTTGTTCACTGCGACCGCAAGAGATGGAGCGCCGGTGTTGGCATGCGTGGATCTGTCAGTGCCATCGCAGCTTGGTCGCTGGTGGAGTTCTTGATGTTCGCTGACGGGGGCAGGTACCGCGCCTTGTTCGATAGATTCCTGCTCGAAGTCAGTCGGGGCGTGGCTGGCTCGGTTGCTTGGTCAGAGTCCTTTGGTGATGACGAGCAATCGATCTCAGATATGGAGGTTGCATGGAAGAAGTGGTTGTCAGGGCTGACTCCTGATCCTCAATCAGTGACACTTGATCGCATGGAGTTCCTGGCAAGAGGCATCGATGACCTCCTACGCCGGGGAGTCCAGCCAACCTCATTCGATGGTCTGTGGCAGAGACTCGTTGATGATGACACCTTCTGTGTGGTTGAGTGTTACGGAGCGAAGCGACCAGTGCGGGTCTCCGATGGGGAGAACCATGCACCGCTAGGAGAATCTGAGCCGGCCAGAGGTCAGCGGGGGACTGGCCCCAAGTTCGAGTTCCTCGCAGGCAGGGACTCTCCCGGAAGAATCCTTACTAGTGGATGTTCTCCTGAACTGCAGCTTCTTTGGCGAAAGGGAGCGGAACCGGGCACATGGGCTTGGCGCATCGAGCGGCGCGACTGAGGAGGTGGCATTCCTACTCCGACCTAGGCGGTACCCTTTGGAGTCGATGAGCAACCTTTCAGCGGGTGCACGGTTACGAGAAGCGCTTGCAGCAGAGACCCTGATGATTCCCGGGGCTTTCAATGCACTGGTGGCTCGCGCGGTTGCCCGCGAGGGATTCAAAGCGTGCTACATCTCGGGGGGAGCGAGTTCCAATGTCGCCGGGTACCCCGATGTGGGGCTTCTGACTCTGGGCGAGATGTGCCGCACCATTCGAGAAATCTGCGACGCCTCCGCGCTGCCGGTCATTGCCGATGCTGACACCGGATTCGGTGAAGTCGAGTGCGCCGTGAGGACAGCAGTTGACTACGAGCGTGCAGGAGCCGCGGCCCTCCATATAGAGGATCAGGTATTCCCCAAGCGGTGCGGGCATCTTGAGGGCAAGGAGTTGATTTCCCCGCAAGATATGGCCGACAAGATCTCGGCCATGGTCTCGGCTCGATGCTCGCGGGACTTTCTCATAATCGGGCGCACCGATGCTCGATCCGTAACCGGCATGGACGACGCTGTTGCGCGCGCCAATCTCTACCGTGAGGCTGGCGCCGAGATGGTTTTCCCCGAGGGGCTCGCTGACCGCTCAGAGTTCACCGACTTTGCCCGTCGCTCCCCCGGACTTCTCCTTGCCAACATGACGGAGTTCGGCAAGACCGAGCACATTGATGCAGCCACATTCTCCTCCATGGGGTATTCGGCTGTCATATATCCGCTGAGCATCATGCGGCTTGCGATGAAAGCCGCCTCGAATGGATTAAGTTTTCTCAAGGCAAACGGCACGGTGGAACCCCTTCTGGGCGAGATGCAAACCCGGCAGGATTTGTACGACTTACTGGATTACAAACCAGGGCGGACTTGGCAGTTCCCTCGGGGATAAATCCACCTTGCAGTGCGGCAAATCGTTGCCGGAGGCTTTATTCCTGAGGCGCTACTCGCTAGGATTTGTTCTCTGTAACAAGAGGCCTTCTGATCCATGAGTACAACTGCTTCCACAGCTATGCCAACGCCATCAACAAAAGTCGCGGACACCAGAGGGCTCGCGGGTCAGACCGCGGGCGATACTTCGATTTGCTCCGTCAACCAGACGCAGCTCATTTACCGCGGCTATGAAATCGCCGATCTCGCGGCACATGCCACCTTTGAAGAAGTGGCCTTTCTCCTGCTCGTTGGTAACAAGCCCAGCGCCGCCGAACTCGCGGCATTCAAGGCTGAGCAGGGTGCGATGCGCGCGATCCCCGCCAGCGTGAAGGCCGACATTGTTCGCATCTGCAAAGAGAGTCCTGCCTCGCATCCGATGTCGATCCTGCGCACTGGTGTCTCACTGCTCTCCCATCTGGACCCCGAATGCGAGGATTGCTCGCCAGCAGCCGAGTTGCGCAAGTCCAAGCGACTGCTAGCACAGATCCCCAGCATCATGGGCGCGTGTCAGCAAACTCTGGAGGGGAAGTCTCCTGTTGATCCGGACCCCTCAGTTTCGCATGCCGCCAATCTGCTCTGGTGCCTCACCGGCAAGAAGCCCAGTGATCTCGCGGCGCACATCATGGATGTCAGCCTCGTGCTTTACGCCGAGCACGATTTCAATGCCAGCACCTTCGCCTGCCGCGTGATCGCCAGCACGGAAACTGACCTGCACAGCGCGGTTTGTGGGGGAATCGGCGCCCTCAAGGGGCCGCTGCACGGCGGCGCCAATGAAGAAGCGATGGAGATGCTGAAGGAGATTGATCGGGATTGCGCCGGCGGCCGCATGTCTACTGAAGAGTGGATGAAGCGAGCCTTCGAGACCAAGCGCAAACTGATGGGATTCGGACATCGTGTTTACAAGAATGGCGATCATCGCGCTCCCATCCTGCGTAAGTGTGGACTACAACTTGCCGAGCAACTTGGACCCACTGCAAAGAAGTGGTTCGACCTCGGCGACGAAGTGCAGGCCATCATGCTGCGTGACAAGGCCATCCATCCCAATGTCGACTTCCCCTGCGGCATGACCTACTTCGTCATGGGAGTTCCTGTGCCCCAGTACACCCCCATCTTTGTGGCAGCGCGCATCACCGGTTGGTGCGCCCACATCATGGAGCAGCATGCGAGCAATCGCATCATCCGACCGCTAGCTGAGTACAAGGGCCCAGCGCTGCGCCAGTGGAACGACTGAAGGCGTAATCTGCCCCGATGAACCTGGGTAGGCGATCCTTCATGGCGGCGATGGCCTCATCGGCTGCCATTCCCTCTCTGTGGCCACGCGGATTCAATCGACAATCTGAGGGACCGATCCTCGGCTCGGGCGAGCATCGCTATGAATGCGTTCACGATTGGATAGTGGCGCCGACTGGCCTCGCCTTTGGTGATACCCATGGGTTGGCACAGGACAAATCGGGGCGGATTTATGTCGCCCATACAGTCGGAGCTCTGAGCGAGCAGCAACAAAGTGTTTGCGTTTATTCCGCCGAGGGCAAGTTCATCACCGCCTGGGGCGAGAGATATGCCGGCGGCGCTCACGGGCTCGACATGTGCGAGGAGAACGGTAGGGAGTTCCTGTATCACTGCGACACCCGCAGGCGCTGTGTGGAAAAAACTGATCTCGAAGGCAATCTACTTTGGTCGGCGACCTGCCCGATGGAGAGCGGCGTGTACGCAGACGCCAATGAGTGGTGTCCGACCAATGTCGCATTTGCTCCTGGCGGCGAGCTCTTTGTAGGCGATGGCTATGGCAAGTCATTCATCCATCGGTTCACCGCGGATGGCCAATGGAAGGCAGTGATCTCGAAGCCAGGTTCCAGTGATGGCGAGACATCCTGTCCTCATGGAATGGGAGTTGACCCGCGAGGTGATTCCCCTCTGCTGGTAGTGGCTGATCGAGGAAATCGACGAATCCAGGTGATGGACTTGCAGGGCAAACACGTGGCGAACTACCGGGAGGGTGTGCGCATGCCCTGTGACATGAAATTCAAGAATGGGCTGATGCTGGTTCCCGACCTCGAGAGTGTGGTGACGGTTTACGATGAGAAGTTCCGCCCGGTGGTTTCGCTGGGAGATGGTCATCCCACCAATCTGCGCGGAGCCCCTCGAGAGCAGTTCACCGCCGGTAAGTTCGTGCATCCCCACGATGCCATTTGGCTGGCCAGCGGCGACATTCTTGTGGCCGAGTGGGTGCCGATCGGACGCGTGACTCTCCTGAGGCATGTGTGATGACTGACAATAACCAGCAGCTGGTGAGACGGGCCTCCCGAGTTGCCCTGGTGGTCTGTGTCGTCGTACTCGGCGCCAAAGTAGTTGCGTGGTACAGCACCGACTCCCAGGCGATTCTTGCCGACGCAATCGAGTCTGTGGTGAATGTGGTGGCAAGTGTCATGGTGTGCCTGGCTGTTTGGTATGCCGCGCGACCGCCGGACCAGGAACACCCATATGGCCACGGCCGCATCGAGTTTGTGATGGCGGCAGTTGAAGGGGGGATGCTGCTCATCGCGGGAGTTCTCCTAGTGACACACTCCGCATCCTCTTTCTTGCAGGGCGCACCGAAGGTTGAGAACTCTGAACTTGGTCTCGCCATCGTCTTGAGTGCAGGACTAGTCAACGGAGTCTTGGCGGGCTACTTGCTGTGGGTGGCAAGGCGAACCGGATCCGCCGCAATTAACGCCGACGGCAGGCACCTGCTTGGCGACCTCATCACCACGGTTGGTGTTGCAGCGTCCCTTGTGCTAGTGAGGCTGACCGGTTGGAACTGGCTAGATGGGGCTACGGCAATCGTGGTTGGTCTGTTCCTCGCTTACTTGGGCGGATCGGTGATCTGGGGAAGTCTGGGCGGGCTGCTTGATCGCCAGGATGCTCGTGATGCCAGTGCGGTTCGTGCGGCTTTGGATCGGCACCGAGGTAGCAAGGCAGAGTTGCCACGCCTATGCAGCTATGAAAAGGTGCGAATTCGGCACGATGGCATGCAGCACTGGATCGACATGCACATCAGAGTGCCGGGTTCCATGAGTGTGGCGGAGAGTCATGCCATCGCCAGCGCTCTTGAGCAGGAAGTTGTTGCCGCTGTAGGGGGACAGGGCAAGGCAACAGCGCATATCGAGCCATGTGAAGAGTCGGATTGTCCGATTTGCTCACGCGGTTGAGTCTGACAATTGCAGCTGCCTTGACCGAAGCGAGTGATCGCGCCTAACTATCAGCCACCATCATGCGAAACTGAAGCCTCTTGGCTAGCCCCCCCACGCTGGCAAGAATCGCGCGGTGCATCGCCTGCGCTCCGGGCCGAGTTAGGGCATTGCGCTGCATAGAGGCAAAGATCGTGGCATCAAGGATTGTTCCGTCGAACCACTCAACCTGACTCTGATAGCCGCTCACCGCGAGGAGCCCGGTCTTGTTCAGAAACCTGCGGATGTCCCGACTGCGCGTAGCCAGAACCTCGCAGGCGCCGAAGTGGACTATCCGCCCATGACATCGATCCTCAAGCTGCTCTGCAATCTGATCGAGAGTCACATGATTGCGGCTGCGTCGCCAATCGCCAAAGGTGATCTCGCCTGAGTCACCGTGGGTGGCAAGGTAGAGAATGGGAAAGCGATCTGCCTGGCGCTGGGCCCACTTGCGCAGGTAGTAATCAAACTCATCGCGCGTGCCGATGTCCCTGTGAATGTAAGGGACATTCCAATCACCCCAGTGCCAGAGCAGGTCCAGCATGGGACGAAGACTTGATCCCTTGTCGAGGCGGCGATGCCAATCGGACTCGAGGCAGAAAATCCCCTTGTGGGTCTGGGCCTTGAAGTGGATCCGCTTTGGCTCTGGCTGCTTGGATCGCTTAGGCATGAACTAACTATCGGCTTGAAGCGGCAGGTTCAGTAGTTCCCGCACCTCATTGCAGGCATTTGCTTTCAGGCCTGGAAGTTCTCGGATTTTCGCGGTGATCTTGGCACCCGCGGCGAGGAGAACTTTCACGGTTGGCGCATCACAGTTGCGCACGGCGTAGAAGAGCGCGGTTCTCCCCTCGGTGGTGGAAGTGTTGACATCTCCCCCGAGCTTCAGCAAAAAGTTCACGGCTTCGGGCTGGCGGCTCTCACTGGCAGCCATCAGTGGTGAGTAGCCGCTGCGGTTGGTCAATGAGGTTGACACTCCCGCATCCAGCAGCGCTTGCATTGCCTCAATGTGGCCGCCGCGTGCCGCAGACATGAGGGGCGACTGATCATATGGGCCAGACCCAACATGGTTCAGTTCGAAGTTGCCCGGCGCTAAAGAGATGAATCTATGGAGCCGACTCATATCGCCAGCTCGTGCGGCCGCCAGAACTTCCCACGGTTCCACACTTCGCGTGTCGCGAATGAGCCGCGCCACATCGCGGATGTCACAGCGAAACTTCAAGTCCACAGTGGCGGTGGAGGAGGCACTGCCGCGAGTGTTTCGCATGCAGCCGAGAATCGGGACGGCATCCCCTGGTGGCAAGAGAAGGTAAGAGTTGGTGCGACCGGCGCGGCGGTCGCTGGCTGCCTGAATCTGACTGGCAGTACGGAGATCGACGCGCGCGGCGGCAAAGCAACCATCGAGCCATCCGCTAGGTGCATCCTCTATAGCTCTTGCCGGCACCGTGCTGCATCTTTCGGCCCCAACGCGCGCTTCGGCGGCGCTGGGCGCAACTGACATGGTTACCGCGTGCGCACGCGCGACAGTTGCGAAGCTAAGTGGCGGCTCCCCATTGGTGCGGTTGATAGTCCAAGCTGCCGATGTAGGGCTCGATCCACCTGCTGCGGTCACGGGCAACAGACCGGCATCATCGGCGGCCTCCATCGCTTTGACGATCTGCGCGGTCACAACCGTTGCCTCTTCGATGTTCATAGTGACCAGATAGCGCAGTGGCGAATCCCCGCTCGTGGAATCAGCCGTGGTGAAGCTCGGCTGCGCGGCGCTCGGTGCGGTCACCCCAAACGCGACTGGGCCGCGCGCCATCGAGAGCAATTCGCTGGTGATTTGGGCCAGAATCTCATCTGGTTTGCTTTGCTTCGAGTTCTGGCTCAACCGCTCCTGCAGAAGTGAATTGGCTTGGAAGGGTGAGACCGCTACTGCGGCGAATGCCCCGGCGGTGAGCATTTTCCCCAGTGCATCTCGCATCTGCGCATCGGTAGCTGTCATGGCCGCCGGTGCTTCGGTGCGCCGAGAGCTCGCTGTAAGTTCCAGAGTGTCATCCTGCAGCGTGAGAGAGAGGGCGAGAGTCTTGCTGTTGGTAAGCGTCTCGCGAGCGATTCCCTCAAGCTGATCGGGCAGTGACTCTAGAGCACCATCAAGCGCCGGGCGCACCATGGCAGGCACTTGAGAGATGTTGACAGTGAGGTCGCCTTCCGGCATGGTTGTCATGAGTTTGGAGGCAGCGGTCTTGCTGGCCGTCAATTCCAGGGTTGTTGCAACCACGATCCATGGGGAGTTGCCGATGGCGGTGGCACTAGCAAAGGGCGGATAGGCACTGGGCGCTGAGTCGGTACCACTCACCTGTAGGAACAATCTGATGTCGGGGAGTACCCCCTCAACGCCGTCCTTTGCGGGTGCGAGAATCGCGACATACATCGGCTTGCTCAACTCAAGTCTGCCCTTGGTAACGATGAAGCTCTCCAGAAGTGTCGTCGGAATCGTCCCGCTGATCATGGCGGCCGCCTCGGGATTGGCATCATTGAGGATGTCGAGAACGCGCTTCTCGAGTCCAGCCAAGTCCTTGAAGCAAATGATTGTCGAGGTCGACTCCGGCATGAACGGGCCGAGTTCTGGCGGTACTGGAGTAGTAGTGCCCAGGCAGAGTGTGGAATAGAGAGCGATGGCGATGAGTCGGCTGAGAGTTCCCATTGGCTTCATGGCTGCACAGTGTTTCACCCTTGGTTGGATTGCGCAACTAGGGTGACCCTGAGTCGGATGCCGCCAATCAGCGAGATTCGCCGCGCATTCGGGCCAGATCCACCTCGGCGGCGATATGGCCAAAGGCGGGCCAGTTTGTCGATTCGACTACAGTCTTCCACATCTCGGCTGCCGCCATTTGATCTCCTGCAAGCAATAGCGGCATCGAGAGTCCGTATCCGATCGTGGCCTCATCGACCCCGAGACCGAGCGGGCCGTCAACCGGCTTGAGTGTTTCGCGGGGAAGAACTCCCCTGTAAAAGAGCAACAGCCGGTAGTAGGACTGGTTCTCTCGGACATCCATCCCGCCTTCGGCATCAGACTTGATGCGAGCGAGCGCTTCCTGCGCCAAGGCAGGCTGCCCCGCCCGCTGCCATGAGAGGTAGAGCCAGTAAGTCGAGGCAACGAGAGTGTCGTCATTGCTGGCAAGTTCCACCTCTTGGGCAAATGTCTGGGCTGCTGCGATGAAGTTGCCGGTCAAATAGTGAGCCAGACCGAGGTGGTAGAGAATGTTTCCGTGATCGGTCGAGCGCGGCGGCACTCCCGGAGTAGGGATGCCGTCTGGCTCAATCTGGTTGGGCTGTGACTTGGCCAACTCCCAAGCCAGTGAGAGATCAGCTTGGGCGCGGTCGAACGATCGAAGCGTGATCCAGCGGTGGCCGCGGTGGCGAAGCAGTCGATAGGAGTCCGGGTGAAGCTGCAGTGCGTTTGTGTAGGTGGCAATGGCATCGCGGTAGTCGCCCAGATATGCCTGCCGCCGTCCCAGCCAGATCGCGGCGGTTTCGGAGGTCGGAGTCTCTTGCAACTGCGCGAGTGCCGCAGCGACATCGGCCTCGCGCACTGTTTGTTCCGCCTCAGAGAGCGGTAGTGCCTGCAGTGGCTCTCCTAGCAGCGAGACCGTCTGGGTGACGAAGCACTCCTCGGGAGCAATCTCTGCAGAAACCGCAATCTCTGGAAGCTCCGCAATCTCCGCAGGCTCAACCGACCCTTCAGTGGAAGTGGGAGCGGGGTTGCATCCCGGCAGCATCACTAGGAGAGCTGCTGCCGTAACGCGTGATCGCCCCTGCCACATGGCGAGTGAGGACATGAGTGGGATCCTACTCGTTACTTTCATATGCCATTGACAACATATGTGTTACAGCGCATAATCCTCGCGAATGCCACGCCGGTCTCGAACCCTCTCACGCGCCGCACGATCTCAGGGGCAGGATGCCCGGAAACCACTGCGGCGTATCTCTTCAAGTGGGCAGCGTGGAGCCAAGGATGGCTCCACACTCCCGCTTGGACTTCTGCGGCAGGCCCTCGGAGTGACTCAGGTGCAGATGGCGGGTCGATTGCAGGTCAATCAGGCGAGCGTCTCTCGGATCGAGCGTTCTCTAGATCCGCAGGTGAGCACGATTCGGAGGTTTCTCCGAGGACTGGAAGCGCGGCTGGCAATGTCGGCCATAATGCGAGACGGCCGAGTGTTCGGGGTGGAGCCCAAGGCTCCCGATCTTCGCCGCCGGCGCCGCGCCTAGCTGGGGCCAGGTTCCACCGACCGTGCAGGTTGTGGTTCACTACTATTACACCCATGTCAACCGTGAAATGCATGGCAGTGATCGGGGCGGGAACGATGGGTTCTGGCATTGCCCTCACCGCGGCGCAATCCGGCATCAGTGCCTTCCAGATTGATGTGAGTTCTGCGCAGTTGGAGCGCGCTCGGGCTTATCACGCCAAGACTCTGAATCGCGCGGTGGAGAAGCAGAAGCTCACCAGGCCGGATGCCGATGCCGCCCTCGCGCGCATCCAATATGTGTCGGCCATGGGGGCAGCGAGTTCCGCCGACTGGGTCGTGGAGGCGGCCACCGAGAACGGCGACCTCAAGAAGAAACTCTTTCAGGAGATGAAGGCGAGCTTTGGGTCTGAAGTCGTCCTTGCCACCAATACCAGCAGCATCTCCATCACTGACATCGCCACGGCAGTCGGATCCGATGCCAGCCGCGTCATTGGCATGCACTTCTTCAACCCCGTCCCTCTGATGAAGCTGGTGGAGGTGATTCGTGGTCTCGCCACCAGCGATGAGACGACTAGGCGCACCATCGAGTTGGCAACCGCTCTGGGCAAGACTCCTGTGACAGTCAACGATCGCGCTGGATTCGTCTCCAATCGCGTGCTCATGCCCCTCATCAATGAGGCATTCTTCGCATGGATGGAGGGCGTCGCCAAGCCCGAGGACATTGACGAAGTGATGAAGCTGGGCTGCAACTTTCCCATGGGCCCACTGCGCCTCGCCGACTTCATCGGACTCGATGTTTGCCATGACATCATGATGGTTCTGCACCGTGAGTTGGGGAACCCCAAGTTCTTTCCTTGCCCGCTGCTGCGTCAACTGGTGCAGTCGGGTCGCCTCGGTGACAAGAGCGGCCGCGGCGTGTTTGACTACTCAACGCGTTGAAGGCAAAGTTGGTCGGCGGGAAACTGGCAGTGAAGTGCTAGGATGAGGGCTGATTCCCCCAAGGATTCAACCATGACTACCACTCCCAAGCAGACCACGAACGCGGTCGCGCCATCCAAGGTGTCTCCGGACACGGTCACCATCTCCGGCTACGCGCTGCAAGAAAGTTACGGTCCAGAGACAGTCGCAACTAGCACCGCGACCAATCAGGCAGTGCCCCAGCCGCGCATCGCAGCTGCGGGACAGTTCCCCTTCACTCGCGGCGTTCACAAGACCATGTATCGCTCGCGCCTGTGGACCATGCGGCAGTTCGCCGGCTTCGGATCTGCCGATGACACCAACAAGCGATTCAAGTATCTGCTGGAAAACGCCAAGGGAACTCAGGCAAACACCGGCCTTTCCACGGCTTTCGATCTGCCCACGCTCATGGGTCGAGATAGCGATGACCCTCTGGCCTGCGGTGAGGTCGGTCGCTGCGGGGTAGCAATCTCCACCGTCGATGACATGCATCGTCTGTACGCCGATATCCCCATCGGAGAGGTGACAGTCAGCCAGACCATCAACGGGCCCGCCTGCGTCATCTGGGCCATGTATCTGGCGATGGCTCGAGAGCGCGGTATTTCCTGGGACTCTCTCGGCGGCACATTGCAGAATGACATTCTCAAGGAGTTCCACAGCCAGAACGAGTTCATTTACCCGCCTGAGGCCAGCGTGAAACTCGTGGTCGACACCATCGAGTTTGCCAGTCTGCACCTTCCCAAGTGGAACTCGGTGTCGATAAGCGGCTACCACATTCGTGAAGCTGGATCGAACGCGGTGCAGGAGTTGGCATTCACCCTGCGCGATGGCATGGAGTATGTCGAAGCCTGCATCAAGCGCGGCCTGCCCGTGGACGGCTTCGCGCCTCGACTCTCATTCTTCTTCAACAGTCACAACGAGTTCTTTGAGGAGATCTGCAAGCTGCGGGCGGCGCGCCGAATCTGGGCCCATGCCATGCGTGATCGATTCGGCGCCAAGAATGAGCGATCGCTTCTCATGCGTACCCATGTGCAGACTGCCGGATGCTCGCTGACGGAGCAGCAGCCGATGAACAACATCGTGCGCGTGGCATTCCAGGCCATGGCGGGTGTGCTGGGCGGCTGTCAGAGTCTCCACACCGACTCGATGGACGAGACACTCGGGCTTCCCACCGAACAGGCCGTTCGCGTGGCGCTGCGCACTCAACAGATTCTCGCCCACGAAACCGGAGTTCAGCGCACCGTTGATCCACTGGGCGGCTCGTGGTTCATTGAGTCCCTCACCGATCAGATGGAGGCTGATGCCAAGGCGATCATTCAGGAGATCGACGCTATGGGCGGCGTGGTAGCGGGTATCCATAAGGGGTATTTCCGTCGTGCCATCTCCGAGGCCAGCTATAGATATGGTCAGGAACTTGAGTCCGGAGATCGCATCATCGTCGGAGTGAATGCCTATCAGGATGGCGCAGATGATCACTCCGTTCCCATCCTGCAGATTCCCCACACCGTTGAGGCTGAGCAGTGCGCCCGCCTGGCGGAGTTCCGCGCTAAGCGTGACGCCGGTGATGTGAAGCGATCTCTCGAGGCCATTCGCGCGTCGTGCCGAGGTGGCAGCAATGTGATGGACTCATTGGTAGAGGCATCTCATCGCAAATGCACTCTTGGGGAAATGGTCCAGGCGATGGGAGATGTCTACGGCCGCTATGGCGGTGGCCCCGAGTGGTGACGAGTCGCGCCCAGATGCGCCGCGCCCCGGTTCTGTCAATCCTCGGTGAGCAGCCCCAGTTGCTACATGCGAGAATGGCACTACACCGATGAAGTTCCAATCTCCTAAAGGAACACGCGATTTCTATCCCGCCGACATGGCTGTGCGCCATCACATCGAGGCGGCGTGGCGACAGGCCAGCATCCGCCATGGTTTCGAGGAGATTGACGGGCCGACATTTGAACACCTCGACTTGTACCGAGCCAAGAGTGGTGATGCCATCGTCAACGAACTGTTCTCTTTCCGGCGCGCCGGTGGCACCGATGATTACGCGCTGCGACCGGAGTTCACCCCAACGCTCGCGCGCATGGTGGCAGCCAAGGGGCCATCGCTGGCGGTTCCGGTGAAGTGGTTCGCAGTCCCCAACTTCTTTCGAGCCGAGCGCCCGCAGCGGGGCAGGCTGCGCGAGTTCTATCAGTGGAATGTGGACATGCTCGGCAGCGAGAGCGTGGATGCCGATGTTGAGGTGATCTCGGTAGCGGTCCTTGCACTCGAGTCGCTCGGACTGTCTCCGGTCGATGTGCGTGTGAGGATCAGCCACCGCGCTGCGTTGGCTCAGGCCCTGATTGCGCTGGGGATTCCTGGGGAATCGCACGGAGCGGCGTTTGAACTGCTCGATCGCAAGGACAGGCTGGAGGCCGCTGAGTTTGAAACGCGGGCCAAGGCGATTGGCTTTGGGATCGAGGCTTTGCAGCGCTTGGCTGAAGTGGCGAGCATGCGATTGCCCCTCGCCGGCGGAGCCGCGGCAGCGGCCCAAGCTCTGGGGATTCCGCTGGAGAGTCTTGCCAACCTGGAGTCTCTGGCAACGCGGCTGACCGATGCATCTCTCGCTCAGTGGTGTGAGTTCGATCTCGGCATCGTGCGCGGGCTGGCTTACTACACGGGGACGGTGTTCGAGATTCACGAGTCCAGCGGAGCGGAGCGCGCCATCGCCGGTGGGGGTCGCTACGACAAGCTCGTTGAGACTTTCGGTGGCCCATCGATGCCAGCAGTCGGCTTCGGCATGGGTGATGTAGTGCTAGGGCTGGTGCTGCGCGACAAGGCGTTGTTGCCCGCAGATGGAGCGGCGCTGCTTCCGCGGCCAGATGTGTTTCTGTTGAGCGTCGCGGGCGAAGAGACTGACGCCGCAGTTCGGCAGCAGTCGGCGCAGCTGCGCCGAGTGGGGCTCCATGTGCGCCACTCTTACAAAGCCACGAGGAATGTGGGCAAGTTGCTGGCGGAGGCGGGGAAATGCCGCGCCCGATTTGCCGCAATATTCGGGGCGGAACTGACCGAAGGCAGAGTCGCCCTAAAGGACCTCGATGGCGGGGGACAGGAGAGCATTCTGCTTAGTGAGCTGGCTGCCCGCGTCCGTGCCATCTGATTCAGCGCAGAAACGCGCTGATAGTCAGTGCCAACCAAGCGGCGAGTCCGGCTGCGGTCTTGCCCAGTACTCCTGCAATGCGGCCTAGAACTGCTCCCATGGCTGGCCGCAAAGTAGAGGCGAAGTCGCGGCCCGAATGAGACATCTCGGCGATGATGGCGCCGAGAGCGCATCCGGCAATCGCTCCCAGCAGTGTTCCGATTGCGGGTAGCAGGAAGATAGTGCCCAGCACCGCGCCGATCACTCCACCAAGAAGTGCTCCCCACATTCCCCTTGCGCTCGAACCGGCGAACCTCGCGCCCGCCGCTCCTGATGCAAGCTCGATCACCTCACCGAGGATGGCGAGAAGGGTCGCTGCCAGCAGTGCCCAGATGTGGAAACTCCAGGTCGCATCCACCGGTCGCCAAGCGTTATCCATCAGTTCAAACAATATAGCCAGCAGCAGAAGCAGCCAGTTTCCCGGAAGCAGCACCAAATTGAGCGTGATGCAGACCAGCCCCAAGACAGAGAAAACGGTGGCGGCAGTAAGTTGCGCGAGTCCCACGAAGGCAGCCTAGCACTTGCTGATAGAGCCAGCGATTGGCTGGGCGCTTTGCTCGGCTCGCGTGATGAAGAACTCGCCGGTCTGCTGCCAATCCAGATTCACGAGCACAGTCGCCTGAGCACTCCAGTGCAGATGCACGGTGCCGGGAGATGCGCCACGGCGCCACCAGCCGCTCGCGACTCGCCGCACCGAGCCTCTGGGGCCTAGGTCACGCTCCTCCGCGAGATTGAGGTAGAGGGTGCGGTGATCTTCGATCCGAAGTGCGTGGGCGGGAAGGCAGCCCAGATCGATCCGCTCCCGCACACGCCAGGTGGCGATGCCGCTCGGATCGCCCTCGCATTTGGGGGGTGCAAGCAGCAGATCAAAATGGACGCTTCCGTCAAGGCAGCGATGCTCGAGCAGCGCCAGTGAGATGGCAGCGGGATTGTCGCAAGCAGGTGAGCCGTCCATCCCTCTATCATCCACGCTTGCCAGGAGGGCATCTACCCATGTTTCCCAACAAACTGAAAATCGTTCTCGCGGTCTCAATGCTCGGCTTCGGATGCAACACTCTCAATCCTGAGAAGTCGGCCGAGTTGGGGCAGCACTATCTAGACCACCACGATTGGGCACGAGCGGCCGCGGAGGCGCGACCGATTGTCGATGCGCAGCCCGGTTACTGGAAAACGCAATATGTCTATGGGGTTGCCATGACGCACCTGGGTGATCTTGCGGCGGCTGGCCGAGCCCTTGAGCGTGCTTATGACGCGCAGCCTCGCAACACTACGGTTGTCTTCGCCTATGCCGAAGTTCTCTTTCAGGCGAACGAGGCCAGTGCCCTCTATCAGGTGTTGCGCGGAGCTGGCGCTGATCTTCACAGCGCCAAGGCCTATGTAAAACTGGCGGAGTACGCCGAGAAATTGAATGACCTCGACTCAGCCGTGATGGCGCTCAGCGCTGCCATCGAAGTGGATGACGGATTCTCAGGCCCTATGTCGAGTGACGCCTACTACTACCTTAGTGTGGTGCAGGCCAAGTTGGGGAACGCAGATGCATCAACAAGGCGATTGCGGCAGGCATATGGGATCAGTCCCACTGATCCGCGAGTGCTTGAAGCACTTCGCGCCGCCGGTGTGTCTCCCGATCCATCAGTGGCGCTACCTCCAGGAGCATGAGCCAACATTGAGAGCTCTTGGTGAGCGTGCCGATTGTGGAATGAGCGTGCTGTGATCGAGCGCGCCCGAGATGCATTCCCAGGAATGTTGCTGCCGTGAGCGGACGCAAAGTTAGTCGCGGCACTCGGTCCGATCTCGTTTGGCAGCGATTGTTGGAGGCGCTGGCTGATCCCGTTCGGGTGCGGATGGTGCGGCTGATTTCGGGGCGTGAACTGAGCGTAGGCGAGCTCGCGCGCGTATTGCAGCTTCCCCAGAGCACGGCCAGCCGACACCTTGCCTGTCTAGGTGCGGCCCTTCTGACCCAAGGGCGTCGGCAGGGGACGGCTCGGCTATATCAGCTCAGCAGTTCGCTTGCGACCGATGGCCAGGAACTCATCGCCATGGCATTGGGACGCGCCTCCATGCATTCAACTGGGGGAGATGACGACTCTCGCCTCGCAGCCGTCTTAGCGGAGCGACGCGTGGCCGGTCATGGATTCATCGGCAAGTTGGGGCAGGGATGGGACGCTCTGCGCGGGCAACTGTTCGGAGATCGATTCGCTGACGAGGGCATGCTCGCATTGCTCGATCCGACATGGTGCGTAGCGGATGTTGGCTGTGGAACCGGGCAAGTAGCGGCGCGCATTGCGCCCTTCGTGCGCAAGGTCGTGGCGATCGATCGCGAGCGCGCAATGATCGACGCTTGCCGTGCGCGTCTGGCGCCGCACGCCAACGCTGAAGTGCGCTGTGGTGACCTCTCGCGCCTGCCCGCAACCCCGGCGGAGTTCGATGCGGTGATTGCCGTGCTGGTGTTTCATCACATTCCGCGGCCGAGCGAAGTGATGGGGCAGCTCTCACGGGCGCTGCGCCCAGGGGGAAAGTTGCTGGTGATCGACATGGTGCCCCATGTGCGCCACGATTACCGCACCACCATGGATCACGCCCACCT
>SIAA01000002.1 GCA_009692045.1 Phycisphaerales bacterium | reverse complement strand
AGTGCAGTGGAAGGAGACTCGGCGCTTCCAGCCCCCGGGCTTGCACCGAACTACCGGCTCCCACATAGATCGCGGCATCGAATGCCCAGCAGTTGCCGATCACATCCGCAGCAGCTGGCGTGACACTCAGAACAGATTCAACGCCAGCCACGCGAGCGAGCCGATGGGCGGTCATGATGGATGCCGAAACGGAGGAAACAAACAGGCGAATGCTGGCCCCGGCCGATGCGGCTCGGACTGTCGCGGTGAAAGCGGGAAGCGCATCGCACAAGGGCGCAGGCTCACCCGCGAGCACAACTGCGAGAGTGTTGTCCTCGAGTTGCAACTCCTGTCTAAGAGCATGCCGCTTGGCAGCGCCGTCATCGGCCCAGGCAAACGGCGGCCGCACGTGATGATCGGCGCAAACTCGCTTCCACCCACATGGCACTGCGGGCGCGTGCAACGCCGACCAGACAACTACGGTGCCAGTCACAGATCTGTTTGAGTCGGACGCGCTGCCGCTAGATCGCGACCCGGCCTCAGTCAACACCTGAGCCGATTCAACCGCACCGGCACCCCATGCAACTACTCCAGACGCGCCCTCTGAATAAGCAGCAGCGGCGCGCAGAAGAGCCGCTGACTCACCCCGCCTGGGCATGGCCGCAGTAATCCCCCCTTTGAGTCCGCTCTGCTTCAATCGGCGGCGATCCGCCTCGGACCCCAGCCAAACTACCCGTGAATCTGCCGCAAACCCAGCCCCGAGCACGGCGAGCGCCGCTGGACCAGCCTCATTCAAAGCAACTATGTGCAGGGTCGCCGCGCTCACCACTTGCCTAGCCACCTCATACGCCTGTGCGGGCACTCTGACTTGCCCCGTGCCGCGGCATTCACTTGACTCGGACACCCATCTCACGGCCGAGCTCACGGCGTTCATGATCGTAAAAAACTTCGGCGATCGTCTCACCGAGTTCCATGGCGAGTCCCTCTTCGATGGCTCGCCTACCAGTCGTGCTGTTGTAGAGATCGGGGGAGACAGGGCGTGTCTCCGAGGTCGAGATCACGGAGCCATCGCCGGAGGAAGGGAACAGCCTCTCTCGATTACTCACATCGATCACCCTCACACGAGCTGCAGCCATGGGCTTGGGAGTTGACCCATCGTAGCTCAGCGCGAATCCGCGCATGTCAACATAGATGAGGACATCCGCGCCCATTGCCTTGCCGATGGCTTCCAGTGAAACTGGCTTGCCCGGTTTGTCGCTGCGGCGCGCAAAGTTGAGCGCGGAGCGAGACTCGATAACTTCCGGTACCAACTTGTTCTCTAGGAGCAGTTTGCCCGCCTGGTCTCCGATCTGGGCTCGCAATGCCAATCGACTGATGCTGTTATCTCGATCATCAACAAAGATCACCACCTTTCGTTCTGGCAGCTCGTACAGAGCCGGAAGTTTCGGCGGGCCTTCGAGCATGTATGCCGCGGGCACCACGATGTTGCAACCGCCAACTACGAGGGCAGCCAGCGCGCTAAGCATGAACACGGGTAATCGCAAGCGCACACTCATTTGGCTAGCTCCGGGTACTTGTCTTCGATGTGATCATAAAAAAGCCACGCAACTTCCTCGACGAATGCCTTCTGCAGACCGAGTTCGATGTCGCGCTCGGTGGCGCCATCCCGACCCAGATGCTCCATCATGGGGAACTTTGCCGTTGCCGACAGTTCCTCCGCGTGCGCATCCGGATCGGCGCCATCCTCCTCCGCCACTCCAACATTCGCCGTCGCTACGCCCTCCCAAATCCAGCGGTTTCCCGGGGGATTCAGACGATATTCAATGACATCCACGATCACAACTCGTTGCACATCCAGTTCCTTCATGAGCTCACTCAGTGGCATTGAAGGCCACGAGGGATGGTGATGCTGCCAGGTGATCGCCGCCAGGGGGTCGAGCACGCGAACACCCGCAACATTCAACTGAATCTGGCGTGCGATGTTCCCCATGAGGGTAGATACCGCCGAGGGGTGTTCGTACATGGAGGACATATCGAGATCAACCAGTATCACTACGGTCTTGTTCTCCAGGCCGTTGTACTTGGCCAGCACTTCAATCTTTTTCTGAGCTTCAACGTTGTAACTGACCACGCTGAAGATGCCCGCTAAGGCTTGGCACCCTGCCAAGGTAGCGAGAGAGATCGTCAGTACTGCAGCGCGAATCATGGCTGCCACCATCCTCTAACCATTGCTATCTTCCAGCACCACGACAGAAGGAGGGCCGCGCCCAAAACCCAGAGCAGTCTCAGGCTGACGAGCCGCAACAGAAGGCTCCAAACAGGCCAGCCCAATATGGCCTGAGTTGACGCGAGGCAGAGTCCGGCGACCGTAGCTATCGCCAGCGCGAGGCCAAATGGCTGCACCCGCGCCGAGTCCAGCAGGCGACCATCCGCGGCCAAAGCGAAGGAGGTAGTCATGCCGCAGGCTGGGCAGGGCAGATTGAAGGCAACCATCCAGCCGCACGGTGGCAACCCCAACTGACGGTGAGTTCCGTATCCCAGCGGTGCAGGTTCGAGCCACGCCGCTACGCCGAGCACTAACGCCAGACCAGCCGCAATGCCCGCAGCGCTCCAGCGCGAAACGGTGGCGGCGCCCGCTGCTGCCATGGTGGCGTTTGCTGCCGGGCCCTGGTCCGGATGAGTTGAGATGGCGGGAGAGGGCACCAAGGGTTAGAACTATATCCGCCCTATACCCTGCCATCATGCCGACCTCGACCTGGATTGACGGCCATCTCGATCTTGCCTACATCGCCCTCGCTGGTCGAGACTTGACCGTGGAAACCAGCGATCCCCGCGCTGGGGCGGTCACTTTCCCCGCTCTGCTGAGGGGCGGCGTACGCACAGTAATAGGGACGGTTTTCACAGAATCAGGAGCTCCAGAAAGCCCCGCCGGCTACGCCGAGGGTGATGCTGCGGGCGCTCGGCTCGCTGGAGTGGCGCAACTCGATTGGTACCGCACCCAAGAGGATGCGGGCAGATTGCGAATTGTCCGAACCCGCGGGGATCTCGAGTGCGATGCTCCGCTGCGAGTTGTTCTTCTCATGGAGGGCGCGGACCCGATTCGTGATCCGAGTGACGCGCAGTGGTGGCATCAGCGCGGGATGCGACTGTGCGGACTAGCGTGGGCGCGGGGGACGCGGTGGGCGGGAGGTAACGCCGCCCCGGGGCCACTGGCGCCAGCCACCGGCGAGCTGATTTCCGAGTTGGATTCGCTGGGAGTCATTCACGATGTGAGCCACCTGAGCGATGGGGGATTCCATCAGCTTCTCGCCGCGGCGAAGGGTGCGGTAGTTGCCAGTCACTCCAACTCACGATCGCTCACCGGTGATTCACAGCGTCACCTGACTGACGCCCAAATCGAAAGCATTGGTTCGCGCGGCGGCGTGGTGGGTCTAAACCTCTACGGCAAATTTCTTGCCCAGAACCGCCCGGCGACCGTTGCTGATGCGCTCGATCATGTGCTCCATGTTGCCCAAGTTGCAGGCACAGCGACGATCGCACTAGGTTCGGATCTCGATGGCGGTTTCACTCCGCTCGATGTGCCGGCTGGAGTCCGCGGTCCTGACCAATATGGCACTCTCCAAGATGGTTTGCTTGCCCGCGGCCTGACCCTCCCAGTGGTGCAGGGATTCATGCGCGACAACTGGTTGAGGGTCTTGCGCGCGGCGCTGCCGGAGTGACTAAGTGACGCGCCCAGAGGCGCGATCATTGAGATCAACTCTGCGCCGAAGCAGCACTCCATCGGCGCGAAGTTCTACGCATATGTGCAGCAGAGCGCCGCAGCCGTGAAGCGCAACCGCCAACTTGGCATCACCGAGAACAACATGCTCAGTTACCGCGGCATCAGGCGCAGTATTCGCCGCCGAAGCAATCAGAACTCGCTGAAACTCCAGCCAAGCTCGAGCGATGCGGAGATCACACAGAGAGTGATCGCGGGAGAGAAGCCGCAGGCCACCCTCGCGGTCGCGCGCCAGCTCCACCAGAGGAGCATGAGGAGCGCGAAATGGCAGAGCCGTGAATCCCTCAAATAGGTCGGTCAGCAAGCCTGTCGCCATGGGAGCGGAAGTTACGGCCGAACGCGGTACCGGCGCGGACGCAGCGGCTGGTTGCAGGGCCGCGGCGTCGGGTGGCGCGAACGCTGCTTCTGGCGCGGCAGGCGCGGGTGCGGTAACCGGTGCCGTGCGTGCATTCGCTGCACTTGGCAACGCCCCGCCATCAATGACAGCATCGCCCGCGAGTGCCGCAATGACCTCTGCGAGCGACTTTCCGGTCAACTCAAACAACTCGACCGCTCCCGCAGTTTCAATGCGGTCGATTGAAGCCAGAGTTCCACCCGAAGTGATATTGGCTTGAAGGTGGATGTCCGCCCACTCGATCAACGATTGAGAGGCCTGTGAAGCCTGTGGCTCGGGAGCGCCCATTACTGTGACGCTGATAAGAGGGTCATCACGACCCGCATCGCGCGCCGCGTTCACCAGCAACTCCAGTCGTAGCCGCGCCGCCGCCAGCGCCGCCTCGTCAGCGCCAGTAAGGAACTCGATGACCGGGGCGCAAGCGATCACATCCTTCGCCGCCACACCATCAGGCACGCACACCATCCACCTCTGGGCGAAGGCATTCACGCGAGAAATCCAGCCAGAACCTACGGGGATCGCCCTGCCATCGGTGCGGAACACTTCACCGCGAACCTCCCCTTGGGACAGACGCAACAATCCGATTGGTCCCACTTGGCGCGCGGCTCTATCGACAAACTGCGACATCCACAGCCCTGCCTGAGACGGGAGGTTTCCGCAAATGATCACCGTCACTGGAGCACTGCGCACTACCCGCGCTCGACCGCCTACCCGCAGTCGATCCAGCCCAGGCTCGCCGACTCCGCCCCAAGCACGGGCGCCGCCCTTAGCACCATTCAGAGGCGTCTGCTGGGACCGGGCGCGAGGTGCGTTGTGGGCGCTCCGATCAGCTGGCCCCTTTGACCCCGCGATGTCACCGGATCCAGCGGGCGCATCCGGCCCTGTCATGAAGTGCTCGGCAAGATCATCAAATGGGTCAGCCGTCATGGCTCACCCGCTGCCTGAGTTCGCAGGCGCTCAGCCATTTCACGGGCGCGCGAGTTCACCGGCTGATCCAGCGAGTGAGGTTCTTCGCCAAGACTTGAACTTGCAGCATCACCGGAGCGAATCACCTCAATCAGCGGTGCATCGGGGCGTCTCTGAATCTCGACGGGATTCTGTTCCAGCCACCGCACCAACTGGCGGAAGTCCTCGCAAGCGTCGGAAGCAGGTGCATGCTCTGTGATGGGTTGCCCTAGCGCCACCGACTCCCGCAGAGTTTCATGAATGTGTATCGCCAGCGGAATCACCATCGGTCCGAAATCGCGTTGGAGTGTCGTCAGAATCCCACTGGCAAGCCGCGACTCGCGGCGATGCATCGTAGGCAGGATCCGCACCGCGACATTTCGCTCCATGCGGGCGATGGCCGAGCGAATGGTCGACACTTGGCGGTGCGCGCCCTTCATGGCGAGAAATCCAGTCTCTACGGGAATCAGCGCCTCATCAGCGGCACGAATGGCGTTGAATGTGAGCAGCCCGATGGTCGGCGGGCAGTCGATGATGCACCACTTGAACCTTGGCGCGAACTGGTCAAGCAAAGCGGACAAGCGACGATCCCGATCAGGCGCCGCCATGAGCCCGCCGCTACCAGACTCGAGGCGAGAGAGCGCCGCCGAACTGGGGGCCAACCAGAGATTCTTGGTGGTTTGCCACAGAAGCGCCGAGTGATCGACAGTCGGTCCCCGCAGTAATGCTTCTTCGATCGCATACTCGATCTGCGCCTCGGGAACTGAGAGCGCAGCGGCGCAGTGGGACTGCGGATCCATGTCCACCAGCAGTGTTGCATTGCCCTGTGCCGCTAGGAGAGCGGCTAGGTTTACGGCGGTAGTGGTCTTGCCACATCCACCCTTCTGGTTGACTATCGCTAGCGTTCGCATCCTTGCTTCGCGTGTGGCACTTTATCGGATACTTTCGCGCTGCGGGTGCATTTTTTTGATTCGGCGTCACGCCACCGCGCGCCCGCAAAGACCCGCTCTAGTCGACCTCGGCGCCGACAGCTGCCCATCCGGCATTGATGTTCTTGAAATCGGCCTGCGTGACCACCCGTGCGTGTCCATCACCATCCGGCAGAATGAGCGTGATTGACCCGCCACGACGCTTTTTGTCCAGTCCCATGGCATTGGAAAGCACTCGGGCGCGGATCGTTCGAGGCAAGCGCGTTGGCAGTCCTAGCGACTCGAGCAAACTCCGCAGGGGATCCAAGCATTCTGCCTCGCGCAGTCCCGCGCTTACCGCGGCGGCGCTCGCCGCCACGAGACCGATCGAGACGGCCTCTCCATGCAATACTTCAGCACTCCAGACCGACTCAATGGCATGCCCGAAAGTGTGACCGAGATTCAGCAGAGCGCGAGAGCCCTGCTCAGTCTCGTCCTGGGCCACGATGGCGGCCTTGATAGCCACATTTCGAGCCACCAGCACCTCGAGGATGTCAGGATCCGCGGCGAGGATCGACCTTGAGTTCTCGCTGATCCACTGCATCAAGGAAGCATCAGCGATCATCGAATGCTTCACGCACTCCGCCAAACCGCAACTGATCTGCCGGGAGGGAAGCGTCGAGAGAAAACTCACATCGGCGATCACTCCGCGCGGCTGCCAGAACGCTCCCACCATGTTCTTGGCGAGCGTGCCATTCTCCATGCGCAGGTTCACACCGGTCTTGCCGCCCACCGATGCATCAACCATGGCGAGAAGCGTGGTGGGAACCTGCAGCCATGCCAACCCACGCATATAGGTAGCGGCCACAAATCCCCCGATATCGCCCACGATTCCCCCACCGATGGCAACAACACAGCAGCGGCGATCGTGCCCAGTGTCTGCCATGGCGCGCAGCACTCCCTCGGCGGTACTGATCGACTTGGCATCCTCGCTACTGCGCAGCGGAAACAGCGCCACTTTGGAACAGACCTGCCGAGCCAGCGCCGCTGCCGCCTCCCCAACCGAGCTCAGCACAGCATCATCGACGATGATCGCGATCGATGAACTATCGCCCAACATCTTAGGCAGCGCAGCGAGCGCGGCCAGGCCGATGTGAATCGGATATCTGTGCGTGGGCAGTTCGACTGAAACTGTTCGCATGAAGGCGCATCATCGCGGATTGGCCGCGAGGTGTCTACCTTCAAACTCTCAGGGGCATGCGCCCCAGGCGGCAAGCATCATGCCGAGATCGCCGCCATCGATCGAGCCATCGCCGTTGATGTCGCCGCTGCCGACACTCCCCCACTGTCCCAGGAGCAGCGCCAAATCCAGTCCATTCACCGCTCCGTCAGAAGAGAGGTCGGCGATACAGGGCGGCGGAGGTGGCACTTGCTTTTCATAGCAGCCGCGGTCGACCATGGGCGGAGTACCAACACCTGTGTCAATGATGCCAGGAACATCCACGAACCGTGGGGCACCATCTCGATCAGTAACCGTGCCGCTGGGAACCGAAGCATTGGCGCCTGAGTCGATACCTGGAGATAAATCGGTTAGATGGAGATCGCCTAGTGCAAGACTCACGAACAACGGATCGGTACTCAGGTTCCCGACCCCCGTATAACCACCTTGCACGGTTGAATAAGTCACTCCGATGGTGCCTGACGCAAACATGATCTGATTGTTGGCGACGGTACTGTTTCCGGTATTACTCCAGAAAATGCAGTTGGCGAGAGTGGTCGCCGACGCCGTGATGTAGACCCCACCCCCGCCTGCTCCGGTGCAACTGTTACTGGCAAAGCTCGAGTCGCCGATGGTGCATGAACTGCTGTTCCCGACCCAAACACCGCCGCCGCCCGCGCTGGTCGTTGCCTTGTTGTTGCGGAACAGGCAGTTAGTAATGGTGCAGTTACCGCTAAAGACCTCGATCGCTCCGGCGCGTGCTGCCTGATTGTTGATGAACGAGCAGCGCAGAAACTTGGAGAGAACGGCATTGGTGTCGAACGCGCCGCCGTAAGAACCACCCACATTGTCCGCAAACACGCAGTCTTCGAAGGTCGGCCCCGAAGTGTTGTACATATAACCGGCGCCGCCGCCGAAGGTACAGCGGTTGGCAATGAACGTGCAGTTACGAATGGTGGGGGCGCCACTATTCGTAATGATGATCCCGCCTCCCTTGTCATAGTTGGAAGCGGTCGCGCCGTTGGCATTGCCCGCCCGCACCGTGAACCCATCGAGGATCGCCGTGGCGAGCGCCCCACTCCCGATGACGAGGTGATAACTATTGTCAGCCCAAGTAGTGGACACAGTAGTGTCGTTCCCCAAGAGGTCACCGGTAATGATGCACGGATGGGCGACCCAGTCGCGCGCGCTCAGACCGGTTTCTATGCCCGTGAAGCCGCCGTAAACCGCCACACCGGTCTTGAGGGTGTGCGCCACCGTGCGCGAGGTGGTGATGGTCGGCTTGTAGGTGCCCGCCGCCACCCAAATGCTGTCACCAGAAACACTCGCTGAGAGCGCGGTGACGATGCCGGTCGCTCCCTGATAGGCATCCACCCAAGAGGTGCCATTGTTGGCCCCTGATGCCAACCCGACATTCACATAGCGAACAGCGGCATCGGCAGAGAGTGAGCAGGACAGCAGGCTGGCGCAGGTAGAAATGTAGAACTTCATGAGTTCTCCAGTTTATCCCAGCAAATGGCATTGCCTAAGAGTTAGGTCCAAGTACACAACAACATTGAGCGGCAAGGCCTATCGATCGCCCCGGTGCGTGGAAGCACGCTCGTTGCTTGCTATAATCGCCCCTCTTGTCGGCCCCATCGTCTAGCCCGGTCTAGGACACATCCCTCTCACGGATGGGACAGGGGTTCAAATCCCCTTGGGGTCATTCCGCTGCGCGAGGGCGCGGCGGTTTTTGTAAGGTGACCGTGAAAGGGTCACTCGGATTCGATGTGGCTCCAAGTCAGCATCGCGCTAGGTCTCGCACCGGCCCCATCGTCTAGCCCGGTCTAGGACACCTCCCTTTCACGGAGGTAACACGGGTTCAAATCCCGTTGGGGTCATTCTGCCGTGATACAGACGCACATCGTCTGCCCAACCCATGTCGAACGCATCGCTCTCGAGCGCTGCGCCCGATCTCTACGCGGCCGAGTTCTCACCTGCGGTCTAGGTCACCTCGGCATCGCTCGATTCGCCAGCGGCGATAGTCGCAGTTTGCCACGAGGAACCACACTGATCCTCGTTGGAGTAGCCGGAGGATTGGTCGAAGGGATTGCCGTGGGGGAGGCACGCTGGATCGCCGACATCGTTTGCGTGAGGCGTGGGTCTGACTCCAATGGGTGGGAGGGAACCGCCGCCGACCGTGTTGTTCTTCACAGCCGTACACCCCTCTCTGACACCGCCGTGACGATCACCACCGTTAGAGAAATCTGCGCAACTCCCGAGGACAAGCGCCGTTTGCATGCGGCTACCGGAGCCCACCTGGTGGACATGGAGAGCAAGCCGCTGTCCGACCTCGCAGTGGAGCGCGGTTGGAATCTGCGAAGTGTGCGCGCGGTTTCTGATGGAGTTGAGGATGAAATGCCCCCATGGATGTCACACCTTCTCGCTGTTGATGGCTCGGTGCGCTGGGGCGCAGCATTTCACATCGCTCGGGCGCTTCCGAAATCGCTACACGATGTGATGCTCTACAACCGCCGACTCAAGCAGTGCATGAGTGCCGTAGCGGACTTGCTGCGCGCTGATGGAGCAATCTCGTGAGTAGCGGACCAACTATCCATGGCACCGCCGAGAGGTCTCCTCTCTTGGGGAGGCCGGATCAGCGCACCCTCATCTTCGGTGGCACCTTCGATCCCCCTCATCTGGCCCATACATCATTGGCTGCTCGCGCCGCCAGTCACTTGCTTTGCACTCGCATTCTGGTGATTCCCGCTCAAGGGAATCCTCAGCGCGAGGCACCCCATGCTCCTGCGGCAGATCGACTCCGGCTCACGCAGATCGCCTTCGCAGCCGAGCCGCGCGCTCATGTGCTGGACATCGAGGTGAATCAAGCGCGACCCAGTTTTACCGTTGACACGCTAGAGCAGCTACGGCGGCAAGGGATCGTCACGGCTGGGCCGGTTGCGCGCCCTGCCGCAGAGGGTGCAACCTTCCTGCTTATCGGCGCCGATCAGGCGCTGAACTTCAAGTCGTGGCATAGATGGAGAGCCATCATCGACGGCTTTGCTACCCCAGCAGTGTTGCCGCGCAAAGGAGTCGATCTGAGCGCAGCACTTTGCGCCCTGCATGGCCCCAGCGAGGGCGCCCTGTGGACCTCATGGGTGCTGCCGTTTGCGGAGGTCGATCTGAGTTCAACGGCTGCCCGCGGGGCGCTGCTCCGAGGCGGGGACGCATCCAGCCAACTCGACGAAAGCGTCCTCGATGAGATTCGGCGCGCCGGGCTATACCGCTAGAATCAGCGACCCGATGCCCTCGAGCAAGACACCACAACCTAGACCCAAGACGAGCCGCCAGCGCACCGTGGCGTTTGTGAGTCTGGGCTGCGCCAAGAATCTGGTGGACAGCGAAAAAATGCTGGGCTTGTTAGCGCGAGATGGCATTCGTCCGGTTCATGAGGACAAGGGTGCTGATGCCATCGTCATCAACACCTGCGGGTTTCTGGAAGCCAGCAAGGAGGAATCGCTGCAAGCGGTTCGCGAGGCTGTGCGCGCCAAAGAGCAAGGCAAGTTCGGGCGCGTCGTGGTTGCCGGCTGCCTGGTGCAGCGCCACCGCGCCAAGATGCTGGAGTGGGTGCCTGGCATCGACGCTCTCATCGGCGTGTTTGATCGGGATCACATCATTGAGGCGGTTCGCGGAGAGACTCCCGACCGAAGTACCACCCCCGCCGGTGGCCCGCGCTATTGGATCGCTGGCAACGCGCTGCAGGCAGCCACCGAGCGCGGCCACGATACGGTCGGACTCACCGTCAACGGCAAGGATGGGAAGGGTGTGGGCTATTTCGAACTGGATGAAGATCGCTATCGACTCACGCCCCGCCACTGGGCCTACTTGCGGGTAAGTGAGGGTTGCAATCAGCGCTGCGCCTTCTGCACCATTCCCTCTATTCGTGGCAAGATGCGTTCCAAGCCGATCGAAGCCATCACTTCTGAGGCGCGCGCTCTCCTGCGAGATGGCGCCGTCGAACTCAGCCTCATCGGGCAGGACACCACCAGCTTTGGCATGGACATCGGTTACACCGGCGGGCTCACGGGCCTGCTGCGCGAACTGGACGCCACCGTCCGAAGCGAGGGTGGGGGCTGGATTCGCCTGATGTATGCCTATCCCACCAACTTCACTGATGAAATGATGGACGCCATCGCCTCACTGCCCTCTGTCTGCAAGTACATCGACATCCCCCTGCAGCACGCCAGTGATCGCATGCTCACGGCGATGCGCCGCGGCTCAACTCGAGCAGCGCAGGAGAAACTGCTACAGAAGTTGCATGAGCGTGGCATCGCGGTGCGCACGACTTTCATCACAGGATTCCCTGGCGAAACTCAGGCTGATCACTCGGAGCTGCTCGACTTCATCGAGTTGGGACGCTTTGAAGCGATGGGCGTGTTCCGCTACTCGCGCGAGGAGGGGACTCCCGCCGGCACGATGGACTTGGACGAGTCGCTCTGTGTTCCCGAGGAGGTGAAGTTGGCGCGCGAGGCAGAACTGATGTTGCTGCAGCAAGATTTGGCCTTTGCGCGCGCCCGCGCTCTTGGTGAGGCCAAGCACAGAATCGATGTCTTAGTAGATGGCCCCGTTGCAGGTCGCACCAAAGGGCGCAGAACGAGCGGCGTCGCGGCGGAGCGCAAACTATTCGTGGGACGCACTCAGCGCCAAGCCCCTCAGGTTGATGGTGTGACCTACATCGCTAGCAAGAACTCACTGGCGGCGGGAGAGATTGTGCCCTGCCTCATAGTTGATGCGGATGGGTATGACCTGATAGCCCAGCCCGAAGCGGATCAATCTCAAAGTGTCGCTCTTCCGATTCTGCGTTAGGACACCAATGACCACCATCACCCCTAGCACATCACTCCTCGTCGCATCACTCATCTGTGCCCCGGCACCAGCGCTGATGCCTGCGATCTCACTCGCTTGCAGCACCGTCACTCAGCCACCGCAGTCGCGACCCGTTTCCAAGCGGCTGGAGATCGATCCCTCAGAGAAGCCTGACATTCTCGGCTGGTGGTGGGACGACACCACGGTGATTCTGCTCTCAGAAAACGGCAGCTATCGGATATGGGCGGGCCACGACAGGTACCGACCTCCTGTTGAACTCGGTCGGTGGGATCGGGAAAACTTCAATACCGTGTGGCTCGATCCCTACGATGCTCCGCCGGAAACTCGCACTCATCTGCTCATTCGACGCATCGAAGGAAAGTTGCGACTCGAGTTCGATACATCCCGGCCGCTGTTGATGACCGGCCCCACTCCCCCTCCCGTTGTCGGCGATGGTCTGCTGGGCACATGGATCGGCGATGAAGGCAAGTTGGAGATTGCCGCCGATGGCGGGTATCGATATCAGCCGATCTTTGAGAAGGCATCGCCGGTCAAGCCGGTAGTAATTGCTGGCCACTTTGGTTCATGGCGAGTCGTGAAGGACAGATTGCTGCTGACCAGAAAGTCTGATGGCTCGAAGATTTGGATGGAGATAGGGTTTGCGGCAACTGATCCCAGTTCGAGAGCAGCTGCAACTCCTAAGCCTGCCGATCCTGTGGGCGCGGCCGATTCTCCCGCTCCAGTGGCAAGCCAGCCTCCCGATAAAGCGACGCCGAAGCCAGAAGCAGCGCCTCTGATTCCCATCTCTCTTAGCGGCACCGAGGGATCGTTCTTCCGGCCGATTTCCGAGCCATCTACACTCGATGCCCCCGCGGCGGCCCCGATCTCTACTTCAGCCCCAACTGCAACTCCGTAACGAACTAACATACGGGGCTCCAATACTTTCGCCCGCCCGCACTCCCATCCTCGCCGCTGTGCAAATCCGCAACTTTTCCATCATCGCTCACATCGATCACGGCAAGAGCACTCTGGCCGACAGACTGCTGCAGGCAACTCACGCCGTGAGTGAACGCCAGGCTCGCGCCCAGTTCCTCGACTCGATGGATCTCGAGCGCGAACGCGGCATCACCATCAAGGCCAGCGCCGTCACCGTGCATCACACCTTCAAGGGTGAGGACTTCGAACTCAACTTCATCGATACTCCCGGGCATGTTGACTTCGCCTACGAAGTCAGTCGCGCCCTGAGCGCTTGTGAGGGCGCCATTCTCGTTGTCGACTCCACCCAAGGAGTGCAGGCTCAGACAGTGGCTAACGCCTATCTAGCTGTGGGCGGCGGTCTGGAGTTGATCCCAGTAATCAACAAGATCGACCTTCCGGCTGCCGACCCTGATGCTGTGGCCATGGAAATCGAACAGGTCTTGGGGCTCGCCGCCGAGGACTGCCTGCTGGTGAGTGCCAAGTCCGGCCAAGGGATCAACGAACTTCTCGACCTCATCTGCCAGAAGTTGCCCGCGCCCCGCCCTTCCGTAACTGACAAGCTGCGCGCTCTGGTCTTTGATGCCAAGTATGACGATTACCGGGGAGTCGTGGTGTACCTGCGCATCTTTGATGGCAAACTGCGCACAGGGGACCGCATCCGCATGATGGGAACGGGTCGCACTCTCTCGGTAACCGAGATCAATCGCTACACCCCCTTCACCGAACGGGTGAAGGAACTGAACACCGCGCAGGTCGGCTCGATCTGCGCCTCCATTCGCACCCTCGCCGATGTTCGCGTCGGCGACACGGTGACTCTCGATAGTGATCCTGCGGACGAGGCGCTGCCGGGCTACGAGGAACCAATGCAGATGGTGTTCTGCGATTTCTACCCCGCCACGGGCGGCGAATCGGAGGGCACTGGCAAACGCGCCGACTTCGAGGGGCTGCGCGAAGCCGTGGAAAAACTCCACATCAACGATGCCAGTTTCACCTTCGAAGTGCAGCACTCAGAGGCACTGGGCTTCGGGTTCCGCTGCGGATTCCTCGGGCTGCTCCACATGGACATCGTGCAGGAGCGGCTGGAACGCGAGGGCGGTGTGGAGGTGGTGCAGACAGCACCCACGGTCTCCTACTTCATCGATCTCACCGATGGAACGAGCATTGAGATTCACAATCCTGCTGACCTGCCCGATCCGGCGCGGATCAAAGCCATCCGCGAGCCGATCGTAAAGTTGGAGATCATCTGCCCCACGGAGAACATCGGTGATCTGATTCGTTTGTGCGATGCCCGGCGGGGAACCTTCAAGACGCAGAGGTTCGTGAGTGAGACGCGCCAGATTCTCGACTACGAGCTGCCCCTCGCCGAGATCATCTATGACTTCTACGACAAACTGAAGTCGATCACGCGCGGCTATGGCACCATGGACTACGACATCATCTGCTACCGCGAGGATCGCTTGGTGAAGGTCAACATCCTGGTGAACAACGAGCCGGTCGAAGCCCTGAGCCTGATCTGCCACCGCGATTCGGCGGAGCAGCGCAGCCGCAACATCCTCACCAAACTTCGCAAGCAGATCGACCGGCATCAGTTCGAGATCGCGCTGCAGGCATCTATCGGCGGCCGCATCATTGCCCGCGAATCGATCAAGGCCATGCGCAAGAATGTCACCGCCAAGTGCTATGGCGGCGATGTCTCGCGCAAGCGCAAGCTGCTGGAGAAGCAGAAAGCGGGTAAGAAGCGCATGAAGCAGATCGGGCAGGTATCGATCTCGCAGGAGGCCTTCATGGCCGTACTCGATCAGGGAGATTGAGGCACCAACTTTTACGCAACTACGGCAGAAACTCCATCGCCGGAAAGAGATGAAATGAACTATCGAACTCTCGCCTACCCAACTTTCGTTCTGCTCAGCGCCATCGCTGCCAGCAGCATCACCACCCTGCTGCTCAACTCACCCACCACGGCCGCAGCTGCGCCGGCGCTGCTTAGCGTCGAGCTGGGGCCGGCGGACGCGGTCCTGCTAGCGGGCTCACCCGAAGTGCGAGTCACAGCTGCGGGAGGTCGGATCACCTGGGGCACACAACCCGCGGCGCGCGCCATCGGCATCGCCACGGTTGACATCGGTGCGGTCTTGGTGGCGCTAACCGCCAGCGAGCGCTACTCACGCGACATGAAGACTCTGGAAGAGGAAGCCGAGGCGCGCGGCGAGGACTTCCGCAAGCGCTGGGAGGACATGCAGGCACGCATGGGCAAGATCGAGGAGGGCTCCCCGACCGCAGGGGCCATCGACGAAGAGTTCCAGAAACTTCGGAGCGAGGTCGAGAGGTTTCAACGACAGATTGATCGTCGGCATGGCGACTTGATGCTGCGTCAGTATGAACAGGCATGGGGCGAGATTCGTTCGGCGCTCGATGTGGTAGCCGATCGCGCCGGTGCCGACATGGTGATCAAGGGAACACCAACGGCAGAGCCATTCCGAAAGGGCGATCCTGAGAGCTTGATTCAGCAGGTTCGCTCCCGCACTCTGGTTCGAACACCCGAAGACATCGATCTCACTGACGAACTTCTCAAGGAGCTGAACATCACGCGCATCACGCCCGAGGAGGAGTCCGCAGAGGAGGGTGATGCCGAGGCGGACTCACCAGACATGGATAACCAATGATGAACACCGAACCAAGTTCAGTTGAGATTCCCTCCATCACTGCGCCATCAACCCCCCCTGCACCTACCAAGGGCATAGTGGGCGCGCTTCAACATTTCGTCGCGCACGCAATTGTTCTTGCCATCGCGGGAATGCTTGGTGCAGCCGCTGTGATCTTGGTCAGCCCGGCCCGCAGTGTGGTCTGGGAAAAAGTGTCCCTCGGTCCAGCTGATGAGGTGATCCTCAGCGGCACACCTGATCCTCTTACCGTTACGAGCCAATCAGCGCGTCTGGCTTGGTCGGCCGATGCCACGGCCCGGGCCTACAGCGCGGGGGTCATGCATCTCGACCGCGTGATGCGCGCGCTCCTTCAGAGCGAACGCTTCGAAGCGAGCCGCATCAAGCTGAAGGAGGAAGCGGATTCCCAGAATGCCGAGTTCGAGCAGCGCTTCAAGGAGTTCCAGGAGAAGTACGGGGCGTCAGACCCCAAAAGCCCCAACTTCCCGGAGGGGAAGCAAGAGTACGAGCAGTTGCGGCGCGAGTATGAGCAGTGGATGAAGGGCATTCAGAGCATTCAAGCCAAGCTCGCAGTGGAGCAGATTGAGGCGGCCTACCGAGAGATTCTGCTGGCGGTCGAGGTGGTATCAGAGCATCGCAAGATTGATTCGGTGCTCCGCTTCATTCCCGCTAGCAAGGACTTTGACTCGGGGAGCGTCGCCGATGCCATGCTGCAGATTCACGCGCGAACATTTTTACGCGTTCCTGAGGGCATCGACATTACCGAGGAAGTAATGAAGGAAATGGCGCTCATCGACCCTCCGGATTCACCCCGCTAGCGGAGCCGGCATCTGTATCCGGCAGCCGCTGCGTCAACTGCTCCACCATCTGAGTGAATCGCCGCGCCAAGTCGGCCTTCACCGACTCCACGTCGGGCTCAGCCTCCCCCATCTCGGCGCGCAGGCTGGTAACGGGTCGACCCATAAGCCCACAGGGAACGATGCAGGAGAAGTGACTCAGATCAGGGCAAACATTGAGAGCGAGTCCGTGCATGGACACCCAGCGGGAAACCCGCACTCCCATGGCACAAATCTTGCGGCTCGGAGAGGTCTCTCTCCCGCTGTCACCGCCGCCGACCCAGACTCCAGTCGCCGTTTGATCGCGCTGCGCCCGAACGCCATGACTGGCTAACAACTCGATAACGATCTCCTCAAGCGCGCGCATATAGGAGTGAATACGCAATCCCAATCGCTCCAAGTCGAGCACCGCATAGGCGACAACTTGCCCCGGGCCGTGATAGGTCACATCTCCGCCACGATCCGTCTGGTGAATCTCAATCCCCAGTTGTGCGAGCCGCTGCTCCGAAGCCAGCACATTGGCCGCGGCCTGAGGCCGCCGGCTCACGGTAATCACTGGCGGCCAGTGCTCCAGCAGGAAAAGCTGCATGGGTCCATTTGCTGCGCGTTGATCAAACACCTCCTCAACTGCTCGCTTCTGCCTTTGATACGCAGTGGCGTAGTCAATCCTGCCAAGGTCCTCAACGATCAGTGCCGCGGACATGCGGCTGGAGTCTAGACCCCATCAGGGATGCTGGGTCCACGCCTCCCTATCATGCGCCGATGAGCCGCATCCACCCGAGCGCAATCATTGACCGTGAGGCTCAAATCGCTGATGACGCGGAAGTTGGTCCGTGGTGCTTCGTGCGTGGTAAGTGCATAGTCGGTCCGGGCTCTGTGCTCATTTCCCATGTAAACCTGCAGGGCCCGCTCACAGTCGGCGCCAAGACAGTTTGCTATCCCGGTGTATGCCTGGGATTCGCGCCGCAGGACCTGGGGTTTCCACCTCATAAGGATGGCGCCGGGCTGTTCATCGGCGATGGCAACACTTTTCGGGAGGGCGTGACCGTTCACCGGGGAAAAACTGACTCGCCAACTCGCATTGGCAACAATAACTATTGGATGGCGAACTCACATCTGGGGCACGACGGCGTGGTTGGTAGCAACTGCGTTTTCGGTAACGGCACGCTTCTGGGAGGTCATGTCGAAGTGGGCGACAGGGTGATTTTCGGCGGCAACGCCGGCGTCCACCAGTTCGTTCGCATAGGGCGCGGCGCGTTCCTCTCCGGGGGTTGCGGTCTCACCATGGATTTGCCAGCGTGGTTCACGCTCACCGCCACCAACTATGCCGCAACGGTGAATGTGGTGGGGCTTCGGCGCAGCGGCGCACCGCGCGAGACCATCGATACCGTGCGCTGGGTCTACCGCACGCTCTGCCGTGAGAATCGCACTGTCCCCAATGCCACGGCCCACCTCAGTTCGCGCCAGGGCGACCCAGTAGTAGACGAATACCTGGCCTTTATTGCTTCGGCTAAACGCGGTATCTGTCTGGCGCACGGGCGCCGTTCTTTCGGCGGTCACGGGCAATCGGCTGCGGTCGTTGACTGACTCCTCTCTCACCGCGTTAGACTGCCTTCGGCATGGACGCCAAATCTGCATGCGCCATCAGCATCCTCGCCAGCGGCAGCGCTGCCAACTGCGCTGTAGTGAGGCTGACCGGCTCCCGCAAGTACCTGTTGATTGATGCCGGACTCTCGCCGCGAGCGACGCGCACGCGCATGATCGAACTGGGGCTCGATCCAGCGGCGATTGGCGCGGTCCTCTTCACTCACTTCGACCGCGACCACATTCATAGAGGCTGGATCCGCGAACTCGCAGCCCGTCCCATTCCCGTTCTCGTTCGCGCAGGACTCGAAGCCAGAGCGCGCGCGGCAGAAATCCCCGGTCGCCTTCTGCGCACGGTCGCGCGCACCTCTCGTCTCGGCAACATCGCCACCCTCCGAGCTTGGGAGACTCCTCATGATTGGGACGGCTCCACCGCGTGGCGCATTGACACTCCCTCGGGAAGCATCGGATTCGCGACTGACCTCGGGCATGTGACGGACGAGGTCATCGAGGGCTTCAGAGGTGTTGATGTACTGGCAATCGAAGCGAACTATGACCAGGAGATGCAGGTGCGCTCCTCGCGCCCCGAGTACCTCAAAGAACGCATCATGGGCGGCAAGGGGCATCTGTCCAATGAGCAGTCCATCAGAGCCATCGCGGCCATTTCGCGCGATAAGGTGCCGAGCACAGTGCTGCTCTTGCACCTCTCCCAGGAGTGCAACTGCCCTGAACTGCTCACACAGCAGGTGCGAGCGGAACTTCCAACCATGCACCGACGCGTGCGCGTAGTGGCGCGCAACACCACCTGCGGTCCTATCGCCATAGGCACCGCGGAATCAGTCAGTTGCTCACTCCTCGAGGAGTCTCCCTTCGAAGTTGGCGATTCTCCGCTGTTTCCGCCAGCACCCAATACGAATCCACTCGCCGAGCCTCTTACACCGAGCTCGTGCCTGATAGAGTCCTGATAGATGGGCGATTTTCTCACACACGAGTGCGGTCTAGCGCTCGTGCGCTTGCGCAAACCAATCGCCCACTATCAGGAACGCTACGGTGACCCGTTGTGGGGAATGCGACGCCTCTATCTATTGATGGAGAAGCAACACAATCGGGGGCAGGACGGCGCCGGTATTGCCACCGCCCGCTTTGATATGGCATCAGGCGAGCCATTCCTGACCCGTGCCCGCTCAGCCGAGCGCAATCCCGTCGAGCGACTATTCGACGAGGCACTCGAACCCGTAAGACACAAGCCAACTTCCGAGCTTTGCCAGATGAGCACCGCGAGTCTCAAGCAGCAACTACCCCTGCTTGGCGAGGCGATGATCGGGCATCTTCGCTACGGAACTCATGGGGGCAGAACTATCGATGCTTGTCACCCTTACTTGCGCCGCAGCAACATTGCCAGCCGCAATCTGGCGCTCGCCGGCAACTTCAATCTGACGAACTCTCATGAGCTCTTCCAGACTCTCGTCGAGTATGGGCTCAATCCGGTAGGAGAATCTGACACGGGAGTGGTGCTGGAGAAGATCGGCCACAATCTTGACCGGGAACATCACCTGCTGCACGCCTCCATGGGGCCGGGCAGTTTTGCCAACCTTGAGGGGCGATGCCTGGCAGAGGAGGTTTCCAAGCAGCTCGACTATGAACGAATAATTCGGCGCGCGGCCGAGCAGTTCGACGGTGGCTGGGTACTTGTCGGCCTCGTAGGCAACGGGGATTGTTTCGCCTGCCGTGATGTGCATGGGATTCGACCGGCGTACATGCTGGTAACCGAGGATGTTGTAGCCGTTGCCAGCGAGCGCCCTGCCCTAGCTGGCGTCTTCGATGTCGACGCAGACTTGGTGAAACCACTACCCGCGGGCCATGTTCTCTCTGTGAAACGAGATGGCACAGTATCCCTAGACAGAGTCGCCGACGAAGTTCCACTGCGCCAGTGCTCCTTCGAGCGTATCTATTTCAGCCGCGGCAACGATCACGAGATTTATCAGGAGCGCAAGGACTTGGGCCGCAATCTGGCGGCGCCGATTCTCACTCGCCTAGGGGGCTCCCTCGAGAAAGCGGTCTTCTCTTTCATTCCCAATACCTCCGAGTCGGCTTATATCGGCCTCGTCGAGGAGTGCGACCGACTGGTGCGGGAGTCATCAGGCCGAGCACTCTGGGAGCTCGTGCAAGCGGGACGCGCCACTCAGCGCGACATCGAGCGACTGGCTGACATCCGCGTGCGCGCCGAAAAGGTGGCGCACAAGGACCAACGCCTACGGACATTCATCACTCATGATTCCGCGCGCAAGGACCTGGTTCGACATGTCTACGACATCACGCGCGGCGTCGTGCGTCAGGACGACACGCTGGTCGTCATCGATGACTCCATCGTGCGCGGCACGACTCTGCGCGACTCAATCATCACCATTCTCAGTCGACTTCATCCCCAACGAATTATCGTTGCCAGCAGCGCCCCTCCCATCATGTACCCCGACTGCTATGGCATTGACATGAGCCAGCTCGGTCGGTTCATCGCCTTTGAGGCGGCAGTCGGCCTGGTGCGCCAGCGTGGTGATTCCGCCGTCCTGGAGGAGATCGAGGCGCGCTGCCTCGAGCAGGAAACTTGGCCGGTCGAGCGGATCCGCAATCATGTCGCTCTCCTCTACGAGACCGCTGGGCTCGACCGCATTCCTGGCGAAGTTTCTCGACTCGTGACCGCGGGCGCGTCTGGTCCGGCTGTCGAGGTCATCTATCAGTCAGTTGATGGTCTGCGCCGTGCCATGCCCTTCCACACCGGCGATTGGTATTTCACCGGTGACTACCCCACCCCGGGCGGGTACCGGGTGCTGAATCGCGCCTATCTCAACTGGCGGCGCGGCGATGACAGCAGGGCTTATTAGCCCTCCAACTCGCCTCCCTTGCCCTTGACGGCAGGGGTGTTTTCCTGTGTAATCGCCGATTCCCCTAACGAACACCACGGAGCCCCATGGCGCGATACACAGGTCCCAAAGTCAAGTTGTCCAGACGCGTCGGCGTACCCATCGCTGACATCCCAAAGCACACCGCCAAGCGTCAGTTGACGACACCCGGCATGCACGGCTTCCGCGGCCGTCGCCCCAAGGCTTATGGAATCCGCAAGGATGAGAAGCAGAAGCTCCGTTACCACTACGGCGTTCTCGAGAGGCAGTTCCGCCGCTACATGCGGGAAGCTTCCGCCAGCAAAGGCAACACCGGCGAAGTGCTCATGCAACTGCTGGAGCGCCGCTTGGACAATGTCGTTCGTCGCGCCGGTTTTGCTCGCACCATCTGGGCTTCTCGCCAGTTGGTTGTGCACGGGCATGTGCTTCTGAACGGACGCAAGTGCGATCGACCGAGCATCTCCATCTCTCCGACCGATGTGATCACACTGCGCGAAGGCGTACACAAGTTATCTAGAGATGCGATGGAGTCGATGGCTGGCCATAGCGTTCCTGGTTGGCTTGAGGTCAATCCCGCTGAGCTCTCAGCCAAGGTATTGACTGTTCCGACCTCGGATCAAATACCGTTCGATGTCAACACCAACCTGATCGTCGAGTTCTACCGCTGACGAGTGACAGAGTGATGGCGGCCGAACTGAGACCAGCCAAGAGCGAGGCCTGCGGTCAAATAGGGAGCTAGCGATGCTGCGACTGCTGCGCAAGAATGAGAAACTAGCCAAGTGGACGCTGGTCATCGGCATGACCCTGCTCCTCATCTCTTGGCTGGTTGCCGATGGCTCCACGCAACTGGTGCGTTTCATGGCGCTCTCAGGAACCACCTGGGCCACGGTCGACGGGGGAAAGAAGGTCACCCTAGGCGACCTCGAGGAAATCCAGAAGGAAATGCGCCTTCTTGATGTTCTCAAGGACCAGTACATCGAGACGCTAGGTGCCAGCAAGGATCCCGCTCAGTGGTATCTGCTCTCCCGCGAGGCGGAGCAGGCCGGGCTCACCGGTGGCATGGGTGAGGGTCTCCGCGCCGCTGCTGCTATTGGTGCCGCGCAAAAAGTTTCTGAAGCTCAGGTGATAGGCGTGCTGGCCGGACAGAGCGGGCTGAGCGGCAATGAAACCCTTCTGACATTGGCCAAGGTTGCCGGAGTAAAGCGGCTCATCAATCTCACCAGCGGTTCTCCCCCGATATCGGACAACCGTCTGAAACAACGCGCCGCTGAACTGCTGCTCGCGGTGGGCGGCAGCGCCGTCTTCATCGACTCTCACAGTGCCGCTTCGATCTCCATTCCCATCGCGGATGAGGCGCGCCTTGAGACTCACCTGAAGGAGCACGGAGAGAAGTCTCCCCCTACTGACGGCAAGGGCTTCGGTTATCGCCTTGCCGATCGAGTTCAGATTGAGTGGCTGGAGGTTTCGGCTGCATCTGTGCGCAGCGGCATCGAGACCAGTGGGGCCCTCTCGGAAATCGCCATGCGCAAGTACTGGCATGAGCATCCGGAGCAGTTCGCCACCAGCACACTCGGAGCTCAGTCGCCCACCTACGAAGCGATGCACGACTCGGTAAGGACCAAGTTGCTGGACTCTTTGGTAGCGGCTCGCATGTCGGAGATTTCCAAGTTCGCATCTGACAAGTTACAGATGGCCGTTCGAGGCATCCCTCAGCAGAGCGGCGTCTTGGTACTTCCCCCAGACTGGGATGCCCGATCCGTCAGTTTCGCCCAGATGGCCAGCGAGATTTCCCAGAAGTTTGGGGTCCCTGCCGCAACCCCGGCAGCAGTCACGGACCGCTGGATGCTTCCCTCGGAAATCGACAAGATCGAAGGACTGGGAACGGCGACCACTGACAAGTTCGGCAGGACTCCGGTGAATGCCTCCAAACTGGCTGCGGCCAGCCGAGAGTTTGCTGGTGATTCCGCGATTCCCTCCCAGGCTCGGGTTGCTGCTCCGGTTCTGTTCAACTCTGCGAGTGGCTCCCTGTTTCTCTTCCGAGTTACTGCCACCGACAAGTCACGGGCACCGGCGAGCCTCAGCGAAGTTCGTGATGCCGTGCTGGCTGATGTGTCAGCGATTGATCGATTTGCGGCGCTCACGGCCGATACCGAGCGGATGAAGGCCTTGGGCGTTGACCAGGGAATGGAAACGCTCGCGAGTGCCTATGGCTCCAAGGTTGATCAAGCAACTGAACTGCGCGAGGCCGACCCTCGATTGCTTTCTTACGGACTGTCCATCGCCAGCCCCATCCCGGGTGTCGGATCGGATGCTGAGGTCCTCAAGCGCATCGTGCGCGCGGCCATGGCGCTGCCACCAGAAACTCCGGTAGGGCAACTTCCTCTCACAGATCGCACCCTGGCAATCGAGGTCCCATCCAAGATGGGCATCCTCGTGTTTCAGATCAACTCAGTCACGCCCATGACCCGCGAGGAGTATGCACGACTGGCACCATCAGGTGGCTTGAGTGCCGCAAGCGAGCAAAGCGCGATGGAGTCGGTCGATCCCCGCGCCGCCTACACCTTTGATGCGCTGGCAGCGCGGCACGGATTCGTGCTCACCCGCGAGAACTCGTCAAAGGATGCCGATCCTGCGGCGGACGCTACGCCTCCGGCTAACTAACGCGCGAGCCTGGCTTCACCGCCGCTGCGAGTGCCAGCAGAACTACATCCCGCTCCTCGACGCCTGGTTTGTCAGAAGCCACTGGGGGTATCCCCTTGAGGTCGCTCGCACACAGCACCATCCCGTTGCTGATTTCGCCTCTGATAGTGCGTGGTTCCAAGTTAGCCACGATCACCACTTGACGGCCGATTAGCGAGGCTGGTTCGTACCACGCCTTGATTCCCGCGCACACCTGTCGACCATCGGGGGTGCCATCATCGAGCCGCAACTTGAGGAGTTTGTCGGCGTTGGGATGTAGTTCAGCCGCAATGATGGTGGCCACGCGCAAATCAAGCTTGGCAAAGTGATCGAAGGGGATCGTGGGAAGCGGTTCGCTCATGGGACAAGCATAGTCAGACGCGCCTCAGACCACACCGACCGCGGCGGCATCTCGATCACTCAGCACTCCACCATCTGATCGGGTGCGAACCGATGCGTCTCGCCGCCACGAACGCTCGCAGCGCGGTTCACTGCGCAGGTCTGTGACTTCTATCCCCTCACCACTTGCTAGCAGTTCCACGCGAGAGACGCCGAACAAATCGGCCAAGTCGGCGGCGAAGGGTTGCCAGAGGCCCTGCGGGTCCGCGATTCGCACGCCCGCATCAAGCGGATTCTCAATGCCTCGCGCCTTGGCACTCTCCAGAGCCCTAAGGACACTGGCGCGGGTCAGAAGTACTGCCGGCCACCGAGCATCGGGAGCAGAGTTGTTGGGACTGGAACCGGCACTACCGGACTTGCCCAGTTCCAGCATCGCCGCCATGTCAACACCGGCGGCAGTTGCGGACTCACCACTACTCGCAGCCAATGCCCGCCAAGCTTCTTCAGCAGTGTGGGGCAGGATGGGCCACAGCAGAGCACACAACCGCCTAACGCACTCATGCATTACCGCCTGAGTGCAGCGCCGCCTCGGGGCGTTCTTGGCATCGCAGTAGAGCCGATCCTTGGCGGCAGCGCAGTAGATGGACGAGAGCGTGTCATTACAGAAGTTGAAGATCGCCAGATGGGCGGCACGGAAGTCGTAGGCGCGAAAGGCGGCGGTGACCTCACTCCCAGTGCGATGCAGTTCGCCGAGAGCCCAGGCATCCAGAGATGTCGGCTGAATCTGCGGCAACTCCCCTGCCGGCGTGAATCCATCGAGATTGGACAGGAGGAATCGCAGGGTATTGCGGACTTTGCGATAGCTCTCGCCCGCAAGCCGGACATGTTCCTTGTCCATGCGAATGTCGCCGTCGTATGCCACCGATGAGACCCACCAGCGGCACACATCCGCTCCGAAATCCTTGAGCAGGTCCTCGACTTCCAGAGCATTCCCCAGACTCTTGCTCATCTTGCGACCATCTTTATCAACGATGAAGCCGTGAGTCAGCAGAGTGTTGAAGGGGGCGCGCCCCGTGACTCCCAGAGCGGGGAGCATCGACAGTTGGAACCAGCCGCGATGTTGATCACTGCCTTCCAAATAGACCTCGCTGGGAAAGCCGAGTTGGCGCTGGCGCAGCACGGAGTGCCAGCTTGAGCCCGCTTCAAACCAGACATCGAATATGTCATACATCTTGGTGAGGGTTGCGACCGTTAGCCCCTCCGGCGCATCGGGGTCCTTGCTCGCGTCATAGGTAGCCAGCAGCTCTGCCGGCTCCTCGGTGAACCATGCGTCACTTCCGCGGGCGCGCACGGCCACCGCCACGGCGCGAATGCTGGCGGGGGTGAGGAGCACGCTCCCGTCGGGAAACGCGAAGGAGGGAATAGGAAGCCCCCACGATCGTTGCCGCGAGATGCACCAGTCGGGCCGACTCTCAAGCATGCCGCGCAATCGATTGTGTCCCCACTGGGGCACAAATGAAATGGACTTCTCTACTGACTCCAGCGCGGCCTGGCGCAGCGTGCGTCCATCGCGGCGCATTGGTCGATCAACACCGATGAACCACTGCTCAGTTGTGCGGAAAATCACCGGAGTGTGGCTGCGCCAATCGTGAGGATAGGAGTGAGAGAACATCGCAGTGTGAACTAGGTGCCCGCTCTGACGCAGCGACTCGATGACTAGGGGGTTCCCCTCCCACACTGTCTTGCCACGCAACCACTCGGGCGCAGTGTCATCAAAGGTTCCATCGCCTTGAACGGGGCAGTAGATCTCCAGACCGTTGGCACGCCCAGTTCGGTAGTCATCTTCGCCATGACCCGGCGCAGTATGGACGAGCCCGGTGCCGTCCTCGGTAGTCACATACTCGGCGGCGACGACAGGACTTTCTCGATCCATGAATGGGTGGCGGTACTTGAGCCCGACAAGGTTGGCGCCGGGTCCCACGGCGATGACCTTGACAGACTCAGCGCCGATCGCCGCAACTACGCGCTGGAGAAGCGCACTGGCAACTACGCAAAGCGCGCCATCGAGATGCACCAGCGAGTACTCGAGCCGGGGATGGACGGCGATGGCGAGGTTGGCAGGAAGAGTCCACGGTGTCGTAGTCCAGATCATGAAACTCGGCGTGCACTCGACTTCGGCTCCGAAGGCATTGCCAACTGCAGCGGCGTCGGTCGCCTCAAAGTCCACAAACACTGAGGGGTCTTCGCGATCCTCATACTCGAGCTCCGCTTCGGCGAGCGCGGTGCGATTGGCGATCGACCAGTGAATCGGCTTGAGCTGACGAAACACCAATCCCTGCTCTACCAGCGTGGCAAAGTTCTCCAGGGTCCCCGCCTCGTACTCCGGCTGCATGGTGGCGTAGGGATGCTCGTAATCGGCAAGCGTGAGCAATCGCTTCATCTGCTTGGCCTGCAGCCCCATGAACTTCTCGGCCGATGCCTTGCACTCGCGTCGAATCGCCATGCGCCGAACACTGTCGCTCAGAGTCGCGAGTTTCTCGGCCTTCGCATCCTTGAAGACCTCAACCATCACCTTGTGTTCGATGGGAAGTCCATGGCAATCCCAGCCCGGGACATAGGGGCAGTGAGAGCCCGCCGCGATCTGTCCGCGAACGATGAAGTCCTTCAAGACCTTGTTGAGCATGTGGCCCACATGAATCGCGCCGTTGGCATAGGGCGGACCATCGTGAAACACGAAGCTCGGCGCTCCGGCGGTCGCCTTCATGAGAGAGTCGTACCTGCCCTCTGATTCCCAGTTCGCCACGGTAATCGGCTCGGCCTGAGCCAGATTCGCCTTCATGGGGAACGCAGTCTTGGGAAGGTTTAATGTCGATCGATAATCGCGGGCGGTCTCGGGCATAGTTTTCTCAGAGTTGGCAATGGTAGCGATGAGGTTGAGCCGAACCGCCAGATCCGGCACCGCATTCGCAGAGCGCCGCAGCCTAGGCGGCGGGCTCAGGGGGCAGGACTGTCGCTAGCGGCTCTCGGGCTCATCGCCCGGCTTCACGGATTCATCCAAGTATTTCTGGAGCTCCGCCATTCGATAGGAGACAAAGCAGAACACATGGTGGAGCGTGAACCACTCGAGGTCCTTGGGGTCCTTCTCCAGATCGCCCCTCAGCCGATTCAGTTCCGCCAACAGTTTTTCAGCCTTCATCGCAGTACTCCAGTTGGATCAGGTTGGTGGGGCGCAGTTGCATCGGAATGCTGGTGGACTTCCTCGGTAGCGTGATCGCCGTGTCCATGTGCGTGCGCTTCAATGCGGGAGATTCCCCAGGCAATGACGACGCCCGTGATGAGCGCGGCTGAAAGCGCCACGCGGTCGTGATCGTGAAACTGCAGTTCAGGCAGCAGATCGCTGCAGGCGATGCACAGGAATGTGCCCGCTGAAAACGCCAGCGCCAGCGCGACCAGTTGCGGATAGGCCTCTCCCTCGACTCCCACTGCAAAGAGCAGCGCACCCAAGGGAGCCATCAGTGCGAACACTGCATTGACAAAGAAACGGTATCTGCCTGATCGGCCCGCTTGTGCCAGCAAAGCCCCCAGCGTCATGGCATCAAATGGCTTGTGCAGAACGATCGCCAGCCAGGTTGCCGTACCAAGCGAGAGAGCCAGGGGTGCATCCCCGCCCGCGCTAACGGCCGCGGCGAGAGCTACTCCCTCAAGCACGCTGTGAATCGAGAGACCGACGAGCGCCCCGCTCGAGCGCAGTGCATGCGCGCCGTGGGCATGTGCAGGCCGATGACCGTGCTCGCATTCATCCTCAGCCTCAGCACCATCGTGATGGTGGTAACAGACGAATCGCTCCAACAGGAACATCACCAAGAATCCGCCTAGGAGCGCGAGTACCAGCGATGCCAGCACTTCGCCGGGGTCAGCACCCTCGCCCCCCGCCGCCATTGCTTCATCGAGCGCGTGCGGCAGCAGGTGAAGGAGTCCGATGCCGAGCATCACTCCCGCCACAGCGCTCAGCACAATCTGAGTGGTTCGGTGTCCCATGCGCAGCCACAGGGGTATCAATCCGCTACAGAAAGACACAGCGGCGACCCCCGCCGACAATAGAAGCAACTGGTAGGAGTCTGTCATTGGTTCTAGGGAAATCGAGGGTCTGCTTGCTAGCCCGTAGCCGGCTCAGCGGGAGGGACAATACCTGCCGGCGAAGTTGTCCGCGGCGAAACTGCGCTCTGAGCAGTCGCTGCCGGGCTAATGGAGTGGATGAGGATTGAACTCACAACCTCCTGAATGCGATTCAGGCGCTCTCCCAGTTGAGCTACCACCCCAATGGGGTTGTGAGTATAACGGGGAAACTTTCCCTCGCGAGCACGAAGGTAATCCCTTCGCCTCAACTCCCGCTTCGACTACTTTTGCCTCTGCGTGGCACAGATAGTCCAGCAAACTCAACCCAATCGCGACACGCCGGCAATGCGGCAGTACCTGCGATTCAAGGCTGCACACCCAGATTGCATTTTGTTTTTTCGAATGGGTGACTTCTATGAGATGTTTGATGAGGATGCGCAACTGGCGCACCGCGTTCTGGGGATCACCCTCACGGAGCGCACCAGCGGCATACCCATGGCCGGAGTTCCCCATCACGCCGCAGAGGCTTACTTGCGCCGTTTGGTCGATCAAGGGCACCGAGTCGCCGTATGCGAGCAACTGCAGGACCCGCGCGATTCCAAGGGCCTAGTAGAGCGAGGCGTGGTTCGAGTAGTGACTCCGGGCACACGAGTAGATGAGTCATTGCTGGATGATCGAGCCCAGAATCGTCTCGCGTGTGTCGCCGTGGATGCGAGCGGTGCCGCCGCTGTTGCTTGCGTCGAACTGTCGACTGGCTTCTTCAGCGTAGCCAACGCTGCGATCGCCGAGGTGGATGACGAGTTGGCGCGACTGGCTCCCGCGGAGGTGCTTCTATGTGAACTCAATGAGGAGACTCGGCCCCGGGGCAAGAGATGGTGCGAGGGCATAGGCGCCTCCCTGACTGAGCGAGCGGGCTGGTACTTCAGATCGAGTGAAGCGAGCGCATCGCTGCAAGAGCAGTATGGCACCGCCTCGCTACGGGGACTCGGACTCAGCAGCGACTCTCTGGAAACGGCAGCGTGCGGAGCCCTCGTGCGCTACCTGCGGGAAGCGCAGCAGAGCCAATCGGCCGCGGTTGCGACAGCTGAGCCAGACTCAGAAGCGCAAGACAACACATCCTCTCAACCGCGCGTTCCCGGCCGTGCCAACACTCTCTCGCACCTGCGGGTTCCCACGCGGGTCAGCCGCGGTGACCGACTGATCATCGATGCCGTGAGTCTGCGCGCACTCGAGGTCGAGCGCACCATGCGCACGGGCGCTCTCGACGGCTCTCTACTGGGGTCAATGCAGGAGTGCCGCAGCGCCATGGGCAAGCGGCTCCTGCGCGACTGGCTGTGCGCGCCCCTGTGTGAGGCTGATGCCATCCGCGCCCGGCAGCGAGTTGTCGGCGCGTTCCTCGCGGACGAGCGCCTTCATCTGGAGTGTCGCGAGGCACTCGGCCAGGTTCAGGACCTAGCGCGCATCTGCGCCCGCAGCTGTTTGCGCCGCGCCACTCCTCGCGATCTACTGGCTCTGAGCCGGGCGCTGCGAGGCGCGGGCAGGTTTGCCGAACTGGCTGCGACTTCGGCAGCACTCAGGGAACTCTCGCAGAAGGTCAGCGCTCTCACGGAGGCCACAGCGCCGCTGCGTGACTTATTGGAGCGGGCCATCGGCGATGCCCCACCGTCTCATGTGCGCGAAGGCGGCGTGATCCGCGCGGGATTCGACTCAGCTCTCGATGAGTGTCGGCTGCTGCACAGCGACGCCGATAGTTGGCTGGCGAAGTACCAGCAGGAGCTGGCTCGGAGCAGCGGCATTGACTCTCTGAAGGTGGGCTATAACCGCGTGTTCGGCTACTACATCGAGGTCTCTCGCGCCAACAGCACCCGCGTCCCTGCCGAGTTCGCTCGCAAGCAGACACTTCGAGGTGCCGAACGCTATGAGACAAGGGAGCTGAAGGAGTTCGAGACGCGTGTCCTTTCATCGCAGGCACGCAGTTTCGATCGAGAGCGCGAGTTGTTTGAATCGCTCATGGAGAGCGTCTCAGGCAAGTCGGCCGCGTTGAGCCGGCTGGCAGACGAGATCGCCGAGGCAGATGTCTTGCAGTGCTTCGCCTCTTGCGCGCGGCGCGGCCAGTGGTGCAAGCCGGAGATCTGTGCTGACCAATCGCTGGCGATAGTGCAGGGCCGGCACCCGGTTCTAGAACGCTTGCTCCGTGAGTCCTTCGTGCCCAACGACTGCTTCCTCGGTATCGGGTCGGGGTCGGAAACACAAGCCACGCTAGCTCTGATCACCGGCCCCAACATGGCGGGCAAGAGCACCTTCATTCGGCAGAACGCTCTGCTGGTGCTTCTGGCGCACTGCGGTTCTTATGTGCCCGCACTGAGTGCCCGCTTCGGCGTGGTCGATCGAGTCTTCACGCGACTCGGGTCAGGTGATGAACTCCACGAGGGACAATCGACATTCATGGTTGAGATGACCGAGACGGCGAACATCTTGAATCACGCGACGAATCGCAGCCTGATAGTGCTGGATGAGGTGGGCCGAGGTACAGGAACTCTTGATGGGCTGAGTCTGGCGTGGGCCATCGCGGAAACGCTGGCCCAGCGGGGCTGCCGCGCCCTCTTCGCTACCCATTATCACGAGATAACCAGGCTTGTTGAGAGGGAGCCCCGCGCCACGAATCTGCATGTTTCCGTGCGCGAATGGAATGACCGCATCGTGTTCCTCCACCAGATCTGCCCGGGAAGCACTGACAAGAGTTACGGCATACACGTCGCTGTGCTCGCGGGAGTTCCGCCCCTGACAGTGGCGCGCGCTCGCAGCATCATGGAGTCACTCACGGTGAGCCAGAGCGGCCAGACCAGTTCGGCCGACCTTGCCAACTCGGCCAACCAGGTCAGCCAACCTCGCCAACTCTCGCTGTTCACGGAGTATCTGCCTCATCCATCAGTAGAGGCTCTGCGCGCCCTCAAGCTGGACTCGCTCACTCCCCTGCAGGCATTCGATGTGCTCCGTGACCTAGCCGATAAAGCCACGAAGCCCGGCGGTTAGCCGAGCTTCGTGAAGTGCGGATAAGAGGACTTGAACCTCCACGGGGTGTTAAGCCCCACAAGAACCTGAATCTTGCGCGTCTGCCAATTTCGCCACATCCGCAGCGAATGGGGAATGTTAGCGGCTCCGGCGGCGCTGCGGCGCTGCGGCGCTAGTCGTCGTGCCCGCTGGCAGTAGGTGCCTTGGTCGAAGAGGGCGCCCCAGGCTGCATGCGCCGCGCCAACACTACAGCGCGAATCTCCTTGAAGAGGTCGGGATTCTCGCGCAAGAACAATTTTGATGCCTCGCGGCCTTGACCGAGCCTAACGGCGCCGTAGCTGAACCACGAACCCGACTTGTCCACAACACCGTCAGCAACAGCCAGATCGATCAAGTCACCGGTGATGCTGATGCCCTCGTCGAACATGATGTCAAACTCGGCTTCGCGGAAGGGCGGAGCGATTTTGTTCTTCACGATCTTGGCCCGCACTCGGTTTCCGACATTGCGCTCGCCATCCTTGATGGCACCGATTCGCCTGATGTCGATGCGAATGGTTGAGTAGAACTTCAGCGCACGACCGCCGGTAGTGGTCTCGGGCGAACCGAACATCACGCCGATTTTCTCGCGAAGCTGATTGATAAACACCACGATGCACTCACTCTTGGCGACCGCACCGGTGAGCTTGCGCAGGGCCTGACTCATCAGGCGAGCCTGCAGTCCCATATGGCTGTCACCCATTTCCCCCTCGATTTCCGCTCGGGGGATCAGCGCAGCGACCGAGTCAATGATGATGATGTCTACGGCGTTTGAACGCACGAGCATCTCGCAAATCTCCAGCGCCTGCTCTCCTGTGTCTGGCTGCGATACCAGCATGTCGTTAAGTTTCACGCCCAGCCGCTTGGCCCAAGAAGGATCGAGGGCGTGCTCAGCATCGATGAACGCCGCCGTGCCCCCGGTTTTCTGAACATTGGCAGCAACAGTCAGGGCGAGAGTCGTCTTGCCCGAACTCTCCGGTCCGAACACTTCGATGATGCGCCCGCGGGGCAGGCCGCGCCCGCCAAGGGCAATATCCAAACTGAGAGCACCCGAGGAGACCGAGGGAATCGGCGTGATGTTGTCGCCGTCAAGGCGCATGATTGCGCCCTTGCCGAACGCCTTCTCGATCTGCCCGACTGCCTGCTCGACCGCCTTCAGGCGCGCCTTGGCTTCGCTCGAGTCCTCCTTCGCCCCAACCGCGCTAGCGCGATTCACAGCAGCGGGCTTGGTCTCAATCGGTGACTTCTGCATCTGAGGGCTCTCCTGCATGCGTGTGTTAGATGATGCGCTCGTGCTGGGGACTGGCGCTGTGGGCTTGGTGATGGTGTTGTTGCTCATACTCTGGAGTCCTTTCCATTGTTCGGTGTTTGTCAGGATCGCCGAAAGTCATCGGCTTGTCAATGTTTGTTAGGTAAATATTTGGGATATTTTGTCACTCTAGGGGCTGCCAGGCCGCTTCTGCGAGACCCATCCCGTTTTTCCACCTAGAACCGCCTTGGCGCCTCAGTACTGTGGGGTCGGAGGCCGGTACTCGGCAATATCTATGGACTTGAACCAGGCAATCGTGCGGCTCAACCCCTCATCGAGGCCAACTTTCGGATCCCAACCCACCATCTTCTTGGCAAGCGTGGTGTCGGGCTGGCGCCGAGCAGGATCATCCTGGGGAAGCGGCCTAGCCTGCACCAACTTCGACTTGCTGCCGCTGAGACGGATTATCGCCTGCGCAAGTTGCCTGATGGTGTACTCATCCTGATTGCCGAGATTCATAGGGCCGGTGAACTCCCGAGGCAGTTCCATCGTGCTCAGTAACCCGTCAACCAAGTCATCAACAAAGCAGAATGAGCGCGACTGCGCCCCGTCTCCATAGATGGTGATGTCCTCTCCGTTGAGCGCTTGCCTAATGAAGTTGCTCACCACCCTGCCGTCATATGGATGCATGCGCGGTCCATATGTATTGAAGATGCGCACGACCTTGATGTCGATCTTGTGCATCCGGTGGTAATCGAACATGAGTGTCTCGGCGGCGCGCTTGCCCTCGTCATAGCAGGCGCGCGGCCCAATGGGATTCACATTGCCGCGATAGCTCTCCGACTGCGGATGCACATCGGGGTCACCATATACTTCGCTCGTTGAGGTATGCACTATTCGCGCGCGAACTCGCTTGGCAAGCCCCAGACTGTTGAGAGCACCCATGAAGCTGGTTTTCACCGTCTTGATCGGGTTGTACTGATAGTGCCCCGGAGCGGCCGGACACGCGAGATTGAAAATGCGATCCACCTCGAACTTGAAGGGATCCACCACATCGTGGCGCACCAACTCAAAGTTGTGGCAGTCAAGCAGGTGCTCAATGTTGGACTTCTGACTGGTGAAAAAGTTGTCCAGGCAAATGACATCGCAGTTCATCTTGACGAGGCGATCGCAGAGGTGACTCCCCAAGAATCCCGCGCCGCCTGTGACAAGAATGCGCATTTGCATGGGGGGAGTCTAACGGCGGTCACCTTGCCGACAACCCGGCAGCAGTTTTGGATTCCCTCCTAGTGGCTATCGCAGCGAACTCCGGTCAGAATGTGCGCTTGGCAATGACGAGTCGCCCGCGCTACATACTCGGACTGATGAGCGGTACCAGCATCGATGCCATCGACGCTGCCCTCGTGCGCATCGAGGGCGAGGGACTTGACCTCTCAGCACGTCTGCTCTCTCACTGCTCACATGCACTGGGAGACTTGGCTCCGCAGCTGCGTGCCGCCCTGCGCCAGACACCCATGACTACGGGAGAACTGACGCGTCTCTGTAGGTTGCTCTCCGAGTTTCATGTCCAGACGGCCGAGCGGGCCGTGGCTCTACATCTCGCTCGGGTAGGTGATGCCGCCGCTTTCAAGGTCGATCTCGCGGTGGCCCACGGCCAAACGGTATTTCATGCACCGCCCGACTCTTGGCAGATGTTCGATCCCTTCCCACTCGCGCATGCTCTCGGCTGCCAAGTGCTGTGCGGACTCCGCGGCGCCGATATCGCTGCCGGCGGTCAGGGTGCTCCCATCACGCCGCTCTCCGACTGGATCATGTACCGCGCCCAGCGGAAGCGAACGATTGTGAACTTGGGTGGATTCGCCAACGCCACGGTGCTGCCTGCGCGAGATGCTCAACTGAGTGAGATTCGCGGCCTCGACATTTGTCTCTGCAACCAACTCCTCGATCACGCGGCGCGGCGTGTCCTGCATACTCCCTTCGATGAAAACGGGCGGGCGGCGCAGGCTGGCTCCATTCATCCTGATCTGCTGCAGGGTCTCAGCGATCTGCTGACAGCTCAATCCGCCTCCGGTCGATCTCTCGGAACAGCCGATGAAGGTTTCGCCCTAGTTGACTCCTTCGCTCTCCTGTGCAGCCCAAATGACCTCATGCGAACGCTTGTCGAAGCGGTTGCGGTGACAATCGTCCGCAGCATCCACTTGAACTCCTCGGGCACAGGCAAGGACTTTGAGTGTGTCCTCGCTGGCGGTGGTGCCCGCAATCAGGCGCTCACGGCAGCTCTGGGAGCGCACCTCAGTGCCAGCCAGCCGCCTCTGATGTCAGATCAACTCGGGATCCCCATCGAGGCTCGGGAAGCCATGGCAATGGCTGTTCTTGGAGCCCTTGCTGCTGACGGCCTACCTTTGACACTCGCGCAGGTGACGGGGAGGGCCCCCCACAGCACGCAAGGGCTCTGGACTAGGGCGATCCTCACATGATCTTGACAGTCGCAGCCGCCACTTCGCATCTCGGTGCGGGACAATCACCCTGATCTTGCCAATCGAGGAGCCGCAGTCATGTCCGCCGAAACAGTTCTTGTAGTTGAAGACGAAGCTGAGATTGCCGACCTCATCAAGTTCCATCTTGAGCGTGATGGCTTTCGGGTAAGTGTCGCACGCTCGGGCCGCAAGGCCCTCGAGTCAGTACAAGTGCTGGAGCCTGCATTGCTGCTGCTCGATCTCATGCTGCCCGAAATCGACGGACTGGAGGTGTGCCGCCGCATACGCGCCAACAATGAGCACGCCGACCTCCCCATTCTCATGCTCACTGCCAAGGGAAGCGAGTCGGACATTGTCGCCGGACTGGAACTCGGCGCCGATGACTACATGACCAAGCCCTTCAGCCCGCGCGTGCTGCTGGCTCGTGTTCGGGCGCTCCTTCGCCGCAACAGTGCCGCGGATTCTGCCGGCGGCCGGGTCCTCAGCCTGCTGGGCGGCAGACTCCAGATCGACGCCGTTAGGCATGTGGTATCCGTTGATGGCGCACCGATCGAGCTGACGATCACCGAGTTCGAGTTGCTGCGACATCTGGCACTTCGCCCCGGCTTTGTACGAACGCGCGATCAGATCATCGCTGCAGTGCACGGCGCCAACACCATATTGTCGAGTCGCACCGTGGATGTTCACGTGACGGCGGTAAGGCGCAAACTTGGCCCTCTCACCGACGCGGTTGAGACTGTGCGCGGGGTCGGCTACCGCTTCTGTGAAGCGCCCACGGTATAGGCTGCAGGAAATGTCGGACTCGCGCCGCAGCCATGAGACTCCCGCAACCAATGCCCGCATTGCTTCGCTTGTGCGCGCAGTCACCCTGCCCGCAGTTGCTCTATGCCTGATTCTCGCCGCCACCAAAGATGACTCGCGAGGCACTTGGTTGTTGCTGGCACTGATGCTTCTTGGGATCGGATGGGCAGCCTCCAGTTCGCGCAGACGCTGGCAATCGCGGGAAATGGCGGATCGGCTTGAGTCGATCGCAGAGGGAGACTTCACTCAGCGGTTGGAGCGGCCCGCAGATCACTCACTCGCCCGCATCGGCCGCGCCGCTGAGATGGCGCTTAGGAGCTCCTCCCAAGCGCTGGCGCGATCAGAGAGCGAATGCGAAGAGCTCCGAACCGTATTCGGATCTGTAGGACACGGACTCGTTGCCCTCGATGACAAGCAGCGAATCAAGTCGGCCAATGGCGCGGCCGAGCGTTTGCTGGCGCTGGTTCCCGGTGCCTACCGCGGTCGGCTTCTGCAGGAGGCGTGCCGGCAACCCGAGTTGAATCGGTTCGTTGATGAGGCTCTCGGAAGTGCCAGCGGGCACTCTGCAGAACTGCAACTGGGAGGCCCCGCTGGCGCTGCCGTGCAGGCGGTGGCGGAACCTCTGCGCCGGAGCGATGGCACAGTTGATGGCATCCTCATAGCACTCGGGGACATCACCAGAACTCGCCGCCTCGAGTCCATGCGCAGCGACTTCGCCGCCAATGTCAGCCACGAACTTCGGACTCCCATCACCAGCATCAAGGGATACGCCGAGACTCTGCAGCAGATCGGGTTCGCCGATGTTGAGCAAGCCCAGAAGTTTCTGGGAGTAATCGTGCACAGTTCCCAACGCTTGGGAGCACTGGTTGATGATCTCCTGGCGCTGGCGAGTTTGGAACAACCGGGCGCAGCGGCGCGGCTAGAGTTTCGCTCACTGCGAGTCGGCGTGCTAATCGAAGCCATCACTGAGCAGTTGAGTCTGGCAGCTGCGGCGCGATCGATCAAGGTCGAGGCGCGCGGCGATCAGGAACTGACCCTGTGGGGCAATCAACTGCTGGTAGAGCAGGCTCTGCTGAACTTGCTCTCCAATGCCATCAAGCACTCACACGAGACCGGTGTGATTGCGATCACTGCCAGTGAGGCCGTTGAGTCGGGGGTCACCGTGACGGAAATCCGTATCGACGATCGGGGCACTGGCATTGCCGCGAAACATCTCCCCCGAGTGTTTGATCGATTCTCTCGCGTTGATGCCTCTCGCAGCAGCGCTCAGGGCGGCACGGGGATCGGTCTGGCCTTGGTCAAGCACATCGCTGCCGTGCACGGCGGCGCCGTCAGCGCTCAGAGCGAACTCGGTGTCGGAAGCTCCTTTGCGCTCAGAATCCCTCGTCGTTCAGGGGAAGTTTTGCAGCAATCCAGATCTGATCTGAACACTTCCTGAACACTTGCGGGGGATACTGCTCTTGGCTCTGTTCACCGGCCCGACCAGAACCACCAGCGAGACGCACAGTGATCAGATCAACTCTTTTCTTACTTGCTCTATCCCTCGGCGCGGCATCATTGGTTGCCGCAACTCATCACCAAGATTTGCACGCCATCAAGGGGGTCGTGCGCGTGGATGGCTCAAGCACGCTGTACCCCATCACCGAAGCGGTGACCGAGGAATTCACAAAGGTGGCACCAAAGATCCGTGTCACCGTTGGTGTCTCCGGCAGCGGTGGCGGATTCAAGCGCTTCACCGCCGGAGAGATAGACATCGCTGAGGCATCGCGACCGATCAAGGCAGCCGAGGCGGCGATCGCTGCCAAGCACAACATTTCATTTGTGGAGATTCCCGTCGCCTTCGACGCACTCACCTTCGTGGTCAATCCCAAGAATGGCTGGGTGAAGAGTCTGACGGTGGGCCAGATCAAGCACATATACAGCGCCACCGGCACCGCCAAGACCTGGAAGGATGTTGATGCCTCCTGGCCAGATCGCCCCATCAAGGTGTTCAGCCCCGGGACGGACTCCGGCACCTTTGACTACTTCAAGGAGGTGGTGGTTGGTAAAGAGGGAAGTATTCGCAGCGACATGAGCGTGAGCGAAGATGACAACGCTCTGGTGACCGGAGTTGCGGGCGACACTGACTCTATCGGTTACTTCGGCCTGGCTTACTTCGCCGAAAACACGAGCAAACTTAGGGCTGTGCCTGTTGATGGCGGAGCTGGCGCAGTTGCCCCGACTCCGGTGACCGTCATCGATGGAACTTATGTCCCCTTCAGCCGACCGCTCTTCGTTTATGTGAACACCCATAGCGCGGAGAGGCCCGAGGTAAAGGCCTTCGTCGACTATTACCTCTCAAGTGCCGCAGGATTGGCCGAGGAAGTTGGCTATGTGCCGCTTCCTCCCAAGATTGCTGCGATTGCTCTCGCCAACTGGACGGCACACAAGTCGGGCTCGGTTTATGTACAGAACGGCGTAGACATCGGCGGCAGTTTCTCTGATCTGTATAAGTGATTTCACCGCAGGCAGAATGACCACACTCGCCACTAGCAACTTCGCAGCGATGGGTCGGCCCCGCTCCCGATTCATGCGGGGGCTGAGTGAGTTTGTTGTCGTATGGACGCTCCGAGGCTGCGCGGCACTGAGCATCTTCATCACCGGTGCCATCATCGTGGTGCTGCTGAATGAATCGCTCAGCTTCTTCACCTCTAGTACCGAAGGCGTGAGCCTCTGGGGATTTCTGACGGGCACTGAGTGGACACCGCTGCTGGGGGCAAAGAAACAATTCGGCGTACTGCCTCTGGTAAGCGGCACGCTGCTAGTGACGGGGATTGCGGCCATCTTCGCCCTGCCCATCGGCCTGCTCGTCGCTGTGTACCTGAGCGAGTACGCGCCCAGCCGAGTGCGGACCTGGCTCAAGGCGATGCTGGAGGTGTTGGCTGGCGTACCCACCGTTGTCTATGGGTTTTTCGCGCTCACCTATATTTCGCCGCACATTCTGCAGAATCTTCCCTTAGGGGTGGGCGAACGGTTTGGCACCTACAGCGCTATGGCGGGCGGACTCGCCGTTGGCATCATGGTGTTGCCCATCGTCTGCTCGCTCAGTGAAGACGCACTTCGCGCCGTGCCGCGAGCTCTGAGAGACGGGGCCTACGCTCTGGGTGCCACCAAGTTTGATGTCAGCGTCAAGGTGGTGGTCCCGGCGGCGCTCAGCGGGGTGATGGCAGCGTTCCTGCTGGCAATCACCCGCGCCATCGGTGAGACCATGATCGTGGCGCTCGCCGCGGGCGGGCTCGCCCACCTGACCGCGGATCCATCGCAGCAGGTACAAACCATGACGGCCTACATGGTGCAGATATTTCTGGGCGACGCCACCAGTGAAGGCATCGAATACAAGTCGAGCTACGCCGTTGCTACCACTCTGTTCGCCATCACCATGATCATGACTTGCATGGGCGGCATGATTCTTCGCCGCTTCCGCGAGGAGTACGAGTGACCGCTCTCGCCGCAACCATCCCGGCTAGTCGGCGCCTGCTGAGCAACCGCTTGTTCTTGTTTGTCTGTCTCGCGGCCACCAGTCTGGCCATGTTGATTCTCGCGGCATTGCTGACCTCAATCATCGCCGAGGGTTGGCAGAGGCTCTCGCCCCAGTTTCTCGATTCATTCGCCTCGCGCAAGCCGGCTCAGGCCGGGATCAAGGCCCCGCTCTGGGGATCAGTGTGGGTCTGCACTATCTGCGCCATGACAGCTCTGCCGGTGGGGATTGCTACCGCCGTCTACTTGGAAGAGTTCGCCGCGAAATCCCGGCTCACCAGCTTCATTCGCCTGAACATCACCAATCTCTCTGGGGTGCCCAGCATTGTCTACGGCATCATCGGACTCACTGCTTTCACTCGCATGTTCGGTCTGCGGGCCCCCGATGATCCCATTTGCATCGGCAATGAGGAATCGTTCTTCTACCTGCAACTCCCTCTGGGTGCTGGTGTACTTGCGGGCGGCCTCACCCTCATGCTGGTGGTACTGCCCATAGTGATTGTTGCCAGCCAGGAAGCGCTGCGCTCCGTGCCCAACTCGCTTAGGCAGGGTGCCATGGCGCTGGGGGCGACGCGGTGGCAGATGGTGCGAACTATCACTCTCCCCGCAGCTGTTCCCACCATCATGACGGGAGCGATTCTGGCCATCAGTCGCGCTATTGGCGAAGCAGCGCCTCTGCTAGTTCTGGGCGGAGTCCTGCTGATGTTCACCACTCCCACCAACCTGATGAGCGACTTCACCGTGCTGCCGCTGCAGATATTCAACTGGGCGCAGCGTCCCCAGGAGGAGTTCCACACCCTGGCAGCGGCGGCGATCATCGTCCAGCTGGCGATTCTCGCTCTCTTCAACACGATTGCCGTGGTGATCCGTCATAAACTGCAAAGGCCGTTGCAATGACACCTGCCTCGACCATGGAACACACACCAACACATCTGGATGTTGCCTCATCACCAACGCGCTCGGCTGAGTCTGAGACGCCCGGGACACCCGCGATCATGGTCGGCAAGTTCAGCGCCTGGTACGGCGCCTTTCAAGCGTTGCATGAGGTCACGCTGGAAATCCCCGCGCGTGGCGTGACTGCGTTCATCGGACCCAGCGGGTGCGGCAAGAGCACCTTTCTGCGCTGGATCAACCGCATGAATGACACCATCGTTTCGGCCAGAGCCGAGGGCGTCCTCTCGCTGCACGGCGAAGATCTCCTGTCACGCTCGCTCGATGTGGTCGATCTGCGCCGGCGGGTCGGCATGGTGTTTCAGAAACCCAATCCCTTTCCCAAGAGCATCTTTGACAATGTGGCCTTCGGTCCGCGATTGCACCGGGTTTACTCCCGCAATGATCTGGAGGAGTTGGTGGAGCAGAGTCTGCGAAGCGCCGCCCTCTGGAACGAGGTGAAGGATCGACTGCACAGTTCGGCGCTCGGGCTCTCCGGCGGTCAACAACAGCGCCTCTGCATCGCTCGCGCCATAGCCGTTGGTCCAGAGGTAGTGTTGATGGATGAGCCCTGCTCGGCGCTTGATCCCAAGTCCAGTGCCAGCATCGAAGACCTCATCCGTGATCTGCGCGCTCGCTACACGATCATCATCGTCACCCACAATCTGCAGCAGGCCTCGCGTGTCTCTGACATGACGGCCTTCTTTTACGAGGGCAAACTCATCGAATCAGGCCTGACCGAACTGGTGTTCACCAATCCTTCGCAGAAGCAAACAGAGGATTATGTGACGGGTCGATTCGGCTAGAACTTGGAGATCGCCTCATGGACTATCAGTCAGAACTACTGGACTTGCGCCGCAACCTGCTCTCGATGGGGGCATTGGTGGAACAGCGGGTCACGCGGGCTATCGAGGCCATCGTCGACCATGATCTGGATGCGGCACAACAGGTGCGCAAAGGCGATGACGAGATAGATGACATGGAAGTGCGTATCGAGCAGGCGGCCATGCGACTGCTAGCCCTCGGGCATCCCGTGGCTGGCGACCTGCGCTTCATCCTCTCGGTGATGCGCATCAACAGCGAGCTGGAGCGCATCGGAGATCTGGCGCGAGGGTGCGCCAAGCGATTCATGAGGCTCTCTAATTACGAATCCATCCCCCTGCCTGACGCGCTGACTGACCTGGCCTTCGCAGCTCGAACCATGCTCAGCGATGTTCTTGCCGCACTCTCCAATGAGGATCAGGCTCTATGCCAGCAGGTGCGGCGAAGCGACAGGCGGGTGGATGACCTGCAACGAGCGGTGCTGGTTTGGGCCCGAGAGGAGATTCCGCGCCATGTGTCAGCCACTGCTGCGGCGATTGAAGTTCTAGCCATCGCCCAGCGTTTCGAGCGAATCGCCGACATTGCCACAAATATCGCCGAGGATGTGATCTTTGTGGTGGCGGGACGCATGGTTCGACACTCCAGGGACTAGCGCAAATCGAGGCGGGGGCGTACTATCCCCGATTCGGGTTTCCCGCTTCTACCCAAGGACGCCATGCATTATCCCCACAAGCTCAGCCGCACCAAGAAGATCCGCTCTATCGGATTCCGAGCCCGAATGGCCAGCGCCAAGGGTCGCAAGATTGTGAACCGCAAGCGACGAGTCGGTCGGCGGATCAATCCTCGGTAGTCACACCCGCCTCTAGGTTGGCTGCACATGGTCGAATCATCGCCCCAATGTGCACAGCCGGCTATCAGAGGCCTCCTCATTCAAGGACTCAGGGCCAGCGGCAAGACCACGCTCGGTGCTCTATTGGCTGTGCGATTGGGTTGGGACTTTGCTGATCTGGATCAGGTCGCGGCGACACGGGTCGGCTGCGAGTCGGCAGGAGCGGCCCTGCGTTTGCTAGGGGAGCCGGCATGGCGCGAAGCAGAAGATGCGGCACTGGAGGGACTGCTGGGAGAGATGCCTCATGCACCAGCTCCCAGCGGTGGGCTCCGCTGCGGCGCCGGTGATGCGCGAAGGGTGATCGCTCTGGGCGGTGGCACCCCTACTCATCCCCGTGCGGCGGCGCGACTGCAGAGTGCCCGTGCCGCCGGCTGGAGAATCATCTGGCTCGAATGCAGTCTCGATGTCCTGCGGCAACGCCTGAGGTCATCCCCCGTTGATCGACCGGCACTAACGCCCATGCCCATTGATGAAGAACTCGTCTACCTCCATCGCAGTCGAGGCCCCCACTATCTGCGCTTGGCCGACCTGCGTTTGGATGTTTCCGCTTTGACTCCGGAAGCGGCTGTCGAAGCTTTGCTGCCCTTGCTCGAGGGTTGAGCGCCGAGGCCGTTGTTGGACTCGACGCGGTCAACTCCATCCTCTCCTACTACCACCATGCCAAGTTCGATGAGGGCGCACCGAGCGGCGGCCTGCTCAGCCACTCGCTTTGACATCCCCCAGCACGCCTCGAATCGGCGGGCTCCCAGTTCGACGCACACTTCAAAGCAGAGCGCGTGATCCGGCCCCTTTTCATCGAGAACTTTGTACTCGGGAGAACCCATGCCCAGTGCCAGCGCCATCTGCTGCAGAACGCTCTTGAAGTTTTCGTGGTGCCCCAACATTGAGAATCGCTCCACGAATGGTCCAAACTCCCGAACAACAATCGATCTCGCTGCATCAAGCCCGGAGTCAAGATAGACCGCGCCAATGAGGGACTCGATGATGGCCGCCGCAACCGAAGCTGGCATCTGATCGGGTCGGCTCATCCCTTTGCCGGACTGAAGCAACTCGAGGTAGCCGCGCTCTGTCGCGATCTGGGCGCATATCTTGCGGCTCACAATCAACGATTTGAGTTTGGTGAGATCACCTTCGAGCGATTGGGGGAACCGAAGGTAGAGGTGCTCGCAGATGCACAGACCGAGCACGGCATCGCCGAGAAACTCAAGCCGCTCGTTACTCAACTGGCGGCTCGTGGCGCGCGAGGAGTGAGTCAGTGCCAGCTGCAACAACTCCGGATTGTCGAAACTGTAACCGAGGAGAGACTCGGCTCGCGCCCGCATTGAAACAACCATGAACGACTCCCGATGCGTAGAGGCGCATCATCCTCCGCACGGGCGGATCAGTGACATCGGGCAGTCGAGCGAACTTCGCCACGCGAAGGTCGCTCGAGCGCTCGTCAACTACTCCCGAGAGTAGTCACCGCAAATGTAGCATCCAAGCGACCTCGATCAAGAGGGACTGCTGACAATGGTGACTTGATGGGTTCGTTTGGCGCGAGGCGGTCGACTCAATACTTCAGAGCGTGACCGCAGAATCCGCTGCCGAGGTGCCCGCGCAGCACCTGCTCAGCATGATCGTTCTCAAAGCCCTCGAAGTGCGCCGCCATGCGACGCGGCCCTGGGTCATCCGCATGATCGAAAACCCGCACGATCTTGGCGTTGGCCTTCACCGAACTTTGACATCCCGGCAGGTGCAGTTCAATCTCCACGGGCATGCCTTCCGCCAGCGCTTCGTCAAGTTCGAAACGAAGCCCCGAAATAGAGATGTCGTAGGCGTGACCTTCCAACTCTGAGATGTCAGTTCTGTCGGCAGAGAATCTCGGATTGCCCAGTTGTTTGGGGCGATCCGCGGTCACCAAAACACGTGTGTAGGGCGCAGACAACTGAAACCGCTCCGCGACCCGTCGGTTATCAGTAGAGGTCAACATGACTGAGGGGCCAAAACGAGATCATCAATTTCATCCTGAATACGAATCACGATCGTGGCAACCATGCCAACGCAATTATCGGCAATGATCAACTCAGTTCATGAATCTGTGGTGAGAACTGAATCATCTACTCTCAGATTGTCACAAAACTTTGCAGTGACAAGCAAAAGGTAACGGAACGGCTTATTCTCACACCATGAGCATCAAAAACCGCCACATTTCTGCAACGGCATCGAGCCTAGACCGACATGATGGTGATCCGGAAATGCTCATACAAGGTCTGCTGGGCAAGACGGTTGCAGTACTGGGCTACGGCAATCAGGGTCGGGCGCACGCTCTGAACTTGAGAGACTCTGGAGTGCGCGTGCTCGTAGGAGGGAAAGACTCCTCCGCCACGAGACGTCTGGCCCGGTCTGATGGCTTCGAAGCGATGGGTTTGGCTGAGGCGGCGACCTCGGCCGACTTGGTGGTTTTTGCCGTTCCCGACATAGCGCATCTGCCCGTGTGGCAATCGATTAGCGCAGCGATAGGGCCGCAGGCAATACTGGGGTTTTTGCACGGGTTTTCCGTGCACTTCGGTATCGTCCGCCCCCCTGCAAACCACGGCGTAGTCATGGTTGCTCCCAAGGGTCCTGGAGCGAGCCTACGAAGCAAGTATTTGCAAGGATCAGGGCTGCTTGCACTCGTAGCAACGGCTCAACCTGGCTCCAACCCTGAGATCGCGAATGCAATCATGATGGCATGGGCCAGCGGTATTGGCAGCAGCCGAGTCGGCATCGTTAGAACAACATTCAAAGATGAAACTGAAACTGATCTGTTCGGTGAGCAGGCGGTTCTGTGCGGTGGAGTTAGTGCCCTCGCAGTCGCAGCGTTTGAAGTAATGCTGGAGCAGGGCTACCCGCCTGAGCTTGCTTACAACGAGTGCTGCCAAGAACTGCAACTCATTGGAGACATGATCGCCAAGGGTGGCATCGCAGGAATGTTGGCAGGCATCAGCCCCACCGCAGCATTCGGTGCAGCCCGAGCGGCTCCGCTTCTTGTGGACGATCGAACTCGCCTAACCATGCGGACACTCTTGCAGGAGATTCGCTCCGGTGACTTTGCCAGAGCGATGCAGGCGGACGCAGAGAGTGGCTCAACCAAAGTGGACTCCATGCGATCTAGTGCAGCGAGCCATCCCATGGAGGCTGCGCGCCTGCGACTGAAGGAACTCTCCACGCCTCAGGCAAGTTCGACCACTGCGGTCTGAGCGAATCCCCTAGTCTCTGCTGCAACCCCAATGAATGTCCTTGAAGCAGCAGTTCTCGGTCTGGTTGAGGGGGTGACGGAGTACCTACCCATCAGTTCTACCGGTCACCTGATCCTCACTAGCTGGCTGCTAGGGTTGGATGACAACCCCCTCCAGCGCGAGGCCATCAAGAAGTTTGAGATCATTGTGCAAGGCGGAGCAATACTGGCGGTGGTGGGCCTTTACCGAGCTCGCCTACTGCAGATACTCCGGGGCTTCGGGTCTCTGGCGATCCCCGCGTGGCGTTGCCCCAAGGCAAGCGAGGGCTTGAAGCTCGGAGTGAATCTGATGATCTCGTCTTTCCCGGCGGCCGTGCTGGGCCTCCTGCTGCGCGGCTGGATCAAAGAGAAACTGTTCTCTCCCGTCCCAGTGCTCCTGGCACTATTCGTGGGTGGAGTAGTGATGATTGCCCTCGCACCATGGCACAGGCGGAGAGAGTCCGGACTAGATGCGAAGTCCTCTCGACCTGCAGCGCAGGGCGCAGAAGCTCTGGGCATGATGTCAGCAAGAGACGCACTTCTCGTAGGAGCTCTGCAGTGCTTGGCCCTTTGGCCGGGCATGAGTCGATCGATGACCACAATCGTTGGGGGCATGCTGGCTGGCCTTCCGGCCAAGAGCGCAGCCGAGTACTCCTTTCTCCTCGCATTGCCAGTTCTCGGAGGTGCCTGCTTGCTCGAGTCGAAGGATGCGCTCGAGGGAGGCGTCTCGTTCGTTGCGGCGATGGGCGGTGCACCTTCGATTCTCGTGGGACTGCTAGTTGCCACGGTCTCGGCCGCATTGGCAGTGCGGTGGCTCGTCTCCTGGCTCTCGCGCTCGACGCTAGCCATCTTCGGCGTGTGGCGCATCGTGCTGGCCGTGCTGCTCGGGGCAGCTATCAGTGCCGGCTGGGTCACGATCGCCGCCTGAGCTTTGCGTGCATCGCGCTGCCGGCCGCTGCAGCCACAGGCCTCTATCACTAGGGTTACCATCCCTGCACAAAATGGGAATAGTTGCCCTCGGATTTCGAAGCCTTCTCATTCGCGCCGCAGTCTTTTTTGCCATGGCGGCGATGCTGACTTGGATTCTGGGGGGCACACTCTGGCCCGCCAAACAGGTGATCACCATGACGCCGTTCGCTCATGCCGGCAAAGAGTGGGCTGTGCAGTTGATGGGTGAGAAGTCTCGTGCAGGCCCGGCGGAGTGTCAACTGGTGAGCATCGACGAGAGCGGGGAACTCACAGTTATTGATGGCTGCCTTCCCCAACCATGGTATTGGATCGAGGGTCCGGTTCTCTTGGACGGTTCCTTGCTGCTCGGTGTGGCGGATGCCGATGGGAATCTATGGCTGCTCAGATTCGACAAGCAGTTGGTGTGGCACTGCTCCCAAGAATCGAGCCAGGCAAACTTGTCGGCCCATTTTGAAATAAAAGGACCAACGCCGCCTGAATCGTGGGATTGATTCGTCGCTTCACGCGCTAGAGACTGCCCAGCGCGCGCACCAGCCGCTGCTCATCCCAGACCTCGACCCCAAGTTCTCTGGCCTTATCCAGTTTGCTCCCAGGTTCGGCGCCAGCAATCAGGAAACTGGTGCGCTTGGAAACGCTGCCGGAAACTTTGGCGCCCAGCGCTTCGATCCGAGCGGTCAGTTCACTGCGACCGATCGAGGCGAGAGTTCCGCTGATGACCACTGTCTTGCCTGCAAACTCGCTCGCGACAGCCCCGCCCTGGGCCGAGGCATCCACTAGTCCGGCCTGAGCGCGGCTCGCATCCACATAGTTCGTGCTGACCAGGCTGACTCCGGCAGCACGCAACTCCTCGAATGTCTGCGTCAATGCCGGCGAATGAAGGTCCTCCCATACTGAGGGGGCCGTCCTTTCCCCGAAGTCATCCAAGCCCTGCAACTCGGTAACAGTTGCGGCCAGAAGACTCTCGATGTCGGGATAGGCCTTGCCCAGAGTCTTGGCCGCGCTAGTTCCGATGTGGCGGATACCTAGTCCCCCGAGCAGCCGAGCAAGCCCGCGCGCCTTGGCAGCTTCAGCGGAGAGCGCGATAGATGCGGCTGACTTGTCACCGAGTCGGGGAAGGGCTGAGACCTTTTCACGATCCATGGTGAAGAGATCAGCGAACTTGCGCAGCAGGCCAGCTTCGATCAACTGATCAATGACCTTCTCACCCATTCCATCAATCGCCATTTGATCGCGGCCGACGAACCAGATCAAACGCTCGCGAATCTGCGCCGGGCACTGCGTGTTGGCGCAGAACAGCTTGGGGCCAACCATTTGCACCGCGCCTCCGCACGCCGGACACACAGTCGGAGCATCGATGGCGCACTCGACACCGGTGCGCTTGTTGACCAGTGACTCCACTACCTGCGGGATGATCTCGCCAGCCTTCTCCACGAGTACCCGATCTCCCACCATGATTCCCTTGCGACGGATCTCCTCGATGTTGTGCAGAGTCGCGTGTCGCACCATGGACCCCGCGATCAGAACTGGTTCCATCGTGGCGCGAGGGGTGAGTGTGCCACCCTTGCCGACCTGCCACTCCACACCCACAAGCGTTGTCTCGCCTCGCTCAGCCGGATACTTGAAGGCGATGGCCCAGCGCGGACTCTTGGCCGTCACACCTAGAGCTGCCTGATCGTCGAATCGATCGACTCGGACCACCATCCCATCAATGCCATAGGGAACCTTGAGTCGCTCGTTACGAAAGGCCTCGATCGATTGGGCAGCCTCCTGAGCATCGTTGCACAGTTTCCCCGCGCGGTTCACGGGAATGCCGAGGGCCGAGATCAACCCGAGAAACTCACTGAAACTGAGCGAGGGCACCCCCGCCAACTCGCCGCGGCCATGGGCAATGAAGGAGAGACGGCGATCGACCACAACCTGGGGATCGAGGCTCTTCATTGTTCCGGCCGTTGAGTTGCGGGCGTTGGCGAAGGCTGGCTCGCCCGCGGCTTCGCGCGCATGATTGAGGCGCTCGAACTGCTTGTTGGGCATGAAAATCTCGCCGCGAACCTCAAGCACACTGGGAACTGGGTGAGTACTACCACCAAGCGAGCGCAGTCGAAGTGGCACGGCGCGGATAGCGCGGACATTGGCCGTCACATCGTCCCCTGACTCGCCATCACCCCGTGTTACAGCCTGCACCAGCAATCCCTTCTCGTAGCGCAAGCTGATGGCCAAGCCATCGATCTTGGGGTCGCAGTAGAACTGGGCCGGGTGTCCCAGCTCGCGCGCACATCGATCCGCCCATGTGAGGAAACTCTCAATCGAGTAGGTGTTGTCGATGGAGGTCATGGGCAGCGTGTGTTTCACCGCCGTGAAACCCTCGGCCCGCACTCCGCCCACCCTCGTGCTAGGACTTGAAGTATCGGAGCACTCGGGATGTTTGGTCTCTAACTCGATGAGCTGCGCAATGAGCCCGTCATACTCACCATCAGTCATGAACGAGCTCGCCTCGGCGTAGTAGGCGAAGTTGGCGCGGTCGAGCAGCTCCCGCAGCTCGTGAATCCGCTGGACCACCGAGATGTCGGATCCGCTCATCGCCACAATTTACAAGCAGTCGGCAGAGGTATCACTCCCCCAGCAGTGGGGTCAGTCGCCCGAGATGGTGCGTGGACCATCCCCGGCCTTCTTCTCATAGGTGCCGTTGCCAGCGCGCTCGTACTTGGTGAAGCCCAGCCGGTTCAGGTTCTTGTTGCTCAGCCGTTGGGTGTCGCTACCCGTCTGTACCTGCGGAGTCACTGGTACCCGCCTGATGGCCAGGCCCGTCTCGGGGTGCTTGGTCAGAGCATCGGCAGTGATGCGCTGGAACAACTCGAAGGCGTCGCCATCGGTTCCGTCGGCATTGACATGGACATAACGGTAGGTGGGCATCTGGCACTCAAATGATAGATGCGCGGAGGTGAGAAATCGCGCCCGCTATGTCCAAGTGCCGCAACTCGCCTCCCTCGCGCTCGATCATGAGATCGACTTTGCGGGGGAGCCCCGCCACCACCTGCAGGAACTCGCGCCATCTGACCGCGCCCTCGCCCACGCGGACTTCACGGCCCCACTCGCCGGCGATGGCGGAGGCGATCGCATCCTTTATGTGCACCTGCCGCACCCATCCCGCGAGCAGTCTGATGGCTTCTATCGGCTCTCCCATTCCATAGAGAATCATGTTGGCAGGATCAAAGTTGACCCCTATGGACTCCTCCCCGAGTTCCTCCAACACACCGGCCAGAGTCTCGGCTGACTCCTGTCCTGTCTCTAGGGCAATGTCAACTCCCTCGGCAGAGAAGGCCCGCGCCACCTGGCGCAGGCGCTCGAGCAGGGTGATGCGCTCTGGATCACCGCTCAGGTGCGGCATGAATCCCGCATGAAAAGTGACGAGCTTCACATGGTGCTTGCTGGCGATACGGGCGGCCTTGTGGGCGCGATCTAGATTTCGATTCCAGGTCTCGTCGGACCGCAATCCGCCGGTTCGTGCTATCGACTGCAGGGAGGAGTAGTCCTCGCCAGCGGGCGCAAACATGGCACTGGCGATGTGAATGTCGGCGGCGCCGAGATGCGCGAGCACCTCCCCCCAGTTGCCCGAATCATCGAGTAGCGGGCCTAGCGCGAGTTGCAGAGTGTTCAGCCCGAGGCTCCTCACACTTTCGACAAGGGAGCGGGAGTCGGAGGGTTTGAGACTCCATGAGCACACTCCGATAGAGCCGATCGCCATGGGGCAATGGTAATGCTGGCGTGGATGGGCGTAGCCCCCAAGCGGTTTCTCGCCGAGGCACTCCTCCCCTACTATTCTCCTCTACCCCAGATGGAAGGTGTGAAGCTCCAGCAAGAGTCGGTCGCTCTCGACAATGCGCCCGAGAAGTTGTCGTTCTACGACCGCGCCGAAGCTTGGATCAGCAGGCTCTCAACCCGCAACGCCTTCTGGCACCGCGTCTGCTCCCTGGTGTGGCTGCCTTATGCCTTCCGCTCGGGCATCACTATTAGAAGGCTGGACACAACTCGCTTCACGGCAGTGCTGCCTTTTAGGCGCGCCAATCGCAACTGGTACAACGCCATGGCTGGGGCGGCGCTGCTGGGCAACAGTGAAGTTGCTGCTGGTATGTACCTCTTCTCGCGCATCGGCTCCGACTACATCGTGGTGTGCAAAGACATGCGCTACAAGTTTCTGCGCCCCTGCTATGGGCCGGCGATCTACAGCGTGGTCGAGCGCGAGGACCTTCAAGCCAAAGTCGCCATTGGCGGCGAGTTCAATGTGGCGCTCGAGATGGAGATCAAGCAGCATGTCAAGCAAAAGGGCCGAGAAGTTCGGGTGGGTCGCTGCGAGATCATCTTCCACTGCACCCCGAAGGCAGCCATGCGGGCACGCCGGAAACGCGGCACCGAGATTTCGTAGTCTGCGTGCATGAAGCGGCTGCACGCCACCTTGGGCTGGGGTTTGTATCTGGCGAACTCATGGACATGGTGCATCGGCATGTTTCTGCCGATCGTGATGCTCAAGTTGTTCGGCATCTGGGGATTCGTGGCCTTTGCGATCCCCAATGTGCTGGGCTGCACCCTCTTTGGATATGTACTCAGTCGCGAGAAGAGCCAAGCGTTTCTGCTCAAGCATGGGGGAGCTATTCGGTGGTTCAGCATCATCACCATCGGCTATCAGTGCTTCTTCGCGGCGTGGATGTTCTCCTCGGGCGATTTCCTGCCGCTGCTACCTATGGGCTGCGCCGGTGCTCTGCTGGGAGTCACGCCATTCGTGGCGCGCGGTACTCGCGGGCTTCTACTGGGCAGCGCTGCAGTTGCGGCAGCCAGTGGTTTCTTCTTCGCCGCCGTGGGAGGGACAACTCTACTTCCCACTCTGCCTCAGGCGGGAGAGTTGCCCGCTAGTGGTGTGCTGTGGGTACTGCCCTGTCTGGCACTTGGGTTAGGACTCTCGCCCTATCTGGACCTGACTTTTCACCGCGCACTGCAGGAGTCGCCCAGCCGCCACTGCTTCCTTGTGTTCGGCATCGTCTTCACCGGGATGCTTCTCTTTGCCGCTAGCACATTTGAGAGGGGCGCAGCCATGCTGCTCTGGCCCGTCGCCGCGCAGTGGGGCATGCAACTGACTTTCACGGTAGCCGCCCACTGCACCGAGTTGCGCCGCCTCCCTAGAGCACGCCCAGCAGCCGCGAGATGGATGCCACCAATGTTGTGGACGGCAGCCGCAACGATCGCTCTGACGGCGGCTGCTATGGGAGGCGTGCTGCTCGGTGAGGATAATTATCTCCGAATCCTCGTCTTTTACGGCTGGGCTGTTCCCTGCTGGCTCCTCGGGTCATCGCGCAACTGGTCGGCGGTGGCCCGCTTCGTCCTCATTGCCGCCGGCCTACCATTTCTCGAAATGGCATGGATTTATCACCACCTCAGCATGGCCTCGCTCCCCGCTGGAGCATTGCTCGTCCTGTGGGCCGTACTTCCGGCCAATCACCGTGAAGTGTCTGCATGCTCCCCAAGCCACGAATGATTCCATCCACTCCCCAGACCAGACAGTCACGGCCCGATGCTGCGGGACCTCTGGCCCAGCTCTCGCCCGCCAGTTGGGATCTGAGCGCGACTCTGCACCTGGTGAACCGAGCCGGCTTCGGCGGCACGCCTCAGCAGATAAGAACCATGCACGACCTGGGGCTGCAGGCTTGCGTCGACTATCTGGTGGACTACGAAACCGTCCCGCCGCTTCCCGAGACTGCCGCAGGCTTTCGCTCCGATATTCGTCGGCCACCGACCGAGGAGGAGCGGGCGGAACAGCGGCGCGCAAGAGTTGAGAATGATGAGGCCGCCATCGGTCGCCTACAGGCTGCTCGCAATCAGTCTGATCGGGAGGATCGTGAACAGAACGATGAGATGCGCAAGTGGTGGCTCAAGCGCATGATTGAAACTCCGCGTCCGCTGGAAGAAAAAATGACCTTGTTCTGGCACGGTCACTTTGCTTCCGGCAATCGCACCGTACAGGACTCCTATCACATGCTGGTGCAGAATCAACTTCTGCGCCGCCATGCCACGGGCAGCTTCGCCGAACTGGCGTACCGCATCATCCGCGATCCTGCCATGCTCAAGTACCTAGATGCCGACGACAATCGCAAGCGAAGCCCCAACGAGAATCTGGCGCGCGAGCTGATGGAACTGTTTGTCCTGGGCGAGGGACGCGGTTACAGCGAAGCGGACATCAAGGAGGGAGCGCGCGCTCTCACTGGATTCACCTTCCGAGATGATTCGTTTGAGTTTCGCGACTCTGATCACGACGACGGAGAGAAATCGATTCTCGGCAGATCGGGCTCTCACCACGGCGACGACTTCGTCCGCATCCTGCTTTCGCAGCGAGCATGCAGCGAGTTTGTTTGCGGGAAGTTGTATCGATTCTTCGTGGATGACTCCCCCGTGCCCGCTTCACCCGCTGCCCCGGCCGTGATCGCTGCCATGGCGGCTCAGCTGCGAGCGCAGCAGTATCAGCTCAAGCCGGTGCTGCGTTCTCTCTTCCAGAGCGCTCACTTCTATGATCCAAGGGTGCGCGGTTCCGTAATCAAGAGCCCGGTGCAGTTGGTAGCGCAGGCAGTGCGAGGGCTGCAGGCTCATCCCCGCAGCCTCGCGACACTCGCCAGCGGACTCGAGTTCATGGGACAGGATCTGTTCCAACCACCGAGCGTCAAGGGTTGGGATGGCGGCCGCGCCTGGATCAACACTTCGACCATGTTTATCCGCCAGAATGTAATGGTGCTGCTCATCACGGGTCGCCAGGCCGACTTTGATGAGTCGTCGAATGCCGAGCAGACCTGGGATCCATCCCATCTCGTCACCGATGCTTCAGGTGCCCAGTTGCCCCCAAAGCAAGCAATAGATGCGCTCCTGGAGTTTTGCCTGAGCGTGCCGCCCCATGCGGATCGCCGCGCGGAACTGGCCGCCTTTCTAAATGATTACGGCAATCGGATTGATCGCGGTAGCTTGCTCCGAATGTTGGGACTCATCTCTGCCATGCCCGAGTATCAACTCTGCTGAGGTACTGCCATGAGTCCCGATCCCCATCTTCCCTTCACCCGCCGCTCCTTCATCGCTCATGGAGCGACGCTGGCATCCCTTGCCGCCACGATTCCGGCATTCATTCACCGATCCGCATTTGGACTGATGATTCCCCAGGGAGTGACGCCAGGATCAGCGCCCGGTTTCGCCGAGGATCGCATCCTCGTAGTACTGCAGCTTGGCGGGGGAAACGATGGCCTCAACACCGTCGTTCCCTACGGAATGGATGACTACTACAAGGCGCGGCCGCAACTGGCAGTGCCGGTGGCAGGCGAAGTAAACGGAGCCATCACCCTTCCCGGCAACAGCACCGTGGGACTTCATCCCGCCATGACTCAGATGCGTGAGTTGCTTGATGAGGGGCGACTCGCGATCGTTCAAGGTGTGGGTTATCCCAATCCCAATCGCTCCCACTTCACTTCGATGGACATCTGGCACACCGCCAACACCGATGCCCAGGGTGATGGCTGGATCGGCAAGTACTTCGACTGCACCTGTAACGGCACCCCAGTCCCTGAGGGAGCCATTGCCATCGGACGCAGCGCGCCCCTTGCCATGAGCGGCCGCATTCAGAAGCCGGTGGCATTCGAGAACGCTCAGCTTTTCCGCTGGATGGGCGCAGATGACGACGAGCGGCTTGCGGCAAACTACGAACGAATCACCCGCGCCGGTGTCCTGCCGGGCAGCGGCAGTGTCGGCGCCGAATCGCAGTCGGGATTTCTCATGCGCACTGCCCTCGATGCCCAGTTGGCCAGCGATCGCATCCGCGGCGCATTGGGGAAACGCCCGCTGGTGGAGTATCCCCAGCATCAGTTGGCGAAACATTTGCAGGCCATTGGCTCGATGATCCGCGATGGAATGCCGACACGCGTTTACTACGCGAGCCTTGGGGGATTCGATACTCATGCCGGGCAGCAGGGCACACACGCCAACCTGCTTCGACAGGTCTCGGAGTCACTTCGTGCCTTCCAGCGCGATCTGGATGCTCAGGGCAATGCCGGGCGCGTTCTCACCATGGTGTTCAGCGAGTTCGGGCGGCGAGTCAGGCAGAACGCCTCGGGCGGAACTGACCATGGCACGGCTGCGCCCATGTTCCTGATCGGCCCCATGGTCAACGCCGGCCTGCACGGCGAGCACCCCTCCTTGAACTCGCTCGACAATGGCGACTTGCGTTTCGGCACCGACTTCCGCTCGGTGTACGCCAGCATTCTCGAGGACTGGATGAGGACTCCCAGTTCTCCCATCCTCGGCGCAGCCTTTGAGAAGGCGCGCATTCTGCGCGCTGGCGCCTGAGGCGAGGCGCTTGATCAGGAGCATCAGTCCTCTTGGACGATTTCCGGCTCTATGTCGCTCGGAAGTGCTTCAATGAATGCCTTGCCGTAGCGCTTGGTGGCGATGCGCGGATCGAGAATGACTACGCGGCCTCGATCGGTGCTGCTGCGAATCAGTCGGCCGAACCCCTGCTTGAACCGAATCACGGCTCGGGGAAGTTGATCATCCATGAAGGGATTGCCGCCACGGGACTTGATAAGTTCCTGACGCGCCTGCACCAGTGGCCGATCGGGAACCTCGAAGGGCAGCTTGGTGATGATCACATTTCGCAGCGCCCGCCCGCGCACATCGACTCCCTGCCAGAAGGTTGATGTACCGAATAGCACGCTGCGCTCACTCTCGCGGAATCGCTGCAGAATTAGACCACTCGAGTGGCTGCCACCCTGCACATGGAGTTGATGCCCGCGCGCGGTCAGTTCCTCGCGCACCAGTTCTGCCACTCGGTTCAACGAGGTGTAGTTGGTGAAGAGCACGAATGCTCCGCCGTCGGTGGCGATGATGTGCTCCAGGACCCGTCGCGAGAGCGCCTCGTGGTATTGGGGCGACTTGGGATCGGGCATCGTCACATCGATGATCAGGCGCACCTGAGACGCGAGGTTGAATGGACTTCCCAAATGAAGTGTGGTGGCCTCCGTGCAGCCGAGTGCTTGCTGTATCAGGCTGAAGTCATCGCCCCCGCAGGCGAGAGTGGCACTGGTCATCACCAGAGAGATGGGCTGCGAATAGAGCATCTCGCGCAAGATTGGCCCGGCCTCGATTGTGGCCGAGCGCAGACTCATCAGAGCACGACCCCGGCGCTTGCTCTGTGCCCCGCCGGAGCGCTCGATCCACGCCACGGTGGCTTTGCTACTGTTAGTTGCCAGCGCTGCCGCCGCGCCTGCCATCTCCGTTGCCTGCTGAATGAATGAACCGAGTTCGGATTTCTCTCCCTCGTCGGCGACAGCTTCCCGAACAAGTTTCAGCGCACCTGCAAGTTCCCTCAGAGGCTTGCTCAGTGTGTCCTCGAGCACCTCCCCCGCATGAATGCGCTCCGATCCACCATCCTCCAGACGTTGCCACAGCGGCGTGAAGTACCCATTCACTCCCGCTCGCACCGTCGATAGGGCTTTGATCGCATCCTCGCCCACTGACCCTCTCCCCTCCGGAATATTGATGGACCCGAGGATGCCACGATCATGTTCCGGATTCCACAGTTGCCGGAGCATGTGGTGCACGGCGGCCTCGCTAACGCGCATCCCGAATAGCTCGCATACCACCGCTTCGATGGCGTGCGCCTCATCAATGATCAAGTGGGAGTAAGGGGGGAGAAATCCCTTCCCAGTGCGCTTGAGGGCGAGATCGCTGAAGAAGAGAGCGTGATTGCAGATGAGCAAGTCGGCGTTCTCCATGCGCCGCCGCGCCGTCTGGTAAAAGCATTTGTCATAAGTGGGGCAGCGACGACCCATGCAGTTGCCGGCATCCGATTGAGCATGTTCCCAGACCGCTGGGCGCGCTAACTGGGGGAGGGTCGCCTTGGTTCCATCCAGAGTTTCGTATGCCCAAGCTTCGAGAGCGTCGAGTGATAGTCGCTCTTCCTCATCGGCAAACAGCCCCTCTCGTCGCTCGACCGCCTGCTTGAGTCGGCGCAGCGAAAGATAGTTGCCCCGCCCCTTTACTAGAACTGCAGTGAATTCCTCTGGCAGCACCGCGCTGAGCAGAGGTATGTCTTTCTCCATGATCTGCTCCTGCAGACTGATGGTGTTGGTGCACACAATCACGCGTTCGCGCGCCTCCACGGCACGGCGGATCGCCGGAATCAGATAGGCAAAACTCTTTCCCACCCCCGTACCGGCCTCGACCAGTAGCTGCCCCCTGTTCGTCATGCATTGCTCGACCGCTGCCAGCATCGCCGCCTGCTGCGGCCTGACTTCGAAACCCTCGAGCCGACGAGCTAGTGGACCGGCCTCGGAAAAGATGGCAGAGGTATCGAGAGCGATGAGCCGATTTTACTCGCTCATCCCCAGTTGGCGAGCAACATTGCCAAATCGACTCCATCCACCACGGTGTTGCCATCCAGATCCGCGGCACCGGCAGCTCCCCACATTGCCAGCAGGATCGCCAAATCAGAACCGCTGACGACTCCATCACCATCGATGTCTGGCGAGTTGCCAGGGCAACCGGTGACAGTCACCTCTAAGTCATCGATGCCAGCCTCGACAAGCGAGCCCGCACCCAAGTCACGCGCGACAAAACGCACCCGCGCTGCCGCCGACGGCGCAATGAGGCCATCGAGCGCGAAGGCTGCCCCGACCCAGGCCGTCGCAGACTGACTGACAGTCTCGAGAGTCACCCATGTGACCCCATTATCGCCGCTCACTTCGATGGGCATCGAGTCCTGACCTGGGCTGCCGCCTAAGTTGTTGGAGTACCAGCGGAAGAATGAAACGCTCGTGCCCGGCGCGCTCGCATCAAACACCGGCGACACCAATGTCGTGATGCCACCGTCGAGATCGGCGCTGCCCGCGCCTGCTCCTACAGCACCCTGACCAGTCACGAAGCACTGGGTGCCGGCCGAGGTGTGGTCGTCCTCAGACTGAGCCGTAGTGCCGTTGGGATCCACCCGAATCCATACGCCTGCCGTCGCGCTGTCGCCTGCGACGCCTGCTTGCCATCCGGTATCGGTTTCCAGATCGTGGGCAACTACCAAAGTGCTAGAAGTGACTGCAACTTCGAAAGGCGAGGAGGCGCCTGCGACTGGCAATGACTCCACCACAGTGCCACTCGAGGCCGAAAGCACTTCGAAGTAAAACGCCAGTTGGGCGCCGCATGGCGCCGCAGGAATGCTGGCTGCGAAAGTGTTTCCGCCGGTGTTGCTCATGTTGAGAGTATTCCACACCGCGGCGCCGACACGCCACTTGCAACGAACCGTGCTGGAAGTTCCTCCCAGAAGCCAGCGGACATCCACAGATACGCTGATGGGAGACCCGGTCGGGGCGTAAGCGGGAATGGGCTGGATCAGGCTCAGCACAACTCCATCGGAAACAGCCTGCATGAGTTTCAGCGCAGCCGCGTAGTTCTCCTGAGCATTGGGCACGATGTCCGCAGCTGGCATGATGAACCCGTAGGCACCGGTGTCGCGAACCTCGATGGTCCATGAAAGAATCCCTTGGTCGCCGTACATCCAATCGACGCTGCCACCACTCGCTAGATAGAGAGTCGAGCCGATAGGCCCGGCAGTGTATGGCGTGCCATGAGTAGAGAGCACTGCCTCCCTCATCGAGGCTCCCATCGATTGCAGAAGGGTGGCATCGGGTGCCAGTGCAGTCGTCCAACCCCACGCCGAAAGGATCAGTTGGCTGTAGGAGTGAAAGTCGATGTTGGCGACAACCCCGCTCCGCGCCGCCACGAAGTCGCGCAGCGCGGCTGACTCGGGCTCACTGAAGGCGCTCGTCCCGCGGTAGGTCTCCGAGTTAGTGGCGGCACTCGAGCCCGGTCCGCCCCACTGATAGCCCCAGTTGCGATTGAGATCGACACCAAAGGTGCCATCCAGATTGTCGCGGCGATTCTTGCGCCAAAGTCTGGTTCCGGCCCAGGTGAAGGCATATCCATCCGGGTTCACCACGGGAACAATGAATACCTCTGACTGGGAAACAATCGATGCCACTAGAGGACTGGTCGCCTCATCTTCCAGCAGTCTCTCGGCAATGAACATGGCAACAGGCGGGGTGGCCCACTCGCGCGCGTGCTGGCAGGCATCAAACACCAGAGCAGGAGTTCCCAGCGGCGCTGGCTCAGCGATGGCCGAGATGCGAAGCCCGCGAATGGTGCGCCCCTCAAGAGACTGACCCACCACAACAACTGAGGCCCGAGTCGGGTGCAGCGCCGCCAGTTCGTCCAATCTGGCATTGATCTGATCGATGGTGCGAAAGTCGGTAAAGAAGTCGCCGCCTGCCAGGCCGTCGCCTGGCTGCTGACTCAGCCGGGCGCTCTCGGCATCCACCAAGGGACCGACATCACCGATGAGCACCTCGAAGGGGATTCCCGCAGTTCGCAGCGCCAGCATCTGCTGGGCGTTCAGCATGTAGTCCGCCTTGCCTTCGCGGACACCGTGACTCCACATGTCTGCGTCAACTGAGGCGAAGAAACGGAGATCGCGGGGGCTCGTGATGGCGGCCCGCACCACCGAATAGCCGTGATAGGAAACTTTGTCGGCCTGAACTGCAGACGCAGCACCGCCGCCGCAAGTGAGCACCATCAACAGGCTGCTCAGAAGGAGGTACCCAGAGGAGTTTCGCATAGACCAAGCCTAGCACCGCTCCTCGGCACTCCCACCTCCGAGTCGTGATATATCTAAGTTCTAACCCCCTGATCTACTTGACGCCGCAGATGTCACGGAGCTCGTGGCTGCTGCCAGCGATCTTGTAGAGCTTGTCGATCTTCATCATCGCCAAGAGGTTGCGCAGCTCTTTATTCAACCCATAAAGAACGGCAACGGCACCCTGAGCCGAGGAGGCGTTGCGCCAGTTGATGCACATACCTAGTCCCATGCTGCTCATGAACTGAACCGATGTGAGGTCAAGCACGAAGAACTTGAGGTCCTTACCGGCCTGCCGGATAAACGGCTCCACATCCTGCGTGATGATCGGAGCTTCGCGCTGTCCGATGTTGGGACCAGCAGGTTGCACTCTGATAATCACCCCATCCCAGAAGATTTCCACGAGCGGCGTTGATTTTTTTGTTGGTGCGGCGGGTGCTGTCATAACAACTGTCTTGATGGCAATCATACTAACGCCATCAGCGGCGGCGGCGCGGGAAAGTCGGATCCACCATTTGGCGCAGGGAGCCACGCACCCCCGACTTGAGTGATTCAATGTCGAACACGGCAACGGCACCCTTGCGGAGAGGGAGCGATCCCTGCCGCGCCCCGAGCAACAGTTCCGCGAACTCACCTAGGTGCGGCTCGTGACCCACCAATGCAATTCGAGTAGCGCTCTGGTGCTGACGCAGAAGAGCCTCATAGCCACTGCAGCCCTCTACGGCATCCGAGGCGAGCTCAGGGCATTCCACCGGCGCGGGCCATCTCCCATCCTTGTGCAAGATTTCGGCCGTGCGCCAAGCCCGCACGAATCTGCTGGCCAAAACCATCTCAGGACGCTCGATCCACCGACGAAGCGCCTTGGCCAGACGGCGAAAGTCACGAGCGCCGCCCTTGGTCAGAGGCCGGTCCGCATCATCTAACCATCTCGAGGTGTCGCGCTCATGTGCTCGCGCGTGTCGGATCAGGATCAGTTCCATGCGGCTAGGGTAGCCTTCATCAGCGATCCATGAGTACTGGCATTGTCATATTCAACGCTCGCATTTTGACGCTTGCACCGCGAGCTGGCGAGAGCGATCTCCCTCGCCGCGGAGCGCGGGCCTGCGATCTTGGTGTGCTGGATCCGGGATACATCGAAGTCGACGGCGATGGAACCATCGTGCGCCTGGGGACAGGATTGGGCGAGAGCCCCGCAGCGGCTGGGCGCACTCGCATCGATGGGAAGGGGCGAGTGGTGCTACCGGCCTGGGTCGACTGCCACACTCACGCTTGCTTCGCGGGTGACCGAGCTCGGGAGTGGCAGATGAAGCAGGTTGGTGCCAGCTATCTGGAAATCCTCGCTGCCGGTGGGGGAATCATGAGCACGGTGCGAGCCGTCCGCGCCGCATCCTCCGAGGCGCTACTCGAACTCCTGCTGGGGCGACTTCGAGTGATGCATCAACTTGGTGCAGGAACTGTGGAAGTCAAAACCGGCTACGGCCTTGACACGCCCACGGAACTTCGAATGCTTCAAGTCATATCCGCTGCCGGACAGGCTCAGGGATTGGGCACGCCGCGAGCACCGGTAGAAGTTCATCCCACATTCCTGGGGGCTCACGCTCTCGATCCATCTCAATCGGATGGTGTGACACGCATGATTGAAGAGACTCTGCCCGCAGTCGCGGCGGCCTATCCCGGGATCTGCTGCGATGCCTTCTGCGAAACCGGGGCGTGGTCGCTTGCCGATTGTCTGCGCTACTTCAGCGCCGCCAAGCGACTCGGTCTTCCTATTCGGGTTCATGCTGATCAGTTCAACTCGCTAGGAATGGTGTCGGAGGCGATATCTCTGGGGGCGCGGACCGTGGATCACCTTGAGGCCACAACCGACGCAGACCTCGCGCAACTCGCCCGCAGCACATCAATCGGTGTTGCTCTCCCCTGCACTCCCTTCGCCCTCGGTACGCCCTCCATGCGCGCTCGCGAGTTCCTCGATCAGGGGGGTGCTCTGGCGATCGCGAGTAACTTCAATCCTGGCAGTGCCCCTTCGCCCTCGCTCTCATTCTCTATCTATCTTGCCACTCGCTTCATGCGCCTCTCTCTCGAGGAGGCGATCACGGCCGCAACTTGGAATGCCGCCTGCGCTCTCAGCGCCTCGGATCACTGTGGCTGCCTTGCTCCGAAGCGACGGGCGCAACTTCAGATGCTGGCGGCGAGAGATGAACTCTCACTGCTGGCATCCTTTGCCGATGCCGGGCCAGACCTGGTGCTGGGACTCGGAGGCGCCATCGGTGTCGACACCAATGCCTGCCGCAGCGTGAACCTGGCTCTAGGGATGACGCTCGCGGACTAAGATTCGCCCCGATGCCCGTGACCAATGAACAGGATTTGGCCGCCGCCGTGAAATCGGCTGATTGCGTGGTGGCGGTGCACCGGGCCCTCGTTGGTTACCTCAGAGTAGGGCTGACGCTCTCCGAGATTGACTCATTCGTGGCGCGCACCCTGGTTGATCTGCAGTGCACTAGTTGCTTCCTGGGTTACAAGGCCCGCGGGCATCCTCCCTTTCCCAGCCATGCCTGCCTCTCTCTCAACGAGTGCGTCGTTCACGGCACTCACCTGATGAGTCCTGCCCCGCTGGTCAGGGGTGATGTTCTCTCGGTAGACATCGGAGTCTGCCATCGGGGATGGCTAGGTGATGCGGCCTGGACCTACGCCATCGGCAGCGCGGACGATGTCGCACTCTCCCTGATGCGCAGTGGGCGCGAGTCATTGCGGCTGGGAGTGATTGCCATGCGTCCTGGTCGACCTCTAGTGGACTTCGCGCGCGCAGTTCAGGATCATGTGGAGCGCGATTGCGGCTACTGCTTGGTCCGCGGGCTAGGGGGGCACGGCTACGGACGAGTTCTGCACGAGCCGCCCTTCATTGCCAACTCGGTCCCCAGTTATCCCGGCGAGTGGGAGGATGCTTGGAAAGTGCTCGAGCCCGGGATGCTGCTGGCGGTTGAACCGATGATCGCCCTTTCATCCACAGAAACAATCGTGCGCGGCAAGGAATGGCCCATCTACACCGCCGACAACTCGACGAGCGTGCACTACGAAGCCGATGTGCTCATCACTCCTGCGGGCCCACGCAATCTCACCCAAGCGCTGTTCGAACTTCCTGACATTGTCGGAACTTGATGCATACGCCGATTGCTCCGCGGGGGAACTCTAGCTGCGAACGCGCAGGCGAATAGTCTCGGGCATCTGCTCCAGCTTGGGCAGGATGTCCTCGGCCGCAAAGGGATCAACATCAAGAATCACATAGGAAACTTCGCTGTCTGACTGCAGGTACTCGGCATTGATGTTCACGCCCGAAGCGGCAAGAATCGTGTGCATCTTGCCCAGCACTCCCGGCACATTGCGGTGAACATGCATGAGACGAACCTGCCCATCCCGAGGGGATGGCAGCTCTACCTCGGGCATATTCACACTGGTTGCAGTGGACCCGCGCAGATGAAATGCCGCCAGCTTTTCGCTCACCTCCACGGCGATCGCCTCCTGAGCCTCTTCGGTACTACCGCCGATGTGCGGAGTGAGAATGACATTGGGAAGTCCCTGAAGCGGACTGAAAAAAGTCTCGCTCGATCCTGAGGGTTCCTCGGGAAACACATCAATGGCGGCTCCCCCGATGTGGCCGCGCCGGATGGCTGCAGCCAGTGCCTCAAGGTCCACCACTGATCCGCGGGCATTATTCACCAGCACGGCGCCGGGGCGCATGCGCGCGAGTTGCTCTGTGGCGATCATGCCCTCCGTTGCTGCTGTCGAGGGAACATGGATGGTTACGACATCGGACTCCTTCAACACGGCATCAAGTGAGGTTCGTGAAGTGGCGTTCCCCAGCGGCATGCGCCGGGCAATGTCATGGAACACCACCCGCATTCCCAGCGACTCGGCCAAGACGGAAACCTGAGACCCGATGTGCCCGTATCCGATGATGCCCAACGTTCGACCACGCAACTCGTGGGCATCCCTAGCCGACTTGTCCCAGTGCCCTCGGTGCATCTGCGACGACTTCTCAAACAATCGACGCACCAATGCCACCACCTCACTCACCGTCATCTCGGCCACGCTGCGGGTGTTCGAGAACGGTGAGTTGAAAACCGCTACCCCCGCCCTTGCAGCGGGACGAAGCGCGACTTGATTGGTGCCGATACAGAAGCAGCCGATCGCTGCCGGAAGCGGCCCGCACCGAAATACCTCGGCGCCCAGCTGTGTCTTCGATCTGATTCCGATCACAGCTGCTCGGGCAATCGCCTCTCTGAGAGCAGCACCCTCAAGAGCTCCTGGCACCCGCTCTACTTTCAGCCCCGCCTCCTCGAGCGCCCGATCCGCATTGAGGTGAATCGATTCGGCAAGAACTGCGACTGGCTGCATGGGGGCAATCTACTCTCGCGGCAACACCAAGGCCCCCTGCCCTAAGATCGCCGCCTATGAACATTGGCATCGAACTCCCGCTCACATTGCCGGTTCTTGGGCTCTCGCTCATCTGCGCCGCCTCATCGGCAAGCACTCCGCCGATTACCGAGCAGCAGGCAGTAACCGAGCAGCTGCACGGAGTGACGATCACCGATGAGTTTCGCTGGCTCGAGCAGCTGGAGCGGGACGCGCCCCCAGTTGCTGCATGGACCGATCAGCAGCACGCCTTCACCCGAGCCACACTCGATGCTCTCCCCTGCCGCGAGCACCTCACCGCGCAGCTGCGGCCTCTGCTGGAAATCCCCTCCTATGGTCTGCCCCGAATGCGCCGCGGAATCATGTTCTTCACCGAGAGAACTGGCCGCGAGAATCAACCGGCGCTTAAGACCAGGCCTGTTGGGGGTGGTGACGCCATGACTCTGCTCGACCCCAATCTCATGAGCGCCGCAGGCCTGATCAGTCTGGACTGGTGGATGCCCAGCCACAAGGGGGCGAGGGTCGCATATGGGCTGAGCGAGGGTGGGAATGAGATGAGCGTGCTGCGCGTCCGCGCGGTGATGGAGCAGGCTGATTACGCCGACCGCATCGAGGGGAAGGTTTCATTCGGCGGCTGGTTCCCCGATCAGGAACGCTTCGTCTATGGGGTGCTGCGCGATGCCAAGGATCCATACTCGAGAGAGTGGCGCGTGCATCGCCTCGGTGAAGCGGTTGCACGTGATCCAGTCCTCCTCCGCCAGGACCATCCCAGCGATGTCCCCTTCTTGGGAGTTTCCTTCGATGGCGAGTGGTTCATAGGAGGGTATTCCCACGGCTGGGCTTCGAATGATCTCTTCATTGCTCCCGCCCTTGGCGTGAGCACCGACAGGGTGATGAACAGGATTCCCATTGCCACTGGACTCGATGCCCGGTTCGATCCGGTGGGAGTACAGGCAGGAAACTTCTACTTCACAACGACGTGGAACTCTCCGCGGGGCAGGCTTCTGTGCATTGATCTGCGCCAGTTGACACAGCCCAAGGCAGTTGGAGAAGAATCGGTGCTCAGTGCATCCAACAAGCTGCTCGAGAGCGCCAGGACTGTGATTTCTGAGCATCCGACTATGGTGATGGAGGATGTCTCACTCGCGCTCGGCAAGGTGGTGATTACTTGGCAGCAGGACGCTTCCAGCCGCGTCAGCGTGGCAAATCTTGACGGCACCAATCTGCAGACGCTGACTCTGCCGGGCATCGGCACCGCCACTACCCGCAGTGAGGATCTGCTCCACCAGGGATTCTTCGCCTACACCAGTTACAACTCGCCCACCACGATTTACACGCTTGATTGGTCGAAGCCCGAGAAATCTCCCACGGTGTGGGTGAAGCCGGATGTGCCCGTTGATCCCACGAAGGTTGCCGTCGAACAAGAGTTCGCCACCTCCACGGATGGGACGCGCATCCCCTACTTCATCATCCACCGCACCGACCTGCAGCCGCGTGATGGTGGACACCCCTGCGTGCTTTACGGCTACGGCGGATTCAACATTGCCCTGACACCTTCCTTCATCGCCTCCAACTGGCCGTGGTATATGGATGGTGGGGTTTATGTGGTGGCAAATCTGCGCGGAGGCAGTGAATACGGCGAGGATTGGCACCGCGCCGGCATGCTTGGGCGCAAGCAGAATGTGTACGACGACCTCTACTCGGTGGCAGCCGATGTGATCGCGCGCAAGTGGACCGCGAGTGATCGACTCGCGGTGATGGGACGATCCAACGGTGGCCTGCTGGTGGGAACGGCCGTCACTCAGCGACCCGATCTGTTCGCCTGCGGTATTTGCGGCGTACCGCTTCTTGACATGCTGCGCTATGACCAGTTCTTGCTAGCGAAGTACTGGGTGCCCGAGTATGGCGACCCCGCTAATGCTGCTGACTTCGCTTGGCTGCATGCCTATTCGCCCTATCACCATGTCACCAAGGGAACTCGATACCCCGCGCTCTTTGTCAGTGCCGGTGAGAACGACTCGCGGGTGCATCCCATGCACGCTCGCAAGATGGTGGCGCGAATGCAGACGCTTGCTAGCAACGATCCCCTGCAAGACCCCATCATGCTCTGGGTAGACCGCGAGGCTGGTCATGGCGCAGGCAAACCGATGAGCAAACGGCTCGAGGAACTGGTCGACGAGTGGTCGTTCGTCGAGTGGCAGACCGGATTGTGTTCAGGGAGATGAAGTTGCACGAGGAGCGACGCTGCTGAACTCCTCGATGAGAATGTCATCGCTGGTGCCATCGATGCGATCAGGACCGAAACTGCGGAGGGTGAACTTCCCGGTGTCGGGTGCCACTAGGTAAATGAATGGCGTCCCCCATCCATCAATGATCTCCCCTTCCTCGAGGTCAAGCTGAGCAAGATCGGTGGGCAGAGAGCCCTCGATACCACGATAGGATTCAACTCGCCAAAGCAAGACACCACCGCGCATGGCGGTTCCAAAGTCAGGGCTAATGGCATCAGCGTATTTCGCCCAGGTGCCAACCAGACTGACGACGATGCCAGTTGCCAGGCAGCAGGCCGCTATGGGCACGGCGCAGCCCATAAACAGCCCCACCAGAATGCACCCTCTGTTTAGACGCCTGATGGAGTGAATGCACAAAACGATCGCAAAGAGACATAGGGCCGCGGCTGGGAACAGATACAAAAGACCACCGCCGAGAAAATGGGCGATGGCACCGCTCACCGGCAGCAGAATGGCTGCGCAGACCAGCAACGCGCATCCTCTGCCCTCTCGACTGTCTTGTGATGAGTAATTCATGTTTTGCAAGTCGCCTCCAGGCGGTTGACTCGTTAGTGAATGATGACACCATGCTAGTGATACTGAGGCGAGGTGACACCGGGAAGAAGCAGATTCCGATCCTAGATCGGCGGCAGTCACTATCCCAGAGGCAGCAACTTGGCGTACTCGGTGACCAGCGTCCGGGCGGGACCACTCTTGAACTGCACACGCACGCTGGTGAGTTCGCCGCGCGGCAGAATCGCTTCTATGCAACCGACCCCGAACTCCGGGTGTCGAACCATCATGCCCGCCTTCCAAAGCGGCCGCCTCTCTTCGCGCCCGTTTGCCACGGGCGCCAGACCCACACGCACCACGGAATCATCGGGGATTTCCCTAATGAACATGCTCTCGATAGAAGGCATGCGTACGCCGCGGACACCCCGCATGGTGGCGGACGTGATCAGCAGCGCCCGCTCTGCTCGCGTCATCCCTACGAATAGCAGGCGCCGCTCCTCCTCAAGTTGATCGGAGTCGTTGAGGGAACGCGAATGGGGGAGGATCCCCTCCTCCACTCCCACGATCACGACGGTGTGAAACTCCAATCCCTTGGAGGCGTGGAGACTCATCAGAGTGACGGCTCCCCGCTCGGGGTCGATGACATCGGCATCAGCCACCAGAGTGACGGATGCCAAGAATGACTGCAGAGCTTCCAGCAAGGTGACCTGTGCTGCAGTCGCGGCAAACGCCAGCATCTCCTCGCCGTGCTGCGCCGCTGCATTTATCAGCTCATCCAGATTGCTGGTGCGATCCCCGATCTCTTCCGTGTCGGCTGCGCTGCTGGCGATATGACCGGCCAATCCGCTGCCAGTCACGACCTCGCGCACAAACGCTCCTAGCTCCGACGCGAAGCCCCGCTCCAGCGTGCCGCGCCACCTTGACAACTGCAGCAGGAATGCGGTGATCGCCTTGGTCGCGCGCGCAGGCAGAGCGAGCGCCTCACTCGATGACAGCGCTTGCAGGAGTGTGAGCGAACGCGACAATCCCACTACTTCCGCCCGCAGCAGGGTTGAGTTGCCAATGCCCTTCGGTGGGGTGCTGAGCATCCGCCGCAGCGCAACTTCGTCAGCCGGATTGGCGAGCACGCGCAAGTATGCCAGCGCGTCCTTGACCTCACGGCGCTCATAGAAGGCGGTGCCGCGCACGATCACATAGGGGATGGTTCGCCTTCGAAGTTCGTCCTCGAGTGTCCGGCTCAATGCGTTCATGCGGTAGAGCACTGCCATTCCGGAGTATGGCACTCCACCCGCGGCGGACTCTTCAATGGCGCTGACTGCCAGGCGCGCCTCCTCAAACTCATCGAAAGTGCGAACCAGTCGCGGCTTGGCGCCATCAGGGAGCTGTGTTGTGAGTTCCTTGTGTTTCCGTTTGGTGTTGTGCCCGATCAAGCCCGCAGCAGCGCGCACGATGTAGCCCGTTGAGCGAAAGTTCTCTCCCAGAGGCAAGACCTTGGCCCCGCGGAAGTGGCGCTCAAAGTCGAGGATGTTGCGGATGTCGGCGCCGCGCCAGCCAAAGATGGATTGATCCGGATCACCGACCACTACAAAGTTGTTGCTACCCGCGGCGATCGCTCCGGCAACTACGAACTGGGCATAGTTGGTGTCTTGATACTCATCCACTAGGACATGATGAAAGCGCTGCTGCAGCTCCTCGCGGACGCGTTGATCGTGGCGCAACATGTTGGCAGTACGCAGGAGCAGATCATCGAAGTCGAGGGCGTTGTTGCGAGCGAGGATCGATTCGTATGCCTCGTAGATGCGGGCGATCGTCTTGGACTGAAAGTCTCCAGCTTCGAGCCGGTAGGCCCGAGCGTCAAGCAACAGATTCTTTGCCCGAGAGATGCGCTGGGCCACTTGGCCTGCCGGCCAGTTTTTCTTGTCGAGCCCTGACGAGTCGATCGCCTTCCCCACGGCGCTGCGCGCATCTTCGGCGTCGTAGATGGTGAACCCCGGCTGCAATGCGACCGTTCCCGACGCGCTCGCGGAGTTAGTGCCATACCTCCGCAGCAGCAAGGCGCAAAACGAGTGAAAGGTCGAGACGATCAGTCCCATGCGCCAAGGCTGCGAAACCTGCAGCAGACAAGCCACACGAGAGCGCATTTCCTCAGCAGCCTTATTAGTGAATGTCAGAGCGAGAATCGATTCCGGCGCTGCGCCGCGCGAGATGAGCAGGGCGATTCTCCGTGTAATCACGCGGGTTTTGCCCGATCCCGGCCCCGCTAGGACCAGCAGCGGTCCATCACCGTGGCAGACCGCAGCTCGCTGGGCGTCTGTCAGGCCATTCGCGAGTTCCATGTCAGCTTCCACCACAACGAGTCTAGAGGACGAGTGACGAGGCCTAAAACGAGTTCCAAAGCGGTCTCCCAACCCCGATCCATTGGGCTGCCGACAGCACCCGACAGCCTAACAACACAACATCTAGACCAGGCTCAGTCATGTAACCTGAGTTCGTACAACCACTTAGACGGGATGATTACAAATACACCATATTTCGTGGTTCGAGCCATTGCAAACACTATTGGTGGGGCTACCCTGCGTCCTCGTTGATGGTGGCACGGCGGACTGAATCGCCGGTGGCGGAGAATGGCAGTTGTCTGCGGAACGAAGTTGGTCGAAACCTCAATCAGGAGTGGTTTGATGAGCATTCTTTGCGATTCCCAGATTAGAGAGACGATCAGCATCGAGCCTTTCGAAGAGAACTCCAAGCGGCAGTCAATCATTTCCTACGGGGTTTCCAGTTATGGATACGACGTGCGCGTGGGGACGCGGTTCAAGGTGTTCACCAACGCCACCTCAGGCGGAGTCGCCATCGTTGATCCCAAACGATTCAGCAATGATTCATTCATCACGATCGACACCGCGCAGGTCGGCCGCGACCATGTGATCATTCCGCCCAACTCCTTCGCCTTGGCTGAAACTGTCGAGGTCTTTCGAATCCCCCGCGACATCCTGGCGATCTGTGTGGGCAAGTCAACCTACGCGCGCTGCGGCATCATCGTGAATGTCACACCACTTGAACCGGAGTGGCGCGGCAAAGTCACGATCGAAATCTCCAACACCACTCCCCTGCCCGCCAAGATCTACGCCAATGAGGGGATAGCACAGATGCTCTTTCTGCGAGCTGATCGTGTCTGTTCCGTCAGTTATGCCGACAAGAAGGGCAAGTATCAGGATCAGTCAGGGCTCACTCTTCCTCGTGTAGATGGCATGGGCAACCCCTAGTCCGAAATGGCCTCGATGCTCTCCATCAGGAAGCCTCTCTCTCTCATTGCTTCGAATCGTATTTTCTATTCATTCATCAGCGACTCACCCGGCGCAAGGAACGACTCATGAAAATCGCGCGAAGATTTACCACTCAGGGCAAGGATGTCTTCCATACTGTCGAATGGACCAAGCGCACCAGCCGAATCCTCAAAGCTGACGGCTCTACCGTCTTCGAGATGGTGGACGCTGAAGTGCCGCGCGACTGGAGCCAACTGGCAACTGACATCGTTCTAAGCAAGTACTTCCGCAAGGCTGGCGTGCCGCAAGTCGATGCCAGCGGCGCAGCGATGTTCGACGAAAATGGCCATGCGGTTCTCGGCCCAGAGCAGTCTGCCAGCCAAGTCGTCCACCGCCTTGCTGGATGCTGGAAGCATTGGGGAGAGCGGCACGGTTATTTCGACTCGCCTCTCGATGCTCAGGCTTTTTACGATGAAATCTCGTGGATGCTGCTCACCCAAGCAGCTGCACCCAACAGCCCCCAGTGGTTCAACACCGGTCTGAACTACGCCTACGGAATCAACGGCCCGGCCCAAGGGCACTGGATTGCCGATCATTGCACAGGTGCAGCCAGCTTGGCTAGCGACTCCTACAGCCATCCCCAGCCGCATGCCTGCTTCATCCAATCAGTCAACGATGATCTCGTCAACGACGGCGGCATCATGGACCTTTGGGTTCGCGAAGCGCGCCTTTTCAAGTACGGCTCCGGTACGGGAACGAACTTCTCCAGCCTGCGTGGCGAGCAGGAGTCGCTCTCGGGAGGTGGCAAGTCCTCGGGCCTGATGAGTTTCCTGCGCGTGGGCGACCGCGCCGCGGGTGCGATCAAGTCTGGCGGAACGACCCGCCGTGCCGCCAAGATGTGCTGCCTCGACATTGATCATCCGGATATCGAACAGTTCATCAACTGGAAGGTTCGCGAAGAACTCAAGGTGAGTGCCATGGTTGAGGGCTTGAGGGTGCTACCGCAGTCGCAGCGCGATGTAGCGGCGAGGCTGGGCTTGAAGTTGGACTACGACTTCAATGGTGAGGCCTACGGCACGGTGAGCGGACAGAACTCCAACAATTCCGTTCGCCTCAGCGATGCGTTCTTCGACGCAGTGGATGCTGACGCAACATGGAATCTTCGTCAGCGCACCAGCGACAAGCCAGCTGGCTCCATTCCCGCCCGTACTCTCTGGTCGCAGATCAACTACGCCGCTTGGCGCTGCGCTGATCCCGGCGTGCAGTTCGACTCAACCATCAATGACTGGCACACCTGCCCCGCTGGCGGTCGCATCAACGCCAGCAATCCCTGCAGCGAGTACATGTTCCTCGACAACACGGCCTGCAATCTGGCCTCGATCAATCTGCTCAAGTTCTACGACGCCGACAGCCGCACTTTTGATGTCGAAGGCTTTGAACATGCGGTGAACCTGTGGACAGTGGTGTTGGAAATCTCGGTGCTAATGGCGGCCTTCCCCTCCCGCGAGATTGCCGAACTCAGTTGGAAGTACCGCACGCTCGGGCTTGGTTACGCCAATCTGGGTGCCATGCTCATGCAGGCGGGAGTCCCCTACGACAGCGACATGGGTAGAGCCGTGTGCGGTGCGATCACCTCGGTATTGACGGGACGCTCCTACGCCGCAAGTGCCTTGATGGCCAAGGAGCATGGCGCGTTTGCCGGCTTCTCTACCAATCGTGAAAGCATGATGCGGGTTCTGCGCAACCACCGCCGTGCAGCGCAGGGACTCCCTCGCCAATCCAATGAATGGGAGTCTCTGCGAACCAGACCCGTCCCCCTCGATCACTCTCAGTTTGGCGATCGCTCGGACAGCACTCTAGGAGGGAGCCGCATAGGTTTGACGAACTCGCAGAGCCTTCTCTCGGCGGCACTCCAGGCTTGGGACGATGCTCTGACTCTGGGCGAGCGCCACGGCTTTCGCAATGCTCAAGTTACGGTGATCGCGCCCACCGGAACCATCGGACTCTTGATGGACTGCGATACCACTGGCGTTGAACCAGACTTTTCCATCACCAAGTTCAAGAAGCTCGCCGGTGGCGGACACTTCAAGATCGCCAATCAGTCTCTCCGTCCCGCACTCAAGACTCTTGGTTACTCCCAGGCGCAGATCGATGCCATCATCGTTCATGTGATGGGCACGCTCAGCCTTGACACGGCCCTCCCAACTGAAGATGGCACCTCAACCAGCGGTCTGTCTCTACGCGAGGCGCTCTTGTCCAAGGGATACACCAACGAAGAGTTGCTTGCCCTGGAAAACTCCCTGCCTACGGTGATCAAACTGGACCACGCATTCAGCGCTTGGTCGGTACCGGAGCGTCTGCTGCGAGCCGGCAATATTGATGTCACCAAGGCGCGCCGCGATGAATCCTTCAACGGACTTCGCACCTTGGGATTCACCCGCCAGCAGTGCGAGGGACTGAATCGCCGCATCTGCGGTAGCCAGACGCTGGAGGGTGCCCCCCATGTCAGAGAATCCCATCTGCCTGTGTTCGACTGCGCCAATCGCTGCGGCGCTCTTGGGGTACGACTGATCGCTCCCGAGGGTCACATCAAGATGATGGCTGCGGCGCAACCATTCGTCTCTGGCGCCATCAGTAAGACCATCAATCTGCCCAACGAGGCGACCGAGACCGACATCGCCGATTGCTACCGATTGAGCTGGGAGCTCGGACTCAAGGCCAATGCTCTCTACCGTGACGGCTGCAAGTTGAGTCAGCCTCTTTCCTCCAAAGCCGACTCGACTGAGTCGAAGGAGGATAGCGCCAGCGAGTCCCGCACTAGGACAGCAGCAGCGGCGGAGAATGTGATGGCAGCCAGCGCCGCACCGGTGCTAGCGGCAGCACCGACTGCAGTTCTGGTAACGGAGCGCATCGTCGAGCGCATTGTGGAGCGCGTCATCGAACGCCCCAACAGGCGCCGGCTGCCCGACACACGGCGCAGCATCACCCATAAGTTCAATGTGGGCGGCCACGAGGGCTATCTCATTGTTGGCATTTATGACGATGGTCGCCCCGGCGAGTTGTTCATCACCATGGCCAAGGAAGGCTCGACCATTGGCGGTTTGATGGACTCACTCGGAACCGCCATCAGCGTGGCACTTCAGTATGGCGTGCCGGTTGAGAGCCTCGTCAATAAGTTCGCTCATCAGAGGTTTGAGCCGATGGGGATGACTACCAACGACGAAATCCCCTTCGCCAAGAGCCTAGTCGACTACATCTTTCGCTGGTTCGGAATGCAGTTCATTCCCGGATACCGCGAAGCCAACTCGCCTAGGCGGCAAGGAGGCGCCGATGCCCACAACACACCAGTCAAGGAGGACACAGCATGCATCGATCAATCAGGTCATCTCTCCAATCGGACTTTCGTCCCAACTTCGCCCCAGGCGATCCACGATCGCATCCTGTCCACCCATCTCGCAGAGGAGAGGACCGTTTCGAACCCCAGTGTTCATCTCGACCGCTCCATTACCGCTGCACCGAGGACACCACTTCAAGATGGAGTCAAAGTGATCGTCTCGACCTCCTCCACAACGACCGACACCTATCTCGATGGACCTCTCTCGCACTCTCATACTGAGCAGTTCACCAAGAGCGTGCTCGACCAAACCACCGCGCAACTGATGGGCGATGCGCCCGCATGTGATGGTTGCGGCTCGATCACCGTTCGCAACGGCACTTGCTACAGATGCCTCAACTGCGGCCAGAGCATGGGCTGCAGCTGAGTGGAACCCCCCGCAAGGGCCACCCCCGTAAGGGGTTCAAATGCCCTTGCCATAATCGACGCGGCCTGCACGATGCTTGCCGCCCGTCCGCAAGGATCGCGGGCACCGCCTAGGGATCGCGACAGATTTCACTCCGACACCTGTCGTATCCCGCAATAATCCGCGAAGGTGATGGCATTCGTTCAGGGCTTTGACGAATCGGTAGGCGAACGGATACTCGCCTGCCTTGGTTGAACCGACACGGAACTGGTGGAGTTCAACCCCTGCGCAAAGCAGCAAGCTGCGCGCAGGTGATCCGTCCCGAATGGCCGTGACTTTTCGCGGATGATCCAGTTTGGGGAAGCATCTGCGACCCCCTCAAACCAGCCGTAGCGCCAAGGCCGCTGCGGCTGGTTCTTCATTGAGGGTGTAGACTTAGAAACAATCATGCGAATCGTGACCCAACTGCAACCTAGATTCAAGTGGTGGAATCTGGGCTATGCCATTCTCTGCTTTGTATTGGGCGCATGGGGCGCCTGGGACTACTGGGTGACGATTCCCGCCAGGCTCGCGGCAGCCAATGAGTATGAAGCCGCTGGCGAAGCGAGCAACTCTCTGCAAACATTGCAGGGCACTCGAGCACTCACTGCCGAGGAAGTCGGTCGGTATGAATCAGCAAGGTCAGTTCTGGATACCTACGCCAATGCGCCGCCAGCCAGGCCGCCAGCGTATGACAGCCTCCTGCAGTTCTGGGTCTACTTCATCGGGTGCGGTGTGCTGGGAACACCATTTGTCTTATGGACGATTGTGACGGCAAGTCGCAAACGCATATCCCTAGAGGCAGATGGTTCGCTGATCATTGATGGAATAGTGATTAGCGCGAACGAGGTGACTAGTATCGACATGAGCCGCTGGATGAGCAAGTCCATAGTTACGATTCAGACTCAGCAAGGAAGTTTTCTCCTTGATGACTACAAACATCTGCATGTGAACCTCATCGCGGGCGCGCTGGCCCAGCGATTCTTTCCTGGGAAGTGGACAGAAACGGCGACGGTCATTGAATCGGCATCGATCGCTGACACAGAAGCGGAGTAGAGCGCGGCTGCCAGTGGCACCGGGGATGATGGCACCGACAGGCAGAACTAGTGAAACCGCTCAGTCAGGGGCGACTACCATGGCCGCCCGCCAATGCCACGCGCTCTGCCTGATCCCACGACCTCCATACAGAAGCTGGATCGCTGCTCGGATCTGAGCCACCGACCCCGCGTTCTGCTGGGGAAAATGGGGCTCGACGGGCACGACCGCGGCGTGAAGCTCATTGCCCGCATGATGCGTGATAGTGGCATTCATGTGATCTACAGCGGACTCTGGCAGACGCCGCGCAGCCTCGCCATATCAGCGCGCGATGAGGACGCCGACTGCCTCTCGTGCTCGATGATGAGCAACTCTCACTTGGTTCTGGTTCCTCGGCTCGTGGAGCAGTGCGGCAAAGTTGGCCGCGGTGACATTGTCATCGATGTGGGGGGAATCATCCCTCAGGAAGATGTCCCCAAACTCATACACGCAGGTGTCCGTCGTGTATTCCACACGGGAACTGGGCTCGATGAGATAGTGGGTGCGGTCCGGGATGCAGTTTGCCCCTACGCGCCCCTCACTACCGGACCACCCTCCGCCTCGCTGGCGCGGCTGATTTCCCTCGCACACGCCGGGCGTCTACCCGCTGGCACCCCCCTGCGCCGAAGCGCTCGGGTAATCGGCATCACCGGGGCGCCGGGCGCAGGCAAGTCCACTTTGGTAGCGGCGATGGCCGCCGAATCTGTCAGGCGCTCACAGCGCATTGCCGTGGTGGCGTTTGATCCCATGAGTCCCATCACCGGCGGCGCGCTCCTGGGAGATCGGCTGCGGGTTGACTTCAACGCCGTGGACGAGGCGGTTTTCTATCGAAGCCTGGCCATCGCGGGCGAGGATTACTCAACGCTGGATTCCATCATCGGACTCATCGGTGCGGCTGGCTTCGACACTCTACTTATCGAAACAGTTGGTGCTGGTCAAAATGATGTTGCGATTCGCCGCCATGTTGATCGCACCGCGGTGGTAGTGGTGCCCGGCATGGGAGATTCGGTGCAGATGGATAAAGCAGGCATTCTCGAGATTGCCGATATCTTCGTGGTCAACAAGGCCGATTACGCAGGCGAGGCCCAGCTCGTGCGCGAACTTCTCGACATCGCAGATGGCCGACCAATCATGGAAACGATTGCCACTCAGGGAAAGGGCATCGTCCAACTGCTCGATGCCCTGCTGAAGTAACCAATGCCCCTGGCAGCGGCTACCGAACCCAGCCTTCTTCATGCGACCCTAGTTTGCGTGGGCATTGTGCTGGCGCGGGTGGTTGATGTCTCCACCGGTGTGCTGCGCACCGTTGCCGTCATCCATGGACGCCGGACTCTGGCGTGCGCCCTGGGATTCTTCGAAGTGCTGGTGTGGGTGCTGGTGGTTTCGCAAGTGATCGAGACAGTGGGAGAGAATCCTTGGTACGCCATTGCCTACGCCATGGGATTCGCCGCCGGCAACTTCATCGGCATTACTCTGGAAGGACACTTTGCCCTGGGGCGCCAAGTGGTGCGTGTGTTCACACGGAACGGGCCGCAGATGGCGATCACTCTGCGTGCGGAGGGCCTCACAGTCACCAGCTTTGACGGCGAAGGTCGTGATGGCCCTGTGCAGATGCTCTTCATAGAGACCACACGGCGCGGTGCACCCAGCGCGATCGAGCGAGCTCGCGCTATCGACCCCGCCTGCTACTACATTGTGGATGACATCCGCACGGCCTCAGCGACTTCGAAGTAGGTTTCTGCGGTTAGCATCCGCCCCCCAAACTGGAGGACTCATGCCAAGCGTTTCATTGCCGCGAAATACCAATCAGGCGCTGGGGATCGCCCAGTATTCCCTCGACTTTATGGCGAATGGCAACCCCTCGGATGCCGTGCTCGCCCGCACCAGCCTCTTTCACACTGATGCGGTGCTCTGCGGACTCAGTGCGCTTGCACTCGGCACCAACGCCCCGCGCGTTTTGCGCCGCGAGGCTCTGCAGTACCGCGATAAGTCGGGTGCATCGCTCTTTGGCTCGAAGCGCTCAGTCGCTCCCGAGAAGGCAGTCGTCGCCAACTCCGCGGCAGTTCGCGAGTGGGACAGCAACGGCACCAATTTCGGTTTCAATCCTGCGCTCGGACACACCGCGGGTGAGTTTGGCCACAACGACTTTTATCCCGTTTGCATCGCCGCTTCTCAGGTGGCAGGACAGGGTGGAGCGGCTGCCTTGCGGGGTATGGTCTGCCTCGATGAAATCCGTGGACGCCTCGCCGAAGTATTCAGCCTCAAGACCTTCAAGATCGATCATGTTGTTCACGGCGCCATTGCCTCGGCCGCTGTCTATGGAGCCATGACCGGGGCGACGGCCGAGCAAATTGAGTCGGCCATAGGCATGGTGGTAGCGCACTACATTCCCTGGCGCGCCATCCGGGCCGGTAAGCAGCTGAGCGACTCCAAGGGGGCATCGGCGGCCATATCTGCCGAGGCAGCCATCCTGTGCATGCGCCGATCGATGGACGGATTCCTCGGGCCGCGCGACATTTTCCGAAACCCCGAGTGCATGTTCCGTCAGTTTGTGAAAACATCCGGTGACAGCCCATTCGATTTGGTGCTCAGCTTTGACGGCGACGACTTCGCCGTGATGGGAATGCACTTCAAGCTCGGTCTGTACGAGCACCAGTCTGCAGGAGCGCTGCAGGGAGTGATCGATCTGGTGCATCTCAACCCCGATGTCGCGGCCAACCCCCAGCTCATCAAATCGGTCAAGATCATTGCCTACGAACCCGCCTACGGCATCATCGGCGATCCTGCCAAGCGCGACCCCAAGACCCGCCAGAGCGCCGATCACTCCATGCTTTACATCGTGGCAACTCTCCTGAGAAAGATAGGCGAAGTCGCAGCCAAGGGTGGCCCCGCGGCCGCCGATTACACCAACGACGACTGGTGGAGAGCCTGCATGCTGGGACCACACGACTACTCGCCCCAATCGATCGCTGATCCGAGCACGCGCGCGTTGATGGAGCGCATCTCGTTTGAGCATGGCGGCGTTGAGTATGACCGGCGCTACCCTGACGGCATCCCCACCAGCGTGGTGATGGAGACGGGAGATGGTCGGCGTCTCGAGAGCGGGCTAGTGATGTATCCCGCAGGTCATGCCCGCAACACCACGGCCCAACTCGAAGAGATACTGCGGCACAAGTTCAATATGCTGGGGAAGTTGGCCGTGCGCCGACCGAGGACCCTGGTGCGGGAGTTGAGTCAGTTGGGAGGGATGTCCAAGAGGGACATTCGCCGCATCTGGGACTTCGAGATTCTCGATCGCGGTGCCTTCGAGTGAGCAGCGTTCGCGGATGCGATTGAACTAGGCGCGAAGGGCGCGAGCTCGTTCAGCGCAATCCATCGAGTCTGATCGCCCCACCCTGGTAGGACATATTCAGTTCCTTGAAGCGAAATGCCCCCGCCACCTGCGGGGCTAGACGGGCTGTCACCGACTGCGGCCCGGTCTTGACGATGATTACTTCCGAGTTGTGCATCCCAAAGCCCATGCGATTCAGTGTCTCCAGTGCTGGCTCCCGGTTGCGATCGCACCACTCCACGAAGGCCGGATACCCACCCTTGGACTCGAAACCGATTCGCGCCTGCTCGCTGAGGATGCAATCGTAAAGCGGCTTGTACTCCTGTTCCCGCAGGGCATTCACGAGGTGAGAGAGCACATGATCGGGGGTGATTGCCCGCAGAATCACCTCTCCGCGATCGGTCTCTTCGCGGATCTTCAAGGGTGTAGGTGGTGGAGCCTTGGCCGGCGGTGTCCCCCGCCACTGCAGGGAGTTGATGGTCGGATACACCACGGGCTCCCGCTCGGCACCCAGAGCAAAGTTGTGCTCTCCCTTGTGATCATCGGTAGTGAAAGGTTCATCTGTGAAGACCATTCGAGTTCCATCCGCTCGAGTCAGAGACGCCGATTGTTCGCCTTCACGCATGAAACTAGGCCTATATACATACTCGGTGCGCTGTGGTTCGCAGCCGACTGCCCCCGCGAGGCATACGAGCGCAATTGCTCTGATGGCAGCGGGCTCGGCGGCTGTCCATCTCATGCCAGCACTCCCGAGAGTGCGCCCACCGGCACTCGCCGCGGGGTGTCTTCGCCAACTCGCCACAGCAGGTGGCAGGCAAGGCATGGGTCGAGCAACGGATAGTCCGTGCGCGAGTGAACCCCTCGCGATTCGGTGCGGTGCAGAGCAGCACGAGTGATCAGCGCACCAGCCATCAGCATGTTCTGCACATCCCAGCCGCTGGGATGATCAAACACCGCATCGAGCGAGTAGCGGCTCCAGAAATCAAACATCGAGAGAACTTCCGAGAGTCGCGAGCCCTCGCGGAGGATTCCCACATTGCGCCACATGGTGCTGCGCAGACTCGACCGAATGTCGGAGAGATCCAGTTCGGCTCCCTGCCGCGCGCGAACTGCCCCTTCCATATGGATCGGAACCGGGTCTGCCAACTCGTCACCGGCAGTCGCCGCCGCCACGCGAGCACCAAACACTAGGCCCTCCAGCAGACTGTTGCTTGCCAACCGATTGGCGCCGTGCAATCCGTTGGCAGCGGCTTCTCCGCAAGCATAGAGACCGGCGATACTCGTTCGGCCATCCAGATCAGTCCACGCGCCTCCGATGGTGAAGTGCGCCGCGGGATGAACAGGAATCAAGTCGTGGGCGGGATCGATGCCATATCCCGCCAGCATGCGACCGAGGCTGGGAAAGCGAGAGGCGAAACGCCCGCCGGTTTTCCTCGCATCAAGAAACACATGAGATCCTCCAGTTGCCGCCAAGTGCTCCACGATGCCGCGGCTTACGAAGTCGCGGGGAGCGAGGTCGGCCATAGGGTGTCTCGCGGGCATGAAGCGATCCCCGTGACTATCGATCAGAAGCGCTCCTTCGCCGCGCACCGCCTCGGAGATCAGGTGACGTGGTGCTCCCGCGATGTAAAGCGCAGTTGGATGAAACTGGACAAACTCCAGGTCTGCCAGCCAAGCGCCGGCGCGATAGCCCAGAGCAATGGCATCACCGGTAGCCACGGTGGGGTTTGAAGTCTCACGGTAAACCTGACCGGCACCGCCCGACGCGAGTACCGTGGCTCGAGCCCAGATAATCTGCAATCCGTAACGAGGATGCCAGGTGATGGCACCGGCCGCACGAGTGCCGCTTGCTCCGCGTCCGCTCACGGGCACAGTGAGGATGTCCAGAGCATGGCACCTATCGAACAGGCGCAGGCGCTTGCAGGACTGCGCCTTTTTCAGCAGGGTTCTGAACAGTTCCCGACCAGTGGCATCGCCATCGCTGTGAAGAATGCGGGGTCTGCTATGCCCGCCCTCGAGACCGAGCTGCGGGCACCCATCCTCACCTCGATCAACTCTCATGCCCCACTTAATCAGGCGATCAATCTCGGCAGGTCCGCCCTCAATCAGCTGACGCACCGCTGCTTCCTCACAGAGTCCGAAGCCCGCAGTCAGCGTGTCGGCAATGTGCTGCTCGATTGAGTCATCGGCGGCGGTAACGGCGGCAATACCTCCCTGAGCCAGTGAAGTGCAAGACACTTCCAGATCATCCTTGGCAAGGACAATCGTATCGCCCGATTCCGCCGCACCGATTCCCACCCGCAGTCCCGCCACCCCGCTGCCTATCACCAGCGTGTCGCAGAACATCTGCGGCAGCAGATTGCTGCGAAAGGGAATCAACCAGCGGCGGGGCTCGAGGGCGCTCATGGGTCGCGGTACTCGGCGATCCACAACTGGGAAGTGGCGTCACTGCCGCGCTTGCTAGTCCACAGAAAGCGCTTGCCGGTGGCATCGAATGCTGGGAGAACATCGGCGCCCTCAGCGTTTGTGACTCGGCGCGGCACGGGCTTGCTAGAACATTCGGCCGCCGCGGAATCGCCCCCCTTTTCGACACCATCGCTCTGCCCCGCAGCAGGCACATCAATCTCGAATACCTCGTAGTTCTGATGCCCCATCTGGCTACTTGCATAAACCAATCGCTTGCCGTCGGGATGCCAGAACGGCCCCCAGTTGACATACTCATTGTCCGTCAGCTGCCGCTCATTTATCGCACCCTTGATCGCGCCATCTGGGGCAAACTCGAGATCCGCTACGAACACCTGAAGCAGGTCATTGCCCTGTCGATCAGATCGGTAACAGATGCGCTTACCGTCCGGTGAAAAGAACGGCCCGCCGTCGTAACCGCGATTCATAACTAGTGGCACCTCGCGGTCCGTTGCCAGCTCTTTGACGAAGATGTTGCCATCACCCGAGGTCAGTGAGCAGTACACCAGCCACTTGCCATCAGCTGATGTGCTGCACTCAGCCACATAGCCCTTGCCATCACCTGTGACCGGTTGCAGAGAGAGTGCGGTGCCATCGGCGCGGTCTAGTCGAACGCGCACCACCCGCATCTCCGCGGGGAATGCCCAGCGATATCGACCTGTTCCGCGCTGGTAACCCGGCGACTCGACTCCCGTAGGAGGAGTCACTGTGGACGCGAAGATCAGGCTGCCGCTTCGGGCAGCATCAAACCAACCGCAGGTATTCGCGCTGCGAGGCGGAGACACTCGTCGGATGTTCTCAAGTCGCTCCTCACCCGGTGCGTCACCCTTGAGGTCCGCCACATACATGCCATAGAACTCATCGGCTGTGACCCCCTCGGCCGGGCGCTCGATCGCCTGAAACACAATCATCCTGCCGTCAGGAGAAAAGTATGCTTCCCCGGCCTTGAGAAAGCGCTGGGGGAATGTCAGCTGTACCTGATGGCTCAGTCGCGCGGCTTCGGCAACAATCCACGCGGGCTCTGGAGCGGCCTCCTGGCTCCTGCCCTCGGCCAGTTGCCCACACAGCGCCGCGCAGAAAGTGGCTCCGAGGCGCAAGGCAAGTGAAAATGGACCGGCGGAACAATCAGCAGCAGAAAGGCTTCTCATATGGTTGAATCCAAGGGTGACAAGTCTAGGCGATGGCTGGAGCGTTCTGTATCGAGATGAGTGGTTGATGGTGATCAACAAAGAGAGCGGTCTGCTCTCGGTGCCCGGAATCGGCCCGGAGAAGGCTGACTGTTTGGCTACTAGAGTTGCCAGTCAGTTTCTCGGCGCGAGAATCGTGCACAGATTGGATCGAGATACTTCGGGAACGATTGTTATGGCGCTCGATGCTCGGACGCACCGAGAACTGTCCATGCAGTTCGAGACGCGCCAGATAGAAAAGCACTATCAGGCGCTTGTTGCCGGGGCACCAAGTGAGGATCAGGGCGTGATTGACCTGCCCATGCGCAAGGACATGGTGAACCCCCCGCTGCAGGTGATTGATCGAGAGCTCGGCCGGTCAGCAATCACTCAGTGGCTGGTGCTCGAGCGCATGGAGTCACCAACGCGCGCCCGACTCCAGCTCATTCCCCGCACCGGGCGCAGCCACCAGATTCGACTGCATCTGCAAGCTCTCGGCCATCCGATTCTCGGGGATGATCTGTATGCACCTGCCCCTGTAGTGGCACTTGCGAATCGCCTGTGTCTGCACGCTACTCGCCTGAGCTTCACGCACCCACACACTCAGGTGCAGATGGCTGTTGACTCTCCCGCGCCGTTTTGAGCGCAACTGGGCGACCGTTCGCCTCCAAGCACCGACCCAATGCCATTAGCGGAAAGTAGAGCCGGTAGAGGTGATAGCGCAGATAAAACACCTTGGGGAATCCCGTGCCGGTGAACTCTCGCTCGCACCAGGAGCCCGCGAGATCGCCGTCAGGATTCACCGTGGGATCGGTCGCATCACTCTCTGAGAGTTGCATACCTGCCAACCACTCCAATGCTCGAAACAGGTTGGGATCATGGGCGCCGAACACCTCTTGCAGCACCATCGCCCCCCATGCCGTCTGCGATGCTGTTGAAGGACCGACTCCCTTGAGAGCCGGTTCAATGTATGAGTTCGCGCTCTCACCGAATGAACCATCCGGTTTCTGCACACTCTTCATCCATGCGCCCGCGCGTTGGATCCACGGTTCTGTGCAAGCCACTCCGCAGCGGATCGGTCCTACCACCGCCTGCCAAGTTCCATAGATGTAGTTGACACCCCACCGTCCGATGAAGGAGCCATCCGCTTCTTGCTTCGACTGCAGGTAAGCAAGGGCACGATCCACTGTGCTGTTACCGACCCGATAGTCATGACAGGAGAGACACTCGAGCACGCGACCGGTGATGTCTGGGCAGGAGGGATCCTGCATGGCGTTGTGATCGGCGAATGGAACATACTCAAGCAGCGGACGATCTGTGGTGCGATCAAAGGCCGCCCAGCCGCCATCCTCATTCTGCATTCCGCAGAACCAGTGAACTCCCCGCCGCGCCGCCAGAACTGCCGCCTCGTTGGCCGCGGCCCCGCCTGTACGGGCGAGTGCCATGGCAACCATCGCGGTGTCATCACTATCGGGATACCACGCATTGGCGTACTCAAACGACCAGCAACCTTGCGGCTGGTTCTGCTGAGCCCGAGTCAACCCGCGTGCCCAGTCGCCAGCATGATGCACCTCTTGGGAGAGCAACCATGCTGTCGCGGAATCAACCGATGCATCCCCCCGGCGCAATCCGCAGTCGGCGAGAGCGGAGAGAGCGATACCCGTATCCCACACCGGAGAGAAGCAGGGTTGAATGCGGATCGGCCCCTCGGAACATGACTCGATAAACAGCGCATCAAGATCCAGCTCAGCCTGCTTGACTCTTGCGTCATGTCTCTCGATGCCCAGAGCATGAAACACAATTTGTATGTAGACCATCGGTGGGAAGATCGCTCCCAGACCTGCAGTCTGTGCAGGTGCGCCCTGACTTGCCCGCTCCATGATCCATGCGAACGAGTCAGCGATCGCGCGCGCGCGCGTGGGCGGCCCGGTGAGGCGGCTGAAACTCAGAGCAGCGTTCGCCATGCGGAAGATCCCCTGCCACACTGCCGGCACCTCGCGCCGCATGGAGAGGCGCCCGCGCTCGCGCAGGCTCACGAACAACTCGTCGATGCCCTGTGCGGACGAGACTGGCCTAATGGGACGCATCGCCGATACAATCGCCAGCGGCAAAATCATGGTGCGAGTCCAAGCACTCACCTTGTCCAAGTGGAAGTATGACCAGCGGGGTAACCACACGATTTCCGGGGGAATCTCGGGGATGGCGCTCCACGGCACCTGGCCCAGACACGCCAGATAGAAGTTGGAGAAGCTGTTGATGCGTTCCGCGCCGCCCAGGTCAATGATGCGCTTTCGAGCCCGCTCCATGTGCGAGGCGTCGGCACCATCTCCCATCAACTTCAGCGCAAAGTAAGCCTTGACCGTGCCACTCAGATCGACTGCTGATCCCGGAAACTGGCCCCATCCTCCATCACTACGCTGCTGTCCGCGCAGGTGCTGGGCGATTCTCCCCAAAGTCTGCCAGCCATCCTGGCCATTCGCCATCGGCGCTCTCTCCTGAGCGAGAATCCACTTCATCAGGATGTACTCGCTCTGCAGAATAGAGTCGCCCTCCAGTTCACCGCACCAATGGCCATCCGGGCGTTGCCGGTCCCTCAGAGCCGCGAGCGCACGGGTGGCGCTCAGGTGAAGTCGGTCAAGTCTGAGTGGGTCGATTGCCATATCACGATCAGTCGTAGGCCACGCGGATAGCGCGCTTGCGCCGAGCACTGCGGATTGCTGCATCAAGCACGCACTGCGTCTTGTAGGCATCCTCGAAGTCGGGTAGGGCAACCTCGCTTCGGCCTCCTCCGAGCACCTGCACAATGTCGGCGGCTTGGCTGGTGAAGCCGTGTTCGTAGCCGATCAGATGCGCCGGAGGCCAGTAGGCATGCATATATGGATGCACTCCCTCTGTACACATGATGCGAGTCCAACCCTGCACTTCCTTGGGACGCGAATCATCCCAGTACTCCAGTTCATTCATTCGCTCAAAGTCAAAGCGAACTGAACCGCGATCGCCATTGATCTCGATGCAGTTACGGTTCTTGTTGCCCGTCGCCAGGCGGGTCGACTCGAAACTTGCCACGGCGCCGCCTAAGAAGCGGCCTATGAACAGGACGCAGTCATCGACTGTTGACTTGCCGCGCGCGCCCTTTCCCTTAGCACCCACCACGGCACGAGTCTTGATGAAGGTCTCCTCGATGGCACCAGATACTTCGCCTAGTTCATCGCCTGTGATGAAGCGCGCCATGTCGATGATGTGCGCGTTCAGATCACCGTGCGCCCCCGATCCTGCCTGCCCGGCCTGAAATCGCCAAAGCAAGGGGGTTGATGGCCCTCCCCAGTCCTGCAGGTAGGCGGCACGAACATGAACAACTCGACCGAGCTTCCCGCTTTGCACCAGCCGGTGCGCCAGGGCCACGGCGGGTGCCCGCCTGTAGTTGAACCACACAAATGTCTTGATGCCGCTCCGCGCGGCTCGACGCGCCGCATCGCGCATGCGCCGCGCTTGCCCCAGTGTTCCCGCCAATGGTTTTTCACAGGCAACATGCTTGCCCGCTTGCAACGCGGCTATTGACATCTCGGCATGCAAGTTGTTGGGAGTCGACACATCGATCAGGTCGACATCATCCGCCTCGATGAGGTCTTGCCAGCGCACGGTTGACCGCGTCCAACCCCAACGCTTTCCGAAGGCATGAGTCTCGGCAGGGTCGCGACCTGCGGTGCAAGCCATTCTCACCTCAAGCGGCAGATCAAAGAACCGACCGCATCCAGCCCAGGCATTGGAGTGAGCTCTTCCCATGAACTTGGTACCGATGAGGCCGATACCGATAGCACGGGACTTCGCCTGACTTCTCACACCTCTCCTAGGCACCGTTGTCATTACCAATCCTCCACTGCGCCGCTATCCTAGCGGGCGCGCGGAGCAAACTATGAACAACATCAACGAGCGACTATCCAGGATCGAACTTCAACTGGCACAGACACAAACCGGCTTGCGTCGCTGGCGCTTGTTGGCTCTGGTGGCGGTGACCCCTGCCATAGGCGCCATTCTGCTTGGCGCCATGCAGCAGGCGCGCACCCCCGATGTACTACGCGCCAAGCGCATCGAGCTGGTCGATGATGCCAACCGAGTCACGGTGCTGCTCTCCAATCAGGGAGGTGGTGGCCAGTTCGATATGTGGGCCGATGGCGGCGCCAACACGGTACGCCTTGCCAGTTCCGAGAAGGGCGGCGACATTGTGGTGTTTCATGGGCAGGGTCGCGCCGCGGCGGCGATGTTTGCCACCGAGACCGGCGGACGAATGGAAGTGCTCGGACCCGCGAGTTCAGGCGCGGTCGCGGTGATGGCGGGCGCAGCAGGCGGTGCTATCGAACTCAGCGATGGCGAGTCCCATGTGACGGGTAAACTCACCGTCGCTCCGGATGGAGCAACGAAGCTCAGCCTGCGCTCCCCTAGCGGCAGTGAACTGCTCGCTGCTACCGGAGACTCCGCGGGAGGCGCTCTTCGGATCGGCACGGTGACTGGAACTCTCGCGGCCCAGTTGGCAGCAACCAGTTCCGGCGGTGTGATTGAGGCGATGAATCCATCGGGTGCCACCGTCGCGGGTCTAGGTGCAGCGGTCGGCCCCACCGGGGGATTCGTTCAAGTGAGCAATGGAGCGGGGAGCCAGGTGTTCGCAGCGCAGGCCCGCGAAGATGGCAGTGGCAAACTTGCTATCGCCGGCCCCAAGGGTGAACCCAACCTTGTTGCCGAGGGCGGAGCTGAAGATGGTGGGACTATCGCTATGTTTGCCGGCGGGAAGCGAGTGGTTGCTCTCGGTGTTGGATCCGCCGGCGGCATCCTCAACCTGATGAATCTCGAGGGCGGTACGGTGCTGGCCGCTGGTGCTGCCACCGATGCCGAGGGCGGCGCTCTCACTCTCAAGTCGGCCGCGGGTCGGGTTGTGGTTCGAGCAGGGATCACCAAACTCGGCGCGGGTGAGATCGCCGTTCTTGACGGGACAGGCACCCACAAACGGGTCCTTGCCCCCTGACACATGAGCAACTGACCTACCTCTTCCCAGACAATCCCATCATTCGTGCTGCTGGTAATCGACAACTACGACTCATTCACCTGGAATCTGGTGCAGCGATTCGGCGAAATAGATAGCGCACTCGAGGTGAGGGTTGTTCGCAATGACGAGGCAACGGCTCAGGCGCTGATCGCCTTGAAACCTGAGTTGCTTGTGCTCTCTCCTGGGCCGTGTACTCCCACTGAGAGCGGCGTGTGCCAAGAGATCGTGCCCCTTCTGCGCGGACACATTCCGATACTCGGAGTGTGCCTAGGCCACCAGACAATTGCTGCAGCGCACGGCATGACGGTGCGGCGAAATGACACGCCGGTTCACGGCAAGACCTCGCTGATGCATCACGATGGCCTAGGGCTGATGGCGGGATTACCCCAGCCATTCGTGGCAACCCGTTACCACTCGCTGATTGTCGATCCGCTCACCGTGCCAGACTCCTTTCAAGTGAGCGCATGGACAGACAAAGGGGAGATAATGGGCCTGCGCTGGAAGGCACCCCCGGGAAGCGCACCCATGGAGGGAGTGCAGTTTCATCCCGAGAGTTTCTTGACCGTGGACGGACCGCGCCTGCTCGCCAACTTTCTCGCCATGCGAACTGGCTGAGTTTCACCTCACGTTTGGCTCTCAGCGCCGCTGCTGGCAAGATGCCGCTAGGGGAGTTCTGCCGCTATTCTCCTGCTCATGGAATCCATCTCGGCTGATGATGTTGCGTCGGTTGTGCTCTCGAGCAGTTGCGGCTCCACGGTCACGATCACTGTGCCAGACAGCAACTATCTGCTCAAGCTGGCCTGCCCAGGACTGCCGGAGGGCGCTCAGGTTGGTCGGCGCATCAGAGGTGTGGTTCACGCCTCGGCGCTGAAGATCAGCAGAGCGGTTGCGGGCGGAGTTTTCATCGAGCCATGTCTGGGTGAACCGCGCATCGTTCAGGGGCGGGTGCTTGCCACCGACCTTCGCACCAACAAACTGTTGGCCCATGTGGTGATTCCCATGTGGATCACTCTGCCTCGCGGGCAATCATCGAGTGATTTCAGCACGGGTGAACTAATAAACTTCTATGTGGCCAGCGGCGTAAGCTTCGTGCCTTCGACGTGAGGTTCAGGCAGCTCTAAGTGTTCCGGCAACGCCATCACGCGTAACTATGAAGAGCCGATCGGTGATGGGGTAGGGCATGGTCATAAAGTCGCGCTCAGCCCGCTCCTGAACTCGTTGGACGAACTGGTGAGGCGCTTGCGTCATCGCCACAAAGACATCCCTAGCCGGAGTAGCCACCAGGAAATCGCAACCCAGTTTGGGAGATAGTCGTTCGTAAAGTCCGTCGAGCAGGAGGCGTGAGGCGTCGTAGCCATCCTTGGTGGTGAGCACTGCGGCGCGACCGCCCTCGGAGGATTCCACCAATCGCGCCTCTATCTCCGTGGTGAACGAACTCAGATTCGCTTTGGCGACCTCCTCAAGTTCTTCCGGTTCGATCTTCCACCGGATCAACTGCTCGGTAGATAGCGTCACGGTCATGTCTGGAAGATCCACCACGAACACAATCACCGTGTCATTTACAAAGGGGATATGGGCTACATGTTCTCTCCCTAGCTCCTCAAGCAGCGACTCGGGCTGGATGCGGGGCATGACGCGCCGACGCGCCAGAGCAAAGGGCATCACGCCCACGGCAGCCGCCTCGGTGCAGAGGACGCGATCCAAGTAACTGATGATGACCTCGCCTGGGGTATCCGCCGATTGCAGCACCATGCGGTACAAGTTCTCCAGAGGCAGCACCCGGCCATCCAGAATGAGGGTCATCGGACCAGAGATCTCAATCTGCCTGGAGGGGAAGCGCTTACGAATATGAGAATAAACTTCGTGCGCGAATGATGTACCGCCCTTGTCGCTCGACATCCTTACCTCCCTGCAAACGCTTACGCGCTGCTGCCTGCTCAGTTCTCTTGCTGGTGGCGCTCTCTGCGCCGCACCCAATCTTCGGATACAACTGGACCGCCTCCAAGCGCCCGCGAGCATAACCACGAACTATTCCATGACCCGACCTCATCCCGGCAGCCTGTTCGATTCCGAGGCCTTTTTCTCAAGGCCGCTGCGGGATGCCCCCCTGTTGGTCCTGGGTGGTCTGTGTGTTCTGGAGAGCCACGAGACCTGCCTTGAGGTCGGAGAGACTCTGCGGGATGCCTGCCTAGAGGCCGGATTCTCCTACCTCTTCAAGGCCAGCTTCGACAAGGCGAATCGCTCCTCTATCTCCGGGTTCCGCGGCCCTGGCCTAGAGAAGGGATGCGACCAACTCGCTCGCTTGCGTGATGCTCTTTCGGTTCCCGTGGTTACCGACATCCATGAGGCTTCGCAGGCGGCACGCGCGGCCCAATCGGTAGACATGCTGCAGATTCCGGCATTTCTCTGCCGCCAGACCGACCTCCTCGCCGCTGCGGCCATGACAGGTAAACCCGTCAATGTGAAGAAGGGTCAGTTCATGGCACCGAGCGAGATGGTGAATGCCCTCAGCAAGTTGAAGGAGGGCGGCTGCACTCGTGCCATGCTCACGGAGCGGGGCACATTCTTTGGCTATAACCGCCTAGTGAACGACTTCACTGCCATCGCCGACATGCAGGCGCTAGGCACCCGGGTCTGCTTTGATGTCACACACTCAACACAACTGCCAGGCGCTGAGGGCTCGAGTAGCGGCGGACGGCCCGAGCGTGCCGAACTCCTCGCTCGTGCTGCGGTCGCCGCCGGAACCGACGCGATATTTCTGGAGTGCCATCCCGAGCCCGCGCGAGCTTTGAGCGATGCCAGTACCAGCCTGAAGCTGAGTTCAGTCCGCTCGCTGCTTCTCACTCTTGCCCGCATCCGTGCGGCCATCCGAACCTGACCGGGGTCAGGTTGGAAGCAGAAACTGCTTCCCCTACAATGGGACAGGATGCCTCCTGTGAGGGATTCCCCCACTGATGAACTGCGATCTCTGTGACAATATCGCGCTGGTGCACGAGACTGTGATCAAGAATGGTGTGAATCGCACCGTGCACCTTTGCGCCGCCCATGCGGCGGAGCGCGGCTACGAGCTGCCCCTGGGCCTACCTCAGGTGCAAATCATCACCAAGGTGGAGACAACGGCCGGGCGGAGCGATGCTGCCAAACCAACGCGCGTTTGCACCGGATGCGGACTATCACTGAGCGAATACCGCAAGTCGGGAGTACTCGGCTGCGAACACTGTTATGACGCCTTCGGTTCGTTTCTAGCAAAGGTGATTGAAAGAGCTCAGGCGGGCGCTACCAAACACTCGGGTCGAGTGCCTGACGATCACCGAGGAGCTGCGGCACGTACTGCCAGACGCGAGTCGCTACTGACGGCACTGCAAGCAGCCGTGAAGTCGGAACAATACGAAGAGGCGGCTCGTCTGCGTGACGAGCTTCACACCCTGGGCCCCAGCAGTACGCCGGAGTCACCATGAGTTCGGATCCGGTGGGACCGTGGTTGGGCGATCCGGGTCCCGATGGCGATGTCGTGGTGTCGGTGCGTGTCCGCCTGGCCCGCAACCTAGCCGGATTTCCCTTTGTCTGGCGCGCCACCGACACCCAGCGCTCTGAAATTGTGCGCACAGTTACCCAACGCGGTTCACTGGCTTGTCCAGAGATGTCTTGGCACACACTGGGTGAGTGCCCCCCTTCAAAACTCGGCATTCTGGTAGAGCGCCACTTGGTGTCACAACAGTTCATTGCCGCGGATGGCCCTCGCTGTGTCGGCATTGCTCCCGATGACTCCTGCAGCGTCATGGTCAACGAGGAGGATCACCTACGCATTCAGGCCCTTCGCCCCGGTAATCGGGTTGCCGACACATTCACAGCCGCGCTCGAACTCGAGAGTTCCCTCGCCTCTCGGTTTGATTTCGCCTATCACGAACGCTGGGGATTCCTCACCGCTTGTCCCACCAATGTCGGCTGCGGGATTCGCATCTCCGCCATGATGCACCTGCCGGCCTTGAGGATGTACAAGGAACTGGATCGAGTGAAACGGGCGGCGAAAGACCTGAATCTGGCGATTCGGGGGTTTTACGGGGAGGGCTCCGAAACTGTGGCTGACTTCTATCAGGTCTCCAATCAGATCACTCTTGGGGTTGCCGAGGCCGACTTGATGGGAACCTTCAGCGAGCGGATTGTGCCCCGCCTAGTTGAATATGAACGGGAGACAAGAGCCGTTCTGCTGGAGAACCGGCGCATGCAGGTGGAAGATCTCGTGGTGCGAGCACTCGCGATTCTGCAGTGCGCCCGACTCCTGACCCTCGAAGACGCCATGAAGTTCCTTGGTCGGCTTCGCTTTGGCATTTCCATCGGCCTGGTTCAGAACGCGACCTTCGGTCAGATCAACAGATTGATGCTGGCTATTCAGCCGGCCCATCTGGCAGCGAGCGCCGCCGCAGGTAGTACCTCGGAAACTAACGCGGCTGAGGTGAGGGACATCCGAGCTGAGATAGCGTCAGCCGAGAGCGATCTCGCCCTGCGTGCAGCAACCGTCCGGATGGCGATCGCCAATGTCACGGCCAACTAGATAGTTGCAAGCCGATCGGCCTCGCGGGCCAGATCGAAGTCCGATGTAGTCAGCCCGCCGGCATCATGGGTACTCAGAGTCAGCGTGACTTTGCTGTAGCGGATGAGAATGTCGGGATGGTGCTGCACCGACTCCGCGTGAAGGGCGATGGCATCTACGAAGCGAATGGCAGCGTCGAAACTGCTGAACTTGAAGGTTCGCTGAATGTCATCGCCAATACGCGCCCACTCGGGAAAAACCTGCAACTGCTGCGCGATCTCGTCGTCCGCCAAGCACTTCATCCCGCGCATCATATCCTGTCCCTTCCATGCCCGACCACTCGCCCTTGTCCCTGCCTCATAAGGTTCCCCGAGTTCCGATCCTGTGCCGAGAGGATCGTGAGGGTGATGCCATGGCGCTTGCTGAGGCTCTGAACGCTCGGTTCCACTCGGGTGCCGGCGTGGTGGCGGGAGACCGCCTCGTTGACCACACCACCTTCGACGCTGCCGAAGCGGTGATCCTGTTCGGTACCAGAGGCGAGCCCGATCCGCGTGTCGACTGTGCCATGGATTCGGCGAACCGACTGGGACTTCCTACGCTCGCTCTTATCGACGATGCTCGGGGAACGGTTGAACCCATTGCGCTGACGGTGCTGCCCCTGAGCGCCTCAATCGATCTGGTGGCGGGAGTACTGCGGGGACTGATCGCTCGCTCGCAGGAGATCGACAAACTGCGCGGCGAGAAGCAGCATGCCGTTCACTCAACGGGGGGAATGAAAGTCGATCTGGATCGCATCCAGGACGAACTGCAACTGGCGTCCAGCGTTCAAAGAGAGTTCCTGCCGCGAACGATTCCCACGGTAGGTGGCGTCTCCTGCTCGGCACTGTGGCGACCCGCCAGCTATGTGAGTGGGGACATCTACACCGTGCAACGCCTGGACGAACACCACATTGGTTACTTTATTGCTGACGCAGTCGGCCACGGAGTTCCAGCTGCCCTGCTCACTCTGGTGATAGCCCGAAGCCTCCCCACCAAGGAAATCGATGGCTCCACCTATCGCATCATGCCTCCGGGCGAGGCGTTAGCTCGAGTAAATGCTGACTTGCTCGCGCGCAGTTCCCAATCGACGCGCTTCGCCACCGCCATTTACATCGTCCTCGACACCCGCGATCTCTCCATGCGCCTAGCCTGTGGTGGCCATCCGCCACCGCTGCGATTACGCCCCGATGGCGAACTCATCGCCATCGATACTCAAGGCGGATTGCTGGGAGTATTTGAGGATGAGCGATACGAGGAGACGCAAGCAAGTCTGAAATCCGGTGACAAGCTGCTCCTCTACTCCGATGGATTCGAGCAGGCGTTCCCCAATCCTGGACATCTGGTGGGGCAGCCGCGCATGCCCAATCTTCGCTATCACGAGGTATTCAGATCGCTCGCCCATCTGTCGGACCCTCGCGCCTTTGTGGATGCGGTTGCCCGCCGAGTTGACGCTGATGCCCGCGACGAAGAGCAGTCTGATGATCTGACCTTGCTCTGTGTCAGCGTTCCCTAGTCGGTTTCATGCGGGCAAGTTGCCGCGCTACCGCAGACTGAACCAACTTGGCCAGATGGTCACACTCGATGTTGACGACCTGCCCGACGGCAAGCTCTCTCAGCGTCGTCGCGGCGAGAGTCTGAGGGATCAATGCCACCTCGATCCAGCGCACCTGCTCACCCGCCGCACAGCCCGAAATGGTGAGAGACACGCCATCTACCGTCACACTCCCTTGAGGCAGACAGACGGACAAAAGATCGCTCTCGCTCTCCAGTCGCAGTCGAGTGCCTGATTGCCCGTCGGTGCGCTCCCTCAGAGTGGCGATGCCGTCAACATGCCCCGTCACCAGATGCCCCCCCAGAACACCATCGGCGCGCAGTGCGCCCTCAAGATTCACCCGTTCCCCAACCCGCAACACTCCCAGCCGGGTAAGTGCCAATGTCTGCGGAACCACATCAAAACTCAGCGTTCCCTCCTGATTGCCGCTAACGGTCAAACACACGCCGCTCACGGCCACCGAGTCTCCGATCGCGTGCGCCACTCCCCACGGGCCTGCGCTGACGCAAAGGCGGGCGCCATCCGACGAGGGTGCGATGGAGTGCACGGCTCCGACTGTTTGAATGAGTCCTGTGAACATCCCTAGTGCCACGCCGTGACCAGGCGAGCATGCGGATAGTAACGCTGAAGGATGGCGACCTCGCTTGACCCGGTCAGGGCCATCGCCTGAGCACCATGTTGACACATCCCCGAGCCGTGTCCGAATCCTCGACCGTCAAAGCGACACTTACCTGAGGAAATGTGCACAGTGAAGTCACCGCTCTTGAGGGGTCCGCCCTTGACGCTGGCGAGAGCACGCCGGAGGTCTTCCGCGCCTAGCGAGGCAATCTTTCCCTTGTTGTCGCGAATGCGAAACTCGGTGGCGCGACCGGACTGATTGCGGCGCTGCACCTCTATCGAGCTCAGACCGCTGAGACCACGAAAGTCACCACTCACCATGCTCGGGCTGGTTATCTGACTCAATGCCCTGACTACCTCGGCACTCGTAATCGTGGCAGTCCAGCGGGCTACCTTGGCTGAGCCGCAGCAGTTGTGGCGCACCGCAGCATCACCGGCGCGCAGCGGGGCAATGTTGTGGTTGGGATTCTCAGTGACACACTCGGCGGCATTGGCGGGATGACCGCCGCAGCAACTCGAGTAGTAGGCGGGCACTACCCTGTCCTCGAACATGAGCAGTTGCCCCCGAGTCGCTGCCACCGCCTTCACGCTGCGCGGATGAGTTGTCGCTCCCACCCAAGCCTGCGACGCTTGACCTGCAACGAGGTCATAGTGACGGCGATCGCGCCACCTCTCGTGCTCCACGACTGCATAGCTACGGGCGGCGATAGCCTGGGCCTCAAAGGCATCGTCGTCCCAACTGTGGTACATCTCCTTGGCGATCACACCAGGGAGGTAAGTCTCCATGAGAACCTGCACGACGACATCCATTGCGTGGGCGCCCTCATCGGAAACAGCAACAACTTCGACGCGGCCGGGCCAGTCGACACCCTGATACTGAACGATTCCGGACGCGGCGCGTGCAGGCTCGATCAACAGTGGTTGCAGCGCGGGAAACTCGAGTTCCTTGCCGCCAGATGGGTTGATGATCCAGGACCCTTCTTCGAGGCGAAGCGAGAACGGAGTGCTGATCTTCGCTGACCCAACCTGAAGTGACCCGCTGGGGTGATCAAATGAGAGGCGAGAGGCGGCACTGCGCAAAGAGTCGATTCGCACGCGAACCATGGGCTCCTCAGTCGGCGCACTCGGCCTCGGAGCCGGTCTGAGCACACGGGGCTGGGCAACCGGAGGGAACTCGACAGTTGGGGGGCTGCTGGCAACTATTGATCGCGCTTCGATCGAGCGCGTCTGACCGTGCTCAGATACGTGACAGGCTGCCACCACCAGCGGGCATAGGAAAGACAGCGGTTTCAGCCAGCGGGGCACCCGTGTTTATCGGCGCGCCAGCCCTCGCAGGTTGAGTTTCACCCCCGGGCAATAGAACCTCGCCGCGGCTCAGTCGAGAGTTCGCAGGCTCAGTCCGGCATCGGCCATATTGATCTTGATCTCCTCGAGGCTGGTGGCGCCGAAGTTCTTCACCCCCATCAACTCGGCCTCGGTGACACTGGCCAAGTCGCCCACAGTGTTGATGTTCAACAACTGCAATGCCTTGCGCGCGCGCACCGAGAGATTCAAGGCGGCTACTGACCGGTTGAGGGATTCAGCCCCGTGTTTGTCTACCAGTTCCTGATAGTGCTCAGGACGCTTGGCGGTATAGCTGCCACCGTCGACTCCCTGGCCCAATCGCAGCCCTTTGTCCTGAAGCATCGACTTGATTTCCACCAGACTCGTCTCGCCGAAGTTCTTGTAGGCAAGCAGTTCCGCCTCGGAGATCTTCAGCAGATCACCGAGAGTGCGAATCTGCATCTTCTTGAGGCAGTTCCGCGCCCGCACCGACAACTCGAAATCGGTAACTGGCGTATCGAGCATGGCGTCGCGCTTGGCCTGATCGCGCGCCTCGGCTTCGTCGAACATCATGTTGCGACTTGCCTGAGCATCCTTGAAGAAGAGTCGGGCTCGACCGTGGACGGCGTTGGTTTCCAAAACCTTGGTCAGACATCGCTCGGCGTTCTGCGATTGATTTCGATCCTCAAGGAGCACAGCAAGGTTGATGAGAGCGTTCACTGGCGGCTTTGGTAACCGGCACAGGCACTCATACAGTTCGATCGCCTCGTTCTCTTCCCCTTCCAAGTCGAGCAGGTAAGCCAACTGAAACATCTGCTCGGTGCTTCCCTCAGCTTCAACTGACTTGCGGAGTTCCACGATCGCTTCGGAGCGAAGACCGTCCCCGAGTAGTGACTTGGCCTTGGCAAAGCACTGGGCCGCAACTTTAGGATCGTGAACGATTGTGTCTACGCTTGTCATTCTTGGAAGCTCCTCGGGTGAGTTGAGCCCACCAATGTACTGCAAGCAGCCGCTAACTCAAGCCACGCCCTCCCGGGGTGGATCGGGGCTCAGCAGGCGAACCGACTTCCAAGCACCCCTTTCGAACCGCCAAGCCATCAGTGCTCCCAGAAGAATGCAGTAGGTTGCGGCTCCGATCCAAGGTCCGACCGACTCCAAACCGGGGGCCAGGCGCGTCAGGGCATCTCCCAGGGCAACAACGACTCCCCAAGAGAGGACTATCGTGACAACGCCGGGCCAGAGGGTGTCCCCCGCGCCCCGAAGCGCCCCGCTGTAGACGATCCCTACCGCGTCAAAGGTCTGAAAAACAGCGGCGCAGAGCATGATGGCGCTGCCGATTCGCAGCAGTTCCGCCTGCGCGGCAACATCCCCGCTCGACTCATCGATGAACACCCCAAGAAGTTCGCTGCGGAATACCCACATGGCAACCCCGCACAGCGTCATATAGGCACAGGAGAGGGCAACGGCCGTGCGGGCCCGCAGAACTGCGGTGTGCTGATCCCCTGCTCCGATGTACCGACCTACCAGCGAAGTCGTAGCGACGCTGAACCCAACCGCAGGCATGAACGACATGTGCATGTAACGAAGCACGATCCACCCCGCTGCCATGTGCATTTCCCCGAAGCGCCCCACCAGAATGCTCATGAAGATCGCCCAGCAAACAATCTCGTTGCCGAACTGAATGCTGGCGGGCCAGCCTATTCGCAGCAACTCCTTGATTGCCGTCACATCAACGCGCCATGCCGACCTCACACCCAGCTCGCGGTCGAGCTTGCGCGAGAGAAACACGCACAGCGGAATGGCGAACTCAACCGCGGTTCCGATGATGGTGGCGATGGCCGCCCCCATCACTCCCAGAGCAGGAGTTCCCGGTATCCCAGGAAGGCCGAGCTTGGGGAGCCCTTGCTCACCGTAGATGAGAATGAAGTTCCCCACCACATTGACGATGTTGCCGGAGATGGCGGCGATGGTGATGATCTTGGGGCGGTGCAGCCCGAAGAAGAAGTTGCTCATCGACTTGGTGCCGATAGTCACGATGCTGCCGAATACCAACACACTTGAGTACTGCAGTTCCATCCGGGTGAGATCAGCCGAATGCCCCATCAGCCCAAAGATCTGAGGTAGCGCAAACCCATAGGGAATCATCAGGAACAGCCAAGCGGCCGCGGCGAACCAAAGCCCCGCCCATCCATAGCGCGCGGCAGCATGCAGGCGTCCTGCTCCGAGGTTCTGCGAGACAAACGTGTTTACTAGTGAGGTGATGCCAAACAGAAACGCCAAGGGCGCGAATGACCAGATACCACCGTTGCCCTGAGCTGCGACCTCGAGTGACCCGACTTGCGCCACCATGACCGCATCCACGAACTGCATCATGGTGTACGAGGTCATGGTGATGACGGTGGGCCACGCTAGCGACCACACCTCGAACACCGCCCCTAAGCCCCGGGCAGAGGGCCGGGGAGTTTGTGCCGGAGCACTCAAAGTTGGATGTAGACCATGTCGGAAGGGACGGACTTGCGGACTGCGGTGGGTCCTATCTCTGTGCCGAAGGCCTCGAGCCCCAACGTCGTCGCCATTTCGGCGCGGATTGTCTTGAGGGTAAAGCTGTTGGGCCACGCGCCTCGGCGCAGCGCGTCCAGGTCGATGGCTATTTGGGCTTCGCTGCGCACCGACTCGATGCAGTCAATGGCGGCATCGAATCCCTGCAGGCGACCAGAAGCGCTCTCGAATGATCCGGACTTCTCCAGCCAGGTAGCCGCGGGGAGCAGGACATCCGCAGTGGTCGTCAACCGGTTGGGCAAAGTGTCGAGCATGATGAGTTTGCACTCGGAGAACGCCGCAAGTGACCCAGGTGCTACCCACGGCGCTCCATAGTTGCCGGTCATTACGCACACTGCCCGCTTCATGGAACTGACAGCCGTAGTGAATGCCTGCCAATCCACAACTGATGATCCGGCTGAACCGCCGCCTGTAGTGCGACGCGCGGCAGCGGCCACCGCATCGAGCACTCGCCGCACTCCGCGGGCATTGGGCGCCTTTTCGGCGCAGAGAGTGAATCCCCCGGGGAAGGTCTTGTCGGCCCCGCTTCTTGGCACTGGCCCAACGCCGAGGAGTGCCTCCTTGTCGTAGGCGAGAACCATGTGGGCGAGCAGGAATGCATCCTCGCACGAGAGCATGGGACTTACACAGAGGGCAACTCGTGATCCCGACCTCACCGCACCAGAGAGCAGACTGTCCGCGCTCGATAGCGCCGACTTCCACGCCTCGTGGGCCTGCTCCGGCTTGGCCGCAGGTTGGGACTTGGTGGCGGGCAGAGTCAAGCGAGTCTCATCGTGGACAAACTTCCAGCCGTAGCGAACCTCATCGCTGATCCACCACTTGTTGACCTCGAGATTGGTGCGAGGCTTGACCCGATAGACGCGTCCCTCATTGTGCTCGACGGTGATGTTGTCGCCGCTGCCGGTGATCCCATCAATCGACGCGGCCGACTTGAGCAGCCACACGCGCTGTTGAAAGAGAAAGTCCTTGTCAAGCAGAGCCCCGACCGGACAGATGTCCACGACATTGCCCGAGAGTTCATTGTCTAGGGCCAGGCCCGGGAAGACATCGATTGACTCGGTGCCACCTCTACCCTCGACCATCAACTCACCCGTGCCCGTCACCTCGCGGGTGAAGCGCACGCAGCGGGTGCACATGATGCAGCGATCACTGTAGAGAAGCACATGGGGACCCACATCCTTCTTGGGATTCTTGATCTTCTCTTCCACGAAGCGACTTTCACCGCGGCCATACTCATATGAGTAGTCCTGCAAGTGACACTCTCCGGCCTGATCGCAGACCGGACAGTCGACGGGGTGGTTGATGAGCAGATACTCCATCACCGCCTTCTGATTCTCCTGCGCCTTGGCGCTGTGAGTCGTCACCTCCATGCCATCCACCGCATCAGTCTGGCAAGTGGGAAGAAGCTTGGGAATCAGCTCCAACTTGCCGCTGCGATGATTGACCTGCGAGACCTCCGCGAGGCAGATGCGGCAGTTGGCCGGAATAGAAAGCCCAGGGTGATAGCAATAGTGAGGAATCTCCTCCCGGTGCTCAATGGCTACCTCGAGGATCTTCTGACCCTTCACAAACTCGAACGGCTTTCCATTGATCGTGATAATCGGCATGGCGGGAATCGGAGTGTACAGGTCGTGGCATCCCCGGTTCGGCGCCAATCACGCTATCAGCGCCGCGGATCGTGCGTCCGAAATGCCAGCGCGAGTGTGCCCTCTCCCACCTCGAGATCGAGCAGCTCGACCCGGCGTCCATCCGCAAGAGGCGCCAGCAGCGCCACCTCAACCCCCGCCTGTAGCTCGGTGAGATCCAAGCCCAGAAACGCCGCCGGCACCGGCATTGTTCCCAGAGATGCCTTGAGTAACTGAATGGAAATCTTCCCAGCAATGACGCGCGGGCAAACAACAACGCTGCCTATGAATCCCGAATCGGATCGGGCCACGGTCATCGCCTCCTCATGAAAGCGCACGCGGTGATCGGCAATCCGTGCCAGTTCGGCGATTGAGTCATCGAAGGCGATCCACTCGGGCGCACGGCAGGAGAGCCACGCGTTCAAGTCGTCCTGCAAAATTGAGACGGCCCATCGTTCTCCATCCTTGCGAACTTTGTGCAGCGCTGCGACAAATGCACTCTCCACAACCTGCGCCCGCTCTTTCCCCGCTTCGCCCGAGCAACGACTCGCTGCCGCCCACCAAACCGGAGTCTCACAGGCTGACCATCCCGCCCACAGGAGCATCGGCATGAACAGGAGCAGGACGATTAGCCAGCGCCACACTCCGCGTGACAGTGCGACCATGATGACCTACTCCTCGAATCGTCGAATTACAACGGTGTCATTCTGCCCGCCAAATCCGAAGGAGTTGCTCAGGCAGATGTCAATCTGCGCCGGGCGCGCATGATTGGGCACATAGTCGAGGTCAAGGGCTGGATCGGGCTTGTTCAGATTGATCGTCGGCAGCAGCATGCCTCGCTCGATGGAGAGCACGCAGGAGATGAACTCGACCGCGCCAGCGGCTGCGATCAAGTGGCCCATCATGCTCTTGATGCTGGACATGGGGATGTTGCGGGCGCCCTCGCCGAACACCCGCTTTACCGCTCGCGTCTCGATGGAGTCATTCTCTTTGGTGCCCGTGCCGTGGGCGCTTATGTAATCGATCGGACCGCGATTGGCGCCCCGCATGACATGAGGGTCAATACCCGCTTGGCGCAGAGCACCCAGCATGGCCGCGGCGGCTCCCCGACCGTCCGGCTGAATGTCGGTGATGCGAAAGGCGTCGGCGCTCGATCCATAGCCGGTGACTTCGGCGAGCGGCTTGGCGCCACGGGCGCGCGCGTGATCGAGAGTTTCGAGAATCACCATTCCCGAGCCCTCACCCATTACGAATCCATCACGGTCAGCGCTGAAGGGTCGGGACGCGGTGGTCGGATCGCTCCCTGAAGTCGAGAGGGCGGTCAGTCGATTGAATCCTGTCACTCCCAGCAGATGGATCATGGTGTGAGTGCCACCAGCGAGCATCACATCGGTATCGCCACGGCGGAGAATGTCAACGGCTTCGCCGATCGCCTGGGTGCTGGCGGCGCAAGCGGTCAAACAGTTGTAGCTGGGACCTCGGATACCAAACTCGCGCGCCAGATGCGCCAGGGGCATGTTTGGTTCCTGCTCGATCTCTCGCAGCGCCGACATGCGGGCGAGCGCCTCCCGAATCCACACCTTGCCCTGAGTCTTGCCCGCCCCCGCATCCCACGATGCCAGATTCACCGCTACAAAGTTGTCTGAGTCGAGTACACCTTCCCCCGCACCGAGGTACATGCCTACTCGGCGCATATCGCGGGCGCAGGAACGATCGAGTCCAGCTTGCTTCCACGCCTGCGCCGCCGCACCGAGGGCGAACTGCGAGTTGAGACCCGCCGAGGCGTGCGCTGATGGGTCGGCTACAAACTTAGCGACATCGTAATCACGCACTTCGGCGCTGAAGGATGTCGGAAAAGTTCCAGCGCTAAAGCGGGTTGTCTTGGCCATCCCCGATGAGGAGGTCACTAATCGCTTCCACACCGTATCAAGATCATGACCGAGCGGTGTGATCCACCCCATTCCCGTGACGACTATGCGCGGTGGGCTCAACTGTCCCTCCCCAACACAATGGCGGCAACCTGTCCCCCGAGGCTGAGGGAGAGAACGGCGCAGTACTTGAAACTGCCGGAGCGACTGGGCGCGGCACCGGCATCAAGATCAGTCGCACCATCCCCATTTCGCCGCGCCGGAATGGTCTGCGAGTGCAGGCACAGAACCGCCGCGATCGCAGCCAGAGCGCTAGCGCCAGCGCCGCAGTTGCCGATAGCGGGAACAAGAGTGATAAGAGGAATGGTGGCAGCGCGTGCGCCGAACACCTCAAGAATCGCCTCTCTCTCCGCAGAGTCACTGGAGGGAATCGCCGCCCCCAGCGGCACAATCACATCAATCTCATCGGGTGAAATCTGAGCATCGGCGAGGGCGGCCCGAAGCACCGCCGCCACATCTCCCCCCGCGGCTGAGAGATCGATTCCCAATGTATCGGCGCAGGCGCAGTGACCTGCAGCAAACCCGGCGACTCGCGCTAGCGGCACCGCGCCGCGCGCGCGGGCGGTTTCGGCTGCCTCCAGCACGAGTATGCCGCCGCCTTCGCCCAGCACGGTTCCGGGAGCATCGCGGGTGAATGGTCGGACTACCTCCGTCCCGTCACTACCTGCTGGCACCAACGCGGTTCGCTTGGCGAAATGCTGGCGCAGCAGGCCCATGGGATTGATCTTGCTCTCGGCGCCCCCAGAAAGACAGGCGTCGGCGGCACCGCGCTGAATCGCTCGCATCGACTCGCCGATGGAAAGAGCCGCCGAAACTTCACCGCAGGTGATGGTGTTCGATGGTCCCTGACAGTCATGAATGATCGTGACATGACAGGCGAGCATGTTGGGCAGATACTTGAGCAACCACAGGGGCGTAAGGTTCTGCATCCCGCTTGTTCCCCACTGGCCATAATCAAAGGTGCCATCCTCGTGGCGGCTCGTCACAAACGCGGCAGTGAGTTCATTGATCTCGGCCGCGATCAGTCCGGCACCGATGTGGGCACCAACGCGATCGGGCGAAATCGTGGGCGGCTGCCCCTCGGCGGTGCCCCGCGTAGTCAGCCCGGCGCTAGCCACGGCGGCAGCTGCTGCCGCCACAGCAATCTCGATGTCGCGCGCCATCACCTTGGTTGCCTTGCGATAACTGCGTGGCACCTGGGTCAGAATGTCGAGTTGTTCGTCCGTTATGAAGGCGGCGACAGAGCAGGGAAACTCGGAGGCGTCGAAGCGCACCACGGGTGCGATGCAGGTTGCGCCGCTAGTGAGCCCATCCCAAAAGAGCTTGGCGCCCACTCCAAATCCACACACCGGGCCTATGCCCGTCACAACCACGCTTCGCTTTGCCTGACTCATCGGGCGCGCAATCCTACCAACCCCCGCCTGACATTCGCCGTGACATCAGCATGGCCAACTCCAACGCCTGTTCATAGTTCAATCGAGGATCGACCTGCGTGCGATATGCACGGGCAAGATCCTCGTCACTCAAGCCGCGAGCTCCCCCGGTGCATTCCGTAACATTTTCACCCGTGAGTTCAAAGTGAACTCCCCCGAGTACGGTTCCCATCTTGCCGTGAATCTCAAATGCTTGCTCAATCTCGGCAAGGATGTGCCCAAACTTGCGGGTCTTCACCGGCACTCCCTTGCCTGCACCCGAGGCAGGAACGACCGTATCAGTATTGCCATGCATGGGATCGCAGCACCACAGCACTTTGCGTCCAGTAGCTCCTATCGCCGCAATGACCGGGGGCAACCGCTGTAAAATCTCATGCGCTCCCATGCGATGAATGATGGTGATCTTCCCGGGCTCGCGCTGCGGATCCAGCGTATCGATGATCGAGAGCAGTTCATCGATGTCGGTAGTCGGTCCAACCTTCACCGCCACGGGGTTCCTGATTCCCCGCAGATACTCAACATGCCCCTCTCCCATCTTGGCGGTGCGCATACCCAGCCAGGGGAAGTGGGTGGAGAGGTTCCACCAGCCGCTTCGCCTAGGGACCTCGCGGGTCAGCGCCTGCTCATAGGGGAGCAGCAGGCACTCATGGCTGGTGAAAAAATCCACGCGACTGATCTGCGAGGCGCGCATTCCCGCCAGCGTCTCCATAAATGTAAGGCTCTCGCCGATCGATCGCACCATGCGCCCGTACTCAGTCGAGAGAGGCGAGTGTTTGACGAACTCCAGGTCCCAATACTCGGGATGGTGAAGGTCGGCGAATCCTCCATCAACCAGAGAGCGCACAAAGTTGAGAGTCATCGCTGCCCGTTCATGGCCCCGCAGCAGCAGCAGCGGATCGGGCGTGCGCACGCTGGCATCGAAGGCCAATCCGTTTACATTGTCGCCTCGGTACGCAGGGAGGTCGACGCCACCACGAGACTCGCTATCAACCGTACGAGGCTTGGCGTATTGCCCGGCGAATCGCCCTACTCGCACAACGCGCTTGCGGGTGCCGTAAGTGAGCACCAGACTCATCTGCAGCAGAACTTTCAATCGACTGGTGATGGCGCTGGGGGTGCAGTCGTCGAAACTCTCGGCGCAGTCGCCCCCCTGGAGAAGAAAGGTCTCGCCCGAGGCCGCCATGTCCAGCTGCGACTTAAGCGACTCGATTTCCCAGCTGGTCACCAGCGGGGGCAGCGTCGCCAGGAGGGCGCAAGCTGCCCGAAGTCCAGCCTCATCCCGATAGGCAGGCTGCTGGCGAGTAGGAAATTTCCGCCATGAATCGGGCGTCCAGTCCATGCGTGGAGGGTACTTCCCTCAAGAGAATGCGGGCGACAGGAGTTGAACCTGCACGGGTTTCCCCACTGGAACCTAAATCCAGCGCGTCTGCCAATTCCGCCACGCCCGCTCTCTTTCACTAAGATAGTGGGAGAACCCCCATCGAGCATGGCCGCCGTCACTCAATCTTTCTCCTTGAATCTCATGCCGCTGCTGGCAAGGCTGGTTCTTTGCGCGGCGTTTCTTCCGGTCGGATGGGCCAAGATCACCAAGACAGTTGAGTTTGATCCCGCCCAGAGCGAGACGCTGCGAGAACTTGGCGTCGGTACAACTTGGCTGGCAGGATCATCTGAGCCTGCTGCGCCCGGACCAGGCGGCACCAGCAGCCCACCCAGGTCCGATGATGCTGCAGGTGGAGATGCCTCCGCAGGGGCGATGTCGGGCAAGTCGCTCTACCGCATCGCGCTGATGTTGCACGAGCGCGAGATTCCCTACCCCTGCGCCCTCGCCTGGATTGCCGCCCTCACCGAACTGGTGGGAGGTGCCTTGATCCTCTTCGGATTTCTCACCCGCGTTTGGTCGCTGGGTTTGACCATCAACATGGCGATGGCATTCTGGCTCACCAGTCTCTCGGTAATGCAAACCACCTATGGCTTCGACCTACCGGTTGAGATCCACAACCGCGTCTTCGTCCAGTGTGCCCTCGGTGTCCTCGCGCTCTGGGTGATGGTGACTGGGCCGGGGCCAGTGAGTTTGGATGCCATTCTCTTCCCCAGTTCCGGTGGCAAGAGCGGCGGCAAGTCGAGCCGCTCGACCAAGTCGGCGTGACAGTCGTGACAACTGTTGCTGCAAGCAAGGTCGGCAACACTCAAATGAGTGGCCCCGCCTGCAGCCCGCTTCGGTACATCGGCACTAGCCTCCTGATCCACTGCGCTGTTCTCGCCGCGCTCTTGGCAACCGGTGTCTCAGTCGCTCGGCTACAGGAGGATGACTCCGCGCTGGGATTGATGCGCACGAGGCTGACTTCTACGCCCACTCCTGCTTCCCCTGAAGTAACCGCCGAGAGTGTCACACTGATCGAGGCCGTCCCCACTCTCACTCCGGCTGAGGCCGCGGTGCTGCCAGTGCCGGAACCCCCCTCGGCCAATCCACCCGCGCGTGCGGCCATCACATCATCGCTGGGGGCGATCAGTACAGTGGTGTCATCAAAGGTGGCGCCGAGCAGATTTGCGACCGCGACTTCACAGACCGCCCGGGATATCGCCTATGTAATCGATGCCTCCGGATCGATGGTGGGAGCATTCGCCGCGGTATGCGCCGAGTTGAATCGATCGATTGAGGCGCTCGATTCGAATCAGGAATTCCTTGTTGTTGCCTTTCAAAGTGGCAGAGCAATCGTTGTGCCCCCGGGGCGCCTCGTCAGCGCCGTGGAAGGCGCCGGCGAAACTGCCACGGCATGGCTTCGGGATCACATCATTTGCTCGGGTGGTAGCGACCCCAGCGCGGCCCTTGCCGCGGCGTTCGCCGCTAAACCTGAAGTGATTTTTTTCCTGGGGTCAGGGGCCGGGACCAGCGGCGCTCTAGATCTGGGTGCCGCAGAACTCTGCGCCCAACTCGACCTGCTGAATCCACGCAGCGGAGGAACCGGCAGACGCAGAACTGCTGTGCACATTGTCGAGTGCCTGGAGATGTCCAGCGATGGAGTCCTCCCTGCCACCGCTAGGGCTCAGGGCGGCACCTACACATTTCTCGATCGCAACCGATTGGGGCTGCAGCCGGTTAAGGGCCAACTTCCATGAACGAGATGCCCTCTCTAGGCACGATATTTTTCATTTCCTACAACATCGCCGCCGATGGCTCCAAGCAGGTTGAATGGATTGGCAGCGCGATCATCTGGGTACTGCTTCTAGCGAGCGTCCTCAACGTTTCGCTGATCGGCTGGCTGCGCCGGCGCAACTCTCGCGCCTCTTTCATGGCAGTTGGGAAAAACAGTACCAGCGATCTGAGTCGAATCCTCCGTGCGGGTGAATCGGCCAGGGCACTCGGCCGTGACGCCGTTCTCGCAGCCGCAGAGGTCGCGAGTGAGGAGCTCTTCGCCTCGCGACTGCGGGCATTGGAACCACTCAACATTTTGGCCCAGGCCAGTCCGATGGTCGGACTCTTTGGCACGGTCTATGGAATGATTCTCTCCTTCTGGTCCATCGCCACCAGTGGCGGAAATGCCAATCCCGCCATTCTGGCCGGGGGAATCGGCACGGCACTCGTCACAACTTTTTGGGGGCTCGTTGTAGCCATTCCGGCGCTTATCGCCTACGCCTCGATGCGCAACACAGTGGACGAACGCAGCAGTGAGTCCCTTGACGCTGCTCTCGAACGCCTCGCCAAGGCGAGTTGACGAATGAGTCGACTCCACCGCCATCAGATTCCGACTCTACAGACAAACCTCACGCCCCTGATTGACCTCTCCTTTCTGCTGGTCATTTTTTTTGTGCTAGTGGCGCGAGTTGGCGAGGTCAATACAGCGGGCATTCAGCTCCCTTCCACCGTGAACGGCGCCAGTATTCCCGATGAGGCGCCGACGCCGCTGGTGTTGAATCTCATGGCGCCAACAGCGGATACCGGGGCAGTAATCGTTCTCAATGACAGCCGGTACTCCCTCACGGCCGCGAGTATTCAGAGTCTCACCGATGAGCTCACTGCTGCGCTTGCGGCACGACCCATGGCGGAGATCAACATCCGGGCCGATCGCCGCTCCACCTACGGGGATGTTCGCCCCGTCATTGAGGCTGCTGTCAGAGCGGCAGAACTGGCCCACCTTCCCGCCGCGCGGATTCGCCTTGTGGCTACTCGAGCCCAAGCGGGGTCTGTATGAAATCTGGTTCTGGTGATCACCACCGCCGCGGTCGAAGGCTGCGCGGGAATCTCCCAGCGCGCGCCATGGTGCTAGCCGTTGTCTCCCTCATCGATGTGGTGTTCCTGCTACTGCTGTACTTCCTGTGCACGGCCAAGTTTGGCACCAGTGAAGAGGTATTCCCGCTGGAGATCCCCGCGGCGGCATCGGCTGAGGGTTCCAACCCCGCAGCTGCTCCGCCTCTGGTGGTGCGAGTCACCGATGCCGCGCAAGGTTGGCTCCGCATTGATGGTGATTGGCCGCAGCCTCGGAATGAGCAAGAGCTTCTGACAGTTCTGCAAGACCTGCGCACTGGGGATAGCAGCATGCTTGCCATCGATCACTCCATCCTCATTGCACCGCACCCCCACGCCGCTTGGGGAAATGTCGTATCCACTTATAACGCCGTGGTTCGCGCTGGCTTCACCAATATCGGATTTGAGTCCTCTCTGTGACCCCGAGGGTGACATGACTCGCCCCCGCCGTCAGTGTCACTCCCTGATCTGGCGCAACTCATTACGAAGAATCGCGGCAAGCTCGTAGTTCTCCGCCATCACTGCCGCCTTGAGTCGCTCTTCCAACTCGGCTCGCTGACTGGAGGGCAAACGCGGCACCAGCATCTCGCGCATGGCTCTCAGCACAGCCGCCTCGCCGCTGCGCTCGAACGCCGCCAGTCCGCCGCGATCATGAAACACCGAGCGCAACTCGATCAGCCCTGCGTCGATCGCAGCGATTGCTGTCCGCGTGTCGCGAACTCGCAGGGCGCCTGAGGCTTCCGCGCGACTTCGCAGCACGATGAGGGCGGGAATCGGAGCGGCACCAGCGGCGCGATCCTCGGGTCGCTGCGCTTTGTCGCGCATCAGCACCGCCGCCTCCATAGCGTGCCGGCTGTCGGCCACCGACCGCGCGAAGTCCTCTACAGCCACCAGCGCGACCGCACGCTGGTGAAACTGATTGGCCTCCTCCCTGATGGCAGCGCATGCTTCTGCTGAGAGCGGCTCCGCTTGGGCGGCATCGCGAAGCTGCAAAACTGCATCGAACCCAACCCTCCCATCTGGCCGACCATCTCTCTCCATCTGGATGATGCCCATCTCTAGGCGCACCTGCAGGATGCTCCGACCTTCCTCGGTTTGCACTACTCGAACCTGTACCCGACCGGGCTCGGAGGGCCAGTCCTTGAGAATTGCGGAAATATCCACGCTGCCCATCGCATTGATCTTAGCAAGCCCCAAACACCTATCTCTTGGGGGTTGTGTCCACGGTCGATTCACAATTACAAAACTTGGAGACATTTTGTCAGATTGTGCTTGCCAAGAGCAGGACCCTCCGAACTAGGATGCTGAGTCCGGGTTCCTCCCGCTAGTTCTTTGTTCAGAGGAACTGATGTCCAAGGCTCAAGTTCAAACCGAAATCCAGCTTTACCTTCGAGAAGCAAACGAGACTCCACTCCTGACACCAGAGGAGGAGAAGTCGCTTGCTTGGAAGGTGATCAACGACAGTTGCCCGAGTTCGAAGGATCGAATGATCCGCGCCAACCTGCGGCTGGTGGTTTCGATTTCCAAGAACTATGCCTACCGGGGCATGCAGCTCGCTGATCTGATCGAAGAGGGAAACATCGGCCTCATTCGGGCCGTCGAGGGATTCGATCCCGCCCAGGGCGCTCGCTTCTCGACCTACGCATCCTGGTGGATCAAGCAGGCGATCAAGCGCACACTGATCAATGCCGTGCAGCCCATTCACATCCCCGCTTACATGGTCGATCTGATCTCACGGTGGAAGGAGGCCAATCGCAAACTCGAAGAGGAACTAGGGAGACCACCAAGTCTGCAGGAGCTTTCCAAAGTGATGAAGCTTCCGGTGAAGAAACTGGAGATAGTGCTGCGCGCCGTCAAGGCCTATCACTCCCCCAACCAAGCACCCACTGGCGAGGATGGCAACGCCGTTGATGTCGGTGATCTGGTTCCCGACTCGCGCACTGGTAGCCCAGAGGCGGCTACCGTGAGTCATGAGTCCCTGACGCTCATTCTGAAGTTGCTCGACACAATCGACGAGCGAGATGCCAGGGTACTTAGGCTTCGATACGGCCTGAATGGGCACGAGCCCCTCACTCTGAAGCAGATTGGCGAACTCGTGGGATTGACGCGCGAGCGTGTGCGCCAGATCGAGGTCGAGGCGCTGCGCCGCCTTGCCAGTCAGATGGAGTGTGAGAAGCCCTCTCGCTTTTTCCGAGATAGCCACGCTGAGTCACAGCCGCCGCGCCCGAGCCGCAAGCCCGAGCAGAACTGAAACCCGAGTTCTTACGGAGCGGGGGCTTTGTAAAACGGCATGGGGACGACCTGCGCGGCCACCGATCCGCGGCCGAGGTCTACTTCTACTGCCGTGCCTACTTCGGCGTTCTCAACTGGAACGAAGGCCATGGCGATCGCGCAATCGAGAGTCGGACTTAGGCAGCCGCTGGTGATCACGCCAAGTTGCGAGCCGCTCTTGGTCACGGGCATTCCCTGACGCGCACTGCGACGACCCTCCAGCTTCAGACCCACCAACTTGCGCTTCAGCCCCGCCTGAGCGATCGCCTGCAACGCCTCCTGACCGATGAAGCGCCCAGCGCGTTCGTCGTCGTCTCCCTTGTTGAGCTTCACGCCGAAGGCCAATCCAGCCGTCAGAGGATCAGTTTGCTCATCGATCTCGTGCCCATACAGGGGCATTCCAGCCTCTAGCCGAAGAGAGTCGCGCGCACCCAGCCCCGTGGGCTTGATGATCGCGGTCGCGCTCTTTACATCCTTGAGAAACATGTTCATCGCCGTCCGCGCCATGGTTGATCCAAGAATGATCTCCACCCCATCTTCACCGGTGTAACCCGTTCTGGAAACGGTCAGCTTCACCACCAGCATGTTCTTCTGCGTGAAGCGGTAGCGCTTGAGGCTGGGAATCTCGCGACTGAAGTTTCCTATCAGCTCCATCACCTTTGGTCCTTGCAGCGCCACCATGGCGGTCGAGACCGTCTGGTCATCCATCTTGAAGGCCAGATCGCCTCGCGATGCCTCAAAGTGTCGCAGCAACTTCTCGCGATTCGCCGCATTGCACACCACGAGGTAATCATCCTCGTCGTAGCAGTAGATGAGGACATCATCGTGGCAGCCACCCTGCTCGTTGCACACCAGGGAGTAACGGCACTGCCCAACCTCCATTCCCAGAATCTGCCGAGTGCACACCCGGTCGAGGAATCGGCGCGCATGCCGCCCGGTGAAACGAACGCGCCCCATGTGCGAGACATCGAAGAACCCACCGCTGCGCCGCACCTGATGGTGCTCCTCAATGATCGACCCGTAGGTGAGAGGCATATCCCATCCGGCATAGCCGACCATGCGGCCGCCGTGTTCCAAGTGGAGGGCGTGAAATGGCGTATGCATCAGAGCCGATGTTGAAGTGGTACTCATGGTTGTTCAGGGGATTCGTTCTTCAGTAACTGCGCCAGCTGTCTTTCCATTTGCTTCACCCGCTTGGAGAGCTCGTAGAGATTGAGGCCGGCAAAGGCATTTCGTTTGGCAAGGTCGTGATCGACTCCGGGGATGCCCGCCACTTTCATCCCTGCAGGAATATCCGTCACCACCGCTGTCTTGCCGGCGATCTGTGCCCCGTCACCAATCTTGAGATGACCAGTGATGCCGGTCTGTCCTCCAATCACGACATAGTTACCGATCCGCACCGAGCCGCTGATGCCCACAAGACTGACGATTAGGCAGTGCTTACCGATCGTCGTGCCGTGTCCCACCGCCACAAGGTCAGCGATCTTGGTGCCCTCGCCGATGCGCGTCTCACCGATTGCCGCCCGCGAGATCACGCAGCAGGAGCCGATATCAACATCGCTCTCAATACTGACACTCCCCACCTGAGGGATGCGCGCATGAGCACCACCACTGGTGGCGAATCCATATCCATCACAGCCGATGACGGTGCCTGATTGAATCACCACTCGATCACCCAGGGTGCAGCCCTCATAGAGAGACACATTGGCATAGATCACGCATGATGCACCGAGGTAGCAATCGCGGCCCACGAAGGCGTGGGGGTAGATCACGCAGTTCGCGCCAATCGAGGCGCCCGCCTCAACCACGGCAAAGGGGTAAATGATGCAACCGTCACCGATCACCGCGGATGAATGCACACTGGCGCGGGAAGAAATCTCGGTCGCCCTCGGATTCGCCCTCGCGAAGCCCGCGCCGGCATCGGATTCACCACCGCTCCCTGCGGATGGGACCAGCGGATGATGCTGGCGGAAGCCATAGAGCATCACCATCGCCTCCCGGAAGGCGAGGTATGGATCAGCACACTCGAGCAGCGCCACACCCGGACCGACCTCGGTGCCCTGGCCGGCAATGACGGCTGCAGCCTTGGTTGTAGCAAGATGGTGCCGGTACTTGGGGTTGGCGAGAAAGGTGAGTTCCTCTCCAGTTGCCGTATCAATGGCGCCCACTCCCCAAACTCGTCGCGAGCCATCGCCGCGAAGCTCGGCTCCGATGCGCGCTGCGATTTCCGAGAGTGTGAATGCCTTGATAGCGCGCACCGCGCCCATAAACGTAAGGGTAACGCATGCTCTCGAATGGTGGCGAGGCAACCTAGCGGCAAGTATCCTCCTCCGATGCAACCCACGATCCAGAAGGCGCAGGCCTGGATCGCTATTCTCTTGGCATTGCTCACTCCACTCGCGGTGGCGGGGAGTACGTTGGCATCGGCCACCTCGAATCTCGACGATGAATCTCTGGCAGATCGACCGGTGGCATCTGTTGAGCTGCGCGGTCTAGGGGTTGTGACGGAGCAGGAGATTCGCAACAATCTGCGCGTCGCGGCCGGGCAGCCCTTCGATGCCTCCGCGGTGCGCGACGATGTGACGACGCTCTATCGACTGGGCCACTTCGACTCCGTAACTGCCGATGCCGAACTTCTGCTCGATGGCACCGTCAAGGTGAGTTACATCTTCGTCGAGCAGCCCATTGTGCAAGACATCCAAGTGGTGGGAAACAAGTCGATCAGCGATCAGGAACTGCGAGGAGTGATCGCCCTCTACCCGGGCGGCCCCCGAGACGACTTTCTGCTGGAGCGCGCCGTCTTCAAGATCAAGGACCAGTACCGCAGCCGCGGCCACTACCTGGTCGAGGTCAAGGTCGATGAGACGCGCCTTGTGGACACCGGCATTCTGATTTTCCGAATCATCGAGGGCCCGCGGGTTCGTATCCGCGACATCGAGTTCGTGGGAGTGAACGCCTTCGAGAGCACGCACTTGGGGGCGCAGATAAAAACCAAGCCGTGGGTGTTCATCTTCCAGAAGGGGCAGCTCGACGAAGAAGTGCTGGTGGACGATGTCTCGACACTTGATCGCTTTTATAAGGATCGCGGCTACATGGATGTGCGCGTGGGTCACCGGATAGAGATCAGCGCCGATGGCAAAGAGGCCAAGGTCGTCTTTGTCATCGAGGAGGGTCGTCTCTATTACCTGCGCTCGGTGATGATCGAGGGCAGTGGAGTTGATCGCAAGGAAACTGGACTGTTTTCCACGGAGCAGATCAAGGCCCTGCTGGTCATTCGCCCGGGCGACCCCTTCACGCAGGATCTGGTGCAGAAGAGTGTCGACTCTATTCGGGCCTCTTATCAGTCCATGGGATACGCGGAAGTCCAACTGGGTAACACCTATGTTCGCATCGGCGAGGCGCCCGAAGTGGACATGATCATCAGCATCATGGAGGGTGGGTCATCGATAGCGGGAATCGTGCGCATTCAGGGCAACTCCCTAACCAAGGACAATGTGGTGAGACGGCTCGTGCGTATTCTTCCTGGCCGCACCATCGACGCGCGCGAGATGGTCCTCGCCAAGGAACGCCTGCAGGGGACCCGCCTTTTCAATGATGTCCGCGTCACGCTCCAGCAGCCCGATGCCGAGGAGGGCACTCGCGATGTACTGGTGGAAGTGAAAGAGAAGAACACCGGCTCGGTGAACTTTGGAATCGGCGCCGGCACCGACAGCGGGTTCTTTGGCGAAGTCTCGCTGCAACAGCACAACTTCGACATCGCTGACTATCCGCGCACCATGCAGGAGTTTCTTACCGGCCGAGCCTTCCGAGGCGCGGGGCAGAGTTTCAATCTCTCCGTGGCACCCGGAATCGATTTGAGCACCTACTCGGTCAGCGTGGCCGATCCCCATCTATTCGACTCCGAGTTCTCAGGAAGCGCCAGCAGTTTTTACCGTCAGCGCATCTACCCCGACTACAACGAAGATCGTCTCGCCGGAATCTTCGGGCTGGGCAAGTCATTCGGTGATGTTTGGGCAGGCGGTACCCGACTCAGTCTGCAGAGCGTGCAGCTCGACAACTTTGATCCCTCCACCCCCATTGAGATGTACGAGCAGCGCGGTCCCTCATTCATCAACTCCGTCGGGTTGAATGTCACGAGAACTACGACCGACAATAACTTCCGACCGTCCTCAGGATCGAGAGTCACCCTTGGCACCTCATACTTCGGAGCGATGGGTGGGGACTATCACTATCCCGCCGTCGAGGCTGGTTACACCACCTTCTTCACTCTCGATGAGGACTTCTTCGGTCGCAAGTCCGTCCTCCGATTGAGCGCGGATGTGGGCTACATCTTCAGCGACTCCGCTCCGGTGTTCGAACGCTACTACCTAGGCGGCCGCTCGCTTCGGGGATTCCAGTTCCATAGCATCTCTCCTCTCAGTGCCGAGACCATGGACGGCACCCCGACTGTCAACTCGGCGGGAACACCTGACGGCGATCCCATCGGCGGCCAGTGGAAGATAAACGTGGGCACGCAATACGAAATTCCCGTGTTCGACAAGTTCATCAGCATGGTGTTCTTCTGCGACACCGGCACGGTCACCAATACCGTCGGTTTCGATCAGTATCGTGCTTCCCTGGGAACCGGGCTACGGCTTTACATTCCCCAACTCGGCCCGGTCCCTCTTGCCTTCGACTTTGCTGTGCCGATTATGAAGCAAGAGACCGATCAGACGCAGGTGTTCTCCTTCAATGCGGAACTGCCCTTCTGATCCGGCGTTTCCGCCTGCGCGTACACTTCCCGATGTGGAGAAACATCTGATGCACTCTCGCCGCTTCTCGTTTGTCAGTCTGCTCCTTGCCGGTCTGGTTCTTGTGGTGGGGAGCCTCGCCTTTGCTGCGGTTCGAACGGCAGTCCAGCCCGCCGCGATGGCATCGATCGACCTCCTGAAGATGCTCGACAAGTTGGTGGAGCGCGCCGAGATGGAGGCTTCCATGCAGGCCATGCTCGGCCGCGTCGAGGATGAGTTCAAGAGACGCAGTGAGGACCTGCAGGCGCGCGCCAAGGAGGCGGACACCCTGAAAGAACCCACAGCGCGGCAGGCTCGCCGCGATGAACTCGCTTTGGAGCAGTTGCGTCTCAAGGAGTGGTTCACACTGCAACGAACTCAGTGGGATCGCGAGTATGCCTTGCGCTGGGAAGGGTTGTTCCGCAACATCGTTGCCGAGGCAGGTCGGCTCGCTGAGTCACAGGGATACGACTATGTGGTGGTAAACGACGGATTGGCTGACTTCCGCGCCGACCCCCGCTCCCAGCAGCCCGTTTCTCAGCAGATCACCGAACAGATCATGCGTCGACGCCTGCTCTACTGCGCCAAGAAAGACGATGTTTCCGATGAGCTGATCCTGCGCATGAATAACGCGCGCACGGGTTCGCAGCAATCTGGCGCCACCGCACCCAGCGCCAGCACGCCCAATACCACTGCACCCAATACCACCAAACCCTAAGCACATGCGACGCCTATCCCCAATCCACTTTCTCTCGTTCGCCGTGGTAGTTGCGGCACTTTACGCCGCCGTGGCTCCGGACAGGCCCGCTGTTATCGCCTGCGTAGACTTGGAAAAAATATATAACGGACTGGACAGTCTCAAGGCCGCCATCGCCCGCCAAGAGGAGATTCGCTCCGGATTGATGGCACGGGTTGAGGCAGCGAAGGAGGAACTCGTTGGTCTGCAGGATGAACTCGACAGTTTTCGTCCCGGGACCGACGCCTACACCGATGCCAGCAAGCGAGCCGTTGAGAAGGCCGGAGAACTGAACGCTCTGCAGGGCTTTGTGCAACTCAAGATGGAGTCCGAGCGCGCCAACGCCACCCGCGAGGCCTATACCTCCATCAAGACAGCATCCGCCACTATCGGCGCTCAACTCAAGATTGATGTCATCTTCATCGACGACACCATTCCCGCGATCGAACCTGCCGACTTCCAGGGCACTCTCTCCCAGATCAACGGCCGGAGAATGCTTTACAGCAACACAGCGCTTGACGTCACGGATCTGGTGATCCAGCAGGCGAACGCCGATTTCAAGTCGACCAGAGCTCCATGACCGATGGTCGCTCTGCCACTTCGGCTGAACTCGCTGAGCGGCTCGGCGGATCACTGAAGGGCCGAGGCGATCTCCGGATAGACGGGGTCGATTCGCTGGATTCTGCCGCGTGCACTCAACTCACTTTCATTGCGGATAAGGCTCACGCCCGCCGGTTCGGGCAGTCACGCGCTCTGGTTGCGTTGGTAACCAAAGGGCTCGTTGTCAGCGGCCACGATCCCGCCGAGCGGGCCCTCATTGAAGTGCCCGATGCCCAACTGGCTCTCATTTCCGTGCTGGAGTTCTTCGCCCCCGAGCCGGTGCTTCCGGCAATCGGAACTCACCCCCGCGCCTGGTGCGATGAATCGGCGCAAGTTCACGCTACCGCTCGCATCGGCCCCAATGCCACGGTGCTCGCCCACGCTCGCATCGGCGCAGGATGCGTGCTTCATGCCGGTTGCTTCGTAGGAGATCATGCTGTGATCGGCGAGCGCTGCGTCCTGCACGCCGGTGCAGTTGTGCGCGAAAGATGCCTGCTCGGGTGCGATGTGATCCTGCACCCCGGTGCCATCATCGGCAGCGACGGATTCGGCTATCGACCCAGCTCCGATGGCAAATCGCTGCGACGCATCCCCCACCTCGGGAATGTCCATCTGCATGATGGAGTGGAGATCGGCGCCGCCACTTGCGTTGATCGCGCCAAGTTCGGATCAACCGTCGTCGGTGTCGGCTCCAAGATTGACAACCTCTGCCAAGTCGGACACAACACCCGCATCGGCCGCAACTGCGTGATAGCCGGGCAGACAGCCATTGCTGGCAGTGTCACCATCGGCGATGGTGTTCGCATCGGCGGGCAGAGTGGCATTCGAGATCACGTAACCGTAGGTGACGGCGCCCGGCTCGGAGCCAAATGCGCCTTATGGACCAATGTGCCTGCTGGGGCAACTTTCATTGGCATTCCGGCCCAGGAGGCGCGGACGGCATTGCGCGAAATTGTGGCAATTCGTACACTCGCGCCCCTTGCCGGTGCTCTCAAGAAACTGGTGAATAACCCTCCCCAAGTGACCTCATCCTGATCGATGGCAGAGTCCCGCCCCAATCCTCTCATTCCCGATTCCAAGCGGCAGAGAACTCTCACGGCCAGCGTGACCGTCAAGGGCAAGGGACTTCTCTTTGGTCAGGAGGCGGAGGCGATTTTCTGCCCCGCCGCCCCGGACTCAGGAATTGTCTTCGAGAGAATTGATGTTGATCCGCCCGTGGCCATTCCGGCGCTGGCGAGCAATGTAGTACCGCGGCCTCGGCGCACGACTCTCAAGTCGGGCGATACCACCATCGACACCATTGAGCACTGCATGAGTGCGCTCTCGGGGATGGGAATCGACAACGCCATCATCCGTTTGCGCGGACCAGAACTGCCCTGTGGAGATGGCAGTGCTCAACCCTTCACCGATGCCATCGTCGAAGTAGGCACCTCGCCCCAGGATGCCGAACGGAAAGTGTTCCGGCTGCGCGAGCCCATCGTGATCCAGGAGGAAGACTCCATGATTGCCGCTTTCCCTCACGAGGGCGAGGGCATGCATGTGGTATTCGATCTCGACTACCGCGAGAACGACCATCGCATCGGCAAGCAGACTTGGAGCTTCGAGCTGGGCAAGAGTGACTATCTGACCGAAGTCGCCCCGGCTCGTACCTACAGCCTGCGCGAGGAGGCTGAAGCTCTGTGGAACGCCGGGCTTTGCCGCCATCTAACGCCCCGAGAAGTGCTGGTGATCGGCGAGGACGGCCCCATTGACAATCAGTATCGCTTCGACAACGAACCGGTGCGTCACAAGGTGCTTGATGTCATTGGCGATCTCTACCTGACCGGTTGCTTCATTCAGTGTCGTGTGCTGGCCCATCGCTCGGGGCATGGATTGAATCGCCGCATGGCCATGCGCATGCGGGAGCAGATGCGAGTGCAGACTGTCTCCAATCGCATCGCCCAAGGTCGCGTCATGGATGCCCGCGCCATTCAGCGGGTACTCCCCCATCGCTATCCCATGCTCTTGGTCGACAAGGTGATCGAGCTCGATGGCGACCGCTACGCCATGGGCATAAAGAATGTCACCATCAACGAGCCATTTTTCGTGGGCCACTACCCCGGCACCCCGATCATGCCTGGGGTACTCATCGTGGAAGCGATGGGGCAGTTGGGCGGGCTCCTCCTCAGTCAAACCCTAGAGCACACGGGGAAAATCGCCATTTTGCTCAGCCTCGACAAGGTAAAGTTGCGTCGGGCAGTCACCCCCGGCGACACTCTGGTACTCGAGGCTGAGACATTGAGGGCGAGTGCGCGCAGCGCTGCCGTACAATGCAAAGCCTCGGTCGGAGGCAAACTAGCGGCCGAAGCTCTCATCCGATTCATGTTGGTCGACGCCGAGTTGGATTCCGCGTCCTGAGGTCCATTGGCACACATCCACCCCACAGCAATAGTTGATCCCACCGCCGAGCTGGCTAGCAGCGCCATCGTTGGTGCCTATTGCGTAATCGGCCCCCGCGTCACCATCGGGGATGACACGGTGCTACGGCCCCACTGTCACATCACGGGCCTTACTCGAGTCGGCAGGGGCAACACACTGCATCCATTCTGCGTGGTGGGAGGGGATCCCCAGGACCTCAAGTGGCATGGTGAACCAACTTGGCTGGAGATGGGCGACTACAACCAGGTCCGCGAGCACTCAACTATTCACCGCGGCACGGGAAACGGCGGCGGCATCACCAGCATCGGTTCGCACAATCTCTTCATGGCCAATGTTCATATCGCCCATGATTGCAAGATTGGCAATCACACCATCATGGCCAACAACGCCATGCTCGCCGGTCATGTTCATGTCGAGGACTATGCCAACATCGGTGGCGCGGCCGGCGTGCATCACTTCGCTCGTATCGGATATTGCGCTTTCATTGGAGCCATGTCCCGAGTCAGCAAAGATGTTCCTCCCTTCATGCTGGTTGAGGGCGCCCCCGCTGCGGTGCGCGGATTCAATCACATCGCCATGAGTCGGGCGGGCATGAACGAGGCTGAACTTGACGGTATGAAGGATGCCTACAAGCGGCTGTTCCGCGCCCGCGGCGGCAGCATGCCTGACAAGTTGGCGTCCTTGATGGCTGACTATCCTCATCTGGCTGGCATCAAACGCCTGAGCCTGTTCTTGGAGCAAAGCAATGGAGGAGTACACGGTCGCGCTCTGGAGCAGCATCGATCTGATGACAAACGGGCCGCGCGCCCCTTGAGGAAGGTATGACATTGACAGTGAAGAACACCCGTGTAGAGAGCCTGCTGGAATCCGCCTCGGCATCACTGAAGTCCAGTGAGTGGTTTGAGGCAGAGCGGCTGGCAATGCGCGGGATTCAGTTGGCTCATGCCGATGGGCAGTTCGGGCTCATCGCCCGCATTGCTCTACCCCTGCAGGAAGCGCGGCGCCAGCGCATCCAGCTCGCCCTCGACGCTCGGAAGAAGGTTGTGGTGATGTCGTCGGGCGTTACAGAAGAGATGAAGATTGAGTCCGGCTGCTACCTGCTCGAGCCTCCCCTAGTTGGAGCTGATGCTAGGCGATTGCGCCTGAGTGCCTTGGCACGAGAGATTCCCGTCGCGGTCATGTGCCGCGAACCCATGACACTTCTAAGACTGACTCCCATCGTGTCCATCGGCGAGATCACCGTGCGCACGCGAATCGATCCTCCTAAGAAGCCCGAGGCGCCGGATATGAAGTGGTTCGTGCGATCAATGCGCGAACTTGGTGATGCCGCGATCGGAATGCTCGATACAGGCCTTGAGGCGAGCCGTCAGGTTGATGCGGTCCTTGCCTTCTTGGATTCAGTCCCCGACCATGAGGCTCTGCACCAGGTGCTTGCGGATGTGTGCCGTCTGGCGGAGCGCGAGGCGGCCGAGGCTCCAGTTCGCAAGCCCAAACTACCCAAGGCAGATGCTGATTCGGGAGCGGCCGAAGATGCGGCCGACTGACGCTCTACTTGGTCAACGAGTCGACGCTTTTCAGCACCACTCAAGGCTTTCCGGCAAGGTATTGAGGTTCACGCAGCCTGACTTGGTGACGATCACCATGTCCTCAATGCGGATTCCCCCGATCGCCTTGCAGTAGAGCCCGGGCTCAATGGTGATGGCATCGCCTTCGACTAACGCGGGGCCGCCCTTATCCAAGAGCGGTTGCTCATGGACGCTGAGACCGATGCCATGACCGGTGCCGTGCACCATTCCGCACCACGAGTCGGGAGCATCTTTGGGCGGCATCCCCATCTGATACCCAGCGCGAGTTATCTCTGCGGCTGTCACCGCGTGGATCGATTCGCCGGTCACACCGGCCCTGGTTGCCGCGATCGCGGCGCGCTTGGCGGCCAGCACGGCCGCATGCATGCGACACACTTGATCAGGTACGGCACCGTGAACCACGCATCGAGTGCAATCACCGCTGTAGAGCGTGGTGCGATTGAGAGGGAAGACATCGATGATGACTGGTTCGCCCGTGCGGATCACACCGCTGCCTCGGTCGTGGCAGTCCGCTCCGCGCGGGCCGCTGGCGACGATGCAAACCGGATTGTCATACCCCTCGGCGAGAAGTTGCAGGTCAATGCGGCGGCGCAGAAGCTCACAATTCAGCGGTTCTGAGCCCGCAAGCAGCACGCCATCGCCCTGCGCCTGTGCGCGGGCAACCGTCTCACACGCCATGCGAATGGCGCGTTCGGTCGCCGCCTGCGCCTCACCTAGCCAGGCGATCTCCTGCTCATCCTTGCAGCGGCGACCCGCGACAGCGAGGTCCGCGTCGTATGTGATCGCGATACCGCTGAGCCGAAGTTGCTCGGCGTACACCAGAGCCAGCGTTCGATCGGCGCGCACCGCCTTTACGTCCGCCCGGCGCAGACACTCGGCAAGCGCCTGCGCGGTCGCCGTCTCCCGATCACTGGCGAAGCCTCCATCTGGAGTGAACTCACTCGGACTGTGAACAGAGTCGACACGCGCGCTCCGCCGCGCTCTCTCCATCTCGATGTCACGGACGATGAGGATGCGCCGAGTTCGCGCAACAGCGCAGACACTAGTGTTGCTCCCCCTGCTCGGGACCGAGACAACTCCCCCAGTTCCGAAGTCGATGAACGCGGCGGGGTCGCCGGCGCTGAAGCGGATGGCCCAGTACAGCGCGGTGTTCTGGGCGGGAATGCCCGCGATAACCGTTACTTCTGGGGGTTTCATGCCCGCAGTCTAGCCCACCGAAACAAGTGGATCGCTCCCTACGCCCGCGTCAGCTTGCGATACTTGAGTCGATGCGGAGTCGCCTCGGCGCCCAGGCGCTTGTGGCGATCTTCGTCGTACTCAGTCCAGTTGCCGGTGAAGAAGGCAACCTGGCTCTCGCCCTCGAAGGCAATGATGTGGGTGGCAAGGCGATCGAGGAACCACCGATCATGGCTGATGATTACCACTGTGCCCACGAAGTTCTCAATAGCTTCCTCGAGGGCACGCAGCGTGTTCACATCGAGATCATTGGTGGGCTCGTCCAGCAGAATCACATTGGCGCCCTGACGAAGCATGCGGGCAAGGTGCACGCGATTGCGCTCTCCACCAGAGAGAGTTTCGACGCTGCGCTGCTGCTCGGCGCCGGTGAATCCGAATCGCGCCACATAGGCGCGCGAGTTCACCGTGACCGGCCCCAGTTTGATGTCCACCGCTCCATCGCTGATCGACTCCCAGATCGACTTACCCGCAGGAAGGCTGTCTCGACCCTGTTCCACATAACCTAGGGTGACGGTGTCGCCCACGCGGAACTCTCCACCATCGGGTTTCTCACGACCGAGGATCATCCTGAATAGTGTTGTCTTGCCCGCGCCGTTGGGGCCGATGATGCCCACGATGGCGCCGGGCGGAATGCTGAAAGAGGCTTTATCCAGCAGGATGTTGTCGCCGAATGCCTTGGTGACACTCTTGGCATCTATGACGATGTTTCCCAGGCGCGGCCCGGGTGCAATGAAGATTTCAATCTCCTTGGCGGCGGCTCGCACCGAGTCATCGGTGACCATCCTCTCGTAGTTGGAGATGCGCGCCTTACTCTTGGCCTGCCGCCCCTTCTGCCCTTGGCGAATCCACTCGAGTTCGCGCGCCAGAGTTTTCTGGCGCACCGACTCCTGCTTCTCCTCTACCTGCAAGCGCCGGTGTTTTTGCTGCAACCATCCGGTGTAGTTGCCCTTGTAAGGAAAGCCCACACCGCGGTCTAGTTCGAGAATCCATCCTGCAACATTGTCCAGGAAGTATCGATCATGAGTGACCGCGATGACCGTGCCCTCATACTGAGCCAAGTGATGCTCCAGCCATGAGACGCTCTCCGCGTCGAGGTGATTCGTCGGCTCATCGAGGAGCAGGATCGCCGGCTTCTGCAGTAGCAGCCGCGTCAACGCCACCCGCCTTTTCTCGCCACCGCTCACCATGTTGAGAGGCATGTCGCCGGCTGGGCAGCGCAGTGCATCCATGGCCTGCTCGAGCTGGCTGTCGACCGACCAAGCATCAGCGGCATCGATTTTTTCCTGCAGCTCGCCCTGACGCGCCAACAGTTTCTCCATCTGTTGCGGTGACAGGTCGCCGCCGAGTTTCTCACTCACCTCGTCAAACTCGCGCAGGAGCGTGAAGGAGGCCGCCGCACCCTCGCGAACAACCTCCAACACTGTGCGCGTTTCGTTGCGAAGCGGCTCCTGCTCTAGGTACCCCACCGAATATCCCTGCGCGCGCTCGATGCGTCCCTCATACTCAGTGTCGATACCCGCCATGATGCGAAGAAGCGTGGACTTGCCGGAGCCGTTCAACCCCAGCACGCCGATCTTGGCGCCGTAATAGAACGAGAGCGAGATGTCCTTGAGAACCTGACGCTTCTCGATTTGCCTGCTCACCCCGATCATGGAATAGATGATCCGAGTGGTGTCCGTCGTCTTGCTCTGTGCTGGTGCTGCCAATGGGTTCTCCGAGCCCGGCGAATCTATCATGACTCGCGGTAGACTTTCAGCATCATGAGCCACTTTCCTCCCCTCAGCGGTCTGGTTTTGGGCTTGGCCACGCTGGCTTTTAGCCAGTTCGATCCCACTTGCTCTGGAGCCGCCACCGCCGCCCCGGCCGTTGCCTGGGCCCAAGCTGCGGCAACCACTGATGCGCAACTGACCGAGATCGCAGACCGCATCAGCGCCTTCAGCAAGGCCAACTCGCCCGCGCCGAGTGATGATCGCGCTGCCATGATGGAGTCCTTCGCTCAGTTGCGCACCAAGGTGGACGAAATGAAGACTCAGGAGATGGCCAACATCTCTCCCACCTCACTCTCTCTGGGGCAGCTCATCATGTTTCGCGAAAACTTCCCTATGGCGAAGGCCGCCGAGATCCGCGAGCTTCTCACCAAGTTTGCGGCGGCGGGCGGCACCGAGTCCATAGACGCGATGATCTGCCTGCGCGACACATCGCCTCGAGTTAGCCAAGCCGCGGCGGTAGCGGAGTTCGGCGGACAGATTCTGAGCAGCCCAGCACTATCCGATTGGATCGACCTGCGGGGCACCGTGACATTTGTGCAGGCATTCCAGCGCACTCCGGCGGTGCTTCTGAACCAGCACTTGGAGGCAGTACTTGCTGTCGCCGGTCACTTCAAGCCAACAATCGCAGGTTCCTCCGGCATCGGCAACTACATGAAGATGGTGCTTGGCCTCGGGCCCAGCGTCGATGCTGCCCCGCGCGAGGAATTGCGGTTGAAACTGCTGGGAATCACCACCGAGGCTCTCGAGGTCGCGCGCGCGGCTCAAGACGCGGCGGCGATCGAGAGACTGGAGCGCTCGATGGCGATGATCGACAGTGCTGTAATGAAGGGCACGCTTCTCAACAACACTGCGCCAGCGCTGGAGATCACCTGGGCGCGTGGACCGAGCGGCCCGATGGAACTGACTTCGCTCTCGCAACTGCACGGAAAGATCGTGGTCCTCGACTTCTGGGCTACTTGGTGCGGCCCCTGCCTCGCCAGCATCCCCAAGTTGAAAGAGCTTGTGACGCGTTACTCGCCCGAAGACGTGGTGCTGCTTGGTGTGACGAGCCTGCAGGGCCGACATCATCCGCGCGGCAAGCCCGTCATCGATTGCAAGGACGATGCGGCGAAGGAACAGCAACTCATGGAAGGATTCATGGGTGAAGTGGGCATTGTTTGGCCGGTGGTGTTCACCAAGCAACCGGTGTTCAACCCTGCTTACGATGTGACCGGAATCCCTCATCTCGCCATCATCGACAGCAAGGGGGTGCTCCGTTTCAACGACTTGAGCCCATCCATGCCGATGAGTGAGCGCGCCGCGCTGATAGATGGCTTGCTGCGGGAACAGGGCAAGACTCCCCCGCCGCTGCCGCAGAGTGCTCCCATCCTGAAACCGACTGATCGCGCTCCGACTACGGCGCCCACGCGATAATCACCTGGCCTTACCCGAACTGCCCGCGCGATAGCCCCCGCGCTGACCCGCCCTCTCACGAGCGAACTTCACGCTTGGGCGGGAACTTGCTCGGGTAATCGGTGTAGCCCTCGGCGCCACCACCGTAAAACGTTGCCTGATTCGCTTCGGCCAGAGGCGCTCCCAATCGGAACCTCTCCACCAAGTCGGGATTCGAGATGAAGACGCGGCCGAACACCACCATGTCGCACACACCGGTGGAGATCAACTTGGTCCCCTGCTCGCTCGTCAATCCACCGGAGAGCATCGTGGCGCCACCAAATGCTTCGCGCATTTCCCGCGCGAAACTCTCATCCCAGCTGGGAGCGCCATAGGCCCAACCCTGATTGAACAGATCGAGATAGGCAACTCCAGCGGCGCCAAGAGCCTTCGCTAGATGCAAGTGTTGCTGTTTCCAGGTCGGGTCGTTGCCCATGTCATTGAAACTTCCCTGAGGAGAGAGCCGAACGCCGACCAATCCGCGTCCCCAGACCTCTACCGCAACCTCTGCTGCTTCTACTAATAGGCGCGATCGATTGCCGATGCTTCCGCCGTACTCATCCCTGCGGTCATTGACGATTGAGTGCAGAAACTGATCGAACAGATATCCGTTGGCGCCGTGAATTTGAACGCCATCAAAACCAGCCCGCTTGGCATGGCGAGCCGCATCTGCGAACTCCTGAATGATGCCGCGGCACTCGAGGGTGGTCAGCGCCCGTGGCTGCTGACAGAGAACGCGCCCCGGGTTTCCCCCATCATCGAGGGCGAAACAAGTCGAGGTGGACTGCTTCGTGCTCGGCCCCACCGGCGCCTCGCCAAGCGCGCGCAGTGACGAGTGAGAGATGCGCCCGCAGTGCCAGAGCTGACACGCGATCGAGCCTCCGGCGGCGTGAACTGCGCGCGTGACCTTGCGCCAACCAGTGACCTGTTCCTTGGAGTGAATACCCGGAGTCCACAGATAGCCGCGGGCAAGGTCACTCACCTGCGTACCCTCGCTGAGAATCAATCCCGCACCGGCGCGCTGTTGGTAATACTGAGCATTGATCGCGCTGGGGATGTTGCCCGGCTGCGAGGCGCGGCAGCGAGTCATGGGCGCCATGACGATGCGATTCCGAAGTTCAAGTTGCCCCAGATGTACCGGAGTGAACAAATCCATAGGCCTAGTCTAGGCGGTGCTGAGCGCAGCGACCGACTTGCGGAGATAATCCTCGGACGATGTCTGGAGTCGGCGAACAGGTCTATCGAACTGCGAAGAAGGTGATCGTCGCCATCATCGGTGGCACGGTGCTGGCGCTGGGTGTGGTGATGCTGGTCACGCCCGGACCGGGGCTGGTGGTGATCATCGGCGGGCTGGCGATTCTGGCAGCCGAGTTCGCCTTCGCCAAACGCTGGCTGAAGCGGGTCAAGGAAACCGGACGACTGTTCGCTCGCAAGATTCGCGGAGGTGCCGCGTCCCGCGAGGAGCCACCGCGACAATGATGGACATGATGGTCCTCATTGTTGGTGTGATGACTGCCGCGGGTGAACTCACCTACCCGATTGTCGATACCAATCAACTCGGCTTCTACGGAACGAGCGGTGGCGCGATC